>NZ_MKVS01000015.1:0-8011 GCF_001898925.1 Novosphingobium sp. 63-713
CTCCCGACTGTCAGCCGGGGGCGAGGAAAGCATGGGTCAATTCTCAGTGATAATTTCTGCCACTCCCGGGTCAATTCTCGGCGCTACTCAACACCTGACCGGAATGCCCGAGGTCAAGACGGTGTTCTCGCGTACCGGGACCGCCGAGCTGGCATCGGACCCGATGCCGCCCAATGCGACCGACACTTTCATCATGCTCAAACCCCGCGCGCAATGGCCCGATCCGGGCGAGGCTAAGGCCGAGGTCGTCGGACGTATCGAGAAGCGACTCGCAGGTGTTCCGGGTCATTCTTATGAGGTGACGCAGCCCATCCAGATGCGGTTCAACGAACTGATCGCTGGCGTGCGCAGCGATGTCGCAGTCAAGGTGTTTGGCGATGACTTTGGCCAGATGAACGATGTCGCAGACAGGATCGCGGCGGTGTTACGCAAGACTCAGGGCGCACAGGACGTGAAGGTCGAGCAGACCGAAGGGCTGCCGATGCTTGATATAGCCTTTAACCGCGACGCGGCGGCACGTCTGGGGGTTACCGCGAAGGATGTCCAGGCGACCATTGCTGCGACAGTTGGCGGTCGCGAAGCAGGTGTTATCTTTGAGGGCGATCGCCACTTCCCTGTGGTGATCCGCCTGTCCGACGTTGATCGTGCCAATTTCGAAAGGCTAGGACAGGTCCCTGTACCGACGCCATCGGGCACGTCGGTTCCGCTGGTCAGTGTTGCAGACATCAGCATCGTCGATGGTCCTAACCAGATCAGCCGTGAAAACGGCAAGCGCCGGGTTGTCATTCAGGCCAATGTGCGCGGCCGCGATGTCGCGAGCGTGGTGGAAGAAGCGCAGGCGGCAATCGCGCGCGACGTGCGGCTACCCGCAGGCACCTATCTGGAATGGGGTGGTCAGTTCGAGAATCTCGCATCGGCCCGTGCACGGCTTGCCCTGGTCGTGCCGGCCTGTTTCGCGCTAATTCTCTTGCTGCTCTATGGAGCGCTTGGTTCCGCGCGGGATGCCGCGATCGTGTTCACGGGCGTTCCCCTCGCGCTTGTTGGCGGTGTCCTCGCTCTCGCGGTGCGCGGCATACCCTTCTCGATTTCGGCGGCCGTGGGCTTCATTGCTTTGTCGGGCATCGCCGTCCTCAACGGCCTGGTCATGGTAACCTCGATCCAGGATCTGATGCGCAACGGTATGGATCGGGTAACCGCAAGTCGCGAAGGCGCGTTGGCCCGGCTTCGCCCAGTTGCAATGACAGCGCTGGTGGCGTCGCTCGGCTTCGTCCCCATGGCGCAGGGGCTGAAGTGCAGAAGCCCTTGGCGACGGTTGTCATCGGAGGCTTGATTTCCGCGACCTTGCTCACCTTGTTCGTTTTACCCGCATTGTATGCGCGAATGGGAGGGCTTCAGACGAACGAAAGCTGTGAGCTGTCAAATGGAACTGATTTCTAAAGTGTGATGATATTTCACTGCACCATATACGGTGACGCTGGGCGCGGCGGGTCCTTGTCGCGGCGCGCCCAGCGCGCGCAGATCAGCGTTGCCTAAATTAATAGCGAGCCGCTATGAAGCGCTTCTTCGGCTCGTCTGTGATGGTGGAAATCTCCTGCACTTGGGCAGAAAAATAAAAGGCCCACCTTTCGGCGGGCCTTCGATTTCCTTAGACGATGAGGGGAGGCGTTAGCCCGCGTTCTCAAAGCCGATGGTCCCTTATATGGCGGTGTTGAAGATTCGTCAACATCGTATGCAGACAGGATAGCAACGTTGCCTTTCTCTCCCGCCGAGCTTCAGGACCTGCCAGGCGTCATATCGGCTCCCCGTTTCGCCACCTACCTTCAGGCAATGGGCAATGACCGGAAAAATGCGCTCGAACTCTACGAGTGGAATCTCGACGTATCTTCAGCCTTCATCGTGCCACTTCAGGTTTGTGAAGTGGCTGTGCGCAATGGGATCGCTGAAGCGATTGAAGCCGTCCATGGAGCCAATTGGCCTCGCGCTAACGGCTTTATCCGCAGTCTGCCGCGTCCGAAAAAGAAGTTTCATTACAATCCTGCATATGACCTTCAAATATGCGACAGTAATCTCCCGACGACCGGAAAGATCATCGCGGAGTTGAAATTCGCCTTTTGGGAAAACATCTTTACCGTTGGGCAGGATGGCCGAATTTGGAATGCACATTTTCGGACGTTCTTTCCTGGTGCGCCGGTGGCTCAAACGATCCCGAATTGCCGTGCCCAGGCGTATAATGACCTGCAAAACATTCGAAGATTACGAAATAGAATCGCTCATCATGAGCCGATCTTCACGCGCAATCTCGCCGACGATTATCAGCGCATCCATGACATGATCGCCTGGCGAAGCCCCACTGCCGCTGCGTGGATGGATGGCAAGCAAACCGTCATGGCCTTGATCGCGCAAAAGCCCTGATTTCCGTATTATGGGTGAACAGGGGGGGGCGGGAGCGGCCTTGCGGCACGGCTCTATCTCCGCTGCGCTCCGACTGAACCCGCGTGGCGGTTTCAGCCCTGCTGGGTGAAGATCCTCGCTCAATAATGAGGCGGCAAAGCCGCCACCCTCCTGCGAAGGGGGGAACACCAAGGGCTACTGCCCTTTCGTTCCCCGAAGCAAAATAGACACGACCGGGTTGCCGCCAAGATCGGCCAGGACGGCGCGCTTGTGCGCCGGGCCTCTCTAGGCTTGCGGCCCGCACCAACTCTCGTCGATTTCGCTTCCCCCTCCCCATCCCGCGCTTCGCCAGCGGGTCAGAGCCGTAGCCGCAGGCAGACGGCACAGACCAAAAGGAGCGAAGTTTCATGTTCGAGCAGCCGAGGACAGGTCAGGAACTCATGACGCCGCAGCAGATCACCGACATTTGCGAGGGGCGCGACCAGACCATCGCCATGTGGCTCGATCTTTACGACCACTACCACGCCATCCGCGATGCAGCCGGGCGGCTTTCCATCGCCGGCACGCTGGCGCTCTCGACTAGCGGCGACCGCTACGAGGACAAGCTGACCAAGGCTTTCATTACCGCCGAGCCGCTTCAAAAGGCCGACCGGGAAACCTGCAAGATCACCGAGATTCCCGCGCGCGAGAACTTCACGACCGTTCTGACCCAGATCGTTGACCGGCGATGCTGGCGCGCCCTGATGGATCAACTCGGGTTCGACCAGTTGTTAGACGAGCAGGCCCGCCGCGAATTTCACGACGGCTTGCGCGATGCGCCCGCCACCTTCACCCCTGAAAACTGTTCGGCCACTTTCGGCAATATCTGGGGCAGCCGCCGCGAACTCTACCTGCGCGGCATCGCGAACGTCTTTGCCAAGCTTGACCGCCGCTTTCGCTCGCATAACGGTTTCAAGATCGGTTCGCGACTCATCATTGACAGAGCCTTGAACGAGTGGGGTTCATGGGATCGCTATGAGCGCCGCGACATCTTGCGCGACGTTGAGCGCGTCTTTCTCGAACTGGACGGCAAGCCGCCCGTCTCCGAAAGCCAAAGCATCGCGGGCATTGTCACCGACGCGGGCCGCAACCGCGCCAATCTGCCAATGGTCATCCATGGCGATTACTGGCGCGTGCGGGTTTTCAAGAACGGCAACCTTCATATCTGGTTCGAGAACAAAGACCTTCTCAACACCGTCAATCTCCTCTTGGCCGAGTATTACGGCGAGGTGATCGGGGATGGCTATGACACCACCGAGGCCGAGGACGCCCCCAGCTTCCACCTTACCCCGGCAAAGAACTTCGGGGCCTTTTTCACCTCCGAGGACATCGCGAAAAAGGTGATCGAACGCGCCGAGATCCAGCCCGGCGAGCGCATCCTTGAGCCGAGCGCCGGAAGCGCGGCGCTGGCAAGGCCCGCCCGTGATGCAGGCGCCGAGGTCACATGCGTTGAAATTCAGCCCGGCCTTGCGCACGAACTGGGCGTTCTCCACGGCTTTGCGGACGTGATCGAGAGCGACTTTCTTGCCCTCAACCCGGCAGACTTTGCGCCCTTTGACCGCGTGGTGATGAACCCGCCCTTTGATCGCGGCCGAGACTGTGACCATGTGCGCCACGCCTACCAGTTTTTGAAGCCGGGAGGCGTGTTGGTGGCGATCATGTCCGCGCGCGCGGAGTTTGCTGAGGACAAGCGCCATCTGGACTTGCACCGGCTTGTCGAGCAGGCCGCGCCGGTTTGTCGCTGGGGCCGCAAAGACAAGTGGTTTGATCTGCCCCCCGGTTCGTTCGCTCACGCTGGAACCAACGTGAACACGGTTGTTCTGGCCATCCGCAAGCCGGGATAGGTGGGGGACGCGTGGGGCGCGCGCGCGCCAAGCCAAAAAGGTGAGCCGCTGTGCGGCGTGTCTTTGCCCGTCATGAAGGGGCGCTGCCCCCTCTGCGCAAGGACCAAGCCGTCTGCGCGCGTGCCGCGCTCCGCTTGGTGATCGCGGGGGTGTCCCCAACCTTCTCTGCGCTGCGCTCCGGTGCAGGCCGGGAGATCCCCCTCCCCCGCGACCAGTCCCTGCACATTCACCCCTGCTCTCGGCGAGGGCCAGAAGTCGATGGTGAGCCCATCGCCTTCGGCTCTATTCAGAACAAGGGAAACAGCATCATGACTATCCAGACCGTGAAATTCTCGCAGCTTCGCCTTTCCCCGCTCAACGTGCGCCGCGTTAAGCCCAGCGCCATCGAAAGCATGGCCGATGACATCGCAGCCCATGGCCTGATCCAGAACCTTGCCACTTACGAGGAAGATGGGGCCTATCATGTGTTCGCCGGGGGACGCCGCTTTCGCGCGCTCGAACTGCTGAAAAAGCGCAAAGCCATTACCGGCACCTATCCCGTCGCCGTGGTGGTGCGGAGCAAGGAGGAAGCGGTCGAGCTGTCGCTTGCCGAGAATGCCCAGCGCGAAGACATGCACCCGGCTGATGCGGTCAGAGCCTATGCCGCTTTGCGCGATCAGGGCGGGTTGAGCGCGGCGGACATCGCGGTGCGTTTCGGCTATTCCGAGGCCCATGTGAAAAAGCTGTTGAGCCTTGGGAGCCTAGCCACCGTGCTGCTCGATGAAATGGGCGAGGATCGGTTGAGCATCGAGACTGCCCGTGCGCTCACCATCACCAGCGACCCGGCCCAGCAGGTCGAATTGTTCAACCGGCATGGCGACAACGCCCACCGCATTCGGCAGGCGCTCACCAGCGAAAAGATCGCGACGGATTGCGGCACCTTTATCTTTGTGGGGCGCGAGGCTTACGAGGCGGCGGGTGGGACGATCACCGTCGATTTGTTCAGCAAGGATGGATCGGGCTATGCCGATGATCCAGAACTGGTCGAACAGCTTGCCGAGGCTAAGATGGCGGAGATCGGCGCGGATTTGCGCGATATGGGGTGGAAGTCGGTTGAGGCGTCCACCACACGTCCCGATGACATCTATTGCCGTCCTATGCTCCATCCGGTGAAGCGGGAGGCGAGTGAGGCCGAGGCGGCTGAAATCGAGCAGCTTTCGGCGCGCATCGATGAGATCACGGAAAGCGATCCTGAGAGCGAGGAACTTGCAGACCTTCATGACCGCCTCGATGCGCTGGAAAACGCCTTGCAGAGCTATCCCTCTGAATTGCGCGCGCAGCACGGTGTCATTGCCTATATCGATTATCGCGGCGCTCTGGATGTTCGTTATATCCGGCTGCGTTCGGATGACGATAGCGACCGGGGCGATAGGCCGAAGGCGGCTGAAGGCCCCTATTCCAAGGCGCTGATCGAACAGTTGAGCGGCATTCGGACGCTGGCGTTGCAGCAGGCCGTCGCCTCCGATCCTACGCTCGCCCTAGATATTCTTCTCGACACGATGGCGGCCCAGCTTCTGCATGAAACTTACAGCTATCGGCTTGCGGCATCGGTTTCGCCCATTCGCCACGCCCCGGAGGTGGATGACGAACTGATGGGCGGTAGCAGCATCGTGCGCGTGGAAACGGCCATGGCCCAACAATTTGCGGCTGTGCCCGATGAAGGTCGGTTTGCCGCCATTCGGAATATGGACCCTGCCGAGAAAATGCAGCTTCTCGCTGGATTGGTGGCGATCACCATCGACGCGACCCAGCACAACGGGGACGGTGATGAAACCCGGCTGCGTACTGCTGACCTTTATGCCGGAGCCGCCGGACTCAATATGGCCGATGTCTGGACGCCGGGATGCGAGGTGTTCACCCGCATGAAGAAGGGAGCCTTGCTCGCCATCCTGACTGACGCCTGCGGTCCGAATGCGGCGGAGAATTGTGCCAAGATGAAGCGCAACGATTTGGCTGTGGCGGTGGCCGAGCGGCTGCCCGCAAGTTGGATGCCTTCCCCTGTCAATCCTCTGCCCCCCGTTCCCACGCAGCCCGACGATGAAGGCGAAATGTCCAAGGCTGCATAATGGTGCTGCCGGTGGGGTCTTCAGGCCTTACCGGCCCCTTTCGGGAGACAGGCACGCTGGAAATCCGGCCCCGGTCGCCATTTGCGCTTCGAGATACGGATGAGGGGCTTCACCTTGGCAATGGGCTCGATTGATCTAAAGTGCGGAGAATGGTGATTTCGGAGGTGAACGATGCAGTCGCAAATGGCCATGTTGTTGCCATCTGGCGCCGTGTGGATCACTCGCCCCTTGCGCAATGCGGATGAGCTGGCGGCATGGGCTAAAGGCGTAGGCTTCGATCATCTACGGCCAGAAGTATGGCATGTTACGGTCATTAAGGCGGACCCTGCGAGCCCTTTGGACCGATCCCCCCTCATTATTGAACCCAGCATCAATCGGTCGGTGATCCGTCTAGCCCGGATATCTCACGGAAGTAGGTGCATCGGGGCTCTGAATCTGAGATAATTCTTCTGCGACAAAGTCTTACCGGACAGCAGAGGATTTCCCCGATGCCGACAGAGTGTAGCGCAAAGTCATTTGAATTTGCACGCGTAGAATCGCGCGCGGTGGTGGCGGCATTTGATGGCGGCGCGGTGACGAGCGACGCGGGGAGCCTGCTGCTTGGGGCAACGGATCGGGCGATCGGGCTGGTGGATCGGTTTGCGGACTGCTTTGCGGATCATCGCCGGGCGGAGTTGATCGAGCATGAAGTGCCGACCCTGGTGAGCCAGCGGATCTTCGGGATCGCGCTGGGCTATGAGGATCTGAATGATCATGACGAACTGCGCCACGATCCGGTGATGGCGACGTTGGTCGGCAAGCTTGAGGCGGGACGCCGGGATTGCGCCCCGCTGGCGGGGAAGAGCACGCTCAACCGGCTGGAACTTTCGCGGCCCGAGCCGACGCGGTACCACAAGATCAGCCATGATCCGCAGGCGATCGAGGATCTGTTCGTGACGCTGTTCACAGAGGCGCACAAAAAGGCGCCGAAGCAGATCATCCTCGACCTGGACGCCACCGATGATCCGATCCACGGCCATCAGGAAGGCCGGTTGTTCCATGGCTATTATGACCGCTATTGCTACCTGCCCCTGTACATCTTCTGCGGGCGACATCTGCTGGCGGCCAAGCTGCGGCGTTCTAATATCGACGGTGCGGCGGGCGCCTGCGAGGAGGTTGAACGGATCGTCGGGCAGATCCGTCGTAGCTGGCCAAGGACGCGCATCCTGCTGCGCGCCGACAGCGGCTTCTGCCGCGAGGCGCTGATGGCGTGGTGCGAGGCGAACAAGGTCGATTATCTGTTCGGTCTCGCCCGCAACGCGCGTCTCGAGGCCGAGATCGCCCCCGAACTCGCCGAGGCCACCGACGATAGCCGCCGCACCGGCAAGGCGGCGCGGCGCTTCAAGGACTTCATGTGGAGCACGCTCGACAGTTGGAGCCGCAGGCGCCGCGTCGTCGGCAAGGCCGAGGTGACCCGGGGCGATCCCAATCCACGCTTCGTCGTCACCTCGCTCAGTCGCGCCGAAGCGGAGGCGCGCCATCTCTACGAGAAGATCTATGGACTTGTAACGGATTTGTGCCGGTCACCTATCTCACTATGCCACCTTGGCCTCGAATGCGAGGGGGCTGATGCCGCCCAGATATGAATGGCGC
>NZ_MKVS01000016.1:0-7648 GCF_001898925.1 Novosphingobium sp. 63-713
TCGCATGTGCCAGTAGGCTACTGATGACGAAACATCAGGTTTGATTCATGAGTCAAACTCCTTTCAAACAATTACTTAAGCGACTTCACGTCGCACATCTCGAGAGTGATTACGCCCGCGAAGCCCTGCTGAGCTGGTATCGCCTGCTGCATGGTGGCAAACTGGCCAGCGTCAGTTTCGCAGATTTTTGCCATCGCACCGGACTGCGGCTGGAAGATCGCGAGGAGGGCGGTCTGATCCAGAACCTGCCGCCGATCCAGCGCTGGCTGAACCGCATACTTGCCCTGCCGATCCATCTCCAGAACGCGATTTTCGACGAGTTTCTCGGGTTAGTCGAAGCCCGCATCGACGCCGCCCGCAAAGCCGGAACCTTTGATGCCGGTGTCGAAACCATTCGTGCCGACAAGCTGACCGTGGTCGAAGAACGCATCCTGCGCCCGGATCCGAGTTCTCCCACGCAATTGCTGACCATCGAAGCCCAATGGGCGGCGCAGATCACCTCGCTGGCCGATATCCGTGAACGGATGCGCAGGGCAGGGGGCAAGGCGCGCAGCATGCGCAACGGGCGGTCGGGCCGGGTGGCGCTGCTGGTGCCTGATCGCACCTGGCTCGATGAGGAAGGCAAGGCTTTGCCGACTTACCGGCTTTATCGCCCGAACGGGCACACCACGATCACCGAGGCGGAACTGGCCGAGAGCCATTGGGATGATTGCTCCCTTGAGGCCTTCGAGGCGCTGTGGGAGCAGGAGGCCGAAGAAGCGGCGCAGCGGCCCCATGTCGAACGACTGTTTCTCGCCACTGGCCGCCTGCTGCCGATCTGGAACCTGCTGGGCGATGAAGCGCAGGTGCGCCGCCTCGTGACGCAGGACGGGCGGAGCCTGCTGGGCCGTATCGTTCCGGCCGATAGCGTCAATCACCTGCTGACCAAACTGGGGCTGGATGATCGTATCGCCATGGCGCCGGACGAATTGGTGGGTGCCGCGATGTCGGGCAAGATCGTGCCGATCGACGCCGTGCGCGGGCTTAATCTCAAACGTTCGCGGGTCAATGGCGAGCAGCGCCTTGAGATTACCGGCTTCGAAGCGCGCTCACTGCCGCACTGGAAGGCCAGGGGCTGCTTTACCGAGATTATCCAGTATCAGACGCGGCTTTTCGTTCCGGTCAGCCGGGCGGTGGAGATTGTCGAGGCTATCGCGGCGTGAATCGGGGGCACTGTCAGATCTGTGGGCGCGCAAGGCCTTTGCGCGCCGATGGATCGCTTCGCGGGCATTACGTCGCAGGCAATCTGTGCGCCGGCGCCGGATTCCTGCCGATCGAGGTAAGCGATGATCGATTGCGGGGCTGCGTGGCAGAGATGGAGGCCGAACTCGCCAGCTTGGAGGAACACTTGAAAGCGTTGCGAGAGCAGCGGGTCAATCGGATTGATCCATGCCTTCAGCAGCGATGGCTGGAATTGCGCTCGTCCTCGCGGCGCCTGCTGCGGCGCATCCGTCGGTTGGAGAACTGGCCCGAACGCCACAAGCGGCAGATGGAGCAATATGGCTATACGCTTGAATGCAGCCCTCCAGCCTATCTCCTTGCCAGAGTTGAAGGATGGCGCTGCAAAGCCAGTTTGCCGGTATGACTAAGTATGATAAAGTGCACTGCGTAAGAGGAGATTTGGCCATGGGTGCTATCGAGAGATTGACGATCACCGTCCCGTCGGAAATGGCCGCCATTGTCAAAGCGGCGGTTGAGGGCGGGGAATATGCCTCGACCAGCGAAGTCATCCGCGATGCCTTGCGGGGCTGGATGCGTGAGCAAGATGCTACGAGGCGTGAACTGGATGAACTGCGCGCAGCCATTCGTGTCGGTCTGGAAAGCGGTCCGGGGGTTCCGGCTGAACAAGTCTATGCCGAATTGCGCGGCCTGATCGGCAAGCGGACCAAGCCTGACGCATGAGGAAGGTCGTCTACCGGCCGGCTGCCATTGAAGATTTGCGGGCCATTGCCCATTATATCGCCGACGATAATCCGTCACGTGCGTTGAGTTTTGTCGATGAATTGCAGTCTGTTGCGCAGGTCGCTGCGGAGAGACCGGCAAGCTTTCCGGCCCGACCTGATTTGGCTCAAGGGCTGCGCGTCGCCCGTCATGGGCGCTATCTGCTCTTCTTTCTTTATTCCGAGGACCAGGTAGAGATCGTCCGCGTGCTGCATGGAGCGCGTGATCTGGGCAACGCTTTCAGCCAGGCGGAAGAGTAAATCGGCTACGTGCGGCGGCCAACCTCAAAGTGATGGGGCAAGCGCGGCTTTGCCCCATTCCTCGAGCCTCAATCCTTCGCTTACCCGAATAAAGATCCCATCAGGCTCGGGCCGCCTGCCCAGCGTTCGTCGGTGCGATTGGGCGCAAGGTCACCTTGCCAGGTCCGGCACAGGTCAAAGGCTTCGCGCGGCGTGCCTGTCAGCCAACGATGCCAATGTTCTGGTGCGAGAATGACAGGCATGCGGTCATGCACCTCCTGCATCCGAGGCGAACTCTCGACCATGACCATCGTATAGACATCGCCCCATTCGTCGCTCGCGCGCCATAGGCCTGCGACCGCAAAGATGTCGCACTCTGGCAGACGATACCAGGTGCGGGTCATCTGTCCGCTTGCGCCTTCCGGTTCAGCCCAGGCTGTCACCGGGATCAGACAGCGGCGCTGCTCAAAGCTTTGTCGCCAGAACGGGGTGTGCAATTTGTCATCGCGAGCATTGGTAACCGGTTTGGACTTGAGCTTCTGGCCCTTCTTGCCGGTCATGATCAGGGGGAAGCCCCAATTCATGGTGCGGGCAAAGCCGCCGGCAACAACCAGTCCGGGGTAGCCGGGATAGACTTCCTCGGATCGATTGCTGCTCGCAGCTTCGCGGACCTCGAACATTCTGGCGATTTCAGCATTCTTGCTGTTGAGGCGATACAAGTTACAGATTTTCGGTTCTCCGGACTTTGAGCGCTCCGCGCCTCAAACGGTGGGCGGGCGTGGACCCGATGTCACTTACCCTACATCCTGTGAGATTGTCGTGAACCTTCGTGCTTGCAGCGGCGCGGTCATATGTCAACGGCGGAGCCACGAAGCAAAAGCAGGTCACGAAGGTGGCAGCAAGGAACGTCCCTGCGCGGTGCTATTGACGACCACCACGAAGGCGGGTGCCAAGGTTGTCACTGTCCTTTCGGTGATCCCGATCATTTCCTGACGTTAGCGCGGGAGGCCATCATGCCCGGCTCTTATAGAATATTGCCATTTTGTATAAATTGGCATATATTGTGCCATATGGCATGGAGGCCTTATGACGACACTGACCCGCATTGCGACGGAGCCTGCGCCCTTCGCCCCCGATCCGATTACGGATCAGGAGGCAAGTGCGATGCTGCGCGCCATTTTCAACCTCTTCCGCCTATGGGGTGTGACTGAGGATCAGGCCTCGATCATGCTCGACGTGCCAAGGCGTACGCTTGCGCGTTGGAAAGCCGGAGCGTCCACTCGCTTCAGTCGCGATGGCAAGGCCCGCCTTTCGAATCTTCTGGGCATTCATAAGGCTCTGCGGATTATCTTCCACGAACCTGCCCGTGGCTATGCCTGGATCAAAGCCCCCAACGAGATCTTTGGCGGGCGTTCGGCGCTGGAGGTCATGTTGGGCGGTGAACTCACTGATCTGATGCGGGTGCGTCGCTATCTCGACGCGGAGCGCGGTGGGTGGTGATTGATCCGGGTTCGCTTCCTGTTACGCATGTTGTTTGGTCTGGAGCGCGGCGGATCATCCGCAGCCTCTATCCTCCTATCGATCTCTTCGACGACATCGCCGATCCTGAAGATTGGCCCTTGTTGATCGCCGCCGAGCAAAAGACCAATCCTCGATTGATGGAAACGATCGGCAATATCGACCTCGTTCCGGTGGGACGCCGTGTCGCTGGACCGGGCGCCAGCTATGTAATGGCGCCCTTCACCCATGCCAGTCCAGATCGTGCCGGACGCTTTCACGATGGACATTTCGGTGCGCTCTATATCGCCCGAACCTTTGAAACGGCGCTCATTGAAACGATGCACCATCATGCCGCCTTTATGGCCCGCAGTCAGGAAGCACCTGGTTGGACATCGCAATTCCGGGAACTGGTGCTCGACCTCGATGGATGGCTGCATGATCTGCGAGGTGGAGACCTTGCATGGGCGGAAGCGCTGAACCCTGTGTCTTACACGGCCTCTCACCCTCTTGCCGAGCGCTTGCGCGCGCAGGCCAGCGAAGGCGTGGTCTATCCAAGCACGCGCTACGCGCAGGGCGAATGTGCAGCCTTGTTCTATCCAGATCGGGTTACCATCCCGATCCAGGGTCGACATTTCGACTATCACTGGGATGGCGAACGGGTTGATCTCTATCGGGTTGCGGGGACCGGTGAGGTCTATCGAATAGACTGACTCAGGAGGCCATGGCGGTAAGGGCGGTCACCCGGGTGGCTGCCTACAAGCGCCGTTCCGGCGCACATTATGAAGAACAAGGAGAGGGGGAAGAGCGGGGATTGAGACCCCTTGAGTGTTGAAGCGCTTTCGATCCGGGTCTCGTTCTCAAACGAAAGACCTGCATCATGGACATGATCTCGCTCCCCCACGGTAAACTGCGCCTCTCGGACGCCAATGTGCGCAAGACCAACGCCCAGACCGGGCTGGAGGCGCTGGCGGCCAGCATTGCCGAACACGGGCTTTTGCAGCCGCTGATTGTCAGCCCCAGCTCGGGCAAGAAGACACTTTACGATGTGCACGCCGGTGGACGCCGCTGGCGCGCAATCGGCCTGCTGATCGAACGCGGCACGCTGCCCAAGGACTATGCCGTTGACGTTCGCCTCTGCGAGAATGAGGCGATGGCAAGCCGAGAAATCAGCCTTGCCGAGAACCTGATCCGTGAGGCGATGACGCCTGCTGATGAGGCCCAGGCCTATCGCGATATCATGGCCGAGGGCGCGAGTGTCGAAGATGTGGCGCGGCGCTTTGGCGTGACGGTGCGCCATGTGCAGGGCCGGGTGCGGCTGGGCGATCTGGCCGAACCGATCTTCAACGCCCTGGCCGAAGGCAAGATCACGCTTGATGTGGCAATGGCCTATGGCACCACGGGCGACCGGGAACGCCAATTGGCGGCATGGGAACGCTTTTCGACGAACTGGCAGGGGGACAACCCGCAGGCCATCCGCCGCGCCATTGCGGAAAGCGCGCTGTCGGCCAATCATCCGGTGGCGATCTTCCTGACTGAGGAAGAGTATGCAGGAGCCGGTGGGCGCATCGAGCGCGACCTGTTCGCCGGGGAAGGCGAGGGCCTGTGGCTCGATGGCGAACTGGCGCTTGAGCTGGCCCAGGCCAAGCTGCAGCATGAGGCAGAAATTGCAGCGCTCGGAACCAGACTGGGCTGGGTCAAACCGCTGCTGGTCACCCATGTGCCCTATAGCGAGACCGAGGATCTTCAGACCTATTGGCCGACCTATGCCGAACCCAGCCCGGAGGCGAAGGAGCGTATCGCGGTCATCGAAGGCCGTCTCATTGATATCGAAGATGCGCTGGAGGAATGCGAGGAAGGGGAGGCGGAAGACACCCTCTATGCCGAGCAGGAGCAACTCAATACCGAGCGCGACAGGATTTCGAAGACCGACCCGATCATTCCTGATGAGGATCGCCCGCATGTCGGCACCTTCCTGATCCTCGACCGCGACGGGCAGCCCTGCCTCGCCCCGAGCTATTACACAACACAGAAGAAGCGCCGTTCCGTGCAGCAAGGTCCGGGCGAAGGTGATGCATCGCAGGGTGACGAACAGGCCAGCGCCAGCGACCCGACGAAGCCCGACGAAACCAACCCCCGCTCGCTCGAAGAGCAACTGGCCAAGGATCGCCGCGATGTGCTGGCGCTGCATATTGCCAATGATCCAGGGCTGGCCCTCGACATCACGATCTTCGAACTGGCCCGGTCGTTTGCAGGGCATTTCGGTTACAGTGATACGGGCTGCGCCATCACCATCAGCGATCGCTTCGAGCCTGCCGGTATCAAATCGATCCCCGAGAGCGAGGCGCAGGTCCAGCTTGGCAGCATCAAAGCCGCGCTGCCCTGCGACTGGGGACAGGAACATAACAGCTTTGCCTCCTTCCTCGCCTTCCGTGCACTCGACGAGGAAGCCAAGGCCGGTTGGCTGGCTTTCGCCGTCAGCCAGAGCCTGAAGGCTAGTTTGGCGCATGGCCAGTATAACAATGCCTTCCAGACCAGCCTTGGCGCGCTGCTGGACATTGATGTGGCGCAGCATTGGCGCCCGAGCGCCGAGCGCTATTTCGACCGCAAGAAGAAGGGGCAGATCCTGACCATTCTGGGCGGCATCGATCCCGAAGCGGCAGGACGCTATGCGACGGCCAAGAAGAGCGAACTGGCCAGCGCTGCGGCGAGGCTGTGTGCGGGCGAGACGATTGTCCAGCCCAGCGTCAAGGAGCGCGCTCTGGCCTGGGTGCCCGACGAAATGCGCTTCGATGGTGCGATGCCGCCTGTCGGGCAGGTGGCGCAGGACGAGGCCGGGCAGGGAACCAGCCAAGATCCAGATCCCGCAGAGGATATCGGTCTGATCGACGAGGCGGACGCTGAATTCGATGAGGAAGGCGAAGCCGAGCCCGAGCCCGGCGAGGCTGGCCCTGCCGACGACACTTCGGGAACAGAGGCAGAGCCGCTGCTCGCGCAAGCCGCCTGAGCAACACGCGGGCAGGGGACAAGCCTCTGCCCGCTAATCCCCAACAATCCGGCCATGTCTGGCCCCGCCTTTCCAAAGCGAGAGGGGGTGAGGGGTGAATGCGCCCTGCGGCGCTCAAAGGAAGGAAGAACCTCGATGAAACCCCGTTCCGACATCTACCAGACCGTCACCGATCAGCTTGTCGCCGCCATCGAGGCCGGTGCAGGGCAGTGGCGAATGCCCTGGCACAATTGCGCGGCACCGACCATGCGCCCGACCAGCGTGGCGGGCCGTCGTTATACTGGCATCAACCGTGTGATCCTATGGGCCACGGCTGACGCGCTGGGTTTTCAGTCGGGCATCTGGGCGACCTATCAGCAATGGAAAGTCCAAGGTGCGCAGGTGCGCAAAGGGGAATGCGGCACCCATGTCGTGCTCTGGAAAAAGATCGAGCGGCAGGACGGCGCGGGCAATGCCGAGGAAGCTGCCGAAGGTGAAGGCCGGGCCTGCTTCTTCGCGCGCAGCTTTGTCGTGTTTAACCGGGATCAGGTCGATGGGGCGGAAGGCGCAGAACTGACCGAAGCGGCTCCCATGAAGCCCGATGTGGCCGAGGCGCAGGCGTTCCTTGAGAGCGTCGGCGTGCCGGTGGATTACGGGCTTTACGATGCCCATTATCGCCCGGATCAGGACCGCATATACCTGCCCGAGCGTCAGGCTTTCGACAGTGACATGGATCTGGTTTCCACGCTGGCCCATGAACTTGTGCATGCGACCGGATCGGCTTCGCGCCTCGCCCGCGAAAGCCTGCGCGATTACCACAAGGATCGCTCCTGGCGCGGGCGCGAAGAGCTCGTGGCCTTATCTGGACAGTCTGCGCCGCCCGCAACATTGCAGTAAGGTCGGCGATGGACGCCCACGGTAGGCAGTAATCAGGCTGGCCGTAGCG
>NZ_MKVS01000017.1:0-1776 GCF_001898925.1 Novosphingobium sp. 63-713
GGCTTGGAAGAGGCTTGAGCCGGATGCTGCGAAAGCAGCACGTCCGGTTCTTAGGGGGGTGCGGCCCAGCAATGGGCCGCACCTACCCGACTATCAGCTGGATCGAACAGGTTCTGCCCGCCCGTCTGCCGCTGGCCGCGCGTCAGTGCGCCGAGCGCATCGAGGCGGCGGGCGATGGTCGAGATGAACCGCCGCTCGCCGCGGCAATCGGTGGTGACTGGGCGGAACACCGGCGCGGAGGCCTGATGGGTGCGGTTGGTGCGGCCAAGCCCCTGAATGGCGCGGTCGGCGCGCCAGCCAGGCTCCAGCAGGAAGTGCATCCGGCGCTGCTGGTTCTTGGCATCAAGGCTGGCGTGGTAGGAGCGCCCTGTACCGCCAGCATCTGAGAAAACGAGGATGCGCTTGGCCCCGCCCATAAACGCGTTGGCGTCTGCCAGCGACTGATTGGGAGTGCGGGATTCAAGCCGCTGGCTGCCATCGGGCAAGGTCACGAGGCGGCGCGTGCGGCCGGTGATTTCGGCCACGGCATCGGTGCCGAACCGGGAGATGATGGCATCGAGCGCGGGGACGATCGGCGGCAGCGCGCCCAGCAGTTCCAGTGTCTCGGCCTTGATCCTTAGGGCCTCTTGTGAGTAGACCGGATTGCCTGCCTCATCGACCATAGGGCGGGAGCGTTCATTGCCGTCCTCGTCCCAATAGCTTTCCATGGCGCGCGTCGGGAAGGCATTGTCGAGATAGTCGGCAACGATCTTGCGAGGCGAAAGGTCGAGCTGGATCTCGGCGCGATCCTCGGCCGAAAGATCGGCAAGGCGTCGGTCGAGCAAGGCTTCTGCCGTCGAGACCAGTTGGATAACGACGCTGTGGTCGGTGGCCAGCGCCTCCTCGATGGCAGGAAGCAGCGAGGGCAGCTTCATCGATAACAGGAGCTGGCCGAAGAACCGCTGCTTCGAACTCTCGAAGCGTGAGCGGGCCGCCGACAGGGCCTGACCATTGAGGGTCTTGCCTTCGAGTGGATCGGTAACGCCCGATGCGCCCAGCGCCGCCTCAAGGTTGCGATGGATGATCGCCCAGGCATCGGCATAGGCATCGAAGTCCGCGATCTGGCGCGGGGTCAGCGCATGTTCGAGGATGTCATACTCGACGCCGGCGTAGGAGAGCGCGCGCGCCGTGTAGACGCCCATCGCCTTCAGCTCGCGGGCGACCAGTTCCATCGCAGCAATACCGCCTTCGCGAATGCGGGCGATAAAGGAGGTACGATCAGGAAACGCCGTGCCTTCACCCCACAGGCCAAGCCGCGTGGCATAGGCCAGATTGTTCACGTCGGACGCCCCCGTGGCCGAGGCGTAGATCACGCGGGCGCGCGGCAGGCGGTTCTGCAATTCGACACCGACGATGCCCTGCTGCGAGCCTTTGGTCGCGCCGAAGCGACCTTCACCGCCGGCCACACCGCCCATTGCGTGCGCCTCGTCGAACAGGATCACACCGTCGAATTCCGGGGTCAGCCATTCGAGCAACTGCTGAAGGCGGGTCTTCTCGCCAGTGCCGCTGCGCAGCGTGGCATAGGAGGCAAACAGGATGCCATCAGCCTGCCGGATCTTTGCTTCGGGCTTGATCTTGGAGAGCGGCTGAATGTCGAGCGCGATGCCGCCAAGCGCTTGCCAATCGCGGCGGGCGTCCTCGAGCAGATATCTAAACTGTCTAGGGTGTCTCACTTCTTTTATTGCGAGGCTGGACATGGGCGTTTCTCGGGAACGGCAGGACAGCGGCGCGCGCAGC
>NZ_MKVS01000018.1:0-7270 GCF_001898925.1 Novosphingobium sp. 63-713
CCTCGGGGGAGCCTTGGGGTTTTGGGTGGGGCTGGAGGCTACCGATGATTTTGATCCCCCAACCGCCGTTTTTCGCTGGACTGTCAGGATATGTCGCCGAACTCGGCGCCAGCTACCTGATGGCTGATCTGGGCCTCGCCTACACGCCTCGTCCAGACCATGCCGCCTACCTTGCCAGTTGGCTGGGCGCCTTGCGCCACGATCCCAAGGCGATCTTCAATGCCGCCGCGCAGGCGCAGGCCGCTGCTGACTGGATCCACGCGACGCACAAGGCGGCGGTGGCGCCTTTGCCGCTGGCTGCATGAGGCGCGCCGTGGCCATCGCCTCCTTCTGGCCTGACGGCGCACAGGCGGCCTGCCGCACCATGTCCGGCATTTCGCCCGCTGACTGGTATCCGGCCTATCTTGATCTGGTGGCAGCGATCCGCACGAACATGCAGCGGGAGTTGCGATCCTTCGATCCTATCCACCGCTGGCGGGGGACCACGCATCGCGTGCTGCTGCGCAATCCCTATGCCGACATCGGCCTGACCTGTCTTGACGGCCAGGCCGCCGTCTGGATCGGTGAGCGGATCGACCGCGATTACCGGATCCGCTGTGAATGGAGCGATGTTTCTGGCCCAGCCCGACGCTGGCTCGCCAGTATTGCACCAACCTTCGAGGCCGCCGCTGCATGCCTCGGCTTTGCCCCCGTCCATCAGCCTGTCGATCAGCCCTGGCTCGAAGCGGCTTGATCGTCTTTCTTCAGGAGATCACAATGTCCCTAATGCCTACCTCTGGCGAATGGCGCGAAAGCAGCCTTTGCCGCACCACCGATGACTGGCCGTTCCACTGGGTCGCCGAGATCACGGCCATCGACCCTTTGACCCGCAGCTACACTTGCATCGGCACGGTTAGCCAGGCCGGAAACCGCCGATACGACGAGGCGCTGATCAATCTGCGCCTTATGACCCGGGCGCCTGCCATGCTGCGGCTCCTGCAAGCTGTCGGGCAAGTGCTCGACATGAGCGATCCTGACCACGACGCTTTTGTCGATAGCGCTGCGGATTGCCTCGATGCGCTGCTCACCCAAGAGGAACCCTTGCGTGCACTCCTCGCCGAACTCGCCGCCCAGGCGGCGGCACCGCTCATTCCGGCTCGCTGAGGTTCACGACAATGGCTGACTATTACACCCAGACTTCCTTCGCGGTGCATGTCGATGCCCGCGAGGCCGACATCCTGCCCGAGATCGACGAGGTAATCGACCTGATCCGGGATGGTTTCGAAACGACGGGCGAGGCGATCGCCGCCTGGCAAGCCTGCTCGGAACGGTTTCGTGCGCTGTTCCCAGCTGACGATACGGAAGCCCCGTTTGCTCGCTTCACGGCGTTGTTCAACGACGAGACCTATCCCTGCCATGGCGCGGAGTTCATTACTGAACCTGATCCGGGCCGAGGTGACGGGATCATCCTTTACGTGAGCGGTGACGGCGTTGATCCCTTTGCGCTTGCGAGGCTCCTCCAGAAGACTTTGCCATCGGCATTGCCCTTCCGCTTTGGCTGGGCCGAGACATGCTCTCGCATGCGCGTCGATGATTTCGGCGGCGGGTTCATCGAGGTCACCGCCGAGCGGCTGATCCCGCTCATCGGCCTTGGCCAGGATATCGACCGGCAGCATCTGGTCGTCGTGGTCCGTGACGACGCCTGCGGGCTCCTGTTCTGGAGCAACGAAAGCGGATTCGGCCCGCTCAAAAGCGCAACCGTCTTTACCCAGCGCGAGGCGGATACATTCCGACTACCCAGTTTTGAGGACGCGAAGCCCGGTTGGCTGGAACTTCCCCCGGTCGCTGCTTGGCTGGGAGAGGCGGCATGACGCGCGGCTATCTCGCCTATCGCTGCCCGCATTGCGGTAGCGATCGCTGCGGCAACGACGCCAACGCCGGTTGGGATGTTGTCACTCAGCAGAGCATCCTACTCGGTGAGTTCGACAATCAATGGTGCAATGACTGCGGCGATGTGCCCCTCGAGGAGTACACGATCACCGATCCTGTCGAGATTGCCCGGATTGATGCCGCGCGCGCTGACCTGACGGCGAAGGAGGCTGGGCCATTGCTTCTCGCCGCAGCGGATCGTTTGCTCGTCGCGGTCGGCGATTTCCCAGTCAGCCGCGGCAACGGACAACTCAACCAAGCCATCGCGCAGTTGCTCGCCGCAATCGCCGCCGCCCGGCCCACCTCACAGGTCGAGGGGACTATCCCATGATCGAGACCTTGTTGGTGCTCTCGACCGCGCATGTCACACAAGAGACCTGCAATGGCTGGTTGCAAACAGCGCCCTTCGCCACCTTCGGAAAGGCCGAATACGGTTGGTTCGTCTACGTACCTGACGACGAGCCGTCCGACCTGCCGGAAGACCTTCGCCCCTGCTTCGCGCTCGCACGCTCGCTGGACTGCGATTGGGTGATGTTCGACCGTGACGCCGAACTGATCGAGGGACTGCCGACCTACCGCTGGTAGCGTCCGCTTGGCTAGCGGATGACGATGACCTTGGCGTCGACTGCATCGGATACCGTCCGCCACTGCTTGTCGGCGGTCATCGCCGGCAAACCGTCGCGTTGCGCAAGCGCGAGGCAGAACCGATCGCCGAGCGATAGCCCGGCCGAGGCAGTCACTGCACGCAAACGTCCGGCGATATGGGCGAGGCCCTCGTCAGCCGGCACGATCTGCATCGGGAGCGGGCGCAACATCGCGTCGACTTCGCCATGCGGCATGCCAGCATGGACGAAATGGCTTACAACCTCGGCCAGATTGACCGACAACATCCGTGACGCGCCCAAGGCCTCAGCGACTTTGGCAGCTCCGGGCTCGTCATTCAGCAAGGCCAGTAGTGCCGACGCATCAAGGACGACTTCGCTCATTCGCCGCTGTCCGCCCTGCGATTGGCAATGAAGCCATCAACAGACGCAGCCGGATTGCCGGCCGTATATTTGCGGGCGATCGCCTGGGCATGCGCGATGGACTGAGCGACCGTGCGCAGGATCACGCCGTCCGGCGTTTCCTCAACGATAAGCGCGCCGCCGGCGGCGACGCCAAGGCGCTTGCGAATATCGGCGGGCAGGCTCATCCGGCCATTCGGCGTGATGCTCACCTGAACTGTCATGGCTCGGCTCCGCGCGCCTGAATGGCGCTTCGTCCTGATCATGCCACATACTTATGAATATGTCACGAAGTGGAATTTGTGACGCAGGAGTTGATTTATGCCTCCTGCAAGTCGCGACTGACGGCGGATTTCGCTGACGCATTCGGCATCGCTACCGCTGACATTGAGGTCGATAATTATCCAACGTGGACCGCTCTCGTCGCGGCCACCGCCTGAACCCCATCCACCGGAGAACCATCATGCTGACAACTGCCACACCGGCGGGCGCTGTCTCGCACCTGGAACAGATCGCCCGGCTCAATGACCGCACCCGCCTTGGCCTCGATCGGACCGCCCGTGTTGTCATCACCCGCAATTGCCTCGAACGACTGGCCGAGGCCGAAGGGGCGCCTGAGGAAACCATCGTTCTGCAAGCCCGCCTCATGGCGGCCTTTCGGCATTGCACCTTCTCGGAAGATAGCCCTGAAAGGGACTTTGCCGCGATCGAGTTTCTGGGCCGCAAGGTGTGGATGAAGATCGATTATTACGATGCGGCGATGGAGTTCGGCTCCGAGGATCCCGCCGATGCCTCGATCACCACGCGCGTGATGACCATCCTGTTGCCCGAGGATTACTGATGTGCGGGCAGCTTGTCGTCGATCGCGCCCACGAAAGGTTCGGCGCCGAGGTCACCATCGCCGACCTCGCGCGCCATTCCTTTCCCGATTTCAACTGCAACCTCGTCCACATCTATGAGGTCTGGGAAAGGCTTGAGGAAGACTGGCGCTTCGAGCTCGACCGGGACGCCAGTCGCCAAGAATATGCCATTGGCGTTTCTGCGCGCTTCAAAGACGGATCGACCCTCCACATCAGCGCGTGGGCCGATTGCTGCGACGGCTCTGGCTGCCGCCATTGCCGCGGTTGAACCTATCCCACGAGGGAACTTTCCATCATGCGCTTTCAACCCACCTCCGAGACGCTGACCATCGTTGCCCGCCTCGGCGGCCATTGGAATGGCCGCTATGCGCTGGTGCCATGCCCGGCCCATGAGGATCGCACGCCCAGCCTGTCGATCCGTCAAGGGCGACATTCGATCCTCGTCCATTGCTTCGCCGGATGCGATGGCGGCGATGTCATGCGAGCCATCCGGCACGTCTTGGGGCATCCGGTTAGCAGCCAGCGGGCTTTGCCCGTGCCAGCCAATAACCGGACCGCGCCCTTTCAGCGCCTATGGTCCGAAGGGGGGGCGATCGCGGGGACGCTGGCCCATCGCTACTTGCGCGAGATCCGGGGCATCACCTTGCTGCCGCCTGATGTGCGGTTCCATCCGGCTTGCCCGATGGGGCGCGGTCCCGCGCCCAGACGCCTGCCAGCTTTGCTGGTCGGCGTCTTCGATGCGCAGCGCCTTATTGCCATTCAGCGACTGTTCCTTGACCCTATAACCGGCCAGCGCACGCATCGCATGATGCTGGGCAATTCGCGCGGCGGAACCTGGCCCGCCAGTTTCGCGGGCGACACCATGCGAATCGCAGAGGGCTTTGAGACGGCCTGCGCCTATCGCCAACTCAGCGGGCGCGAGGCTGGCACCTGCTTTGGACTGCGCAACTTTGCTGGCTTCGCCGTAGGTTCCGGCATCCGGCAGGTCATCCTCCTGCCTGACAACGACCAGGAGGGAGCGCAGGCGGCAAGTGCCGCCGTGGCTGCGCGGCAATCGCCTAAAGTGCCCTTCGCCATCGAACGCTGCCCGACAGACTTCAACGATTGGGCGGACATGATCCGCCCGGATCGCTATCGGCCAGCGGCCTGACAATTGTGCGCTCAGATCTGCCTTTGGCGGTAATCGCCGCGGCAGGCACGGATCGCCTTGGCTACGGCCTTGTTGGTTGCCTCGAGGTCGAAACGCTCAGGATCGAACTTTTTGCCCGCCCAGCGACGCATTGCCTTGTGCTCTTCATGCTCGGGATCCAGCCATGCCTCAAGGAAGTCGGCATAGCCGGAATAGCCCCCAACATCCTCGGGCGGACAGGCCCGCGCGCCAGCAAGGCAGCGCGGATATTTGACGCCGTCCTCGATTTCTGCACGGCGCAGAACCAGCTTGTGCTGCCAATCATCGCCAAAGTCATATTGGTAGGTGATGGTGAGTGTCGGATCGAGCTCGTAGGGGAAGGTCAAATCCTTGAGCTGCACCTCGGTCGCTTCCAACACTCGTGGGCCATAGGCATCGTCCTCGATGGCCTCGGGCGCGCCGATGGTCAGGCCCCCCACATGAAACTGGTGGAGGTGGCTATCCGTCCACCCGAACGCCGCCTGCAACACCTCGTGAAGCTGCGCGAAATTGAGGTCACGGGGCAATTCCAGGCTGCGTGTGATCCCCGGCTCGATACCGACGATCTGGCCATCAAGGCGGATGACATAGGCGTAGGGATCATAGGGCTTTGACATGGTGGCACTATGGCGGCGGAGAGCCCACTGGGCAAGGACTGCCGAGCCTTGGCTCAAAGCCGAGAGGGAGATGAACGGGTGAACCCGAAAGGAGCCCCAGACCATGTTCATCGTTCCCGCTCTGCCCGCGCCCAATGCTCTTGCCGATCCCGCCTTTCTGGCCAGCGCTGCTGGCGAAAGCTGGGTCGGAGCACTGGCCGAGAACTTTCCCCATACACGATACTGGCGCGACCGCTCTGACAGTTGGCCGCTGAAGACGCTCAACACTTTGGCGGCGCGGATCATCGACGCGCAGTATGACGATCATGATCTCGACGAGATCATGGGGGCCGAGTTCCCACCGGCGGAATTTGGCCAGACCTGGCACTACGAGGTTGCTCCCCAATTGCGGTCCAGCCTTTGTGCGGCAGGTCTGAGTGATGACGATGAGGCCATGGACGCACTTCGCTATGCTTGGGAGGATTGCGCTGCCGACCGTGATGGCAGCAGCGTCGCCGATCTCTTTGACAGTCATGATCGCTGCGAATTGCTGTTCCGCTTCAGCACCGAGCGCTGGCTCGACGATGCGCTGGTTTTCTCGCATCGCCCATGGCCCGAGACCAGCGAGCTTGCTGTGACCGGCAACCTGCAATTCGCGCTGAACAACCTCGGCTACACCATCGGTGAGTTTCGCAAGGCCAGTGGCAACCGCCATTCGGCCGACAGCGTCTTGCCGCGCAACGCAAGGCGACGGCGCGCGCCGGTCATCAGCCACGAGCAGCTTGCCGAAATCATCGACAATGCCTGCTCCACTGCATTCCTCTTCTGCCTCTATGCGATCGTGCCGATCCCGGACCTGATCGCGCTAGACCTCAGCCGACCTGTTACTTTCGAGAAATGCTGGGTGGCGACGATGGACCCGATCAACGGCACCTTCTTTGACGTGCCGGCTAACGGGCCGGTGACCGTCAAGCCGGAGGACGGGCGCTTCCTGTCTGGCGGGCATCTGCGGTGGTCGCCGGAGAATATCTGCGGGCTGCACACGCCCTACTACCATGCTTCGGTGAAGCCTGCGCCACCTCCCGAATGCCAGAGCGAGACGAGAAGGTGAGTGGGGGTGAAGTGGGTGTCATGGGCGCAGGCGCCCAGAGACACATCCCACCCTGCGGCCCCTGGAATGCAAGACGGGGCCTTTGCCAAAGGAAACCTGCATGAACATCGGCACCATTCGCGCCAATGACCGCGGCGCACTGACCGGCAGCATCGCCACGTTGACCGTCTCCATGAGCTTCGCCCTGCGCGGCGTGGCCTCGAACCATCCCAATGCCCCGCGCTATGAGATCTGCACGCGCAGCCCCGCTGGCGCCGCCGTCCAGATTGGGGCGCTCTGGGAGCAGACCTCGAATTCGACCGGCGAATGCTTCCTGCAAGGCCGGATCGACGATCCCTCGATGGCGCGTCCGCTGGCGATCAGCGCGTTCCGCCAGGATGACGGCAGCTACAACGTCGCGTGGTTGCGCCCCCAGCGCCGCTCCGGCTTTCGCGTGGCGGCCTCTGCCAATGACAATCCCACTTATCTGGACGCCGCCTGACTGCGTGCTTGCGATGCTTCGGGTGACAATCGCGAAGCATTCTTTCCCTGCCTTGTCTGGACGGCGCTCCTCGTCAAGGGGTTGTGAGAAGTTTTGAGTTAATCGGGAGCGGTCTTGTCTTCGGCCTGTTTTTGCGGGTTTA
>NZ_MKVS01000019.1:0-371276 GCF_001898925.1 Novosphingobium sp. 63-713
TTCAAACCCCCGAACCACAAACCACCCCCAGCCAACCAGCACCACCCCCAGTAACGGGATTGCAAAGGGCCCCCGCCCTTTGCCCGCCGGAGGCAAAAAGAAGCGCCCCCCGGCTCCAAGATCTTCCGCTTCAACCCTGCTCAATATGGATCGCGAGCCAGATGGTCGGATCGGCGGTATAGGTGACCCAGTGAGGCGTACCGGCGGGGATCAGCAGGCAGGCGCCGGTTTCCAGCACATGCTCAATGCTCCCCTCCATCAACAGCCGGGCCTTCCCATGCAGGACCAGCACCCATTCATCCCAATTCTGCACGTAAGGCCGATCGGCAGGCGTCACATGCCCGCGCGAGACGATGCGCTCGATCCGCAGGCCGGGGCGGCTGAGCAGGTCTTCGAAGGTTTCGTTGCCATCGATCGGTGCCCCGATCTGCAGAAGATTGTCCGGCATGACCTTTAGTTTCCTTTGAGTGGACGGGTCCTGAAGGTTGAGAGATCGGTCCGGCCCTTTCAATGAAAATCACAGCCTGCCTCGACACTCCCCGTCATAAAATTTTCCCGGCTGCGGCACCTTGCTCCCGCCCAATTCTTTCGTCCGTCTAGGCTCAGCAATCATGCGGGCGATAAGATGGAGAGATTGATGACCAGCACAAAGACGGCAAAAGCCTCAGTAAAGACCAGGGCCGGATCCAAAACCGCGCGCAAAAGCGCACGCGCCGCCGCAAAACCGGCCGACGCGATCAAACTGCTCAAGGATGACCACAAGGAGGTCAAGACCTGGTTCAAGCAGTTTGAAGCGCTGGAGGAAGACAGCGAGAAGCAGGCTTTGGCCGATCAGATCTGTCTGGCGCTGACCGTGCATACCCAGATTGAGGAAGAAATTTTCTATCCCGCCATCCGCGAGGCCATCGATGATGATGACCTGCTGGACGAAGCGGAGGTGGAACATGCCAGCGCCAAGCATTTGATTGCCGAAATTCAGGCCATGAAGGCCGGCGACCGCCTGTTTGACGCGAAGGTAACGGTTCTGGGCGAATATGTGAACCATCACGTTGAGGAGGAAGAGACCGAGATGTTTCCCGAAGCGCGCGACACGAAGGTCGACCTCAAGGATCTGGGCGTCCAAATGGCGGCGCGCAAGGAAGCGCTCATGGCGCAGGCCCGGAAGGGCTAAACCATGACCGACCCCTTTGACCTCCAGCGCTTTGTCTCCGCTCAGGCCGACACCTTTGACGGCGCGCTTGCCGAGATCAGCGTCGGGGCCAAAACGGGCCACTGGATGTGGTTCATCTTTCCGCAAATGGCCGGTTTGGGGGAGAGCGCGATGGCCCGGCATTATGCCATCCGCTCTTTGGATGAGGCGCGGGCCTATCTTGCTCATCCGGTGCTGGGGCCAAGGTTGCGGGCTTGCGTGGCGGCGCTTGATGGGCTGGATCTGTCTGCGCCCGAAATGGTCTTTGGCCCTGTGGACGCGATGAAGCTGCGCTCCTGCCTGACGCTCTTCCTCGCAGCCGGGGGCGGAGGCGCCTTTCGTTCCGCGCTGGCGCGGTGGTTCGATGGCCAGCAAGACGAGGCAACCCTCGCCTTGCTGGCCGATCGGCTTCAGGAGCCGAGGCGGCGCCAGATCCTCTAGCCCGATAGGGCCTGCGTGATCAGGCTCAATCGGTCGATCACGGCATGGGGCTGCTGGCCGGGGGGCAGCGCGTGGATCGTGTCGGGCCGCATCAATCCGGTAGTCATGCCGATGCCGATGGCGCCCGCCTTGCGCGCCATTGCCATTTCCAGCGCCGGATCGTCGCCCACCACCACCATCTGCGCCGCCGCGCTGCGCGGCAGGCCCATCGCGCCCATGGCCACATCAAGGGCAACCCGCGAAGGCTTGCCCAGCACCCGCGCCCGCTTGCCCGTCAGCGAGGCGATCATCTGATTGATGGCAAAGCTGGACCCGATGCCGCGCCCCGTGGCGGTGGCGAAAAATGGCACATGGCTGGCCGTGGTCAGGCGCGCGCCGTCCCACACGCTTTGGCAGGCGGCCTCCAGATCGGGAAAGGTAAAGCCGCGAAACCAGCACGTATAAACCGCGTCCACCTGCGCCCTGTCCGACGGCCCGATCACCTCGATCCCGCGTTCGACCAGCGGGGCTTCCGTCCCCGGATCGCCCAGCATCCGTACGCGCCGCAGGCCCCGTTGCTCCAGCCAGATCGCCGCGCTGGTCGATGGGGTCATCATCTCCTCATCGGCCAGATCGAAACCGGCCGCACGCAGGCCCCTGGCATAGGCGGCAGGCGGCTTGGCCGTGCCATTGGTGAAGACGCGAAACGGGATGCCGCGCCGCCGCAGGCGGGCCAGCAGTTCGATCGCTCCGGGCAGGGCCTCATGCTGGCCGCTGGCCGCATTGCCCAAAGCGATGGTGCCGTCCATGTCGAAGATGAACCCGCGCGCCCCGGCGATTTTCTCGGCCAAATCATCCGGCAACATGCGCGCCTCCATGCAGGGCGAGGCGGGTGGAGCCGCTCTCGATCACAATGTCGCGCGCGGCGGGGCGCGCGGCCAATTCCTTGAGCAGCTGCAGGATTCCGGCCGCGTCGGGGTTGTAATGCGCAGGCGATGGCCCGGCCGCGATCATCGCGTCGATCTGATCCGATGGCATCACGGCGCGCAGCAAGAATTCTTCGTCAGGCATGGTATGGCCCCATTTGCGGCGCAAATCGGCCAGCGTGGGAAAGGGTGGTTCGGCGGCGATTTCGGCGGCGCGGGGGCGGTCTAGGATCGCGGCCTCCACCGCCGGGTCGAGTGGACTGGTCGGGCGACCGAATTTGCCCATGACATAGCGCAGGATTTCATCCGACACTTGCGCATAACGGCGCGCGCCGATGACATTATACAACGCCTGGCTCATCACCATTTGCGGAAAAGGCGTGACCATGATCGGATAGCCCAGTTCGGCGCGCACCCGCTCGGTTTCCAGCACCACCTCGTCAAAGCGATGCTCCAGCCCCAGTTCGGCCAATTGGCGGCGGGTGGTGGTCATCACCCCGCCCGCGATCTGGTGGCGCAGGAAACTGGCGTCGAAACTCTGCGGCGTACCGACCGGCAGGCCCTGCGCGCGGGCGAGCCGCCACCAATAGTCCGAAACCTTGGCCAGCATCGCCTCGTCGGCGCGCACGGTATGCCCCGCGGCGCGCAGATTGGCCAGCATCCGCCCTGCTTCTGGTAGCGACGAGCCATCTCCCAAAGGCCCAATGCCCACATGCACGGCATCGATAATGCCCAGATCGGCCGCGGCAAGGCTGGTCAGGCCGCCATAGCCGATGGTGCAATGGGCGTGAATTTCCAATGGCTTGTCGCCGATGGCGGCCTTGACCAAAGGCGCGAGGCTGCGCACCCTTTCGGGGCTCATCAACCCGCCGGGGTCTTTGAGATAGAAGCAGTCAATATCGGGGCAGGCCGCCAGCCTCCGGGCGAAATCGGCATAGAATTGATCAGTGTGGATGGCCGAGAGCGTGAAGGTCAGCGCGCCCATCACCTGCGCCCCGCCTTCGCGTTTGACCAATCGCGCCGCCTCGATCACCGCATCGGCGTCATGCATCGGATCAAGGATGATGAATTTGCCGATCCCCGCCCTTTGCAACAGGCGATAGGCCAGCGCCATGAAATCGGGATCGGCCTGTTGCCAGGCGATAAAGCGCAGGCCGGTGGTGATGAATTGTAGCGGCGTGTTGGGCATGGCCGCATGCATCCGGCGGATGCGTTCCCACGGATCATTGCGGAAATAGCGCACCGCTACGGCCATGGTGGTCGAGGAGGTGAAGTCGATCGCGCTGAAGCCCACCCGGTCCATCGCGCCCGCAATCGGCAGGATCTGGGCCGTGTTCAGCCCGGTCGCGCCCCACAGAGATTGGTTGCCATCGCGGATCGAGACATCGACAAGCGAAATTTCGGCCATGGTTTAAAGCCCTTCCAGAAAGCGCGTGTCGACCCCGCCCGCGATAAAGCGCGGATCGGCGGCAATGCGGCGGTGGAGCGAGGTGGTGCTGGCCACGCCCTCGATGCTCAGCGTATCGAGCGCGCAGGCGAGCCGTGCCACGGCGGCGGGCCGATCCTCGCCCCACACGATCAGTTTGCCCATCAGCGAGTCGTAAAAGGGCGGGATCATGCCGCCGCTGGCGATATGGCTGTCCACGCGGATGCCGGGGCCTGCGGGCCATGCCGCGCGCGTCACCGTGCCGGGGCTTGGGCGGAAATCGGCCTCGGGGTCCTCTGCATTGATGCGTACTTCGATGGCATGGCCGCGCGGGCGGATGGCGTCCTGATCCAGGCTGAGCCGCGCGCCGCCCGCCACCAGCAATTGCTGCTCGACCAGATCGACGCCGGTGATCGCCTCGGTCACGGGATGTTCGACCTGAATGCGGGCGTTCATTTCAAGGAAGTAGAAATCGCCCGTTTTGGCATCGACCAGAAACTCCACTGTGCCCGCGCCCTTGTAATGCAGGCTCTTGGCCAGAGCGACGGCGGCCCGCTCCAGCCCGCTGCGCGTGGCATCAGGCAGCATCGGGGCAGGCGCTTCCTCCACCAGCTTTTGAAACCGCCGCTGGATCGAGCAATCGCGCGTGCCCAGATGGATCGCGCTTTCGCCATCGCCCAGCACCTGCACCTCGACATGGCGGCCGCTGGCGATGAAACGTTCGACATAGACGCGCGGGTCGCCAAAGGAAGCCTGCGCCTCGGCCATGGCCATGGCGATCATCGGGATCAGGTCTTCCTCGCGCTCCACCCGCTTCATGCCCTTGCCCCCGCCGCCCGCCACGGCTTTGAGCAGGACCGGAAAGCCGGTTTCACGGGCGCGGGCCAAGGCTTCTTCCGGGGTCGAGGCTTCTCCGCCCGGCACCACCGGCAATCCGGCGGCCTGCCCCACCGCGCGCGCCATCAGCTTATCGCCCATCGCCTCAAGGCTGGAGATGTCCGGCCCGACAAAGATGATGCCGGCATCGGCTGCTGCCTTCGCAAACCGGGCGTTTTCCGACAGAAAGCCATAGCCGGGGTGAATGGCATCGGCCCGCGCGGCCATCGCCGCTGCGATCACCGCGTCCACATCCAGATAGCTCTGCGCCGAAGGGGCGGGGCCAACCAGCGCCACCTCGTCGGCCAGCATGGCGGGCAGGCTTGCCGCATCGCCCTGCGAAGCGCCCAGAATTGCGGTCATTCCCAGTCTTTGCGCCGTGCGCGCAACGCGCAGGGCGATCTCGCCGCGATTGGCGATAAACAGCCTTCGGATCATGATTTTTCCTTTTAGGCGGCAGGCCGGATGTGGATCAGCTCGGCGCCATGGCCGATCGCTTCGGCATTGCCCGCAACAAAGGCGACCACCTCGCCGCTCACCCCGGCATGGACCGGGTTCATCAGTTTCATCGTTTCGACAATGCCCACCACTGTGTCGGCCTGCACCTGACTGCCCAGTTCGACAAAGGGCGCGGCGCCGGGCGCGGGCGCGCGATAGAAGGTGCCGGGCAGGGGCGCGCGAATGGCGACAAGGCCCTCGGGCGTATCGGGCGCGGCGGTGCTGGTGGTCTGGGTGGGCGCGTGCTGGGCCGCCCATTGCCATTCCTGCGACCATCCGCCGCCATCTCCATCACGCCGCACTTTCAGGCGAAAGCGCGCGGTGGCAATGTCGAGTTCGCGGTAATTGCTGCCGTCAAGGATGGCGACAACATCGCCGACATCCTCCGGGCTGAGAAAGGGCGCGCTCATGCCGCCACCATCGCGGGCTGGCCCAGCAGGCTTCGGGCATGGGCAATGATCGCCTGAGCAAAGGCGGGATCGTTGAAATGGGCGTCGATGGCATGGAACTTTGCGTTTTGCGGCATGGATCGGCGCATATGCTCGGCGAAGGGCGGCGGCAGGCTGGGGTCGTAGAGGTGGCCCTGCGTGCTGTCATGGCTGGAAAAACCGCCCAGCGGGGTGAAGAAGGCCACCGGCCCCTTGGCCTGCCCCATCATCGTGATCAGCCTGTCGCCAATGCGTTCCAGATCAGCCAGATCGGTGCGCACGGCGGTCAGATGCGGATTGTGTTTGTGATAGCGCTTGCCGGGGAATTGCACCTGCGCCGCATCGATCGGGCCGCCGATGATGAAATCGGCATTGCCCGGCGCCCAGATCGTGGGAATGCCGCGCGCCATGCCCACCGTGCCGCGCGCGGGGCCGCCATCGGCCAGACCACCAAACATATGGTCGATGATCTCGGTCACCGAAAGATCCAGCACCAGCGCCACATCGCGCTCGGCGGCAATCGCGTCCAGCGTCGGCCCACCCACGCCCGAGGAGTGAAACACCATGACCTCGCAACCATCGCTCTCCAGCGCCTGGCGGATCGCGCGGGTGGTCGGCTCAGTGGTGCCAAGAGTGGTCATCAACACCAGCGGGCGCTCGGAAACGGGCATACCGTCATAGCCTTTGGCCATGCCCGCAATAGCCAGCGCGGCGTTGCGATAGACATCGCGGCTGATCGTGTTGATCCCGGCGATATCGGTAACGGCATTCATCATGGCGATGTCGCGCACGCCTACATAGGGCTTTGTGAAACCCGACGCCATCGTCGAAACGATCAGCTTGGGCAGGCCATAGGGGAAGCTTTGCATCAAGGCGCCCGCCAGTGCGGTGCCCATCGACCCGCCCACCGACAGGATGCCATGGATCGGCGTATGCGCGGCAAATTCATGCGCGGCGCGGATCGAGCCTGCGATCATCATTTCATGGATCTGGCCTTCATGGCCCAGCGCCAGAATGTCGGCAATGGTCGATCCGGCCGCCGCAGCCACGGCATCCGGCCCGATCTCGGCGCCCCCCAGATCACGCCGGACGCTGGGGTCGAGATGCACGACATTGGCCCCGGCGCCTTCGAGATGCTCGCGCACGAAACGGGCCTCTTCCTGTTTGGTATCCTGCGTGATGATCAGCATCACATTCTTGCGCGACGCATCGCCCATAGTGTTCGGATCCTCTCTCATGCCTTGCTGGTCCATTGGCCGCAGGCTTTTTCTGACGCCGATATTTTCATGGCCGACACGGATTGCCTAATGCATTTCGCGCGGTAAATTTCACAGCGTGAAACGGGGGGCGGCATGGCTTTGGGTGAAGACAACATGGCCCGGCAATCGGGCGTCAAATCAATCCGCGCGCTGGAACGCGGGCTTGATGTGCTGCTGGCCATCAGGGCGGCGGGGGGCGGGGGGCTGAGCCTCAACGCGCTGCACCAGCAATTGGGCCTGGCGAAGGCGACTCTCCTGCGCCTGTTGCAAACGCTGGCCAGTCGGCGGCTGGTGTGGCGGCGTCTGGCCGATGGCCTGTGGTTGCCGGGCGCGGCGGGTGCGGCGGCGCCTGATCGTGTGTGCCGCATGGCCGAAATCGCCTCGCCGCTGCTGGTCGAATTGTCGGCGCAGGTGGTCTGGCCCAGTGTGATCGCCATCCCCCGGTTCGACCATATGGAAATCATCGAAACCAATGGTCAGGTCGCCCGTTTTGACTTTGCCGCGTTGGGGCCGGTGGGGGCCAAACTGTCCTATCTGCATACGGCCACGGGGCGCGCCTATCTTTCCGCCTGCGCCGATGCCGAGCGCGACGCGATCATTGCCCGCCTGACCCCGCCCGGCGCCACGAGCGAACAGCGCGAACAGATCGATGCGATCATTGCCCAGACCCGGCAGCGGGGATGGTCAACGCGCCTGCCGCATCATCCATGGTCGGACCGTGACCGGCAAACGGTGCTGCGCGACGGCAAGAATTCGATCGCCGTGGCGGTCAATGGCGAGAATGGCCCGATTGCGGCCATCAACATCACATGGCCTGCCCGTCGCGCCGTGGTCGAGGAAGTGGCCCTGCGCCATTTATCCAACCTTCAGGGCATTGCGGCGCGCATCGGCCGGCTGGTTGATGGATGAAGTTTCACCAGATGAAATTTTCAGCGCTTGCGGAGCGGCGCCGATTGGATGACCTATAGCAACCAGAGGCCGCCGGAAGACGAAGCGGGCCTTCAGAGGGCGGCAAAGCGCCCCATCGGGGGATAGGATGAAAGCCTGGATCTTGCGCAAGGGGGCGACGAGCCTCGACGCCATGCAGCTTGTGGAACAGGATGCGCCGGTGGCCGGTGCCGGAGAAGTGCTGATCCGGGTGCGGGCCTGTTCGCTCAATTACCGCGATCAGATGATCCCGCTCGGCCTGTATATGGGCGGGCCGGTGACGCAGGATATCGTGCCGCTCTCCGATGGCGCGGGCGAGGTTGTGGCTGTTGGCGAGGGCGTGTCCCGCTTTGCCGTGGGCGACCGGGTGGCGGGGACCTTTTTCCAGAACTGGATGGATGGGCCGCCCAATCCCGCGATGGGGCCTGCACTGGGCGCGGCGGGGGCCAGGGGCATGTTGGCGCAATATGTTGCCTTGCCCGAAAACGGTGTGGTCAGGATCGCGCAAAGCCTGAGTTTTGAGGAGGCGGCCTGCCTGCCCTGCGCCGGGGTGACGGCATGGAACGCCTTGATGGAAGGAGCGCATCCGGTGTCGGCGGGCGAGCATGTTCTGGTGCTGGGCACCGGGGGCGTGTCGCTGCTGGCGTTGCAGATCGCCAAGGCGGCGGGCGCGCAGGTGATCGCCACCAGCGGTTCGGATGACAAGCTGGTGCGCGTGGCGGCGCTGGGCGCGGATGAAACGATCCAATATCGCACCACGCCCGACTGGGGCGCCAAGGCGGCCGCCCTGTCGGGAAAGGCGGGCGTCGAGCATGTGGTCGAGGTGGGCGGCGCCGGAACTCTGGCGCAATCCATCGCGGCGGTGGGCTTTGCGGGCGAAATCGCGCTGATCGGGGTGTTGACGCGTGAGGGCAATACTTCGCCCCATGGGCTGATGTTCAAGGGGGCCAATCTGCGCGGCATTTTCGTCGGATCGCGCGGCATGGCCGAGAGGCTCAACGCTTTTATCGACGCCCATGGCATCAAGCCGGTGATCGACAAGGTGTTTACGCTGGAGGAGGCCAAGGCCGCCTATGCCTATCAGGCCTCGCCCGATCTGTTCGGCAAAGTGGTGATACGCCTGTGACCTAGGCCGCGAAACGCAAGAACCAGAGCGCGGGGCATGGACCTCGCGCCGGTAAAGGAGAGAGCGATGCAATTGCCGAAAGGGCATGCGATGGGCTTTGGCGCCCGCGTGGGCCAGACGATTCAGACGGCCTATGTGGTGCGCGATATTCATCAGGCGATTGACTGGTGGATTGACGAGGCGCGGGTGGGGCCGTGGTTCCTGCTCGACCATTTTCTGGCGCCCGATCATGTCTATCGCGGGGCGCAGGCCACCGGCGATGTCGCCATCGCCATGGCTTTTGCCGGGTCGATGTGCATCGAATTGATCCAGCCGCTGGATAATAATCCTTCGGTTTACAAGGATCTGATCGACAGGCGCGGCTATGGTTTTCACCATATCGGCGTGGCGGTGAGCGATGTTGATGCCGAAATCCCCGCATATGAGGCGCGCGGCTATAAGGTCGCCTACCGGGCGCAGGTGCCGACCGGCGGCGCAGTGGCCTATCTGGACGATGGGCGCAATGATCCAGGGATGCTCGAACTGATCCCCGCCACATCGGGCATGGACGAGGCGTTTACCCGTTTTCAAGCGGCGGCCCGGAATTGGGATGGCTCTGATCGCGTAAGGCCTTTTGCATGAGCGCGCCCGATCCCAATGCCGCCACAAGGCGCGGCGCGGCCTATCAGATCTGGGTGGTGGGGCTGCTCAGCCTCAATTTCGGCATCGTCTTTTTCGACCGGAACGCTCCCAATTTCCTGATGCCTTTTATCCAGCACGATCTGGGTTTCAGCAACAAGGCCGTCGGCCTGCTTTCCAGCGCGCTGTCGCTGACATGGGCGATTGCCGGATTTGTGGTGGGCGGCCTGTCGGACCGGATGGGCAAGCAAAAGATCGTCGTCGTCTGGGCCAGCCTTGCCTTTTGCCTGTGCTCTTTCGTATCGGGCGCGGCGGGCAGTTTCATGGTGCTGTTTGCCGCACGCCTGCTGATGGGCGTGGCCGAAGGCGGGATCATGCCGGTCAGCCATGCGATGATCGTCGAGGAAGTGGCGCCCGCGCGGCGCGGTATGGCGATGGGCATCGGACAGAATCTGGGGTCGAACCTGCTGGGTTCCTTTGTGGCGCCGCTGGTGCTGGTGTGGATCGCCAACACATGGGGCTGGCGCGAGGGTTTTTATCTGGCTGCGCTGCCCGGCATCGTCACGGCCGCCCTGATCGCTTTCACCCTGCGCGAACCGCCCCGGGAAGCCCATGAACATGCCGAGCGCCCCAAGGTGACGATGCGCGAGGCCTTTGCCAATCGCAATGTCATCCTGTGCGCCGCGATTGCCGTACTGCTGGTCAGCTATCTGGTGGTGTGCTGGGCTTTCATGCCGCTTTATCTGACCAAGGTGCGCGCCATGGCGCCCGAAACGATGAGCTGGATGATGGCGGTGCTGGGCATTTCGGCGGGGCTGGGCAGCTTTCTGGTGCCCGCCATATCCGATGCCATCGGGCGCAAGCCGGTGATGATCGGCTTTTCGGCGCTGGGGATGCTGCTGCCGCTGGGCGCGCTCTATTACACGGGCGGAAGCTGGGGGCTGGCGGCGATTTTCTTCTTCGGCTGGGGGCTCAATGGCCTGTTCCCCATGTTCATGGCCACGATCCCTTCGGAATCGGTCGATCCGCGTCTGGCCGCCACACTGACCGGCATGGTGATGGGCGCGGGCGAGGTGCTGGGCGGTGTGCTCAGCCCCTTTGTCGCCGGGGCTGCGGCCGATGTCTGGGGGCTGGGCGCGCCGCTGTGGATCATGCTCGGTCTTGCTCTGGCGGCCACGGTGCTGGCGCTGGGGCTTTTGGAATCCGCGCCTGCCGTCCTGGCCCGGCGCGTACGTTGATCTTGCAAAGGTAGGCAACATGAGCACGATCGAACATTTCTCCACCGCCCGGATCGCCGCCAATGAGCGTCTCGATTTCTGGAACCGGCTGACCAATGAGACCTATCCCGGCACCTTGGTCGATCAGCGCAAGGATGCTTTTGAAGCGGAAATGCGGCGGTGGAGTCTGGGCGATCTGGTGATGATCCGCCCGCGATCCTGCGGCAGCCTGGTGCAGCGTCGCCCGACCGGATCGGCGCCCGAGGCGGTGGTGCTGCATGTCCAGCATTCGGGCCGGTCGCGCCATGAACAATGCGGGCGGGTGGCCGAGCTGGGCGTGGGCGATTTCGTGCTGTCCAGCGCCAACGAACCCTATCGCATCGATCTGCGTCAGCATGAGTTTCTGGTGGTGGAAATGCCGCGCGCCGGGTTGGAGGCGCGCCTGCCCGATCTCGATGCCGCCCTCTCGCGCCGCATTTCCGGGGCCACACCGGGCAGCCGCCTGCTGCACAATTTCATCCTCTCGCTCTGGCAACAGGGCGACCAGGGGTATGGCGATCAGGGGCGGGGCGATACGGCATGGGAGCAGGGCGTGTCCAACGTCTTCCTCGATCTGCTCAGCCTTGCGGTGCGTGATGCGGACCATCCTGTTCAATCCTGCAGGCCCCTGCGCGAGAAGATCAAGACGCTGGTGGATGCCAATCTGGGCTGCGCGCAATTCGGGTCGATCGAAATCGCGGCGGAGCTGGGCGTCAGCGTGCGTACGGTGCAGAACGCCTTTGCCGCGATGGGCACGACCCCTTCGGCCTATATTCTTTCGCGGCGTCTGGCGCGCGCCTGCGAATTGTTGATCGTCAATCCGACGATGAGTGTGACCGCCATCGCCTTCGACCTTGGTTTTTCCGACAGCGGCTATTTCGCCCGCTGCTTTCGCGCCGCCTATGGCGCCACACCTTCGCAATGGCGGGGCATGCAATAGGTTTGCGGCCCTGATTTTGCGTCTCTGTCCCAATCCCTTGCGTCACAGTGCAAGCCAAGGGTTTTTCAGTCGCTAAATTCACACAACGACGAACCGGTAAAAAGACCGGCAGTCAGGAGAGGAACCGGAACTATGCGTAGCATTTTGCTCGTGGGTGTGGCGCTGTGCGGGCTGATCACAGCCTCCCCCGCTTTTGCCGCCCCCGCATCTGCCGCCGATGAGGAGGCCAAGGCCAAGGATAACGGCGGCATTGAGGCCATCGTTGTCACCGCGCAAAAGCGGTCGGAAAACGTGCAGAACGTGCCGATTGCCATCAGCGCCTTTACCGCCAATGCGCTGCAGGAGCGCGCGGTCACCAGCGTGGCCTCGCTCTCGGCCATCGCGCCCAACGTGACGCTTGACGCCGGCACACCCTTTTCGGGCAGCTCGGCCGTGCTCTCGGCATATATCCGCGGCATTGGCGCCAATGACTTTGCCTTTAACATCGATCCGGGCGTCGGCATCTATCTGGACGGTGTCTATCTGGCCCGTTCGGTGGGCGCCAACCAGGATCTGCCCGATGTGGAGCGGGTCGAGGTGCTGAAAGGGCCGCAAGGCACGCTGTTTGGCCGTAACACGATCGGCGGCGCGATCAGCATCGTCACCCATGATCCGGGCAAGGAATTCCGCTTTACCGGCAGCGTGACCACCGGCAGCTTCCGGATGTTTTCGGCCAAGGGCACGGTTGATCTGCCGATCACCGAAAGTCTGTCCTCCTCGCTCAGCTTTTCAACGACGCACCGCGACGGCTATATGCACCGCATCCCGTTCCCCGGCGCTTCGAACTATGCCGAGGACCCGATCACCTCGTTCAAGGCGGCCGGATATTACAACAGCGGTTACGGCACCGAAGGGGGTGACAACAATTACAATCTGCGCGGCAAATTGCGTTACAATGACGGCGGCGCCCTGCGCGTGACGTTGAGCGGCGATTACAGCAATATCGACACATCCCAGATCGCCAACAAGCTCATCGCCACCTTTCCGGCGGTGTTTGCGGGCACCTATAATTGCGCCATCGCGGGCAATCCCACCCAGACCGTGGGTGGCGTGACCGGCCCTTGCGACAGCTTTATCGGCGGGCCTCCGTCGGGCGCCTTTGTCGGCAATCGGGGCGGGCTCAATTCGGTGGTCGATCTGCCCTCGATTTACGGCGTCAATGCCGATGCCAATCCGAACAACAACCGGCTGCCCTATGACAACCGTTTTGTGACCAACAGCATCGACACTAGCTATGCCAATGGCAACAATTTCTCGAAAATGAAGTCCTATGGCGGGGCGGCCACCATCGATTACGATCTGGCCGAAAACATGACGATCAAGTCGGTGACCGCCTATCGCGAACTGCATTGGAAGGCGGGCATGGATCTGGACGGTTCGCCGCTCGATTTCCTGCACACCAGCTTTGAAATGAACCAGAAGCAGTTCAGCGAGGAGCTGCAACTGACCGGCAAGGCGATGGACAAGAAGCTCAACTATGTGCTGGGCGCCTATTACTTCACCGAAAGCGGTAATCTGCATGATTACGTGACCTTTGCCGAAGGCCTGCTGCAGGTGGACGGGCCGAACAATCTGTCCACCAAGAACTTCGCCTTCTATGGTCAGGCCGACTATAAGCTCACCGAGCAGCTGGGCATCACCCTGGGCGGGCGCTATACCCATGAAAGCAAGACGTTCGAAGGGTTCCAGTCGGACAATAATGGCTTGAATTACAAGCTGGCCCAGTTCTTCGGCGATCCCAATTGCGCCTCGCTGACGCCGATCTCGAACCAGTGCCGCATCGACAACAACTTCCCCAATCCGGGCCAGCCCCTGCGCTATTACATTGCGGGCGAGCAGCACAAGAGCTTCAACAATTTCTCGCCCAAGGTGGGCCTGCAATATCACCCCAGCGATGCGATCATGCTCTATGCCAGCTGGTCCAAGGGCTACAAGACCGGCGGCTGGACCACGCGCCTGTCCAATCCGCTGCCCTATGCCCCCGGCTTTGGCCCCGAAAAGGCCACGACCTATGAAGTGGGCGCCAAGACCCAGTTCTTTGATCGCCATCTTCAGATCAACGGCGCAGTGTTCCAGACCGATTACGCCGGCATCCAGCTCAATTTCCAGCAGGGCGTCTCGCCCACCATCCAGAACGCGGGCGTTGCGCGCATTCGCGGCTTTGAACTGGAACTCACCGCCGCGCCCGCCCAGGGCCTGACGCTGACCGGATCGCTGGGCTATACCGATGCCGTCTATACCTCGGTCGACGGCCCGGCGCAGGTGGCCGCCTCTGCCTCGCAGGCGGGCGTGTTCGCGGGGGCCAGCCTGCCCAAGACTCCGAAATACAAGATCAACATCAGCCCCCGTTACGAGGCTGATCTGGGCAAGCATGGCAAGCTGGTGCTGCTGGGCGATGTCACCTTCACCGACAAGATGAAGAATGACACCGAAGGCACCTTCCTGCTCGACCGTCCCGCCACCACCGTCATCAACGCCAGCGCCACCTACAGGCCGCTCAGCGGGTTCTGGGATCTGACCGTGGGCGGCACCAATCTGACCAACGAGCGCTATCTGACCACGGGTCAGGCGCAATATGCCGGTGGCCAGATCTACGGCACCTACAGCCGCCCGGCCGAATGGTACGCGCGGCTTGGCATCAAGTTCTAATCGAGACCCTGCCTTGCGCCGGGCGGGCCTCGTCCGTCCGGCGCCCTTTCCCTTGAAGGAGGCATCCATGCCCGAAACAGCGCACAGCGAATTCTGGAAAGACATCACGCCGGTCGAAAAGGTCTTTCGCGAGGGCGGCCTGCCCGAAGTCTATTTGCCCAAGATCGCCGAGGGCGACGAACGCTACTGGGTGCCGATCAGCGAGACCGTCTCGTCCAAACCGGTGTGGATCAGCCCGTCCAAGAACATGTGGGCCGATGTGCTGATGAGCAAACAGGCCGGGCTGGTGAACCGCCATTACCATCCGCACCCGATCTGGGCCTATACGATCAGCGGCAAATGGGCCTATCTGGAGCATGAGTGGACGGCCACCGCGGGCGATTTCGTCTATGAAACCCCCGGCGAGAGCCACACGCTGGTCTGCTATGAACATGCCGACCCGATGAAAGTGTTCTTCGTCGTCTCCGGCCCGCTGATGTGGCTGGACGAGGCGGGCAACACCACCGGCCACTATGATGTCTTCGACTACATCGCCGCGGCCCGCGCCCATTATGCGAGCAACGGCATCGGCGCCGACTATGTCGACACGCTCATCCGATAAATCTCCACAAGAGGAACAGCCCATGGGCACTATGAAAGCACCGCCGTCCTCGGCCTATAAGATCGTGCAGGTCGAGGAGCTCTACGCCGATCTTATCAAGAACAAGGGCGTGGAAGGCACCTATGTCGGCCGCGAAGAGAGCGAAAGCCCGTGGGTGCCTTTTGGCGAGGGCGCGGCGATCCGCCATCTGGCGTTTGACGTCCGGCAAAACATCTATTGCAACATCCTGTGGATCAAGGCCCCCGGCGTGATCGGCACCCACAAGCATCGCGGGCCGGTCTGGGCCATCGGACTGGAAGGCTCGTTCCGCTATCTCGAATATGGCTGGGTGTGCCGCCCCGGCGATTTCATCACCGAAACGCCCGGCACGGCCCACACGCTCGTCACCGATGATCCCGACGGCATGAAGGCCCTGTTCTGGATGCAGGGCGCCAACGAGTTTTACGACGCCGATGGCAAGCATGTCGAAACGCTCGATGTGTGGTGGTTCATGAACCACTACGAGACCTATTGCCGCGAAAACAACATCCCCATCAACCCCGCGCTCTATCTTTAAAGGATCAGGCACAGTGGCAATTCTGGACAGATTTTCGGTCGCGGGCCGCAGCGCTCTGGTCACGGGGGGCGCCTCGGGCCTCGGCCTTGCCTATGTCGAGGCGATGGCCGAAGGCGGCGCGGCGGTGACGCTGAGCGACATTGACTTGGCCGGCGCCGAGCGCGAGGCGCAGCGCCTGCGCGATGCGGGCTATGAAGTGCGCGCCGTTGCGCTCGATGTGTCCGACAGCGATGCCGTGGCCCGCGTGTTCGACGATCACGCCAAGGTGTTCGGCGGGTTGGACATCTGCTTTGCCAATGCCGGGATCGACACCGGGGCGGGCTTTTGGAACCCCGAAGGCCATCGCAACCCCGATGGGCAGGTCGATACCTATGATCCCAAACGCTGGGACAAATCGATCGCGGTCAATCTGTCCGGCATGTTCTATACGATCAGCAATGCCGTGCGGGTTATGAAGCAGCCGGGTCGGGCCAATGGTCGCACCGGGGGCTCGATCATCGCCACCGCGTCCAATGCGGGCCTCGTCACCGAACCGATTGTCGGCCTGCCCTATATGCCTGCCAAGGCGGGCATTTTGCATATGGTGCGCGCGCTGGGGCTGGAGCTTGCCGAGTTCGGCATCCGCATCAACGCCATCGCGCCGGGGCCTTTCGTCACCAACATCGGTGGTGGTTGGCTGAAGAAAGATCCCACCGTGCGCGCGGCATGGGACGCCATCGTCCCCTTGGGCAGCGTGGCCGAAACCGAGCAGATGAAGCCGCTGGCGCTGCTGCTTGCCAGCGATGCCTCTGATTACATGACCGGCGCCCATGTGGTGATCGATGGCGGCATGATGCTGGGGAGGTTTAAATGAGGCGCTGGGCATTGTTGCCGCTGATGCTGCTGGCGGCCCCCGCCTCGGCGCAAACGGGGCAGGCATTGGGCCAGACGCTGGCGCAGCGGCCCCCGGCCAAGACCTATGCCAGCATTTGCGCCTATTGCCACGGCCACAATGTGGGGCCGATCATTTTGGGCCGCAAACTGCCGGTTGAATATATTCAGGCGATGGTGCGCGCGGGCCGCAACGGGATGCCCGCGATGCGCCCGACCGAAATCTCGCCCGCCGAACTCGACGCACTGGCCGCATGGATTTCCAAGGCCCCCAAAGACATCAAGGAGCACGGCCAATGAGCGGGGCGACCATCGACAGACGCGGATTGCTGGGCGCGGGCGTGGCGGCGACCATTGGTATTGCCGGACAGGCGATGGCGCAGGGCGCCGTTCTGGCACCGGGCGTCAGCAAGGCTGATCTGGCCGCCGCGCTCAAGGCCATGCGCGCCGTGGTGGGCGATGCTTGGGTGGCGGGCGATGCCGAGAGCCTGCGGCCATGGTCGAAAAGCTATACGCCCGACCCTACGGGCCGCCATGCGCCAGTGGGCGCGGTGGCGCCGGAAAATGTCGAGCAGGTGCAGGCGATCCTGAAAATCGCCAACCAATATCGCCAGCCCCTCTGGCCGGTCAGCACCGGCAAGAATATGGGCTATGGCAGCACCACCACCGCCGCGCCGGGCCAGATCGTCCTCGATCTCAAGCGCATGAATCGCATCCTTTCGGTCGATACCGAGCTGTGCACCGCGCTGGTCGAACCGGGTGTCACCTATCAGCAGCTGCGCGACTATCTGGACGAGCACAATATCCCGCTGTGGATCGATGTGCCCACCGTTGGCCCGATTGTCGGCCCGGTCGGCAATACGCTGGATCGCGGCGTGGGCTATACGCCCTATGGTGAGCATTTCATGGTGCAATGCGGCATGGAGGTCGTCATGGCCAATGGCGACATTTTGAAAACCGGCATGGGCAGCACCAAGAACCCCAGCGCATGGCAGGCGTTCAAATGGGGCTATGGCCCTTATCTGGACGGCATTTTCACCCAGTCGAATTTTGGCGTGGTGACGAAAATGGGCCTGTGGCTGATGCCCGCGCCGCCGGTCTATAAACCGCTGGTGGTGCGCCACAAGAAGATGGAGGATGTGGCACGCATTACCGATGCCATGCGGCCTTTGCGCATAGCCGGGATTGTGCCCAATGTGGTGCTGATGATGGGGGCGGCCTATCAATTGGCCATGTTCCACCGGCGCGGCGAAGTCACCACCAAACCCGCACAGGTCAGCGATGAGGAAATCGCCCAATTCGCCGCAAAGCATGATCTGGGCATGTGGAACACCTATATCGCGCTTTACGGCACGCCCGCGCAGGTGGCCGAAAGCGAGCGCATCATCCGGGGCGCCTTTGCCGCCATCGACGGCGATGTGATGACGCAGGAGCAGATGAAGGACAACCCGTGGTTCCACCACCACGCCACGCTGATGCGCGGCGGCCTCAGCCTTGAGGAAGTGGGCCTTGCGCGGTGGAAGGGCGCGGGCGGGGGCCTTGCCTGGTTTGCGCCCGTGGCCCCGGCCAAGGGCAGCGAGACGCAGGGGCAGATCGATCTGGCCAAACAGATCCTCGCGCGTCACGGCTTTGACTATACCGCCGCCTTTGCCGTGGGCATGCGCGAATTGCACCACATCATCGCGCTGCTGTATGACAAGAGCGACCCGGCCGAGGAAAAGCGCGCCGATGATTGCTATCGCGAACTCGTCACCGGATTTGGCGATCGCGGCTGGTGCTCCTATCGTACCGGGGTTCACGCGATGGACCTGGTGGCGGCGCAATATGGCGAGACCAATCGCGCGGTGAATGCCGCCATCAAACAGGCGCTTGACCCCAACCATATCCTTGCCCCCGGCAAATCGGGGATCGCATGATGGGCGCGCGGTTTGAGGGCAAGGCTGTGCTGATCACCGGGGCGGCAACGGGCATAGGGCGGGCCACCGCCCTTGCCTTTGCCGCCGAGGGGGCCAGCGTGATGATCGGCGACATCGACCCGCGCGCGCAGGAAACCCGCGCAATGATCGCGGCGGCGGGCGGCAAGGCGGAGTTTTGCCATACCGATGTGCGCGATCCGGCGGCGGTTGAGGCTTTGGTCAAGGCTTGCCTGTCCCATTTCGGGCGGATGGATTGCGCGTTCAACAATGCGGGCGTTTTGCCGCCCCAGCGCCCCATCCATGAGGTAACGCCGGAGGAGTTGGATCTGGCCATCGATGTTGATTTCAAGGGCGTGTTCTATGCGATGCAGGCGGAAATCCGGCACTTTCTGACCGTAGGCGGCGGGGCGATTGTCAATACGGCCAGCGTGGGGGCCTTGATCGCGGACCCTAATATGAGCGCCTATTGCGCGATGAAACATGCCGTGGCGGGCCTGACCAAGGCGGCGGCGGTGGAATATGCGCGGGTGGGCATCCGCACCAATTGCATCGCCCCCGGCTTTGTCGTCACGCCGATGACCCGCCATTGGGCCGAAAGCAACGCCTTTACCGACATGTTCTTCGCACAGAACATCTCCGGCCGCGCCGCGCAACCCGAGGAAATCGCCCCCACCGTCCTGCATCTGTGCAGCGATGGGGCCAGTTTCATCAATGGCGCCACATTTGTGATCGACGGCGGCCAGACGGCGCATTAGTATGTATCACAGACAAAATTATAAAGGAGAGAATTGCCATGGCCGTTATGACCGCGCCGCCTTCGAACAAGGCCGCCATTGTCGATGTGAAATTCCCGCACAAGGCCCTGGTTGATCGCCTCAGCCCCGGCGGGCGCTATATCGATGCGCAGACCGATGTGGACAGCCCATGGGTGCCCTTTGGCGAACATGCCGCGATCAAGCATCTGGCCTTTGACGTGCGGCAAAACCTGTTTTCGAACATCCTGTGGGTCAAGGGGCCGGGGGTGATCGGCACCCATCTGCATCGCGGCACGATCACCATGGTCTGTCTCGAAGGCAGCGTGCGCTATCTGGAATATGACTGGACCGCCACGCCGGGCGGCCTCATCCTCGAAGTGCCGGGTGAAAGCCATACGCTGGTGACCGAGCATCCCGAAGGATGCAAGCTGTTTGGCTGGATGCAGGGGCCGATCGACTTCTTCGACGATCAGGCCAATCTGGTCGATACCGCTGATGTGTGGTGGTTCATCAACCACTATGAGACCTATTGCCGGGACAATGGCATCGCCATCAATCCCAAGCTCTACGTTTAAAGGGCTGGGCTGATGCGTGCAGTCGTGATGCAGGGGCTGCACAGGCCGCTGGCGCTCGAAACCTTGCCCGATCCCACGCCGGATGCTGGCGAGATTGTGGTCAAGGTCGGGCGCTGCGGCATTTGCGGGTCGGATCTGCATATGACGGAGGACCCTGCCTATGGCATGACCGCGGGCAGCGTTCTGGGCCATGAATTCGCGGGCGAAGTCGTGGCGCTGGGCAAGGATGTCGAGGGTTTTGCCACGGGTGACCTCGTCGCGGTCAGCCCGCTCAAAAGCTGCGGCCATTGCCCCGCCTGCGTGGCGGGTGAGGTGGCTTGGTGCGAGCATTTCGGGCTGCAGGGCGGCGGCTATGCCGAATATGCCGTCACGCGGCCCAACCAGTGCGTGCGCCTGCCCAAAACCGCCAGTCTTGCCGATGGTGCGATCATCGAGCCATTGGCCGTGGCGCTGCATGGCATCAATCTGTCGGGGATGAAGACCGGCGACAAGGTGCTGGTGCTGGGCGGCGGGCCGATCGGGCTTGCCGCCGCCTTCTGGGCGCGGCGACGCGGGGCGGGCGCGGTGGTGGTGCAGGATGTGGCCCTGTTTCAGGCCGAGCGCGCGCTGGCGATGGGGGCGACCGGCTTTGTCGCCGAACCCGACGATCCGGTCGGGGCGGCAGAGCGCGCCCTTGGCGGCAAGGCCGATGTGGTGATCGAATGCGTAGGCCGCCCCGGCCTGATCGCGCAGGCGGTTGAGCAGATCCGCCCGCGCGGCACGATCCTGCTGCTGGGCCTCTGCACCCAGCCCGACACGTTCAATTCCTTTGCCATGCTGTCGAAGGAAGTGCGGCTGGTCACCTCGGCCTTTTTCCACAGACAGGAATATGAGGCCGCCCTCGACGCCCTGTGCAGCGGGGCGCCCGAGCCGCGCCATCTCGTGTCCGACACGATTGCCTTGGCCGCCACGCCGGAGCGTTTCGAGGCGCTGCGGCGGCGCACCCATGACTGCAAGGTGCTGATCAACCCGTTTGGATAGCAGGCCCATGCGCAACATCGACTATTTCGACAAATCCGCCGGGCTCTATCCGGACCGTGCTGTACTAAAAACCGCGCAGGGCGCGATCACCTATGCCGCGATGCAGCGGATGACGCACCGTCTGGCGGGCGCCATGGCGGCGGCGGGCCTGCAGCCGCAGGAGGCGGTGGCGATCATGTCGCCCAACCATCCGGGCGTGCTGACGGCGATGCTCTCGCTGTGGCGCGCAGGGGCGGTGTGGATCCCGGTCAACACCCGCAATGCGCTGCCTGATACGATTGCCTATCTGCGCTATGTGCGCGCGGGATGGCTGTTTTATCATTCCAGCTTGTCTGCCGAGGCGCATGAGGCCGCGCGGCAAGTGCCATCGATCCGGCATCTGATCTGCCTTGATGCGCCCGATGCAGGCAATCCTTGCCTCGATGGCTTCATGCTGCCCGCCGATGCGCCGGATATGCCCGATTTGGGCAGCCCGGATGGTGGCGACCGCGAGCTATGCGCGATCATCGCCACAGGCGGCACCACCGGCCCGGCCAAAGGGGTGCGCGCGCTGAACCGCAGTTGGGGCACGATGCTGGAAAGCATCGCCATGTTGATGGCGGTTGAAGAGATACCGGTGTTCCTTGCCACCGCGCCCTTGTCCCATGCGGCAGGACCTTTCGCGCTGGCGGGGATCGCCATGGGGGCGACGATTGTGATGCTGCCCGCGTTTGACGCTCATGCGGTGATGGAGGCGATCCAGACTCATCGCGTAACCCATATGTTTCTGCCGCCCACGGCGCTTTACTCGATGCTGGCCCACCCCGATGTGCGCCACTATGACTATTCCAGCATGCGCTATTTTCTGCTCGCGGGCTCGGCCTGCAGCCCGGAAAAGCTGCGGCAGGCGGTCGAAGTCTTTGGCCCTTGCCTGTGCCAATCCTATGGACAGAGCGAATTCCATCTCATCGCCACATGGCTGCCGCCCGAAATCGTGGCCGCCGCCGCTGCCGGCGATCACCCTGAGCGGTTGGCCAGTTGCGGGCGGGCCACCATATCGGTGCGCGTCGAATTGATGAATGACGATGGCGCGTTATTGCCTGTAGGCGAGGTGGGCGAGATCGTCGGGCGCGGAGGCATCGTTTGCGACGGCTATTTTGAAATGGAGGAAGCCACCGCCGAGGTGCGCACCCATGGCTGGCATCACACCGGCGACATTGGCCGCCGCGACGAGCACGGCTTTTTCTATATCGTCGACCGCAAGAAGGACATGATCGTCACCGGCGGTTTCAACGTCTTTTGCAGCGAGGTGGAGGCGGTGGTGTCCGAAATGGCGGGTGTCCATGAATGCGCCGCCATCGGCATCCCCGATGAAAAATGGGGCGAGGCGGTCAGCGTGCTGGTGGTGGCCGATCCGGCGAAGGCGCCCGATGCCGCCGCCATCATGGCCCATTGCAAGGCGCGGCTGGGCAGCGTCAAGGCGCCCAAACATGTGTTCTTTCGTGAAAACCTGCCGCGCACCCCGGTGGGCAAATTCGACAAGAAGGCCATGCGCGCCGAGTTCTGGCAGGGCCAAAGCCGCAGCGTCAATTAGGCCGCGCTTTGATCCCTGCAGGCGATCAGGCCGCCCACCGCCTTTGGCGCTGCGCTTCGGCATGGGCGGGGCCGCCGGTCCGGAACTGCTGCAACTCGCGGATCAGCGTGTCGGACTGCTCGCTCAGCCCGCGCGCGGCGGCCGACGTCTCTTCCGACATGGCCGCATTGCTCTGGGCGATGGTGCCCATTTCCGCCACGGTCTGATTGGCCCTTTGCAGCTTGCCTGCCTGCTCATTGGTGTCGGCGGCAATGGCGTTGACCATGCCGCTGATCTCGCCCACGCCCGATGCAATGCGCGAGAGGGCATTGCCCGTTTCCATCACCAGACGGACGCCGTTTTCCACCTGAACGGCCGAACCCTGAATGCGCGATTTGATGTCCTTGGCGGCATCGGCGCTGCGCTGGGCCAAGGCGCGCACTTCGGATGCGACCACGGCAAAACCGCGCCCCGCATCGCCCGCGCGCGCGGCCTCCACCCCGGCGTTGAGCGCCAGGAGGTTGGTCTGAAACGCAATGGCGTCGATCACGCTGATGATGTCCGAAATCTCGCGCGAGGATGCTTCTAGCGCCCCCATCGCTTCGACCGCGCGCCCCACGACATCGCCCGATTGCTCGGCGCTTTTGCGCGTTTGCTCGACCATGGCATTGGCCGTCTGGGCCGAACGCGCGGCCTGCGCCATCGTGTTGCCAATTTCATGCAAGGCGTTGACGGTGGCCTCGACCTTGACCGCCTGCTGCTCGGTGCGAGAGGAGAGGTCCTGCGCCGCCCCGCCGATTTCGCTGGAGCCGGCGGCCACCATCTGCGCGGTTTTTACGACCCGCTCCATCGAGGAGCCGATGGCATCGACCGCCGCGTTGAAACTGGTGCGCAGCCCTTCGTAATCCGAACGGAAGGGCGTGGTGATCTGATAGGTCAGATTGCCCCGCGAGAGCTGTTCCAGCCCTTCGCGCAGCTGGTCGACGACCTGCGCTGTTTCGGCAAGGCTTTGCACGATGACCAGAACTTCCTGATCGCCCTCGATCCGCGTGGGCAGCAGGGTCACCAGAATGCGCTTGGTTGCGCCGGCATTGTCCAGATTGATCCATTCAAACCGGGCCGATCCGTTGGAGAAGGCTTCATGCAGCCTTTCGTTCACGCATTCGGCAACCGGGCGGCCATCCGTCTGGATCGGCGCGGAAAAGTCGACCGGCGTGCCGCCGATGATTCGGCTGCGCGGATAGCCGTAGATCTTTTCGGACGCGGCATTGCAGGCAGTGAACACGCCATTCTGAATCAGCAGCATACCATCAGGAGACTGTTCAAACATGGCTTCGGCCAGGCGCGTTTCCAGTGATGGCTTGGATGATTTTCTGAACATGGGATCTCGACCATTGATCACGATGGCCCATCTTCTGGCCCAGGCGGAATAATATAGTCCAATTCCGGCGCCTAGGAGTTTCCCCTAGCCAAATCAAAACGTCCGGGGCGGGGCGCAAAGGCGGCAAATCGGCCGTCCCTGATCGGCCGCCTCTAATCGACCCTTGCCAATCGGCGCAGGGTCTGGGGTGGCTGGCCGTATTGGCGCATGAAGGCCTCGCGCATCCGGCGCAGATCCACAAAGCCTGACTCGCGGGCGATCCGGTCCATCGGGTGGCGAGTTTCCTCGATCATCAGGCGGGCCGCTTCAAGGCGGATCTGCTCCACCGCCTTGGCGGGCGTCTGGCCGGTTTCCGCGCGAAAGGCGCGGGCAAACTGGCGGGGCGAGAGTGCGGCCACCTCGGCCAGTTCGTCCACGGTCAGTGGGTTGGCCAGATGGGCGCGGGCATGGATCAGCGCTTTCTGGATCCGGTCGCTGCTGGGCGCCAGGTCGAGCAGCTCGGAATGCTGGGACTGTCCGCCCGCGCGGCGATGATGCATGACCAGCCGCCGCGCGACGGAGGAAGCGAGGTCGCGCCCAAGGTCCTTCTCGATGAGGGCCACGGCAAGATCGAGACCGGCAGTCAGACCGGCCGAGGTCCACACCGTGCCTTCGTTGATGAAAATGCGGTCATCCTCCACCCGCACGTTGGGAAAAGTGTCGCGCATCTGTCGGGCATAGGCCCAATGGGTGGTGGCCCGCCGCCCGTCGAGCAACCCCATCTGTCCGAGCAGGAAGGCGCCGGTGCACAGGCCCGCGATCCGCCGCGATTCCCGCGCCATTGCGCGCAGCCTGTCCAGCGTGGCCTCATCCTGTTGCGGCGGCGGCTCCAGCCCGGCCATCATCAGCAAAGTGTCGATCGGCCCCACCTCGTCCAGCCTGACGGTCGGCACGGCAAAGCCGCTGGAGGATATGACCGGCCCGCCCTCCACCGATGCCATGGAAAGCGTATAATATTCCTCACCCTTCTGGGCATTGGCCAGTTCAAAGCCTGCCTGCACGCCCAGCGCCAGAAACTGGAAGCCGGGGGTGAGGACCATGGAAACATGCGGCATCGAGGCCTCCAAAACCAATGTCTGAAAAACGTAGTTTATACGTCATATCAGACATGGCGGATCACGTCCATAAGGCCCTTGTCGAGAGCGACGGCGCTCTCCCCCAGAAAGGACCCGGCCCATGACCACCACCTCATCCCACCAAGGCACCGCGCTGATCACCGGCGCTTCCACGGGTATCGGCGCCATCTATGCCGACCGCCTTGCGGCCCGCGGCCATGACCTCATCCTTGTGGCCCGCAACAAGGACAAGCTGCAGGATCTGGCCGCCCGGATTTCGGACAGGACCGGCCGCGCTGTCGAAGTGCTTGCCGCCGATCTGGGCGACAGGGCGGACCTCGCCCGCGTCGAAAAAGTGCTGCGTGAAGATGCCAGCATTACCGCGCTGGTCAACAATGCGGGGATCGGCACCCACAGCCCGCTGCTGGAAAGCGATGTCGAGCGGATGGATGCCATGGTGCAGCTCAATGTCACCGCGCTGATGCGGCTGACCTATGCCGCCGTCCCCGGCTTTGTGGCGCGCGGCGGGGGCGTGGTGATCAACATCGCCTCGATCGTGGCGCTGGCGCCCGAATTGCTCAACGGCGTCTATGGCGGCACCAAGGCTTTCGTTCATGCCTTCACCGCTTCGCTGAACCACGAAATGGCCGACAAGGGCATCCGGGCGCAGGCCGTGCTGCCGGGCGCCACGCGCACCGATTTCTGGGCGCTGGGCGGCCTGCCGGTTGAACATCTCCCCAGCGAGATCGTGATGGACGCAGCCGATATGGTCGATGCGGCGCTGGCCGGATTGGATCAGGGCGAGACCACCACCATCCCCGCCTTGCGCGATGTGAAGCTCTGGCACGCTTTTGAAGCGGCCCGCCATGCGCTCGGGCCCCAACTTTCCGCCACCCGCTCCGCCCCGCGCTTTGGACAGGCGGCCTGATCCCGCCAACCCAGTCCCCCGATCAAAGGACCGATCCCATGAAACTTACCGGCAACACCATTTTCATCACCGGCGGCACCAGCGGCATCGGTCGCGGTCTGGCCGAGGCGCTTCACAGACTTGGCAACAAGGTCATCATTTCGGGTCGGCGCGCCGCGCTGCTCGATGAAGTGACCGCGGCCAATCCCGGTATGGAGGCTATCACGCTCGACGTCACCCGGCTGGACAGCATCCAGGCCGCCGCGCAAGAATTGATCGCCAAATATCCCGACCTCAATGTCGTGTTCAACAATGCCGGTTTCATGCCCTTTGACGATGTGTCCGGCCCGATCGACGATGCGGTGGCGCAGGAACTGGTTGCCACCAACCTGCTCGGCCCTGTCCGGGTGACGGCGGCGCTGATCGAGCATCTCAAGAGCAGGCCCGAGGCCACCGTGCTCTATACCAGCAGCGTTCTAGCCTTCGTGCCGCTGGCGGGCAATGCGATCTATTCGGCCACCAAGGCGGCGATCCATTCTTTCGCCCTGTCGCAGCGCTTTCAATTGCGGAACACCAGTGTGCGGGTACAGGAAATCGCGCCGCCTTGGGTGGATACGGACCTGATCTACAAGAGCGGCGATCCGCGCGCGATGCCGCTGGCCGATTTCATCGAACAGACGCTGGTCGAATTGGCCAAGGATGATCCCGAAGTGATTGTCGATGCCGTTCGCCCGCTGCGCGACAATCCGGGGGCGGGTGAACACACGCTGTTCGAAGCCTTCAACCAGAGCCTTGCCGAAAATCCCATCCCCACCGGCGCATGAGCCGCGCCATTGCAAGTTACACCCTGAATTTGAAAGGATAATCCCATGTCACGTATCAGCGCCCCGGCCATGGATGCCGCCCCCGAGGGATCACAGGCCACCCTGCAGGCGATCAAGGCCAGGCTGGGTCAGGTGCCCAACTTCTTCCGCGTCCTGTCGAACAGCCCCGCCGTCATCACTGCCCATGCCGCCCTCAGCCAAAATCTCGGCAAGGCGCTTGATCTCAAGACGCGCGAGCGGATTGCTCTGGCCGTGGCGGCGGTCAATGGCTGCGAATATTGCGATGCCGCGCACAGCTTTACCGCCTTCACCTTCGCCAAGCTGAGCCATGACGAAATCGCCATGGCCAAGCAGGGTGATGCGCCGGAAGTCAGGGATGCCGCCGTTGTGGCCTTCGCCCGGCAGGTGGCCCACACGCGCGGCAAGGTGACGCAGGCCGATCTCGAACCGTTGCGCGCGGCCGGTTTCACCGAGGCGCAGATTATCGAAATCGTGGCCACGGTGGCGGAGAATTTCTTCACCAACCTGATCAACAATGTGGCCGGAACGCAGGTCGATTTCCCCGCAATCTGAATGTTCCGCCGGTTTTTAGGCCATGGCAAGGCATCGTGCGACCCGCTCGTGCGATGTCTTGGCGCATAAGGGTCATTGTGTCCCCAGATCCCGCTTACCAGTCCCAGACCTGCGGGAAACCCTGCTCGGCCAGCCATGCCGGAACGTGGACCGCCGGGGCAAAGCCACGGCCCGGATCGGCAAGGGCCCGGATGCGCCGCAACTTGTCGGGCCTGCCCTGAATGATCGCGGCCATGGCAACAGTCTGATACCTGTCGCAAATGACCGCGCCCATATCTATCGCAATGGCGCGGCGCGCCTGATCCAGATCGTAATGGGGCCAGGATACGCGCATGGTCAAAGGGTCCTGAAACCACCGTTGCTCGATGCCGATCCTTTCGGCCATGGCGTGCAACTGGTCCAGATTCGGCGAGAACATATGGCACATCAACCGCCCGCGCAGGGTGTGAATGGCGCTGTCGACATAGACACTCATGGCATCACCGGCGGTTGCACTGTCATTCCCGTCCATCTAGTCTGGGCTCCGGAGGCCAGAGCATGTCCGACCATCCTTGGCTGATTGCCGCTTTCGACCGGCTGAATATTCCCGGCGATATCCGCGCGCTGATCATCGACCATCATAGCGAACCGCATCGCTACTACCATACGCTTCGCCATATCGATCTTATGCTGCGCCAGATTCCGGCCGAGCATCCTTTCGCGTCCGAAATGGCGGCGGCGGCGCTGTTTCATGACATTATTTATGACCCGACCCGCTCCGACAATGAGGAAAGATCACTGGCCCTGTTCGAGTCCGTTGCAGACAAATGCGCACCGCCGCCGCTCGACAGATCATTGGTTTCAGCGATGATCATGGCAACCAAGAGCCACCATTTCCGGCAGGAACGCAAGGTCGAGGATGAAGCGGTCAATCTTCTCCTCAAGGCCGATCTGAGCATTCTGTGGCATTCCGATCCTGCTGTCTATGCATGGTATGCGGCGGGCGTCCGCAAGGAATATGCCTTCGTGCCCGAGGATCCGTTCCGCGCGGCGCGGGTGAAAATATTGACCGGGCTTGGCGATGATCTGCTTCAGAGCCGCCAACTGACCGTGGCAGAGGCCAAAATGCTGGAGCGCAATATCGGGTGGGAGTTGGGCACAAGCAACTTTGGCCCTGGCTGATTGCTTCTCAGCACCGCCCATGACTGCCCTTGATTATTGCCGAAAATCATCCTGATGCCAATAGCGGGGCGGGCAATGAATTTGCTGCGATATGTTTGCAAAAAATCGCATGTTCTCTGAGGATGTTTAGGTTATCATGCCAATGTAAAACCCCTTAAGGAAAAAGTCATGGGGCATCGTTCCGGCTTTGAAGTTGAAAATATTTCGGGCCGCTTGTCTAAGCGCAGCAGCTTATTGCTCCGTATTTCTACGAGCAACAATCCCGATGAATGGCTGGAGCAGATCATCCAGCATACCGACCGCCAGGACGATATTTTCATCGAACTTATCAACCGATGCCCCTTTGGCATCTATGTGATTGATGAGAACATGTGCATCCTTGCCATGAACGAGCGTTCGCAAGACGGCGCCTTCCGCAATGTCCGCCCCGTGATCGGCCGCCCCTTTCGCGAAGCCATGCATATTCTGTGGCCCCCCGAAACGGCGGAGGAAATCATCGGCCGGTTTCGCCATACGCTGGAAACGGGCGAACCCTATCTTTCGCGCAATTTCGTGCGGAACAGGAACGATGTGGATGATGTGGAAGGCTATGAGTGGGAATTGCACCGGGTGCGCCTGCCGGATGATCAGTTGGGCGTGATTTGCTATTATTATGATTCAACCGAACTTCGCGCCGCGCGCTCTGGCCGACAGTGCGCGCCGCCAGCAATTGCTGATCGAGGAACTGAACCACCGCGTGAAAAACACGCTGGCGGTCGTCCAGGCTCTGGCGCGCCAGACCTTTGGGCTTGAGGCGGCATCAGCCGCCCAGCATGAGACGTTCAGCCGCCGCCTTGTCGCGCTGGCCCGCGCGCATGATTCCCTGACGCAGACCCATTGGGAACATGCCACGCTGGCCGATGTTATTGCGGGATCTGTCGAATCCTGCGGCGTTTCCGATCAGGCGCAGGCCAGCGGTCCACAGGTCTTGCTGGACCCGAGGGCGGCGGTCACTTTTGCTCTGGCCCTGCATGAACTCTGCACCAACGCGATCAAATATGGCGCGCTTTCCCGCCCGAACGGCAGCGTGACCATCGCCTGGGAATGGATTGGAGGCCAATTGCATTTCGTCTGGACAGAGGCGGGCGGTCCACAGGTTTCTCCGCCCGAGAAATATGGATTCGGCACCAGAATGCTGGAGCGGGCATTGGCGGGTGATCTGGAGGCCGATGTCGATCTCGATTACGCGGCCGAGGGTCTGGTCTGCACCATCAAGGCGAACAGCGGCGCCCTGTGCCGTCTTGGCAAGGAGCCGTCGTAATCGCCGGTGAGGCCGCCCGACGGGGCGGCGCTCGCCTTTGACGCTTTTTACCGCAAGGGGCGCCGCAGTCCCCGCCTGCCGCCGGGCAGGGGCAGCTTGTCCTCATCGACCAGCACGCCCTGTTTGATCACCGCGACGATGGCCTTGGCATTGTTGATGTCCCGCGCCGGATCGGCCGAGAGCAACACCGCATCGGCCAGTTTCCCGCACTCGATACTGCCCAGATCCGCCGCCCGGCCCAACAGCATCGCGCCATTGAGCGTGGCCATGCGCAGGATCGCGGCGGGTGCTATGCCCTGCTGTTGCAGCAGTTCCATCTCGCGATGCACGGCCGGGCCCAGCGACTGATCGGTGCCGATCGCCACCACGCCGCCTGCCTCATAGACCTTGCGAATATTCTCGGCCGCCACCGGCGTCATCAGCTTCATCCACCATGTCCATCCCCGCGCCTTCCACGCGGGCAGGGTTTCCTTGCGCAGGGTCTCGATTTCCTGCGGCGAAAGTGTGGCCTGATAAAGCGGCTGATCGAGATATTCGGGATGTTCGACCAACCGGCTGTAGCCATCGCCAATTGTCAGCGTGGTGGCAAAGGGCGTCTTTTTCGCCCCCATTTCTCGGGCAAAACCTTCGCTGATCGGCGCCTGAATGACGGGATGGGCCAGGGCATCGGCCCCCACCGAAAGCGCCTCGACCGAGCGGATTTCGTTGGAGGTGTGGATCACCGTGCGTACCCCGTGGCGATTGGCCTCCACAATGATCTGCTGCATCAGCGGCAGCGGCATCAGGGACACCATCGGGCGCGTGCCCCAGCCATGTTCCTCATAGGTGATCTTGACGATATCGGGCTTTTGCTCGCGCAGATAGGCGAGGAATTTGGGCCGATCCGCAGGCCAGTCGGCGATCCGCACCGCCACCGCATCGGCATGGCTGCCCGGATAGGTCACCAGATTGCCGGTGGCCATGATATGCGGCGCGGCGATCTTGCCCGCGCGTTCCTCGGCGCGCAGGCGCAGGATATAGGGCGCATAATTGCCCGCATCGAACAGCGTCGTCACGCCCGAATAGAGATAGCCCGCCAGCACGCCCACGCCCATCTCATGGGCCTTTTCCAGCTCGGCGGCGGAATAGGTCGGCTGGATAGGCAGGTCGTTTTCATCAAGCGGCGCCTCGGCCGCCGGATTGGCGTTGGAGGGCAGGCGGATATGAGCATGCGTTTCGATCAGGCCGGGGATCAGGAATTGCCCCTTGGCATCCATATGCCGACCCGATGCGCGCGGGGCCGAGGCGGTGGGAGCGATAAAGGTAAAGCGGCCCTTGTCGATCCCCACGCTCATATCGGCGCGGGCAGGCGTGCCTGTGCCGTCGAGCAAGGTCACATGGTCGATAATCAGATCCTCGGCCCGCGCCGGAGCGGAGGCCAGCGCGGCGGCCATGGCCATGACGGATAGAAACGCACGCATATTCACTCTCCCTGCGCGATGCCTGATTGTTTGAAAATAATGCCGTCGCGCATCACGAAACGGACATTGAGAACCTGCGCAATGTCGCGGATCGGATCGCCGCCCAGCGCGATCACATCGGCCAGCATCCCCGGCGCAATCCGCCCGCGATCCTTCAGGCCCATGGCGGCGGCGGCATTGACCGTGCCGGTTTTCAGCGCCTCCATCGGGCTCATCCCGACCGCGACATATTCGATCATCTCGCGCCCGTTGGTGCCATGGGGCGAAATGCCCGAATCCGTGCCCAGCGCAATCGGAACCCCCAGCCGCACCGCCATGCGCGCCAGCTTCTTGGGCTGATCGCCCAGCAGCAGCATCTTGGCCATCGAGTTTTCGTTGAGATTGCGGAACGGGCCAGCGCGCACCTTGTCCGGCGTATCGCCCACCCAGTCGATGGGCCAGACCGTGGGCACCAGCCATGTGCCCCGCGCCTTCATCGCCTTGAGGCTTTCCTCATCCGCCCACATCGCATGTTCGATACTGTCATAGCCTGCGCGCACGGCGGCATCGATGCCTTCCTTGCCATGGGCATGGGTGGTCACTTTGCGGCCCATCGAATGCGCGGTCCAGGCGATGGCCTGCAATTCGGCATCGGTGAATTGCTGGCCGGTGCCGGTGTCCGAACTGTCGGTGACGCCGCCGGTCACATGGACCTTGATGACATCGGCCCCCGCGCGGATCGCCTCGCGGGTGGCGCGCATGCAATCATCGGCGCCGTTGCAGGTGTTGCCGCGATCGGCCGCCGCCAACAAAGCCTTGCGCAGGCCATGGACATCGGCATGGCCGTTGGTGGGGCTGATCCCGGCGCCTGCGGCCAGGATATGCGGCCCGGCGACGATCCCGACCCGCACCGCATCGCGCAAGGGATAGATCGCCCCATCCGCCGCGCCCAGATCGCGCACCGTGGTAAAGCCCGCCATCAGCGTTGCCCGCGCATTGCGCGCGCCGTTGAGGGCAAAGAACCCATCCTCTTCACGCAGGGCAGCATCGGGCATATGCCCGGCGATGCCGCCGCTGGTCAGATGGACATGGACATCCATGAAGCCGGGCATCACGAATTGATCCTTGAGATCAATCACCTCGGTATTGGCGGGCAGGCCAAGCGTGGCGGCCTCGGGCCATCCGGGGTGGATAGCGGTAATCCGTCCATCCGCGCCTATCACCAGCGTGCTTTGCCCCCGCACCGCCTCACCCGGCACGGCCAGCAAGGCCCCGGCGCGCAGCAGGCGCAGGCGGCTATGTTCGGCTTCGGGTTGGGCCGGGGCGCCCGGCGTGGCCAGAGCGGCCTGCGCGGCGGGCGACAGGGCGCTTTGGGCCAGCGCATAGGGCGCCATCGCCGCGCCGCAGAGCAGGCCGGACAGCATAGCCCATCGAAGCAGGTTTGGCATGATTGACCTCATAAGGTGGGAGTGGGCGGATGGAAGGGCGGAAAGCAGCCTGGAGCAATTCGCTCTTTAACGTATGCAAAATCATATGATATAATTCATGCTGACGCAAGTTTCAGCGATAGCGTTCGATCAAAATTGCGCTATCATGACGATGCGGGCAGGCCATCGCCGCCGGGGGAAAGGGAATTTATGCGTAAAGTGGCAGGACGGGCTTTGGCGGCAACATTTCTGGCATCCGCGCTGATGTCTGCCCCGGCCCATGCGGGCGATGTGGTGGTCCATGCCGGGCGGCTGATCGATGGCGCTGGCGATGCGGTGCGCGAGAAAGTCTCGATCCTGATCCATGATGATCGCATCACCGGGATCGAGGCGGGTTTCATTACCCGTCCCGGCGCGGCGGTGGTCGATCTGTCGGACAAGACGGTGCTGCCCGGCCTCATCGACACGCATGACCATATCACCCATGGTTTCCACCCCGGCGACCCGATCCGCAACGCCGTGACGCGCAGCGATTTCCAGCACGCCATCGACGCGACCGCCTATGCCCGCGCCACCTTGCTGGCGGGATTTACCTCGGTGCGCGATTGCGGGGGCGAGACGGCGGTGGTCGTGGCATTAAAGCGCGGAATCAACGAAGGCGCCGTGCCCGGTCCGCGCCTGTGGGTGGCGGGATCGGCGCTGGGGCCGACGGGCGGGCATGGCGACGGGGCCAACGGGCTGAACCCGGAAATCGCGGAAATTCCGCATATTGCCGACAATCTGGTCGATGGGGCCGATGATGCGCGCCGCACCGTGCGCCGGTTGCATCGCGAAGGGGTGGATCTGATCAAGATCATGCCTTCGGGCGGGGTGATGTCGATTGGCGACAATCCCGACTGGCAATTGATGAGCGACGATGAAATCAAGGCGGTGGTGGAAACCGCCCATGCGCTGGGGATGAAGGTGGCGGCCCATGCCCATGGCAAGCAGGCGATCGACCATGCCATTACGTTGGGCGTCGATTCGATCGAGCATGGATCGTTTGGCGATGCGGGCAGCTATAAGCTCTACAAGCAATATGGCACCTATCTGGTGCCCACGATGCTGGTGGGCGACAAGGTCTATCAGCGGGCCAAGACCCACCCTGAACAGCTCAATCCCTCGACCGCCGACAAGGCTTTGCATGTCGCGCCGGTGCTACGCAAGAACCTTCATGACGCCTATCTGGCGGGGGTGAAGATCGCCTTTGGCACCGACACTTTCGGCATGTCGGCCCATGGCGAGAACGCGCAGGAATTTGCGCTGATGGTCGAGGCCGGGATGAAGCCGATGGACGCGATCCGCGCCGCCACCGGGGTTGCCGCCGAATTGCTGGGCAGCAAGGATGTGGGCCGCGTTGAGGCGGGGCGTTTTGCCGATCTGGTGGCGGTTGATGGCGATCCGTTGCAGGATGTGCGGCGGCTGGAAAAGGTTTCCTTCGTCATGAAGGGCGGTGCCGTGGTGAAGCAATCGGGCAAGAGCACACTGTAAATGGACAGGTTCGACCGCGCCATCCTGGGCGCGCTGGAGCGCGATGCCCGCCAGTCCTTCGCCGATTTGGCGCAGGAGGTGGGCATGTCCAAGACGCCCTGCTGGAACCGGGTGCAGGGGCTGGAGGCGTCGGGCGCGATCCTTGGTTATCGCGCGATGGTCGAGCCGGAAGCGGTGGGGCTGACGCTGGACGCCTTTGTGCAGGTGTCGGTCAGCTTTGCCGACCATGCCGCGTTCGAGGCGGCGGCCTGCGAGCATCCCAGTGTGATTGCCTGTTATACCACGGCGGGCGATGCGGATTATCTGCTGCATGTGATGGCGCGCGATGTGGCCCATCTGGACGGATTGCTGCGCGGGCAATTGCGCCGGATGCCGGGGGTGGAGCGGTTCAACACCACCATCGGCATGAAGCGGATCAAGCGGGCGGGCGCGGTGATGGCGGCGGCGGAATAGAGTTCCTTGGTGGCCCTTTGGCGTTGTGATCTATTTTGCGCAAGGGCGCTGTGGCGGGAAATCAGGAACCCTTTTCCGGATATGCTGGAATAGGATGTTGCGGTTCACTTCTTGCCGGAGCTTTGCGCCATGCCCCCCGCCATGTCCCCTGATGTCGCCCTCAACCAATGGATCCGCCACGATTTCGCCGCGATCAACACCGCGCTGGAGGAACTCTATTTCGCGCAAGGCGACCGCGCGCAGGTCGAGGGCATAGGCGGCGAGCTGAAAGAGGAACTGGTGCGCCGGGGCGAGGAATTGCTGGCCCCCCTGCTGGCCGAGGGGCGGACGCATGACGGGTTTGACGGCGCGCTCGAATTGCTGGGCGATGTGGGCATGTATCTGGGGGCGCTGCGCCGCCACGAACTGACCAACCCGGACCGCGAGACTACCTCGCCCTTTGCCACGGCCAGCGCGCTGGCGCTGCATGTGGGCGTGTCGATCGGTATGGCGCCGCGTTTCGCCACCGCGCATCTGGCCACGCATAATCGCGCGGTGGGCGGATTGCGGCGCAGTTTTACCACTTTGCACGACGAATTCCTGTTCATCGATGAAAACACGCGCGGCATTTTCGGCCTGCAAAGCGCGGCCTATGCGCTGACCCGTCTGGTGCCGCTGGGCGCGAGCAGCCCGGTGGCCGATGTGCTGTTTGCCGAGGCAGAAAGAGCGCTGAAAGGCGTGGCGGCGTGCAATGCGCGCTTGTTTGAAACGCTTGACATTGATCGCTTTTTCTATTGCGTCCGACCCTATTACAAACCCTATCGCGTGGGGCGGCAGGTCTATCGCGGGGCCAATGCGGGCGATTTTGCCGGGATCAATGAGATCGACCTGATGCTGGGCCTGTGCCGGGCCAGCGATCCCTATTACGCGCAATTGCTGCATGAAAAGCTGCCCTATATGCTTCCGGCCGAACAATTGCGCCTGCGTGAGTGTATGAGCCGCCGCTCGATCCTCGATCAATTGCTCGATCATGTGGAGACAGACCGCGATGCGCCTTGGTTCGTGGCCAATGTGCGGGCCTTTCTGGGGGTGTGCGATGCGTTTGGCGCGATTGCGGCCCAGCATCACGATCAGTTGGTCAGCCGTTTCGTGGCCGGTCCTGCGCAGACAATGGCGCCGGGCCATATGCAGGGCATCACCGCCAGCGGGCCGCCGCTGGAGGCTTTGCTGCGTTCGCTGGAGATCCTGCGCGATCTGCGCATGGCCGCGCCGCGCGGCGATATTGCCAGCAGGCATGAGGATATGGCGCGTCTCCGCGCCGCCATCGGCGCGTAAAGAGAAGGGGAGCCGTCACGCTCCCCTTGCTCCTCCTGCGAATACCCGGTCGGAGTTATTCGTAATTGATGCCCGGATTGGTGCCGGGATGGATCAGGCCCAGCACGTCGAGCCCTTCATCGCATGTGCATTGCAGCGAATGGCGGATCTTGCGCGGGAAGAAGATGACATCGCCGCCCTTGACCGGGGCGCGGAAATCATCGTTCCAGATGACCCCGGTGCCCGAGATGATGATAAGCGCTTCCTCGTAAAGGTGGCGGTGCATTTCGGCCTTGGAGCGCGGGATATGGCCGATGAATTGCGCGGTGTTGCGCAACCCGTGGCGATCGTCGAGCAGCACCTGGAAATAGCGCGGGCCCATGGCCTGCCGCGCGGCTTCGTCGATCAGCGCGATGCGTTCGGGACAGGTTTCGTCAAAGGCGTCGCCCATGGCCGCCCGCTCGGACAGGCTGTTGCCGCCGGGGCATTCCGAGACATAGACGGCCAGTGGGCTGGAGGCGGTCAGACGGAAGCCCTCGCCGCGGCGGATATAGACGCCGCAGGGGCCATCGAGGGGAAAGCTGCGCCCCTCGATTTCGACCGTGCCCGCGCCATGCCGCACCCACAGCACCACATCGCCCACATCCGAGGCGAGCACCGGCGAGGAACCGGAGGGCAGCGTCAGATAGAATTGCGACTGATATTGCGCCCCGGTGTCGGGCGCGACCAGTCGGGCCAGCGCATAAACATCGCCCATCGCGGGCGGCGAAACCACATAGCAGGGCGTGTTGAGGCGGGCGAAGCCTTCGGCATCGGCCTCGACCAGCGTGGTGTTCTGCGGCTCTTCCTCGTCCTTGTATCCGCCAGGCAGGTTCGAATGTTCGCCATCGCAGAAGGGGCCGGTTTTCGTCTGCTTGCATCCGCACAGCAGCACTTCCTCTGCTTCCTTGGCCACATATTCGATGGGTTCGAACCCGGTGCCCTCGTGCGAAACGCTGTCGCAGAAAGGCTGGCGCTTGGAGAGGCCGCAGGCGCACCATTTGATCTTCTGCCCGGCGCGCAATTCGCGGTAATAGGGTTTGCGACTGGCAATATGAGCCTTGCGGGCGGGGCAGGTGTCAGCGGCTTTGCACTCGGTCACAGCAGACTTCCTTGATTGATGCGGGTCGGGGGTTGTTCCGTCTAAAACATGAAAACGGATATATATCCTGATGCAATTTGCGGCAAGTCCGAATCGCTATCACCCCCGGCTTTCCGCCATTTTTCCATGCTGCGGCGCAGCGAAACCGCCAAAATCATGGCAAGGGGCAAAATTGCGTAGGCGATGTAAAATAGTGTCATATGCAAGTTAAATGGCGGAATTGCGCGCCTTTGCCCGGCCCGCCAATCCTGCAAAACCGGGCAATTTGCCAAGCTGGTAAAATGCTGCGTCATGCGCCAGTTGATTTCATATGATTTTGCATTCAATGATGGCGTCACATCCCGGCAAGACCCCGATTGGCCGACCAACAGCACAAACCATCAGCCAAAAGGGCCGGGCCAGACCAATCCATAACCCATCAAGGGGGGAACATGAGACCTGCCACTTTCTCGCGTCTGACCGCTCTGCTCTGCACCTCCGCCAGCCTTCTGGCGCTTGCCCCGATGAGCGCCCATGCGCAAAGCGCTGAGGCTGCCTCGGCCCCCGGCGAAATCGTGGTCAGCGCCCAGCGCCGCAATGAATCGCTCTCCAAGGTTCCCATCAGCATCGCGGCCTTCAGCGGCAAGGATCTGGAAAAGACCGGCATCACCGACGTGTCGGAACTGTCGAAAGCGACCCCCGGCTTCCACGTCAGCCCCGGCGCGACGATCGGTGGCGGCAATAATATCTCGATCCGCGGCGTTTCCACCACGCAAGGCGCGGCCACGGTCGGCATCTATATTGACGACGTGCCCACCCAAAGCCGCGCCAACAACTGGACCCAGCCGGTCAGCCCCAGCCTGTTCGACCTTGAACGCGTCGAAGTGCTGCGCGGCCCGCAGGGCACGCTTTACGGCGCCAGCTCGGAAGGCGGCACGGTCCGTTTCATCACCACCGCGCCCAGCCTGAGCCAGTGGAGCGGCAAGGCGGTTGGCGAGGTCAACTTCAACGCCAATGGCGGCATCGGCTATGAAACCGGCGTTGCCCTGGGCGGCCCGCTGATCGCCGACAAATTGGGCATCCGCGTCTCGGTCGACAATCGCCGCGACGGCGGTTTCGTCGATCAGATGTCGCGCACCCAGACCGGCAAGGTTTTGAACAGCAACATCAACAGCACCGACAATACCTCGCTGCGCGTGGCGCTGACCTATGCGCCCAATGACAAGCTGACCATCACGCCCTTCTTCAATTATCAGCGCCTTCACGGCAATGACAACGGGTTGATCTGGTCGGGCGTCTGGCCCACCTCGGGCAAGTACCAGAGCTTTGAACAGATCGGCACGCCCTATACGGACGAGATCAAGATCGGCAGCCTGAAGATGGCCTACAATTTCGGCGGAGCCACGCTGACGTCGATCACCTCGGGCAACTGGCGCGATCTGTCGCGCGTGGACGATTACACACAGGTGGCTGCCTATAACATCTTTGGCGCCAGCAAGACGGCGGCCTTCATGGCGGCCAATCCCAATTTCGGCTCGCCCCAATCGACCGCCACCAAGCAGACCCTGTTCACACAGGAAATCCGCCTGACCACCAATGACCAGACCGCGCCGATCTATGGCACGGTGGGCGTGTTCCTTTCCACGTCAAAACAGTCGCTGCTTCAGGTCGAATGGGGCGATGCCAATGCGTCCTATCCCGCGGCGGTCTATTTCCTGCAGGGCGGTGCCTTGGTGCCGGGCAATGCGTTCAATTACAATGTGAACAGCGGTCCCTATTCGGCGGGCGGCATTCTGGCCAGCAAGTATCAAGTGGAAATCGACCGTCAGGCCTCGGCTTTCGCCGATGCGACATGGAACGTAACGAGCAAGCTGAAGATCAATGCAGGCGTTCGCGTGGCGCGCCAGAGCTATTCGTTCCAATATATCGGCAATGGCTATTTCCAGGGCGGGGTCCAGATCCTGCCTCTGACCTCGACTAAATCGACGCCGATCAATCCCAAGTTCAACATCTCGTGGCAGACCAATCCCAACCTGCTGCTCTATGCCACGGCCGCCAAGGGCAACCGTGCAGGCGGGGCCAACCGTCCGATCCCGGCCGCGCGCTGCGCCGCCGATATTGCCCAGAACGGCAGCATCCCCCAGACCTATGGCGATGACAGCGTGTGGAGCTTTGAAGGCGGCATGAAGGGCCGCTTCATGGGCGGCAAGCTGTCGGTTTCGGGCAGCGGCTTCTATCTGAAGTGGCACAATGTTCAGCAGAACCTGTCGCTTTCGAACTGCTCGTTCAGCTATGTCGGCAATTTCGGGGACGCGACCAGCAAGGGCTTCGACCTGTCGGTTTCCGCGCGCCCGACCACATGGGCCACGATCAGCGGCAATGTTGGCTATACCAAGGCCACGCTGGACCAGAACGTCACCGGCACCGCCAATGCCGGCACGGGCGTCGCCCCGGTTTTGGCCACAAAGGGCAGCGCCTTGTCCTTCGTGCCGGACTGGACGGCGGATGTGGCGCTCGATCTCAACCATCCGCTGCCGTGGTATGGGCTGAACGGCTCGCTGCGCGTCGATTATCAGTATGCGGGCCAATATACGCGCACCCCGGCGCTGGGTTCGACCCTGTATAATGCCATCAATTTTCAGGGCGATGCCTATGAACTAGTCAATCTGCGCGCGGGTGTGGCGAAGGACGCATGGACCTTCTCGGTCTTTGCCAAGAACCTGACCAATGCCTATCCCACGCTGTACAAAAGCTCGCAGTCGGGTGCGGCCAATATCTTCCTGATGACCTCGACGCTGGCGCCGCGCACCATTGGCGCCAATTTCACCTATCGCTGGTAAGGATAAGGGAAAGGGGGCGTTTCGCCTCCTTCCCTGCGCCGCAGGACAGGTAACAAAAAGGGCGAGGGGGACATATCCCGCTCGCCCTTTTTGTCGTTCCGGCGCGATTACGGCTTGCGCGAAATCAGCGAAACGAGGCTGTGAACGCCTTGCGCATAATTGCCCAGCCGTAGGTTTTCATTGGCGGCATGTTGGTTGTCGTCCAGATTGACCAGCGGCAGGATCACCACCGGGGCCTTCAATTCGCGCACCAGAGGCTCGGTCGGCACGCCGCCGCCCATCAGCGGGATTACCACCGGATCGCCGCCGAAACTGTCCTTCAATCCCCCGATCAGCCAGCGCCCCATCGGCTGCGCCGGATCGGTGAACAAAGCCTTGGAAAAGCTGCCGCCCTTGATCGTCGCCAGCAGGGGATAGCGCGCGCGATCCTCAGGCGTTGGCGCGCCGTCGATCAGGTGAAAGCCCATGGCCTCGGCCTGCGCGCGGATGAGGGCGAATTCATGGTCGAAGCTGACGCCGGGCACCGTGCGCAGATCGAGTGCCGCGCTGGCATCCGCCGGGATGATCGAGCGGTCTAGCACGCCGCCCGAACCCGCAAACAGGCCCACCAGATTGAGCGTGGGCACCGCCATCGCCTCGCGATAGTTGGCCACGAAGCCCTCCGCCTTGGCCACGCCCGCGCGTTTCAACAGGCCCGCCTCGTCATCCTCGACCGGATAGGCTTTCACCGCCGCCTTGAACGCCGGGTCGATGCCATCGTAATAGCCCGGCAATGTCACTTTACCGTCGGCATCCTTGAAACTGGCGATCAGGCGGGTCAGATTTTGCGCCGGATTGGGCACGACATTGCCGTAATGGCCCGAATGCATCGCCTCGGACGGGCCATAGACCTTGATGGTCAGCCCGCCGCCGCCGCGATGGCCAAAGATCACCGTGGGCTTGTTGCTGGCGTGCATCGGCCCGTCCAGCATCACCACGACATCGCCGGTAAGATCGGCGCGATTGTCGGCCACCACCTTGGCCAGAGTGGGCGGGCCGCCTTCCTCATGTGAATCCGCGATGAAGCGGATGTTGACGGCAGGCTTGCGGCCCGACGCCTTCATTGCGTCCACCGCCGCGATCAGCATCATGATCGGAGCCTTGTCATCGGCGGCGGAGCGGGCAAACAGGCGCGCGTCCGATTGCGGCCCGGCCTGCGCGCTCAGTTGGTCGAGCGGCAGCGTGGCGCAAGTGTCCATATTGGCGCAGGCGCGCAAAACGGGCGTAAAGGGATCGGCCTGTTTCCACTCCTTGGGATTGACCGGCTGCCCGTCCATATGGGCATAGAACAGCACCGTGGGCGCCTTTGCTCCGGCGCCTGCCCATTCGCCCCACACCATCGGCGTTTCGCCATCGGGCAATTGCCGCGCCTTCCAGCCATGGGCCTTCAATTTGGCCTCCAGCCACGCGGCATTGGCGCGAATATCGGCGCTGGATTTGGGCGTGACATTGGGCAGGCGCAGAAATTCCACCAATTCGCCAAGCGTGGCGGTGGTGGCCTTGGTTTCGGCGGGCGTGATCGGCCCGGCCAAGGCGCTGCCCGCCATCAGGACCAGCGGGATGGCAAGAAGCGAGCGATGAAATTTGATCATTTTCAGCAATTTCCTCAAGCCAGCCTTCAAGCCAACAGGGCGCGGTTGGCCAGCAGAGCATCCACAAAGCGATCCACATCGGCAAGCGTATTGTAGAAATGGAACCCCGCGCGCAGCCGCCCATCGCGGCAGGAGGTGATCACATCGCGCTCGGCCAGAGCGGCCACCAGAGCATTGTCATCTTGCGCCACCACGGTCAGCAAAGGCCCGCGTCGCGCCGGATCGGTGGGCGAGTTCGTGGCGATGCCCTCCTGCGCCAGACGGGTGATGGCGAGCGCTGTCAATTGCCCGATCCAGTCGCCCACGGCGGGCAAGCCGACCTCGCCCAGAACCTTCAGCCCCGCCGCGCAGGCAATCGCGCTGGGGACAGGGGGCGTGCCTGCTTCGAAGCGGCGGGCGGTGGGGCTGGGGGTGTTGGCGAAAATGTCCATCGCGTTGATGTCGGCCTGCGCAAACCAACCGCTGGTGCGCGGGGTCAGGTGGGCGGTGGAACTGGCGCTGGCATAGAGAAAACCTGCGCCTGCCGTGCCCAGCAGATATTTGAGGAAGCCGCCGACATAGAAATCGACGCCCAGATCGGCGGGGCGGATCTGTTGCGTGCCGATAATCTGATAGCCATCGAGGATGACCAGCGCGCCCAATTCATGTGCGCGCGCCATCACGGCGCGAATATCCGCGTCGGGAATGCGCCCGCCATGGCGATAGCAGACATGTGAGAGCGCCACGATAGCGGTCTGCTCGTCAATCGCGCTCAACAGCGCGTCGAGCGGGATCAGGCCGTCTTCCGCTTCGGCGACATGGACGATCTGCGCGCCCGCCTTTTCCTGTGCGTGCCAGATTTGGGCGCTGGTGGGAAAATCGAAATTGGTCACCACGATCTTGGGCCGCGCGGCATAATCGAGCGAGGAGGCCACCGCATTGATCCCTGCCGAGGCCGACGCCGTGATCGCCACCTCATCGCCCGCCACGCCCAGCATCGCGGCCATGGCCTCGCGCAGCCCTTCATTGGCCATCACCCATCCGCCCCAGTCGGCGCCGACCTCTTCGCGCCGGTCGAGATAGGAATCGAAAGCCGCCCGCACCCCGCGCGCCAGCAGGCCATAAGAGCCGGAATTGAAATAGGCGAGGCGCGGCAGCGAGGGGAACTGGCTGCGCAGGGCGTCAAGATCAAAGGAAGGGGTCACGCGATAGTCTCCGAATAAAGGGCGGATCAGCGGCTGAGCTGCGAGATCATCAGCACCAGAATGGACAGCGGCACGATGACCGCGGTGAACAGCCGCCACACTTTGTGCAGCGCCGGGGGGAGGGTGGTTTCGGACGCGCTGAGGCGGCGGCGCAGCGCGTATCCGGCAAAGAGCGCGATCAGCAGCGCGTTGATCGGCAGGAGAAACTCGCTGATCCCATGGTCGAGCGCATCGAAGAAAGTCTTGCCGCCAAAGCCGGGGATGAAGGCGAGGGGATGGACATCTTTAAGCGTGCTGAAAGACAGCAGCGAGGGCAGGCCCACCATCCAGATCGCCAGACCCGTGCCATAGGCCACCAGCGGGCGCGGCCATTGCTTGCGCTCCAGCCAATAGGCCGCGACCGGTTCGAGCATGCCCACCGCCGTGGTAAAAGCCCCCAGCGTAATCAGGCCAAAGAACAGCGCGGCGATGAATTGCCCGCCCGGCATCGCGCCAAAGGCAACCGGCAGCGTGACGAAGATCAGGTTCGGCCCCTCGGCAGGGGTAAGCCCATGGGCCAGCACGATAGGAAAGATCGCCAGACCCGCCAGCAGCGACACGGCCACCACCGATCCGGCCACCACGCCCGCCGATTTGGGCACCGAAACGCCAGCGGGCAGATAGGCGGCATAGGTCATCAGCACGCCCGCGCCGATGGCGGTGGAAAACAGCGCCTGCCCCATCGCGGTCAGCAGGCTGGCGGGCGTCAGGCGGGCAAAATCGGGCGCGATCAGGAAATCGACCGCAGGCCCCAGACCCACCGTGATTGCATTATACAGCACCAGCCCGATCAGAACGGTGAACATCGCCACCATCTTGATGCGCGACACGATCTCGATCCCGCGCTGAACGCCAAGGGCGACCACCGTGGCTGTGCCCATGATGAAGGTGAACTGCATCGCCCCCTGTCGCCATGGCGATCCGATCAGCGTTTCGAACAGGTGGCGCGAGGCCCCGGCATCGGTCCCGGCAAAACCCTGCGCGACGGCCACGCGCGTGTAATCGAGCGACCAGCCAGCCACCACGCTGTAATAGCTCAGACCAAAGAAGGGGACGGCAAGGCTGAGCCAGCCTACCACGCGCCAGAAGGGCGAGGCGTTCTCTTCGGCCACCAGCCGACGGACCGATCCGACCACGCTGCCCATGCCCGCTTTGCCAAGGCTCATTTCGGCGATCATCAAAGGCACGCAGAGCGCCGCGATGAACAGCATATAGACCAGTACAAAGGCTCCGCCGCCATTGGCCCCGGCCACATAGGGAAAGCGCCAGAGGCTGCCCAGCCCGATGGCCGCCGCGGCCGTTGCCAGCACGAATCCAAGGTTGGAGGTCCACAGGTCCTTGTTATTTTGGCTGCTCATCATTGTCCCCATGGCGCTTTGCGGGGGCGGCGCCATTCATATTCATAATCATATACATTCTGAAATGAATTGTGCAATATGGAGTCACCGGATGGAAATCCTCGCCAAATTGCGTAAAGGAGCCAGGGGGAGCCTTATCTATGAACCCTGATATGACCGATGAGACACAGGCCGATGGCAATGGATGGCTGGGAGATTTCCTGCCATATCAGATCTATCGCGTCAGCAGCCTGATGAACATCCGCCTGAGCGGGCGGCTGAAGGCCAGCGGGATCAACCTCTCGCAATGGCGCGTGCTGTCGGTTTTGCGATCGCAGGGGCAGATGTCGATGTCGCAGATTGTCGATCGCACCTTGATGGAGCAGCCCACGATCAGCCGCGTCATCAGCCAGTTGCACAATGACGGGATGGTCGAACGCGAGATTTCGCCCGAGGATTCGCGCGTGGCGCTGGTGTCGCTGAGCGAGCGGGGGCGCGAATTGTTCGACGAGATCGCGGTTTCGGCGGTGCGGCATCAGAAAATTGCGCTCGACGGGGTCAGCAAGGCCGACATTACCGCATTGCGCCGCGCCCTGTCGCAGATTGAGGCGAATATCAGCGAGGTTTGATTGATGGCCGACAGCGCAACCGATTCTGGCGAGCCGCATCCCCATATCGGCGGGGCCTATACGATCTTTTATTATGACGATCTGGGCGCGGCCGCGGATTGGTATGCCAATGTGCTGGGCCTGACGCGGATGCTGTCGGCGCCGGGGCTGGAGATTTTTCGCCTGGGCGGTTCGTCCTGCGTTGCGCTGGTGGGCGCGGGCCACGGCAGCCAGATGCCGGTGCGCGAGGCGAACAAGGGCGTGATCCTCTCGCTGGAAACCGAGGATCTGGAAGGCTGGCACGCTCGCCTGTTCCGTATGGGCGTGGCGGGCGCGGGCGAAGGGCTGCAGACCGGAGTCGACGGGCGCACGCTGGAGTTCAAGGTGCGTGATCCGGGCGGTTATTGCGTCGAATTTTTTGAGTGGATCTGATCGTCGGCACGCCTAAGGCCGGTTGAGAGGGGGGGCGACCATGCCTCCTCCCAACCGGCCCATCAAGCGCCCTTAGCGGGCGGCCTGCCCACCGCGTGCTGCCTGAATGGCGGCGTGAAATTCGTCCTTGGTCATGTTGATCATCAATCCCTTTTCGCCCGGCGCCAGCGAGGCGATGGGAATGGTGACCTTCCCCTGCGTGGTGGTGACAACGACGTTCTTGTCGTTCTCTTCCGAAATTGTACCGACCTGTTCGCCGATCTTGTCATAGATATTGTCGCCAATATTAGGCGTAACGGCATGACTGGTCGTGTCCGCTGCGGCAGAATCAGTAGGATCCTGTGAAGTCTGCGGAACGTTTTGGGCATGAATTGCATAGGGCGCTGCAGCAATAAAGGTCGCAGCGAGGATGAATTTAAGTTTTTTCATGGCATAATCTCCGGTTTCCTCCCGGTGTCATTCCATTTATTGTCTATGGGTCGAGATATCTATTCAAATGCGATAAAATATTGCTTGGGCGCGATAAGCTGTTCTGGACGAATCGTATGGAAAACCGCCCCGGCGCCCGTCAAAACTCCGCCTGACAAGGCTTATTTGGGGAAAACGAAGCGGATGATCAGGCCGCCCCCGGGCCGGTTGTCGGCCGCCACGGTGCCGCCATGCAGTGCCGCGATGCGCGCCGTGATCGCCAGCCCCAATCCGGCCCCGCCGCTTTGCGCGCCGCGCGCCTTGTCCACCCGATAGAAGGCTTCAAAGATCCGCTCCAGTGCCTCCTCGGGCACGCCTTCGCCGCGATCGGCCATCGCAATGCAGATCCGGTCGGGGCCGGTCTCGAGCGTAATGGCAATCGCCTCGCCCTCGCCTGAATGGCGGATCGCATTGCGCAAAACATTGTCAAAAGCTCGGCGCAGCAGATCGGGATCGCAAGGCATCGCAATCCCGTCGGGCGCGGTCAGGTGCAGCGCGATCCGGCGCTGTTCGGCCTCGATCCGCGCATCGTCGACCGCCTCGCCCAGCAATTCGGCCAGATCGACCAATTGCCTGTCCAGTTGCCGCCCCGGCGTGTTCATGGCCGAAAAACGCAAGGTGTCGCCGATGATCCGGTCCAGCCGGTCAATGTCGCGCTCGACCCGCGCCAGATGGGTTTCCAGATCCCCCGCATTCTGCCGCGCCAGCGCCGCGGCCACCCGCAGCCGCGTCAGGGGCGAGCGCAATTCATGGCTGATATCGCGCAGCAACTCGTCCTTGCTGACGAGCTGCTGCTGCAACTTTTGCGCCATCGTGGTGAATTCGGCCGCCAGACTGCCCAGTTCATCGCGCCGCGCCATCAGCCAGTCTTCGGGCCGCGCGCCCAGATCGCCTTCGGCCAGCCTGCGCGCGCTGGCCTGCAGCGCGACCACCGGATGGCTGATCTGGCGCGCCAGCCACCACGCCATCGCCCCGCTGACCCCCAGCGCCAGCAGGCCCATCGCCACCCAGACATCATAAGAGCCCAGCACATCGAAAGCGGTGGCCCCCGACCATCCCGCCACCAGCCGCCAGCGCCCGCCGGGCAAGGGCGAAAACAGCAGCACATGGCTGCGCCGCCGCATAAAGCCGGGGGTGGTCGGAGGGGCCGGCGGGCTGTCGGCGGCCGCCTGATCCGGGCGCAGCCGCAGCGAAACCGCGCGGCCCAGCATGTCGCGCCCCTGTGCATCCAGCACAAAGACCATGATATTGCCGTCCCTGCGCGCCTCGCGCGCCAGCCATTGGCGCAGGCCCGCATCGCCGCCCGCGCGCCACGCCCGCGATGCGCCGCGCAGCAAGGCGCCCGGATCGAAGGCCTCCAGCGCCTCGGCCCGCGCCCATGCCACGGCCACCGTCACCCCCACCGCCGAAGCGGCGATCAACGCCATGGCCAGCCAGAAGCTGAGGAAAATACGCGAGAAAATCGACCTCACACCGCGCCCTTGCCGCCCAGCGCCACCAGCACATAACCCTGGCCGCGGATGGCCTTGATATCGACCATGCCCGGCGCGGCGGCGGATAATTTGCGGCGGATATTGCTGATATGGGTGTCGATGCTGCGATCCTGATTGAGCAGCCGCCGCCCCAGCACGGCCTGCGTCAGGGCATCACGGCGGTGGATCTGCTGCGCCTCGCCCGCCAGTGTTTCCAGGATGCGGAACTCCGTGCCCGTCAGGCCCAGCGGCACGCCCGCCAGACGGGCGACAAAGCGCGTGGAATCCACCTCCAGCCCGGCAAAGCCGGAAAATGCCGGGCGCGCCGGTTCGCGCGCCTCGAACCGTCGCAGGATCGCCCGCATCCGCGCCACCAGCTCACGCGGGTTGAAAGGCTTGGGCATGTAATCATCCGCGCCCAGTTCCAGCCCGACAATGCGGTCCAGATCGCTGCCCCGCGCGGTCAGCATCAGCACCGGCATCATCGAGGTCTGGCGGAGCTGGCGCAGCACCTCCAGCCCGCCAAGGCCGGGCAGCATGATGTCCAGCACCGCCAGCGCATAGTGCCCTTGCCCCGCCACGCGCAGAGCCTCGAGCCCATCATGCACCGCGCTCACGGCAAAACCCTCGGCGCCCAGATATTCGCCGAGCATATCCGTCAGTTCGGCGTCATCATCAATGATCAGCACCGGGCAGTTCATGCCTGCGCCTCTCCCATGGGCTTTGTTGCCGTTCTGCCTAGCCGCGCGGCCCGGTCTTGTCACCCTTGGGCGATGACCTTCACATTTCTTGACCTTTCCCCACAAGTCTTAACGCCGAAAGAACGGCCCCCTCTGCTACGAACGTCGATAAGAGGCTGTTTCGGCGGCCATAAGGGGATGCGCCCGCACCATGCGGCGGGGCGGGGGAAAAGGTCCAAGGCGCCGATGAATCTGGTCCATCAATCGCTGCGCCGTCCATGGACGGTGGTGGTCCTGGTTCTGGCCATGGCGCTGTCGGCCTTTTTCGGCCTGTCGCGTATGCCGCGCGATGTGTTCCCCAACCTCAACGTGCCGACCATCTATGTGGCCCAGCCCTATGGCGGGCTGGACCCCGCCCAGATGGAAGGGCTGGTCACCTATTATTACGAATATCACTTTCTCTACATCACCGGCCTTGAACATGTTGAATCGAAATCGATTCAGGGCGCCACGGTGCTCAAGCTGCAATTCCATCCCGGCACCGACATGTCGCAGGCCATGTCCGAGACGATCTCCTATGTGAACCGCGCCCGTGCCTTTATGCCGCCCGGCACCGTGCCGCCCTTTGCCATGCGTTTTGACGCGGGCAGCGTGCCGGTGGGCAATCTGGTGTTTTCCAGCGCGGCGCGGCCCGTGGGACAGATGCAGGATCTGGCGCTCAACACGATCCGGCCGATGTTTGCCACGTTGCCGGGCGTGTCCGCGCCGCCGCCCTTTGGCGGGGCGCCGCGCACGATTGTGCTCAACACCGATCCGGCCAAGCTGGCCTCATATAATCTCTCGCTCGATGATGTGGTCAATGCCGTGGCCCGCTCGCAGGTGGTCAGCCCATCGGGCAATATCGCGCTGGACGGCAAATATCCCATCGTGCCGACCAATGCGATGGTGACGGATGCCAAGGAACTGGAAAGCGTGCCGCTGCGCCCCGGTTCCTTCCCGGCCGTGCATGTGGGCGATGTGGCCAAGGTGGTCGATGGATCGGATATCGTCACCAGCTATGCGCTCTCGAACGGGCGGCGCACGGTCTATATTCCCGTCACCAAGCGGGCCGACGCTTCGACGCTGGCGGTGGTCGATGCGGTCAAGGCCAATCTGGGCAAGTTTCAGGCCGCGCTGCCCGAGGATGTGACGGTCAGCTATGAATTCGACCAGTCCGGCTTCGTCACCCGCGCGATGGCCAGCCTGACGCTGGAGGCGGCGCTGGGGGCCTTGCTGACGGGCGTGATGGTGCTGCTGTTTCTGCGCGATGGGCGCGCGGCGCTGGTGGTGGTGGTCAATATCCCGCTGGCGTTGCTGGCGGCCAGTCTGGCGCTGTGGCTGACCGGGGCGACGATCAATCTGATGAGCCTTGGCGGGCTGGCGCTGGCGGTGGGCATTCTGGTGGATATGTCCACCGTGACGATGGAAAATATCCATGTGCAACTGGCGCAGGGCAAGGCTCTGCCCCGCGCGGTGGCCGATTCCGGGCGCGAGGTGGCCGGGCCTCTGCTGATCGCGCTGCTCTGCGTGCTGTGCGTTTTCGTGCCAGCGCTGTTCATGCAGGGCGCGGCGCGGGCGCTGTTCCTGCCGATGACGCTGGCGGTGGGCTTTGCGATGATCGCCTCCTGGCTGCTCGACCGCACGCTGGTGCCGGTGCTGGCGGTTTGGTGGCTGAAGCCCGAGGCGATTGGCCATGACGGGCCGGAGGAAGGGCTGCGGCGGCGCTATCAGGGGGCTAAGGAGCGGGTTGCGGGCCTGCCCGCCGGGCTGGTGGCCGGGGCCTATCTGGCTGTGGCGGCGCTGGTGGTGGGGCTGGGAGGGGCTTATCTTGGCGCTGATATTTTCCCGCAGGGGTCGGCGGCGCAATTGCAATTGCGCCTGCGCGCACCGGCGGGGACAAAACTCGATCTGACCGAGGATCTGACCAAGCGGGCGCTGGCCATCATCGCGCGCGATACAGGCGATGGCGTGGCGGCCAGTCTGGCGCTGGTGGGGATGCATGGGTCGGCCTATCCGATCAATTTCATCCACCAATGGAACGGCGGCACACATGAGGCGGTGCTTCAGGTTCAGCTTAAGGACCATGGCGATATGGCCGCGCTGCGCGACCGACTGCGCGGCGATCTGGCGAAGGAATTGCCGCAGTTGCGCGTGTCCTTCGAACCCGCCGATATCGTCAGCCGCGTGATGAGTTTTGGCGCGCAGACCCCCATCGAGGTGGCCGTGCTGGGCAAATCGTTGGAGGACAATCGGGCCTATGCCGAAAAGATCCGCGCCGCGATGGGCCGGATTGAGGCCCTTCGCGATGTCCAGATCGCCCAGACGCTGGATTATCCGGCGGTCAAGGTGACGCTGGACCGGGGCCTTGCCGGGCTGGCCGGGGTGTCGGCGGACAATCTTACCCGCTCGCTCACGCCTTTCACTTCGTCGAGCCGCTTTACCCAGCCGGTCTATTGGGCGGCCAACACTGGCGTTTCCTATCAGGTGCAGGTGCAGGGCGCGCCCGCCAAACCGGCGACGATGGAGGATCTGCGCAATCTGCCGGTCAGTTCGGCCAGCGGCCATCCCATGCTTTTGCGCAATGTGGCGCAGGTGGCGCCGGGCACCGTTCCGGGCCAGTTCGACCGCTATAACGGCCAGCGGGTGGTCAGCGTGACCGCCAATTACGAACATGCCGCGCTGGGCAGCGTGGCGGGGCAGGTGCAGGCCGCCGTTGACAGCCTTGGCCCGCCCCCCAAGGGTATCACCGTGATGCTGCGCGGTCAGGTCGAGCCTTTGCGCGATATTCTGGGCAATCTGCAGACCGGCCTGCTGGTGGCGGTTCTGGCGATCTTCCTGATGCTGCTGGCCTATTTCCAGTCGCCCGGTCTGGCGCTCTGCGCGCTGGCCAGCGTGCCTGCCGCGCTGGTGGGGGTGGTGCTGATGCTGGGGCTGACGGGCACGACGCTCAATCTGGAAAGCTATATGGGCGCGATCACGGCAACCGGCGTGGCGGTGGCCAATGCCATCCTCTTGGTAAGTTTCGCCGAAAAGGCGCGGATCGAAGGCATGGGCGCGATGGAGGCCGGATGGCATGGCGCATCGACCCGCCTGCGTCCCATCGTGATGACCAGCATGGCGATGGTGGCGGGCATGGCCCCGATGGCGCTGGGCCTTGGCGAGAGCGGGGCGCAGACCGCGCCGCTGGGCCGGGCGGTGGCGGGCGGAGTGATCACTGCCACGCTGGCCACGCTGTTCGTCCTGCCGGTGATCTTTGGCCTGCTGCGCGCCTCGGCCTCGCGCCATTCCCCTTCGCTCGATCCCGATGATCCGGCGGCTTCTTCTCATGCGTAAAGGTTTGCCGTCATGACGATGACTTCATCCAAGGCTCTGTCGATGGCCATGGGCGCGGGCGTGCTGATCGCCGGGGGCCTGTGGTGGCATGGGCAAAGCGCGCCAGCGGCAACCAGCGCGCCTGCGGCGGCCTCGGCGCTGGATGCCGTCCATCCCGCCCGCGCCGATATTGCCGCCAGTTTTGAGGCCGACGCCAGCATCGAGCCATGGCAGAGCGCCGACCTCTTCGCCAAGGTTTCGGGCTATGTGGCCGATATGCGGGTCGATATTGGCGACAAGGTGACCGCCGGACAGGTGCTGGCCACGATCCGCCTGCCCGAGGTCGTGCATGAACTGGCCGAGGACCGCGCGACTTTGGCCGCGCGCCGGGCAGAATTGTCGCTGCAACAGATCACGCAGAAGCGGCAGGAGGAACTCTATCGCGCCAAGGGCATCACCGATCAGGCGATGGACGAGGCAAAAGCGCACACCAGCATCGCCCATGCGCAGGCCGATCTGGCCGCCGCCACGCTGGCCAAGGCGCAGGCGGTTTCGGCCTATACGCGGATTGTCGCGCCCTTTGCCGGGGTGGTGACGCGGCGCATGGTCAACAATGGCGCCTTCATTCAGGCGGCCACCAATGGCCTGTCCTCGCCTTTGTTCACGGTGCAGCAGGTTGACCGGTTGCGCGTGATGGTGGCCGTGCCCGCCGCGCAGGCCGCCGCAGTGCGCAAGGGGCAGAGCGCGACGCTGAGCACGGGGAGCGACGATCCGGTCAAGGCCAGTGTCACCCGCACCGCAGGCAGCCTGGATCAGGCCACGCGCACGATGATGGCCGAAATCGACATTCCGGGCGGGCGGCTGCTGGCGGGCGGTTTTACCCGCGCGCGGATTGAGACGGCGCGCCATACCGGCGTGCTGGGCCTGCCCAATGCGGCCATCGGCAAGGATGACAAGGGCAGTTTCGCGATGGCCGTCATCGGCGGCAAGGTCGCGCGCAGAGCGATCACCACCGGGATCACCGATGGCAAGCTGACCGAGATCACCGATGGGGTGGGCGCGGGCGATGTCATTCTGGCCAATGCCAAATCCGCGCCGCCGGTGGACAATGCCGTGACGGTCAAGGTGGCGCCATGAAGCGGGCCGCGCTGGCGCTGATGCTGATCGCCGCGCCCGCCATGGCGCAGGAGCCTGCTTCCGGCGAACTGGCAACGCTGGCGCGCGATGTGGTCAGCCTCGATCTACCCCATGCGCTGCAACTGGCCCATGCGCGCAACCTCGATCTGGAGGAGGCCAAGGCGCGGGTGAAGCAGGGCAGCGGCGTGGTCAGCGGGGCCTTGGGCGCGGCCCTGCCGGGGATCGCGGTGGGGGTCGATGCGATGCGGCTGGACGGGGCCTTGCCGGGCGCGGGCGGCGCCTATCAGGTAGGCCGGTTTGAGCGCGTCAGCCCCTTTGCGCTGGCCAGCTGGATCATGCGGCCCGGACAGGTGGTGTTCGATATTCTGGCCGCGCGGCGCAATCTGTCCGCGCTGCGCCATGATGCCGAATTCACCGGTCGGCGGGTCGATCACGATATTGCGCAGGCCTTTTACGCGCTGGCTCTGGCGCAGGCGCATATTGCCGCCAGCACCGACCGGGTTGAGGAAAGCCGCGAGCTGTTGCGCCTGAGCAGCGCGCGCGAGGCATCGGGGCTGGGCCTTGCGCTGGACACGCAAATGGCGCGTGAAAGCGCGGCCCGCGCGGCGATGGATCAGATCAAGGCGCTCAATGCCTATTATGCCGCCTCGCTGCGTCTGGCCGGGCTGCTTGATCTCGATCCGGCGGTGCTGCTGGTCCCCGCGCAGGGGGCCTTGCCCGAACCGGCATCGGCTGAGGAGCCTGCGCTGGACGTGCTGACCGCCGCCGCGCTGGCGCACCGTGCCGATCTGGCCGCGATCCGGCAGCAGGTGGGGGTGAGCGATGCGGCGGGGGCGGCAGCGATACTGGCCGCCGTGGGGCCTCAGGTTTCGGCCAGCGCGATCACCGCCGACCCCATCCCAACCGCCAAGGCCAGCGACACGATGTTTCGCCTGCCCAGCGCCAATGCCAGCCTGTCACTGACTCTTTCGGCCAGCGTGATCGGCAAGGCGCAGAGCGCGGCGGCCTCGCGCGCGCTGGCCCGGATCGCGATGCGGCGGCGGCTGGAGGATTTGCGCAAGGAGGTTGCCTCGGCGCGGCAGGAGATGATCGCGGCGCAAAAGGCGATTCCGCTGGCCCGCGAAAGGCTGGTGGCCAGCCAGAGCGCGCTGGCGCTGGCCCGCGCAGGATTGCAGGCAGGCACCGCGATTCTGCATCCTGTGCTGATCGCGCAGGCCAATGTCCAGGAGGCTCGCTCGGCCTATGCCGACAATCTTGCCCGCTACTGGTCGGCTCGCAACGATCTGGATCTGGCCACGGGCGGGCGTTAGGCCCCGCCCGCCGTATAGCGCATGGCGACATCGCAGCGTGCATAGCGGGCGCCATAGCTGGCCATGATGTCCGCATCATGGGTAAAGCCCAGCTTTTCATAGAGATGGATCGCGGCCGCGCATTTGCGATTGGTCAGCAGATAGAGCGGATCGGCTCCCATCTCGCCCGCGCGCGCAATCATGGCATCCAGCAGGAATTCCCCGGCTTTCAGGCCCCGCGCACTCTCTCGCACCCCCATCTTGGTCAACTCAAAGCTCGACGCGCCGGTCTTTTGCAGCGCGCAGGCCCCCACCACGCCGAGGCCGGGCGCCTCGACGAACAAGATCGCGCCGCCCGGCTCTATGATCCGCGCGCGCGGGTTTTCCAGCACCTCGCGGTCGGTGGCCTCCAATGAGAACATCGCGGTGATCCATTGCGCGTTGATATCGTGGAAATCGCGGGCGAGATCGTCGCTGAATTCGCGCAGGCGCAAGCCGTCGGGGCGGGCGCGGGCGGCCCGCTCGGCAATCGAGGCTTGGTCGAGCGCACGCTCGATGGCGGCAATCTGGGCCATGAAGCGGTTCTCAAAGCCATCCAGCAATTCTTGCGCCGCCATGCCGATGCGGGGCCACAGATCGCTGGCGGCCTGATGCGCGGCGGCGCGGCCCGCCTCGGTCAATTCGACCAATCGGGTGCGCTGATCGGCGGCGGGCGCATCGGCAAGGATGCCCAGATTGCCCAACTGGCCAACGCTGCGCGTGATGCCTGGCTGGCTGATGCCGATGGTCTCGGCCAGTTGGCCAATCGTCATCGGCCCCGCGCGCAGCGCCGCCAGCACCGCCATATGGCCCGGCTGCAGCGGCATTCCGGCGTCGGCAATCGTGCTCATCGCGCCCGCCTGCATTCGTTCGGCCAGACGCTTGAGCCTGCTGCCCAGAAAGGCGGGCCCCATATCGGCAATTACATCGCGCATCGCATTCTCCATATCACGTTATATAACATGATATGGAATTGCAGTGCCTGTCAAGACCCTCCCCTATTGCAGCAATTTCGCCGCCGCCACCCGCCGGACCGCATCGGTCAGCGTCTTGAGCGCGGAAGCGTGGAGCCGCGTCACGGTCCAGTAGAGTTTGACCCGAAGCGGCGTGTCGGGCGTCAGTTCGACCAGCAGGCCCTGTTCGACGAGCGGACGCGAGATCATCGCCGGGTGCATGCCCCATGCCATCCCCGCCAGCGCAAAGTTGAGAAAACCATAGGTCGATGGCACCCAATGCATCGGCGCGTTCAGGGCCAGCCCATGGCTTTCGCGGGCCCATCGCGCCTGCAATCCATCGCGCCGCTCGAAACGCAGGCATGGTGCGCGCGACAGGCTTTCCCCGGTCACGCCATTGGGGAAATAGCGTGCGGCGAAATCGGGGTTGCAACAGGCCTGATATTCAAGACTGCCCAGTTCCACTGTCTTGCAGCCCTGCACCGCGCCCGGATCGGCCGATACCGCCGCCAACACCTCGCCCGAGCGCAGGCGGTTGGCGGTGACCTCCTCATCCTCGATCATGAAGTCGAGCAGATGGCCGGTGGCGCGGGCGAAATCGGCGGCGGCCTGCGGAAACCATGAGGCGATACTGTCGGAATTGACCGCGATGCGCAGCGTGACCGGCGCGTTCGTGGGCAGGGCCAGCGCAGGGGCCAGTTCAGCCTCCAGCAATTGCACCTGATCGACATGGGCGCACAGGCGATGGCCCAGCTCGGTCGCCACGCAAGGCTGGCCCCGCACGATCAGGATGCTGCCCAGCCGCTCCTCCAGCGCCCGCACCCTTTGCGAGACCGCCGATGGCGTGATGCCCAGCCTTTCGGCGGCGCGTTCGAAACTGCCTTCGCGGGCAACGCAGGCGACGGCGGCAAGGGCGGGGTAATCCAGCATGATGAAGTTTTACTTCATCTGGATTAGTAGAACAAGTTTTCCTGAATTGCAACGCCGCGTCATAGCGCCCCCATGACAAACATTCTCTCCACCTTCCTCACCGGATTTGCCATGTCGGCGGCGCTCATCATAGCGATCGGCGCGCAAAACATGTTCGTCCTTCGGCAAGGGCTCAAGCGTGAGCATGTCGGGCCGATCGTGCTGTTTTGCGCAGGCGCCGATGCGCTGCTGATTGCCGCAGGCGTGGGCGGGGTGGGGGCCTTGCTGGGCGCGATGCCGCAATGGACCATGGCGCTGACCATCGGCGGTGCGCTGTTTCTGGGCTGGTATGCGATAAAGGCGTTTGCGCGGATGATGACGCCCGAGGCCATGGCCGTGACCGCGCAGGGCGGCGTTTCGCTGGGCCGGGCGCTGGCGACGACGGCGGCGTTCACCTTTCTCAATCCGCATGTCTATCTCGACACGGTGCTGTTGATGGGGGCGGCGGGTTCGGCTCAGGCGCCCGCTTTGCGTCCGGTGTTCGTCGCCGGGGCTGCCGGCGCCAGCATCCTCTGGTTCGTCGGCCTTGGCTATGGCGCGCGGGTGCTGACCCCGCTGTTTGCCCGGCCTGCGGCGTGGCGCGTGCTGGATGGCATCGTGGGCCTTACCATGCTGACGCTGGCCGTCACTCTGGTCGGGAGGCTTGCGGCATGAGCGCCCTGCGTCACCTGTGGCGGCTGATGGTCGTCACATCCGAAATCGCGGTGCGTCGGCGCTATGATGCGTTCTGGCGGGCGGATTAAACCCCGGCAAACAGCCGCGCATCCAGCTTCACGATCTCGCTGAGCCAGTCGATGGTGACGCGGATGCGCTGAAGCCCATGCGTGTCCTTATGCGTCACCAGCCAGAAGCTGCGGGTGATGCTGTGATCGGGCAGGACGCGCACCAGCGAGGGATCGGCATCGCCGATAAAGCAGGGCAGCACCCCGACCCCGGCGTGGGCGGTCAGCATGATGTGCTGGGCCAGAATCGAGGTCGAGCGCAGGGTTGCGGCCAGACTTGGATCGATATCGCTGAGATAATTGAGTTCGGGGGCATAGATCAGTTCGGGCACATAGCCGATCAACTGATGCCCCTGTCGCAGATCGGCGGGTGCCAGAATGGATTTGCGCCCCGCCAGATAGGTCGGGCTGGCATACATGCGCAGCGTGTAATTGGACAATTTGCGCGCGATCAGCGGCCCGGTCTTGGGGCGCGAAAGCAGCACGGCAATATCGGCCTCGCGCCGTGAGGGGCTGAGAAACCCGTTCGAGGCGACCAGATCGACGCTCAGCCCCGGATAGCGCGCGGCAAAATCCCCCAGATGCCGCGCGACGATCCAACTGCCAAAGCCTTCCGAAACGCTGATCCGCACGCTGCCGGTGGGGCCGGAGGGGGAATTGGCGCTTTCCAGTTCGCTGCTCGCCATGGCCATCTGTTCGACCACTGCCAGCAGCCTCTCGCCCGCCGGGGTCAGGATCTGTCCCTCGCGCGTTTGTTCGAACAGGGTGGCGCCCATCTGGCTTTCCAGACGGCGCAGGCGGCGCCCGATGGTGGTGGCGTCCATGCCCATCATGCGCCCGGCCCGCGCCAGTTGGCCCGTGCGCGCCACGGCCAGAAAGGCCTGAAAATCGCTCCAGTCGGTTGCCTGCATTTTTGCAGGTCTAACGGGCATTAATGTCTGTTGCCAGTCATTTTTGAGCCAATACAAGTGGAGGAAATCGAGAAACGGGAAGGATGCGAAAATGCGCTTTATCGACCATCTGATTGTTGGCGGTTCTGGCGGCGCTCCGGCGCGCAAGGCTCCGGTTTTCAACCCTTCGACAGGCGCGGTGCAGGCCGAGGTGGCGCTGGGCGATGCCGCCCTGCTCGACCGCGCCGTGGCCGCCGCGCAGGCCGCCCAGCCGGCATGGGCCGCCACCAATCCCCAGCGCCGCGCCCGCGTGATGTTTGAATTCAAACGGCTCGTTGAGGCCAATATGCAGGATCTGGCCGAACTGCTGGCCAGCGAACATGGCAAGGTGGTAGCCGACGCCAAGGGCGATATCCAGCGCGGGCTGGAGGTGGTCGAATTTGCCTGCGGCATTCCCCATGCGCTCAAGGGTGAATATACCAATGGCGCCGGGCCGGGCATCGACGTCTATTCCATGCGCCAGCCCATCGGCATCGGCGCTGGCATCACCCCTTTCAACTTTCCCGCGATGATCCCGATGTGGATGTTCGGCGTGGCCATCGCCTGCGGCAATGCCTTTATCCTCAAGCCCAGCGAGCGCGATCCTTCGGTGCCGGTGCGCCTTGTCGAACTGATGCTGGAGGCGGGCGCGCCCGAGGGCATCCTGCAATGCGTCCATGGCGACAAGGAGATGGTGGACGCGATCCTCGACCACCCTGCCATCGGCGCGATCAGCTTTGTCGGGTCGTCCGACATCGCCAATTATGTTTACCAGCGCGGCGCGGCCAACGGCAAGCGGGTGCAGGCGATGGGCGGGGCCAAGAACCACGGTATCATCATGCCCGATGCCGATATCGACCGGGCGGTGGGCGATCTGGTGGGCGCGGCCTTTGGCTCGGCGGGCGAACGCTGCATGGCGCTGCCGGTGGTGGTGCCGGTGGGCGAGGGGACGGCAGAGCGGCTGATCGAGAAACTGCTGCCCGAAATCGCCGGGCTCAATGTGGGGGCCAGCCTTGATGCCTCGGCCCATTACGGCCCCGTCGTCACCGCCCAGCACAAGGCCCGCATCGAGGATTGGATCGCCACCTGCGAGGCAGAAGGCGGTCAGATCCTTGTCGACGGCCGCAATTTCACGCCGCAAGGGCTGGAGGGCGGTTTCTATGTCGGCCCCACGCTGATCGACCATGTGACGCCCGACATGAGCAGCTATCACAACGAGATCTTCGGCCCTGTGCTGCAGATCGTGCGCGCGCCCGATTTCGAAACCGCGCTGTCCCTGCCCAGCCGCCATCAATATGGCAATGGCGTCGCGATCTTTACCCGCAACGGCCATGCGGCGCGCGAATTTGCCGCGCGGGTCAATGTCGGCATGGTGGGCATCAATGTGCCGATCCCGGTGCCGGTGGCCTATCACACGTTTGGCGGATGGAAACGCAGCGCCTTTGGCGATACCAATCAGCATGGTATGGAGGGCGTGAAGTTCTGGACCAAAATCAAGACCATCACCGCAAGGTGGCCCGACAGCACGCCCGATGGCGGCAATGCCTTCATCATCCCCACGATGGGCTGAAACAGGACATAGGATGCCATGACCGACGCCTTTACGCTTAACGAGGACCAGCGCTCGATACAGGAGGCCGCCGCCCGGTTCACCGCCTCCTCGATCACGCCCCATGCCGCCGGGTGGGACGAGGAGCACCATTTCCCCCGCGAGGTCATGAGCGCGGCGGGCGACATGGGCTTTGGCGCGATCTATGTGGGCGAGGAGAGCGGCGGCATCGGTCTGGGGCGGCTGGAGGCGGCGCTGGTGATCGAGGCGATGGCCTATGGGTGCCCCGCCACGGCGGCTTTCGTTTCGATCCACAATATGGCCGCATGGATGATCGACCGGTTTGGCTGTGATGCTTTAAAGGCGCGCTATCTGCCCGAGCTGGTGGGGATGGCAAAACTCGCCTCCTATTGCCTGACCGAGCCGGGCAGCGGATCGGATGCGGCGGCGCTGCGCACCACGGCGCGGCGGGATGGCGATCACTATGTGCTGAACGGCACCAAGCAGTTCATCTCGGGCGCGGGGGTGAATGACATCTATCTCATCATGGTCCGCACCGGCGAGGCCGGAGCGAAAGGCATCTCCTGCCTGCTGGTGGAAAAGGGCACGCCGGGCCTGAGTTTTGGCTCGCCGGAGCGCAAACTGGGCTGGAATGCCTCGCCCACCGCGCAGGTCATCCTTGAGGATGTGCGCGTGCCGGTGGAAAACCGGCTGGGCGAGGAGGGCGACGGGTTCAAAATCGCCATGGCCGGGATCGACGGCGGGCGGGTCAATATCGGCGCCTGCTCGCTGGGCGGGGCGCAGCGCTGTATTGACGAGGCGGTGCGCTATACCAAGGAACGCAAGCAATTCGGCAAGGCGATCGCTGATTTCCAGAATACCCAATTCGTGCTGGCCGATATGGCCACCGAGCTGGAGGCGGCGCGCGCGCTGCTCTATACCGCCGCGGGAAAGGTGACGCGCGGCGATGCCAACAAGACCGCCTTTGCCGCCATGGCCAAGCGTTTCGCCACCGATACGGGCTCGTCTGTTGTGGACCGCGCCTTGCAGATGTTTGGCGGCTACGGCTATCTGCGGGATTACCCCATCGAGCGTTTCTGGCGCGACTTGCGCGTTCATCGCATTCTGGAAGGGACCAATGAAATCATGCGCCTGATTATCGCGCGGGACCTGCTGAAATGAGCGAGGTTCTGGTCAGGGCCGAGGCGCGCGCGGGGGTGCTCTCGCTCAACCGCCCGCGCGCGATCCATGCGCTGACGCTGGACATGGTGCGGGCGATGACGGCGGCGTTACTGGCTTGGCGCGATGATCCGGCGGTGGGCGCGGTGATGATCGACCATGCGGTTGACCCTGCGGGCGACCCCAAATTGTCGCGCGGCTTTTGCGCCGGGGGCGATATCAACTTGCTGCGCCAATCGGCGCTGAGCGATGGTGGGGCAGCCGGGCGGCGGTTTTTCCATGAGGAATATCAGCTCAACCACCTGATCTTTGCCTATGGCAAGCCGGTAGTGGCCTTTATGGACGGCATCACCATGGGCGGCGGCGTGGGCATCAGCGGCCCGGCGCGTTGGCGCGTTGCCACGGAAAACACGAAACTTGCCATGCCTGAAAGCGGTATCGGTCTGTTTCCCGATGTGGGCGGGGGATGGTATCTTTCGCGCCTTAGCGGCAGGCTGGGGCAATATCTGGCGCTGACCGGGGCGCGGCTGGATGGAGCGGAATGCGTGTGGGCCGGATTGGCCACGCATTATCTGCCCGCGCAGAGCCTGCCCGAGGCCAAGGTGCGGATCATCGCTGGGGAGGCGCCCGAGGCGGTGCTCAATGCGCTGTCCATAGCGCCGCCTGCGCCTGCGCTGGCCGACCATGCCGCCGACATCGCCTGTCTGTTTGCCGGTTATCGGCTGGAGGATATTCTGGCCGCGCTGGAGGAGGATGGCGGCTCCTTCGCCGCCCGCACCCTGGCCACGATCCGCACCAAAAGCCCGACCACCTGCAAGGTTGCGTTGCGCCAATTGGCCACCAGCCTGACCCTGCCCGATTTCGCGGCCAATATGGCCATGGAATACCGGATCGGATCGCGCGTTTTGATGCTGCCCGATTTTGCCGAAGGGGTGCGCGCGGTGATCGTCGATAAGGATAATGCCCCCGCATGGAATCCGCCCCGTCCCGAGCAGGTGACCGAGGCGATGCTGGACGCTATCTTCGCCCCCTTGCCAGCGCATGAGGAATGGAAACCGCTATGAATTATGAAACAATTCTGGTCGAACAGCGCGGAGCGGTCACGCTCATCACGCTCAACCGGCCCAAGGCGCTCAATGCGCTCAATTCGCAGGTCTGCGCCGAACTGGTCGCCGCCTTTGCCGCCTTTGAGGCCGATGATACACAGGGCTGCGCGGTGCTGACGGGCAGCGGCGAGAAGGCCTTTGCCGCCGGGGCCGACATCAAGGAGATGGCCGAAAAGCCCGCCGCCGACTTCTTCCTTCAGGATTTCTTCGCCGATTGGCACGCCAAGCTGGTCAAGGCCACGCGCAAGCCGTGGATCGCGGCGGTCAATGGCTTTGCGCTGGGCGGCGGCTGTGAACTGGCGATGATGGCCGATTTCATTCTGGCCGCCGACACCGCCAAATTCGGCCAGCCCGAGATCAAGCTGGGCGTCGCCCCCGGCATGGGCGGATCACAGCGCCTGACCCGCGCGGTGGGCAAGGCTAAGGCGATGGAGATGTGCCTGACCGGGCGGATGATGGGCGCGGTTGAGGCCGAGAGCGCGGGGTTGGTCGCGCGCATCGTGCCGCTGGCCGATCTGCTCGAGGATGCGCTGAAAACCGCGCAGACCATTGCCGAGATGCCCCGCATGGCGGCCATCGCCAACAAGGAAATGGTCAATGCCGCGTTTGAAACCACGCTGGATCAGGGCCTGCTCCACGAGCGCCGCCTGTTCCAGATCCTGACCGCCAGCGCAGACAAGGCCGAGGGCATGGCGGCCTTTGTCGAAAAACGCACTGCCCAATGGCAGGGCCGATAAAACTATAATATTCAAGGAGAGGTCATCATGAAAATCGCCTTCATCGGACTGGGCAACATGGGCGGCGGTATGGCGGCCAATCTGGTGAAGGCGGGCCATCAGGTCCATGCTTTCGATCTGGCGCAGGCCGCGCTGGATCGGGCAGTGGCCAATGGCTGCGTACCTTTCGCCAATATGCGCGATGCGGTGGCGGATGTGGATGCCGTTGTCTCGATGCTGCCCAATGGGGCCATCGTCAAAGCGGTCTATTCCGGCGATGTGATCGGCCATGCCCCGACGGGCGCGCTGCTGCTTGATTGTTCGACCATTGATGTGGCCAGCGCGCGTGAAGTGACCGTTCTGGCGCAGGCGGGGGGCTATCGTATGGTGGACGCCCCCGTTTCGGGCGGGATCGCGGCGGCCAATGCGGGCACGCTGACCTTTATGGTGGGCGGCACGGAGCAGGATTTTGCCGAAGCCCAGCCGATCCTTGCCGCCATGGGTAAGGCGGTGATCCATGCGGGCGAAAGCGGCGCGGGACAGGCGGCCAAGATCTGCAACAACATGCTGCTGGGCGCCTCGATGGTGGCCACGTGCGAGGCGTTCAAACTGGCCGAAAGGCTGGGGCTGGATCTCCAGACCTTTTACGACATCTCGTCCAAGGCCTCGGGCCAGTGCTGGTCGATGACCTCCTATTGCCCGGTGCCGGGGGTAGGGCCGGAGACGCCTGCGGACCATGGCTATCAGGGCGGCTTTGCCACCGCACTGATGCTCAAAGACCTGAAACTGGCCATGGCGGCCGCGCAGGATGCGGGCGCGCCCGTGCCGATGGGCCACCGCGCCGAGGAACTCTACGCCGCCTTTGACGCGGCCGGGAATGGCGGTATGGATTTTTCCGCCATCATCAAAACGCTCTGAACCCTAGCCGTGGCGGCGCGCCACCCGCGCGGCCACGGCCCAGATGCCCAGCCCCGCAAGCGCCAATCCCGCCCCGACAAAGCCGGTCGAAGCCCAGCCATAGCCCGCCGCTATCGCCATCCCGCCCATCCACGGTCCCAGCGCATTGGCGATGTTGAAGGCCGAATGGTTGAGCGCAGCGGCCAGCGTCTGCGCCTCGCCCGCCACGTCCATCAGGCGGGTTTGAAGCACGGAGCCAAGCGCCCCGCCGATGCCGATAGCAAAGACCACCACCGCCACCGCCCAGACATGCCCCACCGCAAAGGGATAGATCGCCAACCACGCCGCGCTCCACACCAGCAGGCCACCCGCCGTGGGCATCAGCGCCCGGTCGGCAAAGCGTGGGGCGATGATGTTGCCCAGCGTCATCCCCACGCCAAAGATCGCGAAGATCAGCGGGATCGCCGCTTTGGAGGCATGAGTGACCTCGATCAGCGTCGAGGCGATATAGGTATAGACGCAGAACATGCCGCCAAAGCCGATAGCGCCAATGCTCAGCGTCAGCCACACCTGACCCCGCGCCAGCGCGCCCAACTCGCGCATCGGACTGGCCCCCGCCGCCGGGCGATCATGCGGGGCAAAGCGCGCCACCATCGCCGCGCACAGCAGCGCCAGCACCGCCACCACGCCAAAGCCCCAGCGCCAGTTGACCGACTGGCCCAGCACGCTGGCCGTGGGCACGCCGATGATCGTGGCCACCGTCAGGCCCAGCATCACATAGCCCACTGCCTGCGTGCGCTTTTCGGGCGGCACCAGGCTGGCCGCCATCAGCGCGGCCACGCCGAAATAGGCCCCATGCGGCAGGCCCGAGAGAAAGCGGAACAGCAGCATCCAGTGATAATCGGGCGCCAGCGCCGACAGCGCGTTGCACAGGCCGAACAGGCCCATCAGCAGGATCAGCAGCGTCCGCCGCGCCAGATTGGCGCCCAGCACCGCCAGCAGCGGCGCCCCCACCACCACGCCCAGCGCATAGGCGCTGATCACATGACCCGCCGTGGGCGCGTCGACATGAAGCCCGTCGGCCATATAGGGCAGCAGGCTCATCGTGGCGAATTCGGTGGTGCCGATGGCAAACCCGCCCATCGCCAGCGCCAGATGCACCAGGGCAACCGGCGAGGAACGGGAGGTGTCATCCGCAGGCGTAAAGGCAATAGCGGCGGGGTCCAGCGCAGGGGCGCTCATGGGTGGGGCCTTTCGTCATGGGGGGAACCGCAATGCAGTGCGGCAAAGGCAAATCCCTATATAGGGCGGGCTATGCCTTTTGTCAGGCCCCAAAATGCTGCATCGCAGCATATGCAGTCCTATGCAGACCGCCCTCTATCGCCCCACCGTACAGGACAGCCGAAGCCCTCGATCGACCAACACCGACGCAACAGTTGGCGGTGCGTCCTATCGCCAATGCATGTTAAACAGCGCCAGCACGATTTCAAAGGCAATCAACGCGATGATCGCCAGTTCGAGCCGAAAGGCCCGCTTGTCCTGAATGATGTTGAGCAGCACTTCGGCAAAATCGCCCAGCGCCACGAATTTGCGCTCCAGCACCTCGGCGCGGTCGTCCAGCTCGTGTTCGGCCTCCAGCCTGGCATAGAGCCGGTCCAGCTCGGGATTGTCCCATAGGACATCGGGGCGCTCGTCGGCCTGAACCTTGGCCATGACCCGGTGGCGCGCGGCCAGGACCTCGCCCACCAGTTGCATCGCCTGACGCACCGGCGCGCGCGTCCGCCCGGTTTCGCGCAGGTCGGACACCAAAGGGGCGATGCGGTCGAAAGCCTGCGAAACCAGCACTTCATCGCGCGACAGCACCACGCTGCGCGCCAGCACGATGGCCACCAGCGTGAGGCGCGCCTCATCACCATCGGCGAGCAGGATCTGGCCTTCCTCGCCGATCCGGTCGGTGCCGTGGCGGGTCAGGCTGATCTCGGCGGTTTCCACCTCGATCATGCCCGCCGGATCGCGCAGATAACGGGCCAGCGCGGCATCGATCCGGCCCGGTGTCTCATCCGGCCCGGTGATGGACACCACCGCGCCATAGCGGAACACAAAGGTCAGCCCCTCGCCCGCCCATGGCGGCAAGCGGCGATTGTCCTCGACCAGCGCGCGTGTGTCGATGCGTCCGGCCAGCACCCTTGCGCCCGCCACCAGTCGCCCGGACGCGGGCAGCGCGCCCAGCATCACAAAATCGGGGTGGCCCAGATAGCCGGAGGAGGAGGTCGGAAACTCGTCGGCGCTGGCGATCATGCTGTTTTCCCGTCGGGATTTGCGAAAAACTGGCGCGAGGATAGGGCCGGAATATAACAGTTCCGTTGGCCGGTGTGGATTTATATCCGCTGCCCGTCCGCTCCGGCTATTGGGATTAGCGCGGAGGGCGCATTGTCACGAGGTTTTCGCAATCGCACCCTAGCGGCCTTGGGCAGGAGATTGCGCCATGCCCTGTGCCTCGCCCGCCATCGTCGGTTGGGTTGCCCGCCATATCGTGCCCGAAGAGCCTGCGGTGCGGGCTGCGCTGCGCCGTCTGGGCGTGGCGCCGGGCGATGTCGACGACATCGTGCAGGACGCCTATTGCCGCTTTGCCGCGCTGTCCTGTGTCGATCATATCACGCGCCCCGGCGCCTATTTCATGCAGACCGCGCGCAACCTGTGGCGCGATCAGTTGCGCCGCGCCGCGATCATTCGTTTCGAGGACCTTACGGAAAGCGCGCAGAACTTCGTCATAGATGAAGCGGCGGGCATCGAAAGCGTTCTGGCAGCGCGCGAACAGTGGCGGATCGTCGAGGGCTTGCTGGCCGCTCTGCCCGAGCGGTGCCGCATGATCTTTACGATGAAGCGGATCGAGGGCCTGTCGCAAAGAGACATCGCGCAAAAGCTGGGCGTCAGCGAAAGTGTGGTGGAAAACGATATACAAAAGGCGCTCCGCCTGTTGCAGGCGGGGTTGCGTTGCGCAGAAATGGACGGCCCGCTACCTTCGGGCGAAGACAGGAAAGACATTGCCGCAAGAGGGACAAAAATCCGCCGCTGTGCTTGAGGCCGAAGCGGCCGCTTGGGCCGCGCGGCTGGATGCTGCGGGGGCTGAGGATCTGCCCTTGGCACAGCGCGCCCAGTTCGAGGCATGGCTTGGGGAGCATCCGCGTCATGGCGGGGCCCTGCTGCGCGCGCAGGCTGTGCTGCATCTGGCCACGGCCGCCGCGCCCGCGGTGCAGGAGGCGCCGCCGCTGCGTCGCTGGCGGTTGGCGGCGGGCGCTTTGGGGCTGCTGGCGGCCTCGCTGGTGGCCTGGCTGGCGATGGATCCGGGGGCGCAGACCTATGCCACCACGCAGGGCGAATTGCGCCGCCTCGCGCTGGCCGACGGCAGCGCGCTGACGCTGGATGCGGCGAGCAGGCTGCGCGTCGATTTCGACCGGGGCGAGCGCAAGGTCAGCCTCTCGCAGGGGCGGGCGCTGTTTCGCGTGGCGCATAATGCCGCGCGCCCGTTTCAGGTTCAGGCGGGCGATGTGATCATTACCGACATCGGCACGGTCTTTAGCGTCAGCGCGCAGGGCGACACGGTCAATGTGCTGGTCAGCGAGGGCGAGGTCGAGGTGCGGCGGGGGATTTTTGCCCTGCGCCTGACGGCGGGGCAGGAGGTGCGGCTGGGCAAGGATGGCGCGCCGGTGCGTTTGGGTCTGGCCGCGCCCGCGATGGAGCGCGCGCTGGCATGGACCAGCGGGCGGATCGAGTTGGACGGGGAAACGCTGGAGAACGCGCTGGCCGAATTCAACCAGCATAATCGCGCGACGATCCGGCTGGCCAATCCGGCGCTGGGGCGCGAAAAGCTCTATGGCGCTTTTCGTCTGGATGATCCCGAAGGCTTTGCCCGTGCCGCCGCGCTGAGTTTGAACGCGCCAATGCGCGCCGAGGAAGGCGGTTGGGTGATTGGCGGCAAATAGGACCGCCCTTGGCCCAAGCCGCAAAATAAATTTGCTGTTGCCCCAAAGGAAACCCGAACGCGGCCCGTCGAGCAGGTGATGGGGCCGAATAGCCGGCCCGCCGTCCTGTGAGGGTTTCATGACCGGGTTTCTTCGCCATCTCGCTATTGGCACCATGCTGACCAGCGTTGCTATGCCTTTCGCGGCCCATGCCGCCACGTTCGACGTTCCGGCACAGGATGTCGCGGGCGCGGTGCGCCTGTTTGCGCGGCAGGCCAATGTTCAGATCATCATCACCGGCAGCGCCGCCGAGGGCCGCCGCAGCAATGCCATTACCGGCGCAATGACCATCGACGAGGCGCTGGCCCGGATGCTGCGCGGCACCGGCCTGTCGGTGCGCAAGGCGGGCGAGACATCCTATGTCATCACCGCCGGGCTGGCCGATGCGGGCGATGAGAGCGGCGCCATCGTCGTCACCGGCGCTCTGGCGGCCCAGCGCGAGGCTGTGGCCGAAAAGCGTGGGGCCGACAATGAGGTCGAAACGCTGCGCGCCAATGATGTGGGTAAATTGCCTGATCAGAACGTGGCCGAAGCGATCAAGCGCCTGCCCGGCCTGACTGCGGCCAACGATCAGGGCGAGGGCCGCTATGCGATCATTCGCGGCATCGACCCGGCGCTGGCCAATGTCACGATGAACGGCATGACCCAGCCCGCGCCCGAACCCGATGGCCGCCAGGTCAAGCTGGACGACATCCCCAGCGCGATGATCCAGTCGATCAGCGTCTCCAAATCGCTGCTGGCCAGCCAGGATGCCAATGCGATTGCGGGCGAAGTCTCGATCAAGACCAAGACCGCTTTCGACAGCAAGAAGCCCTTCTTCCTCGACCTGCGCGGGGCGGCGGGCCAGTATCAGATCAACAAGAAATCGCCCTATGAGCTGGACGGCACGCTGGGCGGCCGTTTCGGCAGCGCGCAGCAATTCGGCGCGGTGCTCAGCGTCAATTACTCACGCCGCCCCATCGAAAGCCAGAACTATCAGGGATCGAGCGCGGCGACCTATGCCAATACCGGCGTTCCCGATGGCAATGGCTTGCGCGACTATAATCTGACGCGCACCCGCCTTGGTCTGGTGGGCAATTTCGATTGGCATCCCAATGAGCGGACCAAGCTCTATCTGCGCGCCACCTATTCCGAATTTCAGGATCATGAAACCCGCGACCAGAACCGTCTGGCCGTCACCGCCTATGACGCCACCACCGGCGCGCCTTCTAAGGCCACGGCCACTATCCTCGTGCGCCGCCGCGAGGAGAACGACCATACGACCGGTCTGACGCTGGGTGGGGAATTTGCCGATCTGGCGGGCGGCACGCTGGAGGTGACGGGCGGCTATTCGCGCGCGGTCAAGGTCGATCCGGTGCGCAGCGAATTCACCTTCACCACGGCCAAGGGCGGCGTTACTTCGCTGGCCTATGACGGCTCGACCTATCCCTATTCACTCTCGCCTTCGGGCAGTTTCGCGGGCCTGTTCAACGATCCGTCCAAATTCTACTTCTCTAAATATAACCTCGAACATCGCTATGCTTTCGAGGAAATCTGGCAGGGCAAGGTCGATTACACGCATCCCATAGCGTGGGGCGACGGTTCGGAAATCAAGGCGGGTGTCAAGCTGATGGACCGCCACAAGGCCGATGACCATGACAAGACCACATGGAGCGCGACCAAGACCACGCTGGCCACCGGATGGCTGCTCTCCAATGTCGGCTATACCGGGGGCAGCAGTTTCTATGACGGTATGTTCGCGATGGGCACGCGCATCAACTATGCTGCCGCGCGTGATTATCTCAACGCCAATATGGCGTCCTATGCCGCCGTCAGCACCAGCAGCACGCTCTCGGACTCGCTCTCCAGCGACTATGACGTGCGCGAGACGATTGGCGCGGCCTATGTGATGGCCAAGCTGAAATTCGGCGGCCTGACGGTGATCCCCGGCCTGCGCGTGGAAACCACCCATGACAGCACAAAGGCCAAGCTGGTGACGGCCTCCTCGACACTGGGCGACGGGTTCAACAGTTTCGGCAAGGTCAGCTATACCGACATCTTTCCCGGCCTGAACGTCAAATATGATGTCAGCCGCGACCTGTTGCTGCGCGGGGCGGTGACGACCTCGATCGGGCGGCCCAATTATCCCAATCTGGCGCCCTATGTGATTGTTGACACATCCTCGCCATCCACCCCCGCGATCAGCATGGGCAACCCCGATCTCAAGCCCTATCGCGCGGTCAATCTGGACGCGGCGGTCGAATATTACCCGGCCAAGGGCAGCATCCTGTCGGCGGGCATCTTTTACAAATCCATCGACAATCCGATCTATACTTATGGCCAGACCGGGGTGAACGGCACATTCGCCAATGTCGCCTATACCAACGCCACCGTGACCCAGCCGATCAATGCGCAGGATGAGCAGATCACCGGTGTCGAATTCAACGCCCAGCATCAGTTCACCAATCTGCCCGGCGCACTCTCGGGCCTTGGACTTTCTGCCAATTTCAGCCACGTTTGGGGCCATGCCCGGGCGCCGCTGGTCCGCGCCGGGGCCAGCCTGCCCTTGGCGTATCAATCGAAGAATGTCGCCTCGGCGCAGGTCTTTTACGAGAAATACGGCTTTGGCGCGCGCCTCGCCTTTTCCTATCGCTCGGCCTATCTTGATACGCTTGGCGCCAGCGCGGCGCTGGATCAGTACACCGACGCCAATGGTCAGCTTGACCTGCATGTCTCCTATCAGATCCGCAAGGCGATCACCGTGTTTGGCGATGCGGTTAATCTGACCGATGCGGGCTGGCGGCGCTATCTGGGGGCGAACCGGTCCTATTTGATCGAACGCGAACGCTACGGCACGCTGCTGCGCGGCGGCGTCCAGATGCATTTCTGAGCAGAAGGGCTTATTTGATGCGCAAGATGATGATGATCGCGGCGGCGCTGGCCTGTGCCGGGCCGGTTCAGGCCAAGACAGCCGGCCCGGTGGTGGAAAGCGTTGCGGTGCTGATGCGCCATGGCATTCGCCCGCCCACCAAGGACCCGGCCATGCCCGCCGGGACCGCGGCCTCCGCATGGCCGCGCTGGGATGTGCCGCCGGGCTGGCTGACCACGCATGGCGGAGAGGCGGTGGAGCGCCTTGGCGCGGAGGATGGCGCATGGTTGCGGCGGATCGGCGTGCTGCCTGCTGCGCGCTGCCCCGATGCGGGGCGGGTGCATATTCTGGCCGACAGCGACCAGCGCACCATCGCCACCGCCCAGCATTGGGCCAAGGGCGCGCTGGCCAAATGTGCGCCCGTCATCCACCATCTGCCGCAGGATCAGGGCGATCCGCGCTTTGGCCCGCTTTCGGCCGGTCTGGCGCGGATTGATCCGGTCGCGGCGGCGGGCGCCATCGAGCAGGCCGTCGGGCCGGAAGGTCTGGCCGGGATCGACCGCAGGCTGGCTCCGCTCTATGCCCGATTGAACGCGATCCTGTGCGGCGGGGCGGCGGCGCCCTGCGGCCTTGGGGCCGAGTCCACGCAGATCCGCCCCGCCACCGCGCAGGCCCGCCCCAAACTGTCGGGAATGCTCGACCGGGCCTCGACCGCAGCCCAAATCCTCTTGCTTGAATATGCCGATGGCAAGCCGATGACCGAGGTCGGTTGGGGCCGGGCCAGCGCGGGCGATATTGCCACGCTTTCCACCTTTCATGCCGAGGAATTCCGGCTGCTTGCACGCCCCCGGCCCATAGCCGTGCCCAATCTGGCGGGGCTGACGCCGGTGCTGCGCGAGGGGCTGCAAGGGCGTGTCGGGCTGGCGCTGATCCTTGGGCATGATACGAATATTGCCAATCTGGCGGGGGTGCTGGGTCTGCACTGGCGTGTTGATGGTCTGGCCGCCGATGATCCCGCGCCGGGCGGCGCCATCGTGCTGGAAGTGCTGCGAATGCCTTCGGGCCGTCGTCTGGTCCGGGCCAGCTATCGTTCGCAATCGCTGGAGGCGATGCGGAGCGGCAAGGGCGCATCGCTGCGCCAGCCCATGGCGATCGGGGCCTGCCGCCATCCGGTGAGGGGCGGCCTTTGCCCGCTTGGCGAGGTTCTGGGCGCGCTGGAGCCGTAAGCCCTGCGGGCGCCCCTTATGGCTCGGGGGGAGCAGCCCATCGCGTGATGGACTCCTCCCCCCGAATGCCGACAGTTTCGGCCCAATGCCTCAGTGATTTTCTGTGGGCGCCGAGGCGGGCTTTTCCGGACGCGCCGCAGGAGCGCCCACAAAGGTGATCTCGACCCGGCGGTTCTGCGCTTCGCGCACGCCCGGCGCCGTGGCCACGCGCGGCGAGCTGGCGCCGAAGCCCTGAACGCTCATGACCTCGCGCGGGATGCCATGGCCGCTCAGATAGGCCTTCACCGATTCAGCCCGGCGCAGCGAGAGTTCCTTGTTATAGGCCTCCGAGCCGCTGCTGTCGGTATGGCCGGCCAGTTGCAGGCTGGCATAGCCGGTCTGCTGATAGGAACTGGTGGCCTTGTCCAGCGTTGCTGCGGCCTCGCTGGTGATATCGGCGCGGTTCCAGTCGAAGAAGACCAGATAGGGGCCGGGATTTTCAACCGCCGCTACCGGCGAATAGGCCATGCTGGGCGGCGGCGGAGGCGGGGGCGCGACATAGGCAGGGTTGACCGAGCCATCCGGGCGCAGGCGGCAGGGCCGCCCAAGGGCGTTGTAAACCTTGAAGACTTCCTCATCCGAGCACATCAATTCGCGTGCGGCATCGCGGTCGCCGATCGTCTGGGCCAGTTCGCGGGCGTTCAAGCGACGAACGCAGTGGTGGTCCTGCCATGTCGTGCCGCCCGATGCGCCAAAGCCCAGCACCGAAACCCCCAGCGAGCTGGAACCCATGCAGGTTTCCGTCAGCGTGGTGGTCAGCGCGGGGGCCATGACGGCCGGTGCGGTCTTGATCGTCTGATTGGCCGGATAGACCGAATTGTTGTTGATGGTCTGGCTGTTGCCCTGCGTCGACTGGTTGGTCGACTGGTTCGAGGAACTCGAACTTGTGGTGGCGGTGGAGCTGGACCCGGATGTCGAATCCGCCTTGGTGTTGGTGATGTTGATCGGATTGGACACCGAATTGGAATTGGAATTGGCGCCAGAGGTCGATCCCGACACCGAACCCGATGTGGTGGTGGTGTTTTGAACGGGATTGGCATTGGCGGCGGCATCCGAACCCGAAACCGCCCCGGCGTTCGAACCCGATGTCGAGGTGCTGGTCTGCGCCAGCGCCATGGTTGGATGGATAGCACCGCTGATCAGTGCGACGGTGCTGATTGCTGTCCAGAGCCTATGCATAGTGATCCTCCTGACTGTGGCTCCGAGCGCCTGGCGCCGCCGGATCCCCCATGAAAGCAAGCGGACGATGATCGGGCAGGCTGCTTGCCCCCCTGCTCGAGCGAACATGGCACACGGGGGAGGAGCCAAATCCTCCCCCGCTGCATTGTTCAGGCTTAGTGGTGGCCGCTGGTGTAAGCGATGGCGCCGGCACCATAGAGGCCCACCGCGCCGCTGGTCTGACTGGCCGAACCGCCATGGCCGCTGGTCGAAGAGCCGCCGCCCTGGACCGCGCCGCCCATGCTGCCCGACGAGGTGGTGGTCGTGGTGGTGCCATGGTGGTTGGACAGCGAGGCCGACGATCCCGCTTCGCCACCCGCCAGCACAGCCCCTCCGGCCATGGCCCCGCAATGCGAGCCGCCGCAGGAGGTCGAGCTGCCGGCGCCCACGGAGGTCACCGACACGCTGCCCGCACCGACGCCCGACTGGGCCATGGCGGGAGCGACAAAGGCAAGGCTTGCGCCCACAGCAAGGACATAGTAAATACGCATGAGGTATTCTCCATATTTGCATGCCATTATTGCGGATGGCGTGCTTACCGCTTCATCCCCTGTTGGGAATTTCTGAAATTTGAGATTTTTTTCTGATCGTGATCGATTTGTTTATTTTTCGATCGATGTCTGGAAAATAGGCGTTTCTCGAAGCGAAGTAATAAGTTTTTCATCCTAAGGGATAGTACGTAGTTAACCGTGATCGCCCGATGAGCGGTCCGCCCTGTGTATCGTGGGCTAAATATTCACATCGGCTTGGAAAGTCGGCGGGGCGCGTCCGGCCCGCTTCCTGGGCTCTAGGTTTGCGGGGGCGAAATGGGCCCTGCCTTGCTCCCAAAATCGGAGTCGCCGGGCTTTGCCGTTAGTCGCTCTCGGCAAGAACGGTTGCGCCTTTTACTGGCTGATCCGCCCGTCCATCGGGTGATCCGCAACATTGCGGAGAGCGGGCCGCACTTCACTGCTGGCACATGGATCGCGATCTGAAAGAAAAAGGACTCGCCATGAGCCACGCACTCATCATCGACGAAAACATGCTCATCAGCCGCGCCATTCAGCGCAGGCTCGAGATGCTGGGCTTTGAATCCTTCGATCTTGTCTGGACCCAGCAACAGGCTCTGGCCGCGGCCGGGCGCCACATGCCGGATCTGATCGTCATTGGCGATGATGTCGAAACCGGATGCGCGGTCGAGGCGGCGCGCCGGATCACCGATCACCATGCGGTGCCGGTGCTGATGGTGACGGGCGATTATACGCGGGCCAGAGAGCGGCTCGAACAGCAGGAAGCGCTGGAGGGCCCCTTTTTGCTCAACGAAATCGAAGCGGCGGTGGAACTGGCCAATACTGCCTGATCCGGCCGGTGGTTCATGCCTGTCATGGAATTGACAACCTGCGGGGGCGAGGAGTTTTCGCATGAACAGTCAAGGCAAATGTGGCGGCAGATATCGCGCCTGTGGGTCGTATCCATGGCCGGCCGGATGGTGATCGGCTGATGCTTTCGGCCATTCCCCGCTATGTCAGCGCCGGCGCCGGGCTTGTTCTGGAGGCGACGCTGCAGGTGCCTGTTCTGGCGCGCGGCCTTGTCATTTTCGCCCATGGCGGGGGCAGCGCGCGTTTCAGCCTGCGCAACAATCATGTGGCCGCCCGCCTGCGCGCCGATGGGCTGGCCACGCTTCTGCTCGATCTGTTGACGATTGAGGAGGAAGAGGACCGCAGGCGAGTCTTCAACATTGACCTGCTGGCCTATCGCCTGCGCCTTGCCACCGACTGGGCCGCGCTTCAGCCCGATACGTGCCATCTTCTGCCCTGCTATTTCGGCGCCAGCACGGGTGCGGCGGCCGCTTTTCGCGCCGGGGCCGAGGACGGGCGCATCGCTGCCATCGTGTCGCGCGGGGGGCGCCCCGATCTTGCCGGAGCGCGCGCCCTTTCGCGTGTGACGGCGCCCAGCCTGCTGATCGTGGGCGGGGATGACGAGGCAGTGACCGATCTCAACCTTTTTGCCTTCAACCGGATGCGCTGCAAGCGGGACATCCAGATCATTCCCCGGGCTGGCTATTGCCTTGATGAGACCGACACGCTTGAACAGGTGGTGACGCTGGCCAGCATCTGGTTCCGCCATCACCTTGGGGAGAAGCTGTGACCAGCCTCAAGGCCCTGATGGCTCAGCGGAACGTGTGGCGCAGGATCTGGACAATGGCCCCATTGCGCCGGTTCACCAGCAGCGCATCATTGCCGTAGCGCACCCAGACACATTCCCATGGCGGCGTTCTGAGCGCGAACATCCAGTAATTTTCGACCCAATAACCGCGCGCCCAATAGGCGCGGGGCAGGACATTGCCCACCGCCCAGAGCTGATAATGAAATCCGGGTGGCGGGCTGTAGCTCGAACTCGTGGCCGAAGTGGATGGAGATTGTGAAGTATAGGTCGTGCGCGGCGAGATCCCGGCATGCGTTTCAGAAGTAATTGGCGGGGTCATCGTCTGATGGCAGCAGGCCTCACTGTTTCTTTGCGGCGCCGGGCGGCTCGGCTCAACCGTGGATGGCGGCGGGGGCGGCGCGGGGATGGCCGGACGAAAGGTCTCGCCGCGCGGCGGCTGCGCCCAGAGCGGGCCGGAAAACAGCATCAGCCCCAAGGCCAGCGCGAGGGAATAAAGCGAAACCCCTTCCGGCCGCAGATCGCGCTCCGGCCCGGACATGATGATGGATAAAGGCTGTTTCATCGCAGGCATTCCTATCGGGTTGGCCCATCGGGCAGGAGCGTCCACAAACATGGCGTCGCATCAGACTGCCCAAGGGCGGGGGGCGGGGATATTGGGAATGTCCCCGATAGGCGGCGGGAAAACCGGCGCTTTTATTTGGCGCGGGGCAGCGTGAAATGAAAGCTGGTGCCGCGCCCTTCGCGGGTTTCCAGCCAGATCTTGCCCTCGTGCGCCTCGATGATCGTGCGGCAGATCGAGAGGCCCAGCCCCATGCCTTCCTGCTTGGTGCTGTAAAAGGCCTTGAACAACTGATCGTGGATCGCGGTGGGAACGCCGGTGCCCGAGTCGCTGATCGTGACCCGGACGAAATCGGTGCCATAGGGATGCGTCTCGATCCTCAGGCGCCTTTCGGGGCTGTCGGTCATGGCCTCGCAGGCATTGCGGATGAGATTGACCATCACCTGCTGGATCTGGATGCGGTCGACCAGCACCGCCAGCGCCTCGGGCCCCAGTTCGAAATAGGTGTGGATGCCCTGTTCGCGTGCGCCCATCAGGGCCAGCACGCAGGCCTCGTTGATCAGCGCGGGCAGCGCTTCCACCGTGCGCTCGATCGTGCCCAGCGTGACAAAGGCGCGCAGGCGCCGCACGATCTGGCCCGCGCGCAAAGCGTTTCGCGCCGCATCGTCGAGCGCCTCGCGCATTGCGACCAGATCCCAATCCTGCGGCCCGCCCATCAGATTATGCGCGGCCTGAACATAATTGACCACGGCGGCGATGGGCTGATTGAGCTCATGGGCCAGCGTGGAGGCCATCGCCCCCATGGCGCTGATCCTTGCCACATGAATCAGTTCGGATTGCAGCGTTTCGAGCCGTTCCTGCACCTGATGCCGCTCGGTTAAGTCCTGGAGGAAGCCGGTGAAGATGTGCTGTTCACCATCGCGCGCCTCGCCGATGGACAAGGTGACGGGGAAGGTGGTGCCGTCCTTGCGCTGGGCGAAGACCACGCGGCCCTTGCCGATGATGCGCTTTTCGCCGGTTTCCAGATAACGGCGCAGATAAAGGTCATGGCGGTGGGAATCGGGGGCGGGCATCAACATGCTGATGTTGTGCCCGATGACTTCGCAGGCATCATAACCGAACAGCGTCTGCGCCGCGTCGCTGAAGGAAAGAACCACTCCGTGGGCATCGATCACCACCATCGCGTCGGGGACGGTCGACAGGATCGAAGTCAGCAGACTTTCGCGCGCCAACAGGGCCTTTTCATCGGCCCGCCGCCGGGTGATGTCGGACACGATCTTGGCAAATCCGCGCAGTTTGCCCTGTTCGTCGTAAAGCGTGGTGATCGAAAAGGAGGCCAGAAAGGTGGTGCCGTCCTTGCGCCGGCGCAGGCCTTCGCCCTCGATCCGCCCTTCGCTGCGCGCCAGCGACAGATCGACCTGACACTTGTCCGTGGCGGGGTAGAGGATCGAGGCATCCGTGCCCAGAACCTCCTCCTCCTTCCAGCCGCTGAGCCGTTCGGCGCCTTTGTTCCAGATCATGATGCGCCCGTAGGGGTCGAGCATATAGATCGCCAGACCCGGCGTTCCGTCGATCAGCAGGTTGAGCTCTTCAGCGGCCAGCGCGAATTGGGCAGCGCGCCTTTGCGCCTCCTGATGGCTGCGCATGAGTTCGCGGCGCAGCGTATTGGCAATTTCGCCGACCGTAATGATCCCCCCTGCCGTGACCAGAAAGACCACCGATTGGGCAAAGTCGCCGATGCCCACGCTTTCACTTTGCGCAAAAAGAAAGCCGAAGCCGAGCGAGAGAATGCTGGCCATGATGGCGGCGCCCGGCCCGCACCAAAGCACGGTAATCAGCACCACCAGCGTAAAGGGCGTGTAGGCGGCCCGCTCGCCGATGAACGGATCCATGATCGCGCGCAGGGCAGCCGCGAAGAGCACGCCGATGACGGCTATGCCATAGCGAAACCGGACTGAGTTGTCCCATCCTCCCATTGCGACAGCATCGTCCCCCGATGGGCCGGGCCATGCGGTGAACAGGGCGCAGCGTTTCCGTCCATTTCGGTGAAATTTACCTCCGTTTCGGAATTGTATCAATGCCGCCTGCAGGTGGGGCGGATCGAAACAGGACAGAACGCCTTTTTCCGCCGTCCGGCTCCCCACCGGCGGCGGCATGGTTTTGCAAAATCAGCCGATGGCGGCCGGTTTTACGGTGCGAAGACGGGGCGGCGGGATCACCGCCGCCCCGTCGTTTCAGCCGTTGGCCTGTCTGGCCGGAGGGCACAGGTGCAGGCGGGCAAATTCATCGGCAGGGCAGGGGCGACCGAAATAATAGCCCTGTCCCTTGTGGCATTGGCGCTGCTGCAGGAAGCGCATGGTGTCTTCGTCCTCGATACCTTCGGCGATCACCTCAAGCCCCAGCCCCGCCGCGATGCCGATCAGGCCTTCGACCACCACCTGATCGCGCGGTGAGGCCTGACCCAGCCGGGTGAAGCCCTTGTCGATCTTGATCGCACTGATCGGATAGGAGCTGAGCAGGTTGAGCGATGCAAAGCCGGTGCCGAAATCGTCGAAGGACAGCCGCACCCCGCTGGCGCGGATCGCGCGTAATTGATCCAGAATGTCGCTCTGGTCATTGAGGATGATATTCTCGGTGATCTCCAGTTCGAGCGCATCGGCGGGCAGGGCGTGGCGCTGCAGCGCGGCGGCCACCACGGCGGGCAGATCGCCTTGCTTGAACTGGGCCGCAGAGAGGTTGACGCTGATCCCGAAGCCGGGATGCTGTCGGCGCCAGCGGGCCGCTTGCGCACAGGCCGTGTCAAGCACCCAGTTGCCGACTTCGCCCGCCAACGACCCGGCCTCAAGCGCTTCGAGAAAGGCGCCCGGAGGCAGCAGGCCGCGCACCGGATGATACCAGCGGATCAGCGCTTCGGCGCTGGTGACGCGCACATCGTTCAGATCGACCTGCGGCTGATAGAACAGCGCGAATTGCCCGTCGAGCAGGGCATGGCGCAGCTCCATCTGGAATTGCCGCCGGCTGACGGCCTGAGCCCGCATCTGGGGCATGAAAAGGCAGACATGGCCGCGCCCCAGCCCATAGGCCTGATGCAGGGCCAGTTCGGCATCGCCCACCAGTTCTTCGGAGGTGGCGTCGCGCTGGGCGGAGGCGCCTTCGCGATCCGGGGTGAAGGCCATGCCGCAATAGCTGCCGATCAGGATTTCCTGTCCGGCAAGCACAAAAGGTTCGGCCAGGGCGGCATTGATCCTGCGCGCCGATTGGCCAAGGACAATCGGGTCGCGCGTGTCCAGCACGGTGGCGAATTTGTTGCCGGTCTTGCGCGCGACCAGCGCGGCCTCGGGCACACAGGCGCGGATCCGCTCGCCCACCTGACGCAGCACCTGATCGCCCAGCGCATGGCCCAGCGTGTTGTTGACATCGCCCATGCCCGACAGATCGGTGATGATCAGGGACAGGTTTTTTCCCTGCGCCAGCGACTCGTCGATATGGCGAAAAAGCAGGCTGCGGTCGGGCAGGCCGGTGACGTTGTCGTAATGCACCATACGGTTGAGCGCGGTGCGATCGGTAGAGGCCTGGGAAAGGTCGCGCACGATGATGCCAAAGGCGATCTGGCTGCCTTCGCGCCAGTGCGACCAGTGCAGTTCGACGGGAAACTGGCTGCCGTCCTTGCGCCTGGCGATCAGCATGGTGGTGTCGGCCTCGGGCATATCGCCCTGCAAGGCCCGACGCATGCCCGCGCGGGTCACGCGGCGGTGCTCTTCGGTCAGCAGGTGATCGAAGGGGGCGCCGATCATGTCTTCCTGCGACCAGCCGAACATCAGGGCGGCCTCCGGGTTGCAGGCGGTCAGAAAGCCTTCCTGATCGCAGCTTAATACGGCGCTGGGCGCGGTGACACGGCTGGAGGGCAGCAGCAGGCCCGACCCGTCGCTGGCGCTGGTGGCGATCCGGCGCAATTCAAGGCGGTCCGAGACCATTTCGGCCAGTTGCAGCAGCCTTTCGCGATCCTGCGCGTCAAAGGCGTCCGCCGCGCGCGGTTTGGGGTCGAGCAGGCACAGCGCGCCCAGCGCATGGCCCGAAGGCGAACGCAGCGCGATCCCCGCGTAAAAGCGCAGCAGGCCCGCCTTGACCAGCGGATTGTCATGAAAACGCTCGTCCTTGGCGGCATCAGGCACCAGCATAATGCCATCCTGATTGATGGCATGGCCGCAAAAGCTGGTTTCGCGGGCCAGACGGGTGGGGCAGATGCCGAAACTGGCGGCATGGGTCACATTGTTGCGCCCAACCATGTTCACCCCGGAACCGGCGCAATTGAACAGCCGTGCGGCCATATCAACGATGGGTTGGAGGCTTTGCATGCCTTCGGCCCGATCCACATGATATTCGGCCAGCGCCAGCAGGCGCTCGTTTTCGTCCATCGCAACCGTTGGTGGTCGCATCACCCAACTCCTCGTCTCATCCTGCGCGCCGTTCCTTCTGGGGAGGGGCTTTCGATCTTATACGATATACCACGTATATGCCCGTATCTCCATATATGCATTCGATTGCATATGCAATTGTTAAGTGTTGTTAAGTATTTAGAAGTCGATCCTTTAAGCCGGAAAAGCCCCGTTTTTCGCCCCGATTGAGGTGCGGGGCGGGGACGCTGCCGGTATGTGGTTTGAAAGCCTTGGCTTTTCATTTTTGCGCCGCGGCATCATGTCATCCACCATCGCCGGGCGTCGCGCCAATCGGCCAAAGCCTCTTCAGCATCCCGCAATAGCTTTTTGCGATTCCTGCCAGCCCCGGGCAGCATACGTTCGAGTTCTGCTGCGATTTGCGCACTCGAAATCGGGTCCGACTCGGGACCCAGCAGGGCGGCGGCCTTCGACGCGACCGTCAGATCATGCAGCTTGCCCAACCTGTCCTGCACAAGTTCGAGGCGGGCGGAGAAGTTCTTGCCGCCCGAGCGGGGCCATAGGGAACGGAAAAAGGCGCAGGCATAGCGCAATTCCTTGGCATGGATGCGCAGGCGGTGGGTGTCGCGCTTGCTCATCGTGTCGAGTCGCTGATCGGCCGACAGCAACCGGCGGCGGCTGCGCGAGAGGATCTCGGCCGCAAAGGGGCGCAGCGGCCCGTCGCCCGTCGGATCCTGTGCATGGCCGACCTCGATTGCATGCGCCGCTTCAAAGAGCAGGCGCTGGAAGGCGGTTGACGCCAGCATGTCGCCCGCCTGCTGCGTGGCCTGGGCCAGCGCGCGTTCGATGGCGTCCAGCACGGAGCGCGATCCGGCATCATCGGCGGCATCTTTGAGCCGCAGATGCAGGACATGCAGATCGCGCGCGCGGCCCAGAATGCGGCCCGCCGCCTTGATGCCCGCATTCAGGCGCGGCCTTTGCCTTTCCGGCAGGCATAGGCTGAAAATCTCGAAGGCAATCCGCATCCTGCGTATGGCGATGCGGCATTGGTGGACCGCTTCGGGATGGCCGGTGGCGATTACCAGCGGATAATTGGCCAGCAATTGATACAGGCAATTCCAGCCGATTGCGCGAAACCCTGCGGCCACATTCATCGCCTTGGACAGGACGGGGGCCTGCGCGGCCCTTTCCATATGATCGGTCGCGGCGCGGCGCCACGCGCATCGCTTCGATTTGCTGACCACCGACCATTGCAGATCGGGGCCAAGCGGCAGGTCGAGCGCGAGCAGCAGCAGATCGCGCAGGCGTCCTTCGATAAGCTCCAGTTCGAGTTCGCACAGCGTTTCGACCTGATCCCCGGCGCGCAGCGTGCCGGTGTCGAAATCGGCCTCCAGCACCGAGTCGCCCGCCGCGACCGAGCGCCGCAGCCGCTTGATCTGGCTGATCGAGGTGGGGGCGATGGCCTCCAGCCCCAGAATGTGATTCAGCCGCGCGCGGATCGGATCGGGAAAGCGTTCAATCTGCGGCAATTTCCCAGTCAGCGGCGTGGTCCATTCCTCGCGATGCACCGTGCCGCAGGGCAGGGACATCGCCTTGGCCGTCTGCTCGCTTTTGCATGATCCGGAGCGGATGCGCAGGCTGATGCCCGCCTGTTCCAGCAAGCGATCCTTGCTGTCGAAATAGGTGCTGGTGAAATGCGCGTTGCGCCCCTTTCCCGCGAGGCGAGGGTGGCTTTGCAGTTCCGCCAGCATGGCAGGCGTCGCGCATAGTTTGATCTCGATTTCGACGGGGGCGTTTTTCATCGGTGGTTTCGCAATCTCGGGAACGGGGCAGCCGTCTCGTAGGGTCGCGCCTGCACATGCCTTTCAAATAACAGCCGATTTATCCTTAAGGACCCCATCTGACGACGGGGCCCGGTCGGGGGCGGCTTCGGGGGAGGAAAGCCGTTGGCGGTCGAACGGTAGCAGGCAATCCGCATGGCGGCGGGGGTGGGGGCGATACGAATTACCTGCCGCGCACAATGTGCCCGGCCCCATCACGCGCAGCGATCCGCAAACATACGAGGGGCGCAAAGGCAGGCCGAGGGGTGGCATCAACGGCGGAAATTTTTGTCACACTGTCCCACTTTGACCACAGGCCTGCGAGCGTGCAGTAGAGTTAATATCCGCCAGACGGATAGACCCGGTGACTTGCATTAAGGGGCAGGGTGTCGGGCGCAAAGACGAAAAATGGATAAAAAATAAGATTCTGTTTGCCATTAACTTGATGGCATCGCGCAAAGGTTGCCTAAAGGCGCGCCCTATAACGCGCCTTAAAGGATAGGCTCCATGATGACTCTGGACCTTGATGGTTAATGCTACTATTGGTTGAACCTAGCATTAATACGGATAGCCACACGCCCCTCCGCGTTTCACCGGTTACATCCGCATTCGGACGATCCGCGCTTGAGGAGGCCACGATCGTTCGGCTGGGGCGGCGTCTTTGAAAATGAAGGTGGAGATTGCTCGAAAAGCCCGGACGAACGGGCCTCGATGAAATAGCGGGGGGGGCAGCGGATGGTTTTGGGAAACCTTGAAATTGCGAGACCTACGTGGGCGTTGTTTCTGGAACATGTTCCCGCCGCCGTGGCGATGTTCGACCGCGACATGTGCTATATCGCCTGCAGCCAGCGCTGGCTGGCCGATTATGACCTCGAAGGACAGTCGGTCATAGGGCGTTCCTGTTACGCGGTTTTCCCCGAAATCGACGAGCAATGGCGCGAGATCCATCGCCGTGCGCTGGCCGGTGAAACGCTGCATTGCGATCTGGAGCGTTTCAGGCGCAGCGACGGCTCGAGCGATTGGATCCAGTGGGAGATCGTCCCTTGGCGGCTGCCCGAGGGCGGGATCGGCGGCGTGATGCTCTTTACACAAAAGCTGACGGGCATTGTGCAGAAGGATGAGCGCGCGTGCGCCGTCAAGCGGCAGCTCGACCTGCTGATCGACAATGTGCAGGATTATGCGATCTACATGCTCGACCCGGAAGGGCGGGTGTCGATGTGGAATGACGGGGCGCGGCGCCTGTTTGGCTGGCATGAGGAGGAAATGCTCGGCCGCCATTACGAGCGCCTGTTCGACGCGCTCGACAATGCCGCCGGGCGGCCGCGCCTCCAACTGGCCAAGGCCGCGCGCGATGGTTCGTTTCGGGATCGCTCGCTGCAATTGCGCAAGGATGGCAGCCACTTTCTGGCCGACGCCACGCTCAGCCGCATCCGCGATGAACATGGCGTGCTGATCGGTTTTGGTCGGGTGGTGCATGACATCACCGATGAGGACGAATGGCGGCGGATGATCGCGGCCAATGAAACGCAGATGCGCCTGATCCTGGAAACCATTCCCGATGCGATGGTGGTGATTGACGAGACGGGCGCGATCCAGTCCTTCAGCGCTGCGGCCGAGAAACTGTTCGGCTACAGCGTGCCCGAGGTGCTGGGCCATGATGTCGGCCTGTTGATGGTGGAGGCCGATGCGATGCGCCATGGCGATGAAATGGCCTGTTACGGCGCGTCGGGCCATGGGAATGTGGTGGGCCATTCGCGCCGGGTCATCGGGCGGCGCAAGGATGGCTCGACCCTGCCGCTCGAACTGGCTGTGGGCGAGGCCCGGCTGGGCGACCGGCGGGTGTTCACCGGCTTCATGCGCGATCTGACAAGGCGCGAGCGGGCCGATGCGCAACTGCGCGAATTGCAGAACGAGTTGGCCCGCCTCTCGCGCATCTGGGCGGTGGGCACGATGGCGACGGCGCTGGCCCATGATCTCAACCAGCCGCTGGCCGCGATCACCAATTATGTTCAGGCCTGCGCCCAGATGGCGAAACAGGGCGACAGCAAATCCGCAGACGCGATGTGCGATGCTCTGGCCGCGGCCGGACAGGAGGCGCTGCGTGCGGGCGCCATCGTCCAGCGGCTGCGCGAATTCATTGCGCGGGGCGAACTGGCGCTGAGCCGCGAACAGCCCGATCTGCTGGCCAGACAGTCCTGCGCGCTGGTCATGCCCGGCAGCGCGCAGCCCAATGTCGTTTGTCGGGTGGTCATGCCCGATGATGTCAATCCGGTGCTGATCGACCGGGTTCAGATCCAGCAGGTGCTGGTCAACCTGCTGCGCAATGCGATCGAGGCGGTGGGGGCCAATGGCACCATCACCATCACCGCCACCGAGCAGTGGGACATGATGCGAATTTCCGTGATCGACAACGGCCCTGGCATTGCCCCCGACATTGCCAGCGCCCTGTTCGATCCATTCTCCACGACCAAATCGACGGGCATGGGGCTTGGCCTGTCGATTTGCCGCGCGATTGTCGAAGCCCATGGCGGCATCCTCTGGCACGAGACCGTGCCGGAAGGGGGAACCGCGTTTCATTTCACAGTTCCGATGGTGATACGGGGTCCGGAGGAGTTCAACAATGACTGAGAGGCAGATCGTTCATGTTGTAGATGATGAAGATTCCATGCGGCGATCGCTTGATTTTCTTTTGCGCAACGCCGGTTATGCCGTCGAACGCTGGCCCGATGGCGAGAGTTTCCTCAAAGGCGTATCGCGTGAGGCGCGCGGCTGCGTTCTGCTCGACATTCGCATGGTCGGGATCGACGGGCTGGAGGTTCAGGCGCGCATGGCCCGCGAGGGGCTGGATTTCCCGGTCATCATGCTGACCGGCCATGGCGATGTGCCCTTGTCGGTGCGGGCGATGAAGGCCGGGGCGGTCGACTTTCTGGAAAAGCCATGCGACCGCGAAAAGCTGCTTCAGGCGATCCGCACCGGCTTCAGCTATATGCATGATCGCGAAACGCGGGCGGAGCAGCAGCTTTTGGCCAAAACACGGATCGCCGGCCTAACCGATCGCGAGCGGCAGGTGCTAGACGGTCTTGCCTGCGGCTATCCGAACAAGACCATCGCCTTTGATCTGGGCATCAGCGTCAGGACGGTCGAGGTTTACCGCGCCAATCTGATGAGCAAGCTGGACCTGACCAATTTCGCCGATACGCTGCGGATTGCCTTTGCCGCGGGTCTGGGGTCGGATGATGTCTGGCAAAGGACTTATCGCATCGCCACAAAACGGGGGCTTGCCCCGGTTCGGGCGGCGGCTTCCGGGGTGTTCCATGACCGCTGAACGCGGTCTTGACAGGCTTTTTCCCGCTTTACGCAAGCCCCCTATTGGGAATGTTACGAATGGCGCCCGGAGTCCCGGCGTTGTCAACAGGTTGGGCAGGCCGGTCTCGGGCGTGAATCACCGCTCGGGGCGGGCTGAGAACAAGAACGGGTCTGCACGGATAATTGTCATGATGTATTTTAGCGGCATGGCACGCCGATGAACCACATGAGTGATCCGATTGCCTTGGGCGATGACAAGATCATGCGCCACAGGCTGATGGAAGAGGCCATCGAGCATATCGACGAGGCCCTGATGGTGTTCGATGTGCATGGCGTGGCGGTGGACTGCAATTCGGCCTGCGCCCAATTTAATCGCTTTCCCAACAAGGCGGAATGGAAACTTGCGCTGCAGGAAGGATGGGGGCCGATCGAGCGCGTCGCGCTGAGCGAGGGGATGCCCGATGACAGCTACGAACTGGTGAAAAGGGCGCTGGCGGGGGAAACCACGCGCGGCGCCGATTACCGTATGCGTCGCCTCGATACGGGCGAGCAATGGCTGGGCCGCTATACGATCGGGCCGGTGCGCGACGGCGATGGGGCGATCATCGGCGCCTTTGCCGTCGGGCGTGACGTGACGGCGGAACATGCGCTGATCGACCGGCTGACGGTCAACATGCGTTATCACACCTCGATCCTGGAAAGCGTGCCCTTTGCCACGACGCTGGTCGATGATGACTGGATCGTCACGGCGGTCAGCCGCAAGACCGAGGTGCTGTTTGGATGGGATGCACAGGATCTGATCGGGCAATCGGGCCTGCTCCTGCTGACCGAACTGTCGCGGGTGCTGGTCATGCAGCGCTACGGCCATCTGCGCGGCACAGCCTTTGAAGGGACGATCGAGGTCGGCGCGCTGGAATTTCTGCGCAAGGATGGATCGACCTTCACCGGGCGCACCCGCTTTTCACGGCTCTATTACGATGGCGGGGCCATTTACACGATCTATGTCGAGGACATCACGGAGCATCTGGCCGCGCAGGCCACGATGGAGCGATTACAGGCGCAGGTTACGCATCTTTCGCGCGTGAATGCCATGGAAACCATGGCCAGCACGCTGGCGCATGAATTGAACCAGCCCCTCGCCGCGATCCTGCTCAACAGCCAGACGGCACGGGCGCTGTTGCCCGGAGAAACGCGCGAGGATGTGATCGCCTCGCTTGACGAGGTGGCCCATCTGGCCGCGCGGGCGGGCGATATCATCCGCAAGATGCGCTCCTTCATCCGCCATGGCGAGATCGAGAAAGTGCCCGCCCGCCTTGATGCCATCGTGCAGGAGGCGCTGGCGCTGGCCGAGCCCCATGCCAGGGAGCATGAGGTGCTGGTCGGTGCGGCGCCCTATGACGGCGAGGCGCGCGTGCTGGTCGATCCGATCCAGATCGCGCAGGTTCTGGTCAATCTGATCAGCAATGCGGTCCATGCCGTATCGGGCCGCAGTTCGGCCTATGTCGATGTCTTTATCAAGGACCATGATGACCATTTCCTGCGCGCGGTGGTCATGGACAATGGTCCGGCGCCGCATGTCGATGGCCGCCATGCTCTGGCAGGTTTTGGCAGCAGGCCGAGCGCGTCGGATCAGGGATTGGGCCTGTCGATCTGTCGGACCATCATTGAATCGCATGGAGGACAGGTCTGGCTCGATCATGTGCCCTCGGGCGGCTGTCTGGCCTGTTTCACCCTGCCCAAGATGAAGGCCTGAACGCGCCGGAACGGAGATTGCCAAATGGCATCCTTTGGCCTATATGGGGCCATATGGAGATTTGCCATGCTGGCTTTGCAACCCGTTGATACCGCCGTTCCCGCCTTTCGCCCCGATCCGATCACGCAGGATGAAGCCGCGGCCATGTTCAGGGCGGCCCTCAACCTGTTCGGCAAATGGGAACTGACCGACGAACAGGCGGCCACCCTGCTCGACATGCCGGTCCGGTCCTATCGGCGGTGGAAGGCTGAAGGCGCCGGGCGCTTTTCGCGCGACGGGCGGGCGCGCCTTTCCAACCTGATGGGTATCCACAAGGCGCTTCGGATCATCTTTCTGGAAAGCGCGCGCGGCTATGCCTGGATCAGGGCCGCCAACGCGGCCTTTGGCGGGGTCAGCGCGCTTGAGGTGATGCTGGGAGGGGAACTGACCGACATCATGCGTGTGCGCCGCTACCTTGATGCCGAGCGTGGCGGCTGGTGATCCAGACGGATGGCATGCCGGTTTCGCGGGTGGAGTGGGCGGGGGCCGTCCGGATCATCCGCAGCGCTTTTCCGCCGATCGATCTGTTCGAGGATATTGCGGATCCGGCCGACTGGCCGCTCCTCATTTCGGCCGAGCAGAAGACCAACCCGCGCATCATGGCGACAATCGGCAATCTGGATCTTGTCCCTGTCGAGCGCCGGATCGGCGGGCATGGCGCCTCTTTCCTGATGGCGCCTTTCACCCATATCAGCCCGGATCGCCCCAGCCGCTTTGCCGATGGCCGCTATGGGGTGCTGTATGTGGCGGACCGTTTCGAGACCGCGCTGTTCGAGACGATCCATCATCACGCCCGCTTTATGGCGCGAACCGGCGAAAAGCCCGGCTGGACATCGCAGTTCCGCGAGATCACCTTGACCGTCGCGGCCGATCTGCATGATCTGAGATCGCAAGCGCACGCCTATTGGGCGGTTCTGGACCCGGACAGCTATGCGGCATCCCAGGCCTTGGCGGCGGGCCTCAGGGCGGCAGGATCGGACGGCATCGCCTATCCCAGCATCCGTCATGCCGGCGGGCAATGCGTTGCCCTGTTCTATCCGGACGGCGCCTCGGACCCCGTGCAGGGGCGGCATCTTGACTATCATTGGGATGGCAGCCGCGTCGATCTTGTTCGCGATGCCGGATCGGGGGCGGTCTTTCGCATCGTGGATCTGCCTGTACAACGGGGGCCTTGAAAGCAGGACCCTATCCATCGCGGGCAATCACGCTGATCCTGCCGCCGCGCTCGAATGTGACCAGTTTTGCCTGCTCCACATGCTCCAGTCCGCCCAGCCGCAGGGCTTCATCGAGATCCTCCTTGCTGACATTATGCCGCCGCAGGGCCGCCGGGATAACAGCGCCATTGCGGACCAGAATCTGGGGGCGCCCTTTCAGGAAAAGCCCAAGAGTCGAGGACCGCACCGTGGCCAGCGCCAGCAGCCGGTGCAGCAGAGCGATCAGCGCAGTGGCGCAGAGCGATGGCACGACGGGCACCTTGCCGATCATCACCCGGCTGATGTTTGATCCGATGACGATGGCGACGAAGACATCCAGAGGGGTGAGGCCGGAAAAACTCCGTCGCCCGGTAATGCGCATGCACAGGATGCCGAAGAAAAACAGCACGGCGGCCCGCGCGCAGGCCTGCGACACATTCAGGTTTCCATCGTCAGGACCGATCAGCGCAGGCAGCCAGTCCATTCACCTCTCCCGAGCGCGCGGGCAGAGAGCGGGGACGACGGTCATCCCGCCTGCCTTGCCCAGCGCAACGTCAAACGGCCGTTGGCGGCAAGGCGATAGTTGATGCGATCATCGGTCATGGCCGCTCGTTCGATGCGCTCTCCCTCCTCCGTTTCCAGACTTATCTGCGGCATCGGCTCACGCGCATGGCGGATCAGGGCGAGATGCGCCTCGGCCTCGCCATGGCCGGACGGGGCAAAGCTGATCTGCCCATCCGATCCGCCCGCCCCGTTCGATCCGCACGCATAGTGCTGCAGGAACTGGTCGCAGAACAGGTGGAAGGGGGCGCCTTCAACGCGATGAAACATGCGGCTGGCAAAGATGAAAGCGGCCCCTGCGCCATAGATTTCCTGCCCCACCTGTCCGGCGGGCTGGCCATCGACATAGAGATCCTCCAGCGGAAAGGAGAGCGAAGGATCAATATGCCCGTTGCGGCTGGATGTGGCCAGCAGACCCGGCGGCAAGGTGTCGGGGTAATAGAACCACGCCCGGTCCAGCGCATAGCGGCAATATTCGCCCATCAGCAGGCGCGCGGCCGGATCCAGCTCCTCGCCGCTCTCGCGCAGGCAATGTTCAAAGGCGGTGAAACTGTCGAAACACTCATAGACCGCCATATAGGGCGCATCCTGAAGGCAGGTGACGCCCAAGAACACATTATACGCGCTGGCCCGGTCGATCTCGGATTCCCACAGGACGCTGTTGTGAAAAAAGCTGGCCAGAAAGACATGGGCCTGATCGCCATAGCAATCCAGCCCGGTCATCCGCCACAGCCGCAGACAGGCCGCCGCGCCCCATGCGGTCAGATTGGCCTGATAATTGATGTTGAAGCGCAGATCCGCGCAGGCATCGAGCGCGGCCTTGGCTTCGGCCAGAAAACGGTCCTCCCCGGTCAGCTCGAAAGCCTGCAGCATCACCCAGGCGTAAAGGCCGCCCACATCGGTTTGCCCGCGCCCATCGGCAGGGGCATTGCGCAGGATCACGGCAAAATTGGTGATGTTGAATTGCACCGGCCAGCAATAATCGAAATGATGCGCTGCCTTGATGGCAAAGTCGATGGAGCGCAGGAACAGGTCCCGCGCCCGTTCATCGCCGCCCAGCGCAAGCCGGGCAAGGTTCATCAGCGGATGATAGAGATACCAGCTGTCGACCGCATCGGCATCCTTGTCCGCCCCCACATCGGGCAGATAGCGCCGCAGCGCTCCCAGTTTGGTGTCGAAAAACTGCTCCAGCCCGGCGGTGAAGTCATCCTCGATGGCCGCAGGACGTCCGCGCCATTTTGTGTAATCGCGCATCGCGGCCAGCAGCGAGAGCTGTACCATGCTGTCGGGATATTCCACGGCGGTGTAGGGATGGGCATAGAGATGATCGTAGTGGCGTATCAGGGCCTTGGGCGAGCTTTCCAGATCGGCCAGCGTCTTTTCCGCGCGCCATATCCAGTCATGGCATTGCGGCGCCGGGGCTTGCAGCCAGGGATAGGCCGCGCCCAGCATCCGGATGAATTGCCGGGCCGACTGGTGATGTTCGCCCGGTATGTCATCGTGAAAGACCAGGATCGCATCGCTGATCGTGATCTCCTGATCGGCGGGCAGGGGCGATGAGGGCGGTGTCCCGCTCTGCGCGGGCGTGGGCAACAGATAGCCCAGTTCGGGCCACAGGCCGCCCACGGCCCCATCGGGTTTGGTCTGCGTGGCGTCGAAATAGGCGTTAAGCGCGGTCAGGTTCTGAAGATAGAGCACATTGCCGAAGGGCGGCTCGTCGATATGGAAATAGACGAGACCGGCGTTGAGTCCGCGCTGCGCCGCCTCGACATTGCCCCGCGCGCCGAGAGGATCATCCTGGGCATCCAGTGGCACCAGATCGCGCGGCATGAAGGGGATGAGCAGCGGCTCGGCGGCCCGCAGCGACACCGTGATGCGCAGCCGGTGCGGATCGCCGCCATCGGTATGCAGCGTGATCCTGTGTCGGCCCAGCGCGCTTTTCACATCAATCCGGTGGTCGGCGCCCTCGCTGTGCAGCTTGCGGCAGCGGACCTTTGCGCCGGGGGCATAGACCATACGTATGGCCAGGCCGCCCGCGCCCTCTCGCCGCGCCACGCCCCAGACGCCATTGTCATCCGCGAGGATCTCCATATCCAGATCGCCCAGTTGCAGGCTTCCGCATGAAGACAGGGCCGCGCCGCGCAGGCTTTCGCGCAGGCCGATGATATAGGGGCTGCTTGCCATATCCTGCTGCATCACTGATCCCCTTGCTTGCTGCCTATGGCGGGAAAAGCAGGGGCGAAGGAAGGTTCCGCGCCTCCTAACGCAGGTTAGGAGGCCGGGAGCCGTCGGATGCGCGCATATGGTCCTGCGTTGCCCGCCTTCAGGCCGAGGGGGAATGGCAGGCCCGCTCGACCGCGCGGGCCGTATCGCGCAGGGCCTTGAGGATGCGCGGATCAGCGCCCCCGGGGCCATGGCGCGAGAGCGAGATCGCGGCCACCACCGATCCGTCCGCCTGATGCACGGGCACGGCCATGCAGGAAAGATCCGCCACGATCTCGCCGCGATCTAGCGCATAGCCCTGATTGGCAACACAGGCCAATTCGCGCGCCAGATCGGCCGGATCGGTGATCGTGTTCGGCGTCAACGCCACAAATGGTCCGCCCGCCAGATAGGCCTCACGTTCGCGGACCGGCAGATGGGCCAGCAGCACCTTGCCCATGCCCGAGCAATAGGCTTCAAGCTGCATCTCGACCCGCGTGAACAAGTCGCCCGCATTCTCGCCGGTTTTGACGCGATAGGTCACCATATCGTTCTCCAGCGTACCCATCTGGGCCACGCCGCCAAAGCGGACTGCCAGACGATGGAGCAGCGGCGCGGCGGCATGGGCCATCACCTGGCGGTCATCGACCTGGGCCAGCATCGCCCGCAGGCGCGGTCCGGCGCGATGCCTGCCCCCGCCCATCGGGGCCAGAAAGCCCTCGGCCACCAGCGTTGCGATCTGGCGATGGGCCGTGGCCGCAGGCATGGCCTGCGCGCGGGCCAGCGCGGAGACCGTGGAAAGGCCGCCATCGGCAATCACGGCCTCCAGCATGGCCAGCGCGCGGCTGGTGGCGGAAAGGGTTGGCGTTCCATTTCTCATATGGTGAGAAGATAGCTCCGACCCGCTCTGGTGCCAAGACCTCATGCGGCCTATCTGCGCAAACACGGTCTGGAAGAGGACGATATGAGCGACAATCATCAAGCTGCGGCGCGCCTGTTGCGCGAAGCCTACAGCGGCGGAGCGGTGCCTCCGCTGCGCGATTATCTCGAACCGGTGGACATTGCCGGGGCCTATGCGGTTCAGGAGATCAACACACGTTTCTGGCAGGAGCAGGGCCGCCGCATCGTGGGGCGCAAGGCCGGATTGACGGCCAGGGCGGTGCAAAAGCAACTGGGCGTGGACCAGCCCGATTTCGGCGCGCTGTTCGACGATATGCAGGTGGCCGATGGCGGCTTCCTCGATCCGGCGCGCTGCCTTCAGCCCAAGGCCGAGGCGGAAATCGCCTTTGTGCTGGGGGCCGATCTGCTCTCGCCCGAGGCCACGGCCGATGATGTGGCCGCCGCCGTATCGGGCGTCCATGCCGCGATCGAGATCGTCGATTCCCGCATTGCCGATTGGAAGATCACCTTTTCCGATACGGTGGCCGACAATGGCTCCTCGGCCTTCTTCGTGCTGGCCGGCGAGGGGCGGGGGCTGGAAGGCACCGACCTTTATACCGCGGGCATGGTGATGGAAGTGAACGGCGCCATCGCCTCGGTGGGCGTGGGTGCGGCGGCGCTGGGTCATCCGCTGAACGCGGCGGCATGGCTGGCGCGGACGCTGGCGGCGCGGGGCGCACCCCTGCGTGCGGGCGACATCGTGCTGGCGGGCGCGCTGGGGCCGATGGTGGCGCTTAACCCCGGCGATCATGTCGTGGCCCGTGTGGGCGGCATCGGCGCCTGCAGCTTTACCTATTCAAAGGAATAGAACTCATGGCAAAGACGAAAGTGGCCATCATCGGATCGGGAAACATAGGCACCGATCTGATGATCAAGATCATGCGCCTGTCGAAGGTGCTGGAAATGGGCGTGATGGTGGGCATCGACCCGGCCAGCGACGGTCTGGCCCGGGCCAAACGGATGGGCGCGGCGGTAACGCATGAGGGCATTGACGGTCTGATCGCCATGCCCGAATTTGCTGAGATCGGCATCGTGTTCGACGCCACCAGCGCGGGCGCGCACAAGCGCAACAACGAAATCCTGCAGGCCCATGGCAAGCGGGTGATCGACCTGACGCCTGCGGCCATCGGCCCCTATACGATCCCGCCGGTCAACGGCGAGGCCAATCTGGACGCGCCCAATGTCAACATGGTGACCTGCGGCGGTCAGGCGACCATTCCCATCGTCGCGGCGGTCAACCGCGTGGCGCGGGTGCATTACGGCGAGATCGTCGCTTCGATTTCCTCGAAATCGGCAGGGCCGGGCACGCGCGCCAATATCGACGAATTCACCGAAACCACCAGCGAGGCCATCGTCAAGGTGGGCGGCGCCACGCGGGGCAAGGCGATCATCATCCTCAACCCCGCCGAGCCGCCGCTCATCATGCGCGACACGGTCTATTGCCTGTGCGAGGAGGCCGATCCCGAGGCCATTCGCCAGAGCATCCACGACATGGTGGCCGATGTGCAGGCCTATGTGCCGGGCTATCGCATGAAGCAGCAGGTGCAGTTTGAACATATCGGATCGAACGCGCCGCTGCGCATTCCCGAAATGGCGGGCACCGGCCAGACCGAATTCACCGGCCTCAAGGTCACGGTGTTTCTCGAGGTTGAGGGCGCGGCCCATTATCTGCCTGCCTATGCGGGCAATCTCGACATCATGACTTCGGCGGCGTTGAAGACCGCCGAGAAAATCGCCCTTCGGCATTTCGCGGGAGAACCGGCATGAGCTTTGATCCCAAGAGCCAAAAGCTCTATATTCAGGATGTCACCCTGCGCGACGGGATGCATGCGGTGCGCCATCAATATGGCCTCGACCATGTGCGGGCCATCGCCCGCGCGCTGGACCGCGCCAAGGTCGACGCCATCGAGGTGGCCCATGGCGACGGGTTGCAGGGTTCCAGCTTCAACTATGGCTTTGGCGCCTATACCGACTGGGACTGGATCGGCGCGGTGGCCGAGGTGCTGGAGCATAGCGTGCTGACCACGCTGCTGCTGCCCGGCATCGGCACGGTGCATGATCTGAAGCATGCCTATGAGATGGGCGTGCGCAGCGTGCGCATCGCCACCCATTGCACCGAGGCCGATGTCAGCCGCCAGCATATCGAGGCGGCGCGGGGGCTGGGCATGGATGTTTCCGGCTTCCTCATGATGAGCCATATGACCAGCCCGGAAGCGCTGGCGGGTCAGGCCAAAATGATGGAGGATTACGGCGCGCATTGCGTTTACGTGACCGACAGCGGCGGCGCGATGAACATGGATGATTATGCCGCGCGCCTTCAGGCCTATGATCGCGTGCTGAAGCCTGAGACTCAGCGCGGAGTCCATGCACATCACAACCTCTCGCTGGGCGTGGCCAATTCGCTGATCGCGGTGCAGAACGGCGCGGTGCGGGTTGATGCCTCGCTGGCGGGCATGGGGGCCGGTGCGGGCAATGCGCCGCTTGAGGTCTTTATCGCGGCGGCCGATCGCTATGGCTGGAACCATGGCTGCGATCTCTATGCGCTGATGGATGCCGCCGATGAACTGGTGCGCCCGCTTCAGGACCGCCCGGTTCAGGTGGACCGCGAGACGCTGACGCTGGGCTATGCAGGGGTCTATTCCAGCTTCCTGCGCCATGCCGAAAAGGCCGCGAAGGATTACGGCGTCGATACGCGCAGCATCCTGGCCGAAGTGGGCCGCCGCAAGATGGTGGGCGGCCAGGAGGACATGATCGTCGATATCGCGCTCGATCTGGCGGGAGCAAGGTAAAGAAAAAGGCTGGCCTTTCCCCGGAAAGGCCAGCCTTTTTCATTCAGCGGCTGAGGAAGTTCAGCACCATTTCATTGAACACATCGGCATGTTCCCACTGCGCCCAATGGCCGCAGCGGGCAAAGACGTGAAGCTGGGAATTGGGAATGCCCGCCAGCAGGCGCAGCCCCACATCCATCGGCACAAAGCGATCATCACGGCCCCAGACGATCAGCGTGGGCGCGGCAATTTCATGCAGGCGCGCGTTTTGATCGGGGAACTGGCGCGGATTGGCGGTCAGACTTTTCACGAAATTTTCCAGATGGTCGAGGCGCGAGCGCATATTGTCGAGCCGCATCTGCATCTGCGCCTCGGTCAACGCGCTGGCGTCATAGACAAAGACATTCATCATCGCCTTGAGCTTTTCGATGATCGGGTCGCGGTAAAGCCCCTGCAGCAGCTTGATGCCCTCGGTGGGCATCGGTGCGTAAAGGCTGGGGCCGCCCGTGCCGCCGCCCATCAGCACCAGTTTGCCCACGCGCGCAGGATTGGCCAGCGCAAAGGCGACCGCGCTGTGGCCGCCCATCGAATTGCCGACCAGATCGGCCTTTTCGATCCCCAGCGCATCGAGCACGCCCTTGACCGCCCCGGCGTTGAGTTCCGAGCGCGATCCGGTGCAAACGACCGGATCGCTCTGGCCCCAGCCGGGACAGTTGATCAGCAGCACGCGATAGCCTGCGGCGACAAAAGGATCGATGTTGCGGTTGAAATTGGCCCAGCCCGTCGCGCCGGGGCCTGATCCGTGCAGCATCACAACAGCGCGCTGGCCGGCGCCGATGTCATTGTAGTGAATGCGATAGGGCGCACCATCCACGCTCACGTCAACAAACTGGCTGGTGGAAGTCTCGCTATAGGCGGGGGTCATGTCTGGATGTTCCTTTGCTCAAGGGCATCCCATGGTTTTTTCCGTGCTGGTTCTCTCTCCCGTCACGGCTGTCCGCAAGGGATCGCCCGTGGGCGCTGGCATCCGTCAAAGGCCGGGGCGGTTCCAATACGAATTTGCGATCAATTAAGATGCAAAACCTATAGTTCGTGGGTCTGCATTTCCTGCAGCCTGCGCACCAGCGCTTTCACTTCAGGCTTGGCATTGTCGCGCCGCCATGCTGCCATCAATTCGGCCCTGACCGTCGGCCCGGCCAGCGGGCGGGTGACGATATTGCGAAAGCTGAGCTGGGCCACATAATCGGGCATGATGCTGAAACCCACGCCAAGGCTGACCAGGGTGAGCAGGGTCAGCACATTCTCGACCTCCTGCACGGCATTGAGTGTGACGTCTTCGCGCCGCGCCAGATCGTCGATCACCTGCCCCAGATTGCCCGCGTGGCGACTGGCAATGCGCAGAAACGGCGTGTCGGCCATCGCGCTCAGCGATACCTCGCTGCTCCAGCAGGAGGGATGATCGGCGGGCATCAGCAGTACCAGCGATTCGCGCAGGATCACCATGCTGTCAATGGACGGATCATCGACCGGCGGGCGCAGAAATCCAAAGTCGATGGCCCCCGATGACAACGCCTCGTGCTGTTCGAAGGTGGTCAGCGATTGCATGACGATTCGCGTGGCGGGAAATTCCGCGCGCAGCATGGTCAGCGTCTGGGGAAAAATCTTGACCTCGGCGGCCGGGACAAAGCCGATGGTAAGCGTGTTGCCCATATCCTCGCCCGCGCGGCGCGCCAGCAGCTTGGCCCGCTCGGCCTGGGCCAGCACCAGCTTGGCCTCGTCCAGAAACACTTTGCCCGCCGGGGTCAGCGCGACATTGCGCTTGTCGCGATAGAGCAAGGGCGTGCCGATTTCATATTCAAGATCACGGATTTGCTGGCTGAGCGAGGGTTGCGCGGTGCGCAGCGTCTGGGCCGCGCGGGTAAAGCTGAGAGCTTCGGCCACGGCGACGAAATAGCGGAGATGGCGCAGTTCCATATCCACCACTTATAGGTATGGCCTATAAGTTGGCAAGAATTAAGTATTTCAGCGGTGCGCCTCCCTCCGTTAATTCCATGCCCAGAGAGCCGGCCCGTCCGGCCCCATTTTCGGGGAGAGTTGCAGCATGGACGACGATCAGATCCGATCGCTGGTGGATTCGCGCAATGGCACCGTCAAACCCGCCATTTACAGCGATGCCCAATTGTATGAACTGGAACTGGAGCGCGTGTTCGGCCGTACATGGCTGTTCCTGGCGCATGAAAGCCAGATCCCCAATCCGGGCGATTTCTTCAACACTTTCATGGGCGAAGACCCGGTGCTGGTGGTCCGGCAAAAGGATGGCTCGGTTCAGGTGATGATGAACCAGTGCCGCCATCGCGGCATGAAACTGTGCCATGCCGACAGCGGCAACACCAAGGCTTTCACGTGCCCCTATCACGGCTGGGCCTATCAGGTGGATGGCGCGCTGCAATCGGTGCCGCTGGAAAAGGAAGCCTATCGCGGCAAGCTCGACAAGTCGAAATGGGGGCTGATCAAGGCGCCGCGCGTCGAGAGCTACAAGGGTCTGATTTTCGCCAATTGGGATGAAAGCGCGCCTGATCTGGTCACCTATCTGGGCGATATGGCGTGGTATCTCGACGGCTTTCTCGATCGGCGCGAGGGCGGCACCGAGGTGGTGGGCGGCGTCCATAAATGGATGATCGACTGCAACTGGAAATTCGCCGCCGAGCAATTTTGCTCCGATCAGTATCACGCCCCCTATACCCATGCCTCGGCCATTCAGGTTTTGGCGCCCACGCCCCAGAACAAGCCCGACGGCAGCCCGCTGGGCGATGGCCAGACCGAGCGCCCGGCATGGGCCAACGGCCTTGGCGGCGTGCAATTTGCCGGAAAGGGCCATGGCAGCGCCTTTTTCTTCACCGAAAATGCCGATGCCAATGTCTGGGTGGGCGGCGAGGTTTCGGCCTATTTCCGCGAAACCTATCCCGAGGCCGAGGCGCGCCTTGGCAAGGTGCGGGCGCTGCGTCTGGCCGGGCATAACACGATGTTTCCGACGCTCTCCTGGCTCAACGGCACCCAGACGCTGCGCGTATGGCATCCGCGCGGGCCGGGACGGATCGAGGTCTGGGTGTTCTGCATCGCCGACAAGGCCGCGCCGCCCGAGGTGAAGGAAGCGCTGAAAAAGAGCCATGCGCGCGCCTTTGGCCCGGCGGGCTTTCTGGAACAGGACGATTCGGAAAACTGGATCGAGGTGCAAAAGGTGCTGCGCGGCCACAAGGCCCGCCAGACCGATTTCTGCATGCAGATGGGCCTGGGTTTCGAAGAGCGCCGCGAGGACGGCATTCCGGGCATCACCAACGGCACTTTCGCCGAAACCGCCGCGCGCGGTTTTTACCAGCGCTGGGTCGATCTGATGACCGGCAAGAGCTGGAACGAGATCGAGGCGGCGGGCGCCGCATGGGAGCAGGAGGTGATCGATGCTTGATGAACTGACCCGTCCGCTGCGCGTTTCGGCCGATCTTCAGCATGAAGTCGAGCAATTCCTCTATCTGGAGGCCGCGCTGCTCGATGACCGTCGGCTGCGTGAATGGCTCGACCTGTTGGCCGATGACATCGAATATACGCTCGACACCAATTCGCTGGCGCAGTTCCGCGATCGCCGCCGGGGCTGGGCCCCGCCCACGACCTATATTTTCCACGAGGACAAATATCAGCTCGAACGCCGCGTCGCCCGCGTCGAAACGGGTCAGGCATGGGCCGAGGAACCGGCCAGCCGCACCCGCCATTTCGTCACCAATGTGCGCGTTCTGGCGCAGGCCGATGATGAGCTGGTGGTGGGCTGCAACTATCTGGTCCATCGCGCGTCCAAGGCGCATGACCACCACAGCTTTATCGGCACCCGCCGCGACACTTTGCGGCGCATTGCCGCGGCCGATGGCGGCGAAACCTTCACCATCGCCCGCCGCCGCCTCGAACTCGACGAGTTCACGCTGATGTCGGCGAATGTGTCGATTATCCTCTGATTATCCGAGCCCCCATCATGACCAAATTCCACGTTTGCGCCGCCGCCGACCTTCCCTCCGGCGAAGCAAAGCGCATCGAGAGCGAGCCTGCCGTTTCGGTGTTTCACGTCGGCGGCGAATATTTCGCGCTGGCCGATCTTTGCACCCATGGCGATGCCTCGATGGCCGATGGCTATATCGAGGATGACTGCACGGTCGAATGCCCGCTCCATGCCGCACGCTTCTGTCTGCGCACCGGCAAGGCCTTGAGCCAGCCCGCCTATATCGATCTGGCCACCTATCCGGTGAGTATCGAGGACGGTGAGATCTACGTCACGGTGGAGAGCGCCGCGTGAGCCGCCTTGCCGGACAGGTCGCGCTGATCACTGGGGGCGGGTCGGGGCTGGGGCTGGCGATCCTGCGCCGCTTCGTGGCCGAGGGCGCGCGCGTGGGCGTGCTGGAGCGCGACGCGGGGCGCGTGGGGATGCTCAATGCGCAATATCCCGATGCGGTGCTGGCAGTGGAGGGCGATGTGCGCTCCTTTGCCGACAATGCCCGCGCGGTGGAGGCGGTCCTGGCGCGGTTCGGGCGGCTCGATTGCTTCATCGGCAATGCGGCCATCTGGGACCATGGCGCCACGCTGGTGGGGCGCAGCGGTGAGGAGCTGGAGCGCGGCTTTGACGAGCTCTTCGCCATCAATGTGAAAGGCTATCTGCTGGGCGCGAAGGCGGCGGCGCAGGCGCTGATCGAAAGCGAGGGGTCGATCATCTTCACCCTTTCCAATTCGGCCTTCTATCCCGGCGGCGGCGGCCCGCTTTATACCGCCTCCAAACATGCGGGCGTGGGCCTTGTGCGCCAATTGGCCTATGAACTGGCGCCCAAGGTGCGCGTCAATGCCGTTGCCCCCAGCGGCATGGCCAGCGACCTGCGCGGCGCGGCCGCACTGGGCCAGCAAGACCAGCGCATCATGGACAGCCGCAGCCCCGAGGCGATCAGCGCGATCCTGCCGCTGCAATTCTTTCCCGATCCCGATGATTTCGTCGGCCCCTATGTCATGCTGGCCAGCCGGGCCGACAATCGCACGCTGAGCGGGGTTTTCATCAACGCCGATTGCGGGCTGGGCATCCGGGGCATCCGCCATGTGGCCGGAGGGCTGGATCTGTGAGCAACATCCGCCTGATCTGTGCCTCGCACACGCCGATGATGGAATTCATCCATCCCGCCCCCGAGGTCGAAGCGGGCGCACGCGCCGCCTTTGCCGATCTGGCGCGTGAGGTCGAAGCCTTTGATCCGCAACTGATCGTGATGTTCGCGCCCGATCATTTCAATGGTTTCTTCTATGACCTGATGCCGCCCTTCTGCCTTGGCGTGCGGGCGCGCGGGGCGGGAGACTGGGATTACTGGGCCGATGCCCTGCCGGTGCCAGAGGCGCTGGCGCTCGATCTGGTCCGTCATGTCCAGAATGAAGGCGTGGATCTGGCCTATTCCTATCGGATGCAGGCCGACCATGGCTTTACCCAGCCGCTGGCGCTGCTGACCCGCGATGTGACGCGCTATCCGGTGCTGCCCATTTTCATCAATGGCGCGGCCCATCCGCTGCCGCCGGTCCATCGCGCGCTGGCGCTGGGGGCTTCGGTGGGGCGCTTTCTGGCCGGGCGTTCCGAACGGGTGCTGATCATCGGTTCGGGCGGGCTCAGCCATGATCCGCCCACACCGCAGATGGGGCATGTGGGGCCCGAGGTCGAGGAATTCCTGATCGCCGGGCGCAATCCCGCCCCCGAGGCGCGCGCGCGCCGTCAGGCCAATGTGCTGGCCAAGGGCGAGGCTCTGGCGCGCGGCGAGGCCAAGGGCGAGACGCTGCCGCTTGATGCCGCATGGGATGAAGGGCTGATCGAGGACTTTCTGGCCGGGCGCCTTGGCCGCTTTGAAACCATGAGCGATGCGGAAATTTCCGCGCGCGGCGGGCGCGGCGGGCATGAGATCCGGGCCTGGGTCGCCGCATTTGCCGCGATGCAGGCGATTGGACCCTATGCCGCCACGCGCCACTATTACCACCCGATCGACGAATGGATTGCGGGCATGGGCATGGTTTCCGCGCGCAACATGGCGGAGACGGTATGACGGCGCCCTGCTTCCTCATTCTGGGTGCGGGCCATGCCGGAACGGCGGCGGCATCGGCCATGCGCGCGGCCGGTTTTGCGGGCCGGATCGTGATGATCGGCGATGATCCTCATCTGCCCTATGAACGCCCGCCGCTTTCCAAGGAAGCGCTGCGCGGCGCCGATGGGGTCGCCCCGCCGATCTATCCGGCCAATTTCTACGCCGACCGCGCCATTGAGCTGAAACTGGGGCAGGCCGCGACAGCCATTGATCCGGGTGCGCAGGTCGTCACACTGGCCAGCGGCGAAAGCATCGGCTTTGACAAGCTGCTGATCGCCACAGGGGCGCGTGCGCGGCGCTATCCCTTGCTCGACCGACTGGGCGAGGCGGCTCATGTCTTGCGCAGCGCCGATGATGCGCGGCGCCTGAGCGCGGAGCTGGTGCCGGGCCGCCGCCTGCTGGTGGTGGGCGGCGGGGTCATCGGGTTGGAGGTGGCGGCCACGGCCTCGGCTCTGGGCCTGTCGGTTGATGTCATCGAGCGGGCGCCCCGCCTGCTGGCGCGCGGGGCGCCCGAGCCGCTGGCCAATCTGCTGGCGCAGGCGCACCGCGATCATGATGTGGCGCTGCATTGCGGGGTGGAACTGGCCGATGCCTTGCGGGATGGCGGAAAGGTCCGCCTGACCTGCGCGAAGGGTGGTGATTTTACCGGCGATCTGGTGGTCTACGGCATTGGCGTGACGCTCAATGATGAGCTGGCCGCCGCTGCCGGACTGGCGATGGATGACGGCATTCTGGTCGATGCGCAAGGCCGCACCAGCCACCCCGCCATCTATGCCGCAGGCGATATTGCCCGTCAGGAACACGCCTTCATCTGCGGCATGGTGCGTCAGGAAACCTGGGCCAATGCCCTGCATCAGGGCGGTTTGGCCGGGCGCGCGATGGTGACGGGCCAGACCGGCGCGCAGGAAGTGCCGTGGTATTGGACCGATCAGTTCGGCGTCAATTATCAGGTCGCGGGCCGCACCAGCGCCCGCCACTGGATCACCCGCCGCGAGGACGGAAGGCCAAGGCTGATCTTCGGGCTTGAGGACGGTGTTCTGACCGGGGCGGTGGGCATTGATGCGGGCGCGGACATGCGGGCCGCGCGCAGGATGATCGAACAGGGCCTGCGTCCCGATCCTGCGGTTCTGGCCGATCCGTCCGTGGCGGTGCGCAAGATTGGCCACGCCGCACATATGGTTTGAACAAACATGAGGGGGAGGAACAAGATAATATAATCAGGGAGAAAGAAGCCGCAGCGGGCCTATCGAGGCGATGACTGCGGCCTGTGCCGGGCCGTGCCGATCATGCGCAAGGCCCCGGCTTCATACAGTTCTACATGCAAAACGGTCGGTGCCGGATGCGGCGCCGGGGCCGATCGCGTCCGGCCGCCCTGTTGCATCAGGGCATGAAAAGGGCCGGACCGCCAACAGGGGAGAGCATCATGAAGACGCTAACGATGAAATCCGCGACCGGCCTTGCGCTGGTGATGATGGCCCATGCCGCGCCCGCCGCGGCGCAGGAGGCCGGGCCGAAGGTGGAATCCGCCGACATTGTGGTCACCGCGCAGCGCCGCAAGGAAACCGCGCAATCCATTCCCGTGGCGCTGACCGCCCTTGGCGGCGATCAGATCGCCAAGACCGGCATCGTCAACCTCGGCAATATCGCCACGCAAGTGCCCAATTTCTATTTCGGCAGCTTTGGCGCGGTGCGGCCCCAGCTTTATATTCGCGGCATCGGCACCCGCTCCTTCGATCCGGGCTCGGAAAGCTCGGTGGGCGTGTTTGCCGATGACGTCTATTATGGGCGCTCTTCGGGCAGTTTCGGCGCCATGAAGGATGTGGAGCGTATCGAAGTGCTGCGCGGCCCGCAGGGCACGCTTTATGGCCGCAACACCATCGGCGGCGCGATCAATGTCATCACCAAGGCGCCCACCGATCACCTGACCGGCGATTTCGAGGCGGGCGTGTCGAATTACAACGGGTGGAACCTGTTCGGCGCGGTGGGCGGCCCGATTTCGGGCGACAAGGTGATGGCCCGCGTGGCGCTCTGGACCACCCAGCGTGACGGTTATTCGACCAATCTGACCACGGGCAACCGTTTTCAGGGGCTGGACAATACCGGCGGGCGGATCCGCGTGACGCTCAAGCCCGTTGATGGCCTCAAGATCGACCTTGGCGCCGATTTCATGGTCGATGGCAACAAGGCCGCCTTTGCCGGGTTCAATCAGGGCACCTCGACCAACCCGAACGCGGTGTTCTTTGCCGGGGCGGGCTTTACGGCCACCCCGCCCAAGTCGCTCTACGAAGGCTATCTGGTCCATGACCCTGTGCTCAGCCGCCATGCCCAGACCTATTCGGCCAAGATCGACTATGCGCTGAATGATCTTTCGATCACCTCGATCACCGCGCTGCGCCATCTCGACAGCTATGACGGGCGCGAGCTGGAAGGCTCGTCGCTGGACGTGCTCCAGCAACTGACCAATGAACGCTCGAACCAGTTCACGCAGGAATTGCGCCTGACCTCGGCGCCGGGGGGCGGCCTGTCCTTTGGCGGCAAGGTGGACTGGATTTTGGGAGCCTATTACTATCACGACGGTTCCAGCCGCATCGACACATTCCCGATGGGCAAGAACTGGGCCTATTACACCGTCACCACCAGCGCGGTGGACGTTTCGGCCTCGACCTATGGCGCCAATGCCTGGGCGGTGTTCGGCCAGGCGGCGGTGCATATCAATGACCGGCTGACGGTGACGCTGGGCGGGCGCTATTCGAACGACACGAAATGGGCCAACCAGTCGGGCACCAACACCAACCCCGGCCTGCCGCTGATCGCGGTGCCCTTTGCCACTACCAACCACCTGTCCTCCTCCAGCGCCGATCCGCGCGTGGTGGTCGATTACAAGCTGAGCCGCGACGCCAAGGTCTATGCCAGCTATTCCACCGGCTATAAGGGCGGCGGGTTTCAGTATATTCCCTTCACGCTGGCCGTGGCCAACAGCACGTTTCAGCCCGAATATCTGACCGCCTATGAGGCCGGGTTCAAGACCGACTGGCTCAACCGTGCGCTGCGCGTCAACGGCGCCTTCTTCTGGTATGATTACAAGAACCTGCAGGTGGCGCGCATCATCGGTTCAGTCAGCTCGGCAACGCCCCTGATTGCCAATGCGGCCAGTTCGACGATCAAGGGACTGGAGCTGGAAATCACCGCGCATCCCACCGCGCGCACCACGCTGGGGCTGGCCTATGGCTATCTGGATGCCAAGTATGACCAGTTCATCTATAATGCGACCACCGATTTCTCGAACACCACGATGGTGCGCGCGCCCAAACATTCGCTCAGCCTGAATGCCGAGCAGCGCATCGCGCTGGGCGCAGGCCGCGAACTGACGCTGCGGGCCGAATACAGCTATATGACCCGCTTCTTCCACGAGCCGGGCCAGGGCAATATCGCCTATGGCGCGGGCATGCCGCTGACCGAGGAGGCCGCCTATGGCCTGCTCAACCTGCGCGCGGGGGTGGATATCGGCGCGGTGCGCGTGTCGGCCTATGTCACCAATCTGGCGGACAAGGCCTATCGCCGCACGATCCTCTATCTGCCCAATGGTTCCTCGGTCGGTTTCTCGGGCGAGCCGCGCCTCTACGGCGTTTCGGTCGGCTATCACTTCTGATGCCGCATCTGGCCGCGCTGATTATCTCAGCGCGGCCTTGCCGCCTTCTGAAACATTCGCGAAATTTCGCAGAAACAGCCCGGTCCTACTCCCGAGAATGCGGGAGCGGGGATTGCTGCATAACGGATTCTCAAACAGCGATGTTGTGCGCGCCCGTTCTGACCGAGGCGGCGCACCCATTGCGCCAAGCGTCATCTCCACGGTTCTGCCGACCGACCCGCGCGTCGGCCATCCCCAAACCCGCCAAAGTTTCCGCGCCGCGAGGTTTGTGGAGCAGGAGGTTCAAATTTTGATAAGTGAATGGCCTTATATGTTAGGAAGAAAGAATTAGAGAAGGCTGAAATGGTCGCTCGTAATCTATATGCGAAACGGCGATAAATGCATCCATTTCGGACATAACTTATCCGCTGCTTATAGTATTATTAATTCGTCTGATTTACCACTTTTTACCCATGGATGCTGATTGCTCCCCTTCACCCGAACGGGCTCCCAGCTACATGCGTGCGCTTTGGGCGGGCATGGCCTATTTTTGCCTGGCGGCGCTGACCCTGCGTTTGACCAGCGACGGGCGCAACCATGCCACGATCTGGATTGCCGATGCCGTCATTCTCGGCCTGCTGCTGCAATTGCCGCGCGCGCAATGGCGCCCGGTGCTGGTCGCGGGGCTGATTGCCAATCATCTGGCCAATGATGTGGTGCGCGGCTTTGCATGGGGGCATATACTCTATGCGGCAATCAATATCGCGCAGGTCTGGGTGGCGGCCGTTTCTCTCAAACGCAGGCTTGCCACCTCCAGCATCCTTTCGGACATGCGGACTCTGGGCCTTTTCGTATTGTGGGCCGGGCTGATTACGCCCGCCATCGGCGGCCTATTCGGTTCGCTCACCTCGATGGCGATCTATCAGCAGCCTTTCCTGCCCTCCTTCGCGCGCTGGTTTTTCAGCAACGGTCTGGGCATCGTGGTGGCGACGCCCTTTTTCAACTCGATCTGGGATGGTTCCTATGCCGAATTCTATCGCGGCAAGAGCGCTCTCCAGCGTTGGAAGATGCTCGTTCTGCTTGTCGGCTACGCCGCTCTGGTCGATCTGGTTTTCCGGCAGGCCGACAGGCCGCTGCTGTTCCTGCCCGTCAGCGCGCTTGTCCTGCTGACCTTTCCGCTGGGGCGTCATGGCATCAAGGTCGGCATACTGATCACGGCCGTCATCGGCACATTGGCCACCATCGCGAACCGGGGGCCGATTGCGCTGATGCATGGCGACCTGCTCGCGAAATCGATCTTTTTCCAATTCTATCTGATCATGACGCTGGCCACCTGCCTGACCGTGGTGGCCATCATCACCTCGCGGGCCGAGTTTTCGGCCAAACTGGATGATCGAGACAAATCCATCCGGATGATTCTGGCCAACAGCCCGGACGCGGTGCTGGGTTTCGATGCCCATGGCTGCTGCATCTTTGCGGGCGGGCCGACAGAGGCCTTGCTCGACACCCCGTCTCAGGATCTGGTGGGCCTTTCCTTGCCGCAACTGGCCCAAAAATGGCCCGAACTCGACGGTTTTCTCGATGGCAGGGAGACAGTCGTCGAACTCCAGTCAAATCAGGGCTTTTGTGTCGAGGCGTCCTTTGCCCTGCTGGACCCGATTGCTGCCGGATCGGGGGCCGTGATCACATTCCACAATATCACCGCCCGCGCGCTGCGCGAACGCGAACTGGCCAAAAAGGTTTTTACCGATGATCTGACACAGGTTCTCAACCGGGCCGGATTCCATCAGGGCGTGCATGAAGTGCTCAAGGAGGGCGTGACCTGTTCGCTGGCCCTGATTGATGTCGACCATTTCAAGGAAATCAATGACCGATATGGTCATGGCAAGGGCGATGAAGTCCTTTCCCGAATCGGCCAATGCCTGAGAACGGAAACCCGCATGACCGATCTTGTGGGCCGCATCGGAGGGGATGAATTCGCCATCCTGTTCCGTGCCGATGCCACCACGGCAGCCAAGGTCTGTGGCCGCATTCTTGAAAGATGCCGTGGGCTGACAGGCTCGATCGAGGGCGGCTATCCTGAATATGTGACGCTGAGCTGCGGCATTGCGCAGATGATGCCGGGCTGGAGCAAAGCCCAATTGTTCCGAACCGCCGATGAAGCCCTTTACGAGGTCAAGGCGCAGGGGCGCAATGCGGTCCGCCTGCGGGTATGACTCTTGCGCCGACGCTGTCGAAAGACCTCACGCACAGGCCTGCCACCCCCTGCTAATACGCCTAAATGCGGCCATTGCCCCCACTTGCCGCGCAGGACCGCTGTGGCATGATGATGCCCACAGGGGGAGTTTTATTATGCTCAAGCCATCCGCCATTCGCCTGCTTGCGGCGCTGCCGCTGCTTGCTGCCGCGCCTCATGCCATGGCGCAGGAGGCGCGCAGGCTCGAAGGTCTTGCCGCCCCGGCAAGGATCGTGGTCGATCACTGGGGCATTGCGCATATCTATGCCGCCAGCACGCATGATGCCTTCTTCGTCCAGGGCTATAATGCCGCGCGCGACCGGCTGTGGCAGATCGACCTGTGGCGCAAGCGTGGGCTGGGGCGTCTGGCGGAAAGTTTCGGCCCCGGTTTCGCGGAGAAGGACCGTGCCGCGCGGCTGTTCCTTTATCGCGGCGATATGGGCCGGGAATGGGCCGCCTATCCCGCCGGAGCGCAGGCAATGACGCAGGCCTTTGCCGATGGCGTTAACGCCTATATCGCGCAGGTCGAGGCGGGCAAGGCGCCCCTGCCGCGCGAATTCACCCTGACCGGGACGAAGCCGGAACGTTTCACAGCCGAGGATATCGTCCGTATCCGCAGCCATACGCTGGTCAGCAATGCCGCATCGGAGGCCACCCGCGCCCGCGCCATTTGCAAGGGCAGCCTGAAATGGGAAAACCTGCGCCGCTTCCTCTCGCCCGCGCATGAACCGGTGGTGCCCAAGGGGCTGGCCCCCTGCGCCGTGCCGGAAAAGCTGATGCGCGATTATGTGCTGGCCACCGGCGATGTCTCCTTCGACGGGGTGAAGCTGGCCTCGGCGGAGGGCAATGTGACATTGGCCCTGCGCAACATCAATGAACAGGGCGAAGGGTCGAACAATTGGGTGGTGGATGCCGCCCATTCGCAGACGGGCCGCCCCATTCTGGCCAATGATCCCCATCGCGGGCATGGCGTGCCCTCGCTGCGCTATGTAGTCGATATCAACGCGCCCGGCCTGCATATCGCCGGGGCGGGGGAGCCTGCGCTGCCCGGTCTGACCTTTGGCCATAATGAGGTTGCGGCATGGGGGATCACGATCTTCTACGCCGATCAGGAAGACCTCTATGTTTACAAGACCAGCAAGGATCATCCCGGCGCCTATTTCTACAAGGGCGCATGGACGCCCTTTGAAGTGGACCGCCAGCCGTTGGCGGTCAAAGGCGAGGGCGCGCGCCAGATCGAATTGAAATTCACCCGTCACGGCCCGGTGATCTATGAGGATGCGGAAAAAGGCCTCGCCTTCGCCATGCGTACGGTATGGAGCGAGCCGGGCGCTTCGGGCTATTTCAACGCGGCATGGATGTTCGGCGCCACGCAATGGAATGATTTCGAGATCGCGCATCAGCGCTGGGGGGCGCCGCCGCTCAATCTGGTCTATGCCGATACGCATGGCGACATCGGCTGGCGCGCCTCGGCCTTTGTGCCCCGGCGCAAGGGGTGGGACGGCCTGATGCCGGTGCCGGGCGATGGGCGCTATGAATGGCAGGGCATGGTGAAGCCCGATGATCTGCCGATGATCAAGAATCCTGCGCGCGGCTGGGTGGCGACCGCCAATCAGATGAATCTAGACAAGGACTATGATTCGAACAAACAGCCCATCGGCTATGAATGGGTGGACCGCTCGCGCATTGACCGGATCGAGACCTTGCTCTCGGCCAAATCGAAATTGAGCCTTGCCGATATGGAGGCGATCCAGACCGACGTGACCAGCCCGCTGGCGGCGCGCAGCGCGGCGCTGGTCGGGAATGTGGGCGGCCTGTCGGGGGATGCGGCGCGGGCGGCCGCGCTGCTGCGTGGCTGGAACGGCCATGAAGGCGTCGACAGCGCGCAGGCCGCGCTTTACGAAATCTGGATCGCGCGTCATTTGCGCAAGGCTCTGGCCGAGGCGGTGGTGTCGCCTGATCTTCAGCCCTTCTTTGCCGATGCCTCGGTTCCCGGTGTGATCGACTGGCTGGCGACGCTCGATCCGCGTCTGGGGTCCGATCCGGCGGCGGTAAGGGACAAGGTGGTCGGCCTCTCGCTGGCCGGGGCATGGGCCGAGGCGACCAAATTGCTGGGGCCCGATCCCAAGGCGTGGCGCTGGGGCGATCTGCACCGTGCCGATTGGGCGCCCGCAGCGGCGCGCGTCGCGCCCGCGCTGGAAAAGCCGCAATGGTCGGTCGGCCCCCTGCAGATTGCCGGGTCGGGCTCGACACCGGCGGCGGCCACCTATCGTGGCGCGGGCTTTGGCGTGATGGCGGGCGCCTCGGTGCGGATGGTGCTGGACGTGGGCGCGTGGGACAATTCGCGTATCATCAACACGCCGGGCCAGTCGGGCGATCCGCAAAGCCCGCATTACCGCGATCTGTTTCCGCGTTGGGCGGCGGGACAATATGTCCCCTTCCTGTTCAGCGAGGCGGCGGTCAAGGCCAATGCGGAAAGCGTGATCGAACTGACGCCCTGAGACGCCTTGCGCGGATCATCTCTCGTCCATGATATCGGCCCGCATGGACCGCAGATCCAGTCCCAGCCTTTTGGCGCGATAATAGAAGGTCTTGCGCGGAATGCCCAGCAGGCCGATGGCGCGTGCCATCTCGCCTTTGGCCTCCTGCACTGCCTGAAGAATGGCCGCGCTTTCAAACGCATCCAGCCGTTCGGGCAGCGTGGCCTTGTGGCCGGTCGATGCGGCTTCGCCATGGCTTTCCAGCCCCAGACAATAGCGTTCGGCGAAATTCTCCAATTCGCGCAGATTGCCGGGCCAGTCTCTGGTGTCGAGATGATGGATGCTGTCGTCGATGGGCGGTGCCGGGCGGTCCAGCCGCTCGGCCGCCTTTTGCAGGAAATGGGCAAACAGCAGCCGGATATCCGCCCGCCTTTCGCCCAGAGGCGGCATACGCAGCGGTACGCCCGCGACGCGGTGATAAAGCGCGTCGGACACATGCCCGCGTCTGCCCTCGGCCATGCTGGCGATGATGCGTGTGTCGATGGCTTCAGGGTCGCGCGTGTCCAGCGCGATGGCGCGTTTCTCGGCAAATTGGGCCAGTCGCCTTTGCAGATCTTCCCCGGTCTGATCCAGATTGTCCAGAAACAGCGTGCCGCGATGGCTGGAGGAGATGATGCCGCCCCGGGCAAACATTTCCTTTTCGACTATCGCGGGCGGGATTACGGCGCAGTCCACGGTCACAAAGCGGTGCCGGGATCGGGCTCCCGCCCGGTGGACACAGCGCGCGAACAATTCCTTGCCGGTGCCGGTCTGGCCTTCGATGGCAAGGTCAATGTCGCTTTGGCCCAGCACCGGGATCATCGCCCGCAAGCGCCGGATCATCGAGGTTTCGCCCAGAAGGGCCTGTTCCGCGCCGCCCTGGGCCGCACGGCGAAGCGCGCGATTTTCCAGCACCAACCGCCGGGCCTTGGTGGCCCGCCCCGCCGCCGCCAGCAAGGCATCGGGCGCAAAAGGCTTTTCAATGAAATCCCACGCGCCCGCCTTGAGCGCGTCCACCGCCATCTGGACATCGGCATGGCCCGAGATCAGCAGCACGGGAAGATCCCGGTCGCGCTCCTGCAGGAGGCGAAACAATTCCACCCCCGACATTTGCGGCATACGCACATCGGAAATGACGATCCCGGCAAAATCCGCGCCAATCGCCTGTGCGGCCTCGACCCCGCCCGAAAAACCCAGAACCTGATAACCGGCCAGACCGAGCAATTGCGTGGCGGCCTCGCGCAGGTCATCGTCGTCATCGACAAGCGCCACAAGGGGCAGGGCGGCGGTCATGTCGCGGGCCTCATCGTCATTTCAAAGCAGGCGCCCTCCGGTTGATCGACATAGCGCAGTGTGCCGCCCGCATCGGTCATGATATCCTGAGAGATGACCAGGCCGAGGCCCAGCCCATCCGGGCGGCTGGTGACAAAGGGGGTGAACAGGCGGGCTTTCAGATCCTCGGCAATGCCGGGGCCATTGTCGGAAATGGCAAGCGTGATGGCCTGATCCTTCCCGTGCAGCCGCAGCGTGATGGCGGGTGTGGGCGTGCCGCGCAGCGCCTGCGCGGCGTTTTGCAGCAGATTGACCAGAACCTGCTCCAGCCTCACCTTGCCCCCTTCCACCATGGCGTCATCATCGGGCAGGTCCACCGCGATGCCTTTCAACTGCTCTTTCAGGATCAGCAGCGCGCCCTCGATCACCTCGCTGACGGCAACGGGGGCCTGATCCGTCGCGCCCCGGCGCGAAAAGCCGCGCAGCTCGGCGGTTACCGAGCCAATGCGATCGGCAAGGCGGGCTATGGTGTTGAGGTTTTTATGAACCGTCTCGCTGTCGCCGCGCTCCAGCAGCAGGCGGCTGGTATCGGCATAGGTGCGGATGGCGGCGACGGGCTGGGCGGTTTCATGGGCCACGCTGGCGGTGATCTGGCCCAGCGAGGCGAGCCGGTTGGCCTGACGCAGCCCTTCGCGAAGGTCCGCCGCGCGCGCTTCCAGGGCGGCGCGCTCGTCCATTTCCCGGCGCAGATCGGCGGTGCGGTCGGCCACGGCCTGTTCCAGCTCGTCGGTTCGCGCCCGCCGCTCGCGGCCGCGTTCCAGCCACATCCAGCCGATGATCGCCATGCCCAGCACCAGCGCGGCGGCCACCGCCGCAGCGATGCGGGCAAACAGGATCGCCCCATCCACCGGACGCAAAAGGGTGATCGACCAGCCCGGCTGGGCCAGCGCTTCCTGCAACAGGATCACGGGTCGGCCTTCCAGCGTCGCGTGTTGCGCGCGCAGGCTGGCGGGAATGAACCTTGCGGCAAGGGGCGACACCATCGCATCGGCATCAAAGGCGGCCAGCGCGGCCCCCGGCACCGGCCTGGTCAGGTAAAAGCGCCATCCCGGACGGCTGGAAACAAGGACAATGCCATTTTCGTCGGTGACAAAAGTGGTGCCGTCCCCTTTGGCCCAGTCCGCCTCGATCCGGTCAAATTCGAGCTTGATGGTGACCACGCCGCCCTGCGCGGTGCGCTGGGCGATATAGAGGCCCGGTCGGCGGCTGACCGTGCCCATCGCGAAATGGCTGGCGCCGCCATGGGCCAGCGCGTCGCGGAAATAGCGGCGTCGGCTGTAATCGGATCCGACAAAGCTTTTGGGTGATCGCCAGTTGCTGGCGGCAATGGCTTTGCCATCCGGGCCGATGACATAGATGATGGGGGCGCCCGTCGTCGTCACCAGACCTTCCAGCTTGTGGTTGAGCGCGGAGCGCGCGCTGGCGCTGCCCTGCAAGGCGAGAACCACGTCCCGATCATCGGCAAGCGCGATGGGCAGCAGGCGAAAGCGCGCCATCTCGCTGGTGATCAGCGCCTTTCGCATCAGCATGTCGGTGCGGGCGGTGTCCATTTCCAGCGCCAGCCCCCGCCTTTCGACCACGACATAGGCCAGCGCCGCCGCTGCCATCGCGGCGATCAGGCCGGTGATGGCCCAGCGCAGGCGCAAAGGATGATTCGTGGGCCACATGCGCCCGTTTTAGTCCGGCGCGCGCGATGTGCCAATATTTGCACATCGGCAATTGGGAGGAATGTCAAAACTTGCCCGCATACACTTGGTGGTTTCGATTTAATGGTATGATATAAAAAGGAAATATTGATTTCCCAATCCCATTTTGCCCGCATGTCCGCCGCCCATATCCTGCCCCCTATGGCCACGGATCCACAAGAAGGTTCGCCATGGCCATGTGGAAAGGACTGAAAGCCAAGACCATGGACCATCTCGCCCTTGCAGGCACCGGCGTGCCCCATTCCGATATTCGTCGCCCCTGGTACAGACATCTCTATGTTCAGGTGCTGGCGGCCATTGCCGCAGGCGTGCTGCTCGGCCATTTCTCCCCCCATCTGGGCGAGGCGATGAAGCCGATCGGCGATGCTTTCATCAAGCTGGTCAAGATGATCATTGCCCCGGTCATCTTCCTGACCATTGCCACAGGGATTGCGGGCATGCGCGATCTGGCCTCGGTGGGGCGAGTGGCGGGCAAGGCCTTTGCCTATTTTCTGACCTTTTCTACGCTGGCGCTGTTTGTCGGGCTGATCGTGGCCAATGTCGTCCATCCCGGCGCGGGGCTGAATATCGACCCGGCCACGCTGGATGCCAGCAAAGTGGCCGATTATGCCGAAAAGGCCCATGAAACCACGGTCACTGGCTTTCTGGTGGGCATCATCCCGGAAACCTTCGTCGGCGCGCTGTCCGAGGGCAGCATCCTGCAAACGCTGTTCGTGGCGATCCTGTTCGGCACCAGCCTCGCCTTGCTGGGCGAACGCACCGAGCGCCTTGTGGTGGCGCTGGAGGAGGTGTCGCTGGCGATCTTCAAGGTGGTGTCGATCCTGATGCGCGCCGCGCCTTTCGGGGCCTTCGGGGCCATGGCCTTCACCATCGGCAAATATGGCACCGGGGCGCTGGTCCATCTGGCCGGGCTGGTGGCCACTTTCTATCTCACCTCGCTGCTGTTCGTGATCGTGGTGCTGGGTCTGGTGGGCTGGGCCTGCGGTTTTTCGATCTTCAAGCTGGTGGCCTATCTCAAGGATGAACTGCTGCTCGTGCTGGGCACATCCTCGTCCGAAAGCGCGCTGCCCAGTCTGATCGAAAAGATGGAGCGGGCCGGCTGCCCCAAGTCGATTGTCGGCCTTGTCGTGCCCACGGGCTATTCCTTCAACCTTGACGGCACCAATATCTATATGACGCTGGCCGCGCTGTTCATCGCACAGGCCTGCAATGTGGATCTGTCCCTTGGCCAGCAATTGTCGCTGCTGGCGGTCGCGATGCTGTCGTCCAAGGGCGCAGCGGGGGTAACGGGCGCGGGCTTCATCACGCTGGCGGCCACCTTGTCCATCGTGCCCAGCGTGCCGGTGGCGGGCATGGCGCTGATTTTGGGCATCGACCGCTTTATGAGCGAATGTCGCAGCCTGACCAATTTCATCGGCAATGCGGTCGCCACGGTCGTCGTTTCGCGCTGGGAAGGCAAGCTGGACACGGCGCAACTGGCGCTTGCCCTGAATGGCGGGGCCACCGCCAGCGCGCCCTTCGTCCCCGCGCAGGCCCCTCAGGCCGCAGAATAACCAGACAAAAGGGGCGGCGCCAAGACCGCCCCGACTGACCGGAGAGCTCCCCCATGACCAGTTTTTCGCGACGCCCCGGCGGCGGCGCTGCCCTTTTGCTCGCCCTTTTTTCCGGTGCCGCGGCCCATGCGCAGGTGATCGGCCCGCCCGATCGCGTCAGTCAGGCGCTGGCCGCTCCTCTGTCCGAAGCCTATCCGGCCGATGGCGCGGGCGACGGCGTGACCAGCGCAGGCTATAACCAGTCGCGCTGGGTTGAGGATTGGAGCAGGCTGCGCGATCCGGCCAAACGGCGCAGCGCCATCGACCACCTCAAATTCATCCCGCTCGATGCGGCAGGCGACATCTATGTCACGCTATCGGGCGAATTGCGGCTGCGCGTGAATGAGACCACCAACCCGGACCTGAAAGATGCGCAGGCTCAAAGACAGGATATTGCCCGCATCGTGGGCGGGGCAGACCTGCACATCGGCCCGCATATCCGCGTCTATGCCGAAGTGGCCCATGCGGGCATTTCGGGGCGCAATATCGGTACGCCATCGGGTTATCTGGACAATACCGCCATTGTTCAGCAGTCCTTTGCCGATGTCACCGCCAAGGTGGCCGGGGTCAAGCTGGGCGTGCGCTATGGCCGCCAGACCTTTTCCGACGGGCCGAACCTGCTGCTGGTGCCGCGCGACAATAACACGATCTTTCTGTCCTATAACGGTTTCCGGGGCTGGGCGAAGGCGCGGCATATGCGGATCGACATGTTTGATTTTACTCCCACCCGCCCCGGACAACAGGGCACGGGCGACGATCTGAACAAGGACACGCGCCGGTTTTCGGGTATTTCGGGGGGCTTGCGCATTCCCAATGACTGGCTGGGCGGATCGAAACTCTATCTCGATCCCTTTTACTGGCGCCTGCGCAACACGGCGGCCGTATGGGGGGCGACAACCGCCCATGAAGTGCGCGAATTCTACGGCCTGCATCTGTGGGGCGATGCCGGGCCGGTCAACCTTGACTGGACCGTCAATTATCAGGCTGGTCATTATGACAATCGCCCGATCGCGGCCTGGCAGGTGCTGATGGCGCAATCCTATCGGCTTGGGCGCAACCACTCGGCGCCGCGCGTGGGCTTTCATGCCGATTATGCCACCGGCGGCGGGGCCTATGGCACGGGCAAGCTGAAGACCGCGCTCGCGCCCTTGGGCAACAATATCTATTACAGCTATCAGCTTTACGCCACGCCGACCAATCTGATCGCCATCGCGCCCAATTTCAGTTTCCAGCCCGCATCGAACCTGCGCGTTTCGCTGGAATATCAGTTTTCATGGCGCGAAACGGTCCATGATGCGGTCTATCGCGCCAATGGCACAGCCTTTGCCGGAACCCAGAACGCGGCGGGGCGCAAGATCGCCGAAACCGCCCGCGCGCAGGCCGTCTGGACCGTGTCACCCCATGTTTCCGTGACCGGTCGGTATGAGCATCTGCACGCCGGCCCGGCGCTGACCAACGCCGGTTTCAAAAGCTCCGATTTCTTTGCCGGCTGGATCAGCTTCCGCTTCTGAACGATGGGAGGAGATGGTGGGGGCGCCTTATTGCGGCCTCTGATCCGAGCCAAAGAGCTTTCGCCGCAAATTGGCAAAATGCTGCCAACGCCACAGCAGGATCAGCCCTGTGCCCTAAATGGCCCATCCGACATGGGCGGCATCGCGAATGGGGTTGCTGCCAAAGGTAAAGCCGTCCTCGCCGCGATAGTCGAAATGCATGGGCGGATAGTCTCGCCGGACTGATATTTGCGCTGGGTCAGGCCAGGAGGGGCGGGCTGATACGAACGTCAGCGAGATCAGCGCACCGACGCCCAGCACGCTCATCAGCGGTTGCGTCCACTCGTCCTGACGAGCCCGACTGTTGACCACACCATCGAGATGACGCAAGCGTAGCCCGCGTCTTCAGGAGCGGATCCACGGTGTTATCGAGCCTCAGGACGCTGGCGCCCTGTTCCCGCACCCGGCCATTGAAGGTCTTGCGGTTCGTCGGCCCAACCTTCAAGCCATAACCCCGCAGACACATCTCAAGATTGATGTAGCGCGTCTGGAGCATCTTGCGCCCGGCGAGCAGGGTTCGGTTCTTCTACGCCACCTGGGGTTTGCAATGAACCCGGCGATACCGCTTCCGGACCGATTGCCGTCATCTCAAGGCTAGACACACCAAACCAGGCAATAATTCCTTCCGGCTCGCTCGCAACATGCGCCTCCTTCACGATTTTACCTGCTGGATCCACAGCTCAGAAATACGAGACCTCAAGCGGAACATCGATGCTGGTATAGCAGCTCATGGCGGTCTCCCAAGATGCTTGGCGCAGCCTCACCGGCGACGCCGTTCAATCATCCTACCAGAAGGCCGCCGGCAGGGTAATGACTATATTACGAAAAGGCCTGCGCGCCATATAGCGCGCGGGCCTTTTCGCGGGCACGGATCAGCGGTGTTAAGCGCTGAAGATTCTCGCCTGCGTCAGGGACACATGTAATCGTGGACAACCTTGCCCATCCCCAACGTCACGTCCGTTACGAAATGCACGGCCGAAAGCACTTCACGCACCGGTAGGCGGCTGACATCGGCGCGAACATGGTCAAAGAACTGGAGGCTGGCGGGCCCCGACCAGGCGCCCTTCACCACGTAATCCTCAAGGTGGTATTCCACCAGCTCGCAGATGCGCGGAGTGCCATCCACATGCGGAATGCTTTTCAGCAGGAAGTTGGGCAGTTCCAGCGCCTTGGTGATGGGCGTGTGCTCAAGGATTTCGTGCTTGTAGCCCATTGTCATGTTCACGCAGCGAATCGAGCCGCAATCGAGTGTGCCTACCAGTACCTCGCCTTCCACGCGCAAGTTAGGCTTGGCCAGCTTCTTGGGAAAGCCCCAGATCTCGCGCCCGCCAACGATAGGCGCCGCGGCATCCAGATACATGGCGTGGGTGTAATTGCCCTCGCGGCCTTCGAAACGCACCGGGATGACCTGGCCCGTTTCGGTATAGTCGCCAAAGCCAACCGAATCCGGCATCCGGATGAATTCATACTTCACTACCGGTTCGACGATTTCCAGCGGTTCGGGCACTACGGCGCGCAGCGCTTCAATATCTGTGCGGTAGGTGATGATGACAAATTCGCGGTTGTAGAAACGGAACGGCCCGCGCGGATAGGAAGGGTTAGCAAAGGGAATAGCGAAAGCTTTGTTCTTTACATCATTGATTTTCATGAGTCAGGTGTCCTCGCACGCAGGTCAGGCAGCCAGATCCATCTCGGGAACGACACCCTTGATGATCAGCGTTGCCGCAGTGGCTTCCACGATTTGCTCCACGGTTACGCCTGGCGCGCGCTCTTCCAGCACAAGGCCGGCATCGGTGGGGCGGATCACGGCCATGTCGGTGATGATCAGGTCCACCCGGCGGTCTGCGGTGAGCGGTAGGGTGCACTTGGGCACGATCTTGGGCGCGCCCTTGGCGGTGTGCTGCATCGCCACGATCACCCGGTTGGCGCAGGCAACCAGATCCATCGCGCCGCCCATGCCCGGCACCATTTTGCCCGGCACGATCCAGTTGGCCAGGCGGCCCGTCTCGTCGACCTGAAGCCCGCCCAGCACCGTGACGGCAAGATGGCCGCCACGCACCAGTCCGAAGGAGAGATTGCTGTCGATCGACATGGCCCCCGGAACCGCACTTGCAAAGCCTCCGCCTGCATCGGTCAACGAGGGATCTTCCAGCCCCGGCGCGGGTTTGGCGCCCAAGCCTACCAGGCCGTTTTCGGAATGGAAAAAAATGCCGTTTTCGGGCGAAACATAGGCTGCCACCCCGGTCGGCAGCCCGATGCCGAGATTGACGAAGCTGTCGGGTTCCAGCTCCTTGGCGGTGCGGCGCAGAATGATGTCCTTGCTCATGGCTCAGGCCCTCGCGATCAGATGGTCGATAACGATGCCGGGCGTGCGCACATCGTCGGGCGTTATTGCGCCCACCGGCACGATAACGCGGGCTTCGGCAAAGACGGTGTCGGCCGCCATCGCGATCGCCGGGTTAAAGTTCAGTTCGGTCAGCGTGTAGGCAAGGTTGCCCACCATGTCGGCGCGGTCGGCATAGACGAAGCCGAAATCGGCGGCGAGCGGCGGGGCATAGAGCCACTGCTCGCCGTTCAGCGTCAGCACCTCGGCCTCGTCGGCCACGATAGTGCCCAGCCCGGTCTTGGTCAGCACGCCGCCCAGTCCGTGGCCCTTGGCGCGGATCTGTTCGACCAGTGTGCCCTGCGGCACCAGATCAACCTGCATCGTCTTTTCGATCAGGCCTTTTTGCGTATCAGGATTGGTTCCGATATGCGAGGCGACAACGCGCGCCACCTGGCCCGAACTGATCAGCGCGCCGATGCCTTCACCGGCAAAGCCGGTGTCATTCGAGATAATGGTGAGGTTCTTCTTGCCTGAGGCCAGCAGGGCCTCGATCAGCCGCTGTGGGCGACCACAGCGCAAAAAGCCGCCGATCATGATGGAAGCGCCATCGGGAATGCCGGCAACGGCCTCCTCGGGGGAAATTGGGTGTTTCATGGCAATCTCGTTTTTCCGTCTGTATGGTGCCGTCGCCGGTGCGGCGAGGGGGAGGGTCAGCCCAGCGCGGCTTCGATCTGCGGCACGGCCTGGAACAGGTCGGCCACCAGGCCAAAATCGGCCACCTGGAAGATCGGGGCCTCTTCGTCCTTGTTGACAGCCACGATCACCTTGCTGTCCTTCATGCCGGCCAGGTGCTGGATAGCACCGGAAATGCCGAGCGCGATGTACAGTTCAGGCGCCACGATCTTGCCGGTCTGGCCCACCTGGAAATCGTTGGGGGCATAACCGGCATCCACCGCCGCGCGGCTCGCGCCCACGGCCGCGCCCAGCTTGTCGGCCAGCGGCAGCAGCACCTCGTTGAACTTTTCTGCCGAACCGAGCGCACGACCGCCCGAAACGATGACCTTGGCCGAACCCAGCTCCGGGCGCTCGCTCTTGGCCATTTCCTCGCGCACGAAAGTGGCGCGGCTTTCGGCGACCGGGACGGCCACCGCTTCCACCGGGGCGCCCGCGCCATCGGCCGGAGTGGCGGCAAAGGCGGCGGTGCGCACGGTGAACACCTTCACCCGCTCAGGGTTTTTCACCACCTCGATGGCGTTGCCGGCATAGATGGGGTGTTCGAAAGTGTCGGGCCCGGCGACCTTGGTGACATCGGAGACCTGCATCACTTCCAGCCTGGCGGCGATGCGCGGTAGCAGGTTCTTGCCTGCGCTGCTGGCGGGGGCGACGATCGCATCATAGCCCGGAGCGATGGACAGCACCAGCGCGGCCAGCGGCTCGGCCAGGCGGTGGGCATAGGCTTCGGCATCGGCCAGCAGCACCTTGGCCACGCCCTGCAATTTGGCCGATGCCTCGGCGGCGCTCTGCGCGCCCTGGCCGGCCACGAGGATATCCACCTCGCCGCCCAGCGCGCGGGCCGCGGTCAGCGCCTTGGTTGTCGCATCGGCGACGGTCTGGTTGTCATGATCTGCAATGAGAAGGGTTTTCATGGATCTTGTCCTGAATGAAGCGTGGGGGCAAAATGCGCCGGCGTTCGCCAAAACGCCCAAGGCGCGCTGCGCTTACAGAACGCCGACGGCCTTGAGCTTGCTCACAAGCTCCTGCGCATCGGCCACCTTGATGCCGGCCTTGCGGGCGGCGGGCTCGCGCACTTCCACCACGCTGAGGCGCGGGGTCAGATCCACGCCGTAGGTTTCCGCCGTCTTTGTTTCGACGGGCTTCTTCTTGGCCTTCATGATGTTGGGCAGCGAAGGATAGCGAGGTTCGTTCAGGCGCAGGTCGGTTGTAACAAGCGCAGGCAGCGAAAGGCGAAGCGTCTGGTGCCCGCCATCCACTTCGCGGGTAACGACCAGCTCGGCCCCATCCAGTTCCACCTGCGAGGCGAAGGTGGCCTGCGGCCAGTCCAGCAATGCGGCCAGCATCTGGCCGGTCTGGTTGCTGTCATCGTCGATGGCCTGCTTGCCGGTCAGCACCAGATCAGGCTTTTCTTCCTCCACCACCTTGGCCAGCAGCTTGGCGATGGTCAGCGGTTCGACGCGGCCCTCGGCCTCGACCAGGATGCCGCGATCCGCGCCAATGGCCAGCGCTGAACGGATGGCGTCGGTGGCCTTGCCAACGCCCACCGAGACGACCACCACTTCGGCCGCCTTGCCCGCTTCGCGCAGGCGCACCGCCTCTTCCACCGCGATTTCGCAGAAGGGATTGATCGAAAGCTTGACGTTGGCAAGATCGATGCCGCTGCGGTCGGCCTTCAGCCGGGGCTTCGCATTGGAATCGATTGCCAGCTTGACCGGAACGAGAATTTTCATCGGAAACTGTCTCTCAGCAATGTTGCGCCGGGCCGTGGGGGGACGCGAGACGGCCCGGCGCAACCGGGGGGGATGGTCAGAACTCGGTGGAAGCGACCGCCATGAGCGGGGCCGAACCGGCCTTGATCTGCACCGCCAGCGCGTGGGCCTGGGGCAGGATGCGCGTGGCGAAGAACTGGCCGACAGCCAGCTTGCGCGTTTCTTGCGGGCTCGCCTCAGCGCCCTTGGCCACCACGGCCAGCCCCATGCGCACCCACAGCCAGCCGAAGGCAACCAGTGCGAACATGCGCAGATAGTCGGTGGCGGCACCGTTCTGCTCCAGCGCGTTGGCGCCCTCGCCGGTGGTCAGCCAGGCGGTCACATCCTCCAGCGCGGCGAGCGCCTTGGCCACCGCCTCGGCGGTTTGCGCCACGGCGGGCACCTTGGCGCCGTCAGCCAACGTGGCCGCAATGTCGCTGAAGAAGGCGCGCACCGGCGCACCACCGTCGAGCGAAAGTTTGCGAACCACCAGATCCTGCGCCTGGATGCCGTTGGTACCTTCATAGATCTGCGCGATACGGGCATCGCGCACGAACTGTTCCTGGCCCCATTCCCTGATGTAGCCGTGGCCGCCCAGCACCTGCTGTCCCAGCACCGTGGCCTCAAATCCGAAATCGGTGAAGGCCGCCTTGATCACCGGGGTGAGCAGCGCAACAAGGCCGGTGGCCTGCTTGCGTACGCCGGCATCGGTGGATTTCGATTCCTTGTCCATTTCCAGCGCGGTGAAGATGGTCAGCGCGCGCGCGGCTTCAACGAAGGACAACATCGTCATCAGCATCTTGCGCACATCGGGATGCTCGATGATCATCCCCGATTCCTTGGCGCCCGGCGCGCGGCCCTGCTTGCGCTCCTTGGCATAGGTCGCGGCGGTCTGGTAAGAGGCATCGGCCAGCCCCAGACCCTGCACACCCACAAACAGGCGTTCGGCGTTCATCATGGTGAACATGGCATTGAGGCCTCGGTTGGCCTCGCCCACCAGCCAACCCTGGCAATCGTCATAGTTCATCACGCAAGTGGGCTGAGCGTGAATGCCCATCTTGTGCTCCAGCGAGCCGACATTCACCGCATTGCGCGCACCCAGCGAGCCATTCTCGTTTACCAGGAACTTGGGGCACAGGAACAGGCTGATGCCCTTGGTGCCGGCAGGTGCATCGGGCAGGCGGGCCAGCACCAGGTGGATGACGTTCTCGGCCATGTCATGGTCGCCCGAGGAGATGAAGATCTTCGAGCCGGATACCGTATAGGACCCGTCGCCGCGCGGCTTGGCGGTGGTCTTCAGCAGACCCAGATCCGAGCCGGAGGTGCCTTCGGTAAGCCCCATCGCGCCCGTCCACTGGCCCGAGATCATCTTGGGCAGGTAGGTTTCCTTCAGTTCCTGGTTGGCGTGGGCCTCGATTGCCTCACAGGCGCCGCGCGTCAGGCCCGGAAACAGGCCGAACGAAAGGTTTGAGGCCGAGAGCATTTCGTCCACCAGGATCTGCACGGTGCGCGGCAAGCCCTGGCCTTCAAACTCGGTGGGGGCCGACAGGCTGGACCAGCCGCCGTCGACAAAGGCCTTGAAGGCTTCTTTGAAGCCCTTGGGCGTGAAGACCAGCCCGCCCTCCAGACGGCTGCCTTCTTCATCGCCGCTCTGGTTGATTGGGCGCAGCACGCCGGCGCAGAATTTGCCGGCCTCTTCCAGAATGGTAGAAACCAGATCGTCCGACACTTCTTCGTAGCCGGGCAGGCCCGTGAGGACCTTTTCGGCCTGGAACACGTCCTTCAGCAGGAAACTCATGTCTGCGACGGGAGGGGTATAAGCGGGCATTTCATGCTCCTTGTTTTGCCGCGCCTTGTGTGCGGCGCGAAAATCAGTTGCGAAGGGGTTTGCCGGTGCGAAGCAGCGCATCGATGCGCGCCTGACTGGCGGGGTGAAGCGCCAGCGCCACAAAGGCGTCCAGAGCACGCGCGGTCACCTCCTCTTCGGTCAGGATTGCCGGCCCCGCCAACACGCCGGCAATGGCCGTGCCGATCACCGCATCATGCGGCGCCAGCGTGGCCGCCAAAGCGGTCACCTCTGTCTGCAAGGCGGCAGGCTCGGGCAGGTTTACCATGGCGCGCGGCGGCGTGGTGAAGTCAGGCACCATGGTCAGGGCCCGGGCCTTGGCATCGGCGATCAGCCGCTCCCGGTTCATGGTGATGCCGTCGCTTTCGCGCAAGAAGCCCTTGGCCCTGGCGTCAAACGCGCTGGTCGAGGTCTGGGCGGGCAGCACGATGCGCAGCGCGGCCAATGCGCTCCTCTGCGCATCGCCATCGCGTTCCTGAAGCCGCACGAGAAGCTGCGTCAGCCCGGCCCAGCCCGGCAGCAGCCCCACGCGCGGCTCCACCAGGCCGATGCCGATTTCGGCATGGGCCACTATGGCATGGCAGTGCAGCAATACTTCGCAGCCGCCGCCCAGAGCCGCGCCAAAGCCCGCGCCCACCACCGGAATGCTGGCATCGCGCAAGGTGTTGAACGCGGTGAGGCCCGCCTGAATAAAGGCGGCAAGCCCATCCCGATCGCCTGCCTGCGCCATGCGCAGCACCCCGGCCAGATCGGCGCCTGCGCTGAACACGGGGCCTTCATTGCCGATTACCAGCGCCTTGAAATGCGTTTGCGCCAGCGCGACCAGCTGATCGACCGAAGCGATCAGCTCCGCGCTGAAGCTGTTCATCTTGCTGTGGAACTCCAGCAGACCAACGCCGTCGCCAATATCCCACAAACTGGCGGCGGAGGTTTCTTCCACCGGCTTACCGGCCAGGCGCAGCGTCTCGATCGAGATCACGCCCGCAGGGTCGGCTATCGGCGCATAATCTATCGCACCTTGCCCGGGGACCAGAACTTCGCGGCGGCCTTCGTGTGTGCGGTAGAAGCCGCCCTTGGCAGCCGCAGCGGCCAGCAGCGGGGGCACGACAGCGGCGTTCTCTTCCAGCGTTTGCGCAAACCAGGCGGCGCCGATCCTGTCGATCAGTTCAAAGGGGCCGTATTTCCAGCCATAGCCCAAGCGCATGGCCTCATCCACCAGATCGGGGCTGTCGGCAATTTCAGGCACCAGCGCGGCGGCATAGGTCAGCGTGCGCGACAGCACCGCCCAGGCATAGCGGCCACCGGCCGCCGGATGCGCCAGCAGCGCGCGTGCATCGCCCTTGGCTTGGGCCAGGCTTTCGCACGCGGGGGGCGCGGTGGGACGGAACTCGCCCGACACCAGATCCAGCGTCTCGCTGCTCTTGCGGTCTTTCGAACGGCGATAGAAGCCGCCGCCACCCTTGCGGCCCGTCAGGCCGCGCGCCAGCATATCGGCCAGAAGCGGCGGTTCGGCCGGGGTGGCCTGCACTGCATCGGTGGTGGGCAGCGTATGCTGCAGTGAACGGATGAGGTTGGGCATCAGATCGTTGCCGATCAGATCGTAAAGTCCGAAGATGCCGGTTTTGGGGAAGCCGAACACTTTGCCGATAACCGCATCGGCCACTTCCACCGCGATGCCCGCCTTGATCGCTTCATCCAGCCCCACGGCCAGCCAATAGCAGCCGATGCGGTTGCCGATGAAGCCGGGCGTATCCTTGCAGGGCACCACGCCCTTGCCCAGTCGCTCGTCGCAGAAATCGCGGATGGCGGTCGTGGTGGACGCCAGCGTGCGCGGGCCGCTCACCAGTTCCAGCAGACGCATGTGGCGCGGCGGGTTGAAGAAATGGGCGATCAGGAAATGCCCGGCAAACTCGTCGGAGAAAGGTTGCAGCAGATCGTGCAGCGGGATGGTGGAGGTGTTGGAGGACACGATCGCGGTGGGCTTGCGTACCTTGTCAATGGCGGCAAACAGCGCATGCTTGATATCCAGCCGCTCGGCGACTGCCTCGATGATCCAATCGCAATCAGAGAGCAGGCCGATGTCGGCGCCCGTGGAGCCGGTGGCGATGCGCTGGGCAAACTCGGGCATCATGAAGCCGCCGGCCTTGAGCTGACGCTCCACGCCACCTTGGGCAAAGGCCGTATCCAGATCCAGCAGCACGACCTCCAGCCCGGCATTTGCCAAGTGGGCCGCAATGCCCGAACCCATTGTGCCCGCGCCAATAACCGCGGCTTTACGAATGATGACGTCACTCACGTTGACGATCCTTTCTGCGTGGAATTACATGTTCGGATAATTGGGACCGCCGCCGCCCTCGGGGGGCACCCAGGTGATGTTCTGGGCCGGGTCCTTGATGTCGCAGGTTTTGCAGTGGACGCAGTTCTGCGCATTGATCACGAAGCGGGGCTTGGACTTGGCCACCTCGTCGTTATACACAACCTCGTACACGCCCGCCGGGCAATAAAGCCGCGCCGGTTCACCGTAGACAGGCAGGTTCATTTCAATGGGAAGCGCCGGGTTGGCCAACCGCAGGTGGCAGGGCTGGTCCTCGGCGTGGTTGGTGCTGGACAGGAACACGGAAGAGAGGCGGTCGAAGGTGAGCACTCCATCAGGTTTGGGATAAGTGATGGGGGTGACTTCGGCGATGGGCTTGAGGCAGGCGCTGTCCGGCTTGCCATGCGACAAGGTGCCGAAGGGTGATTTGCCCAGCAGTTGGTTACACCACATATCAGCGCCGCCCAGCATGATGCCCAGCGGCATGCCGTATCTGGCCCAAAGCGGCTTCACATTGCGCACCGGCTGCAGGTCGCGGCCGATCGCGGACTGACGCCAGCCTTCCTCATAGGCGCGCGGTTCGCTGGAAGGCCTGCCGCTGAACAGTTCGCCCACCACGGCATCGGCGGCCTGGATGCCCGAGAGGATGGCGTTGTGCGACCCCTTGATGCGCGGCACGTTGACGAAGCCCGCCGAGCAGCCCAGCAGCGCGCCGCCCGGGAAGGTCAGGCGCGGGACCGATTGCCAGCCCCCTTCCGTCAGCGCGCGTGCACCATAGGCCAGGCGCTTGCCGCCCTCGAACGTATCGCGGATGGTGGGATGGGTCTTGAAACGCTGGAATTCCTCGAAGGGCGAAAGCGTGGGATTGGCGTAGTTGAGGTGGACGACAAAGCCGACCGCCACCAGATTTTCATCGAAATGATAGAGGAACGAGCCGCCGCCGGTATGCCGATCAAGCGGCCAGCCGAAGCTGTGCTGCACCAGCCCTTCCTGAAAGCGAGCAGGATCAACCTGCCACAATTCCTTGATGCCGATGCCAAATTTCTGGAAATCGCGGCCTTTGTCCAACCCGAAGCGGGCGATGGCCTGCTTGCTGAGCGAGCCGCGCGCGCCTTCGCCCAGCAGCGTGTAGGTGGCGCGTAGTTCCATGCCGCGCACAAAATCGCTCCGGGGATTGCCTTGCCGGTCAAGGCCCATGTCGCCGGTAGCCACACCTGCCACCTTGCCGTCCTCGATCAACAATTCAGAAGCGGCAAAACCGGGGAAGATTTCCACGCCCAACTCTTCTGCGCGGGCGGCCAGAAAGCGGGTGACATTGCCCAGCGAGCCGATGAAATTGCCATGATTATCGATCAGTTTCGGCATCATGGCGGTTGGCAGCCGGTGCGCGCCGGTTTGGGTGAGGTAAAGAAACCGGTCTTCCCGCACGCTGGTGGCCAACGGACAATCGGGGTGATTGCGCCACTCCGGCAGCAGGCTGTCCAGCCCGATCGGGTCGACAACTACGCCGGAAAGGATGTGGGCGCCCACTTCAGAGCCCTTTTCCACCACCACAACCGAGATGTCCCGTTCGTTTTTGGCGGCGGCCTGGCGGATCCTGATCGCAGCGGCCAGGCCAGCGGGGCCTGCGCCCACGATCACGACGTCGAATTCCATCGTTTCGCGTTGAGGAAGCGGCTCGCTCATTTAATTTGATCCGATTGCAGCGAGGAAAATGGGGGCGACAGTTCCATCCGAAGACAGATCGGCGGTGGAATCACGTGTCGTCAAAGTGTGGAGGCCATCCAGGCATCGGCATCGGGAAGCGGCCCTTTCAAGGCGCGGCCAGTTTCCGTCATCCTGGGAGTAAGATGATGGTTTCATAGAATTTATCTCTGTTGTCCGGCGGAAGGATCGGGGTGAGCCTGTCCTTTCCGTTTCTCCACGCGGCGGGCTAGTCCTTTGAGGGAGAGCGGGCAATCGCCTTGACATAACAAGACTTATACATAATCTGAATAAATGGCTCCTCTGGTCGAAGCTCTCCAATGGTTCATCCGCGTGGCGGAATGCGGCTCGTTCTCTGCTGTTGCACGCGAGGCCATGACAAGTCAGGTGATGGTGGGCAGGCGGATCAGCATGCTGGAGGCTCATTTTCGCGTCGCGCTGCTGCGTCGTTCTACCCGCAGCCTTGCCCTGACTGAGGACGGGGTTGCCTTTCTGGCTCACGCCCGCCGCATCGTGCGCGAATTTGAGGCGATGGAGGCTGATCTCCACAGTGGCGAGCGCGGCTATTCCGGCCACGTGCGTATCGGCACCACCAACACCTTCGGTTGCCACCTTGCCCGCAAGCTGCCGGAATTCCACCTTCACCACCCCGGCATCACGGTCGAGATGCTGTTGGGCGACGGCTTTGTGCATCTGGTGGAGGACGGGCTGGACCTGGCCATGCGCACCGGGCAGGTGAATGAAACTACCATAGTGGCACGGCATCTGGGTGATGTGCCGCGCTATCTCGTCGCCTCGCCCGCCTATCTTGAACGATGCGGCACGCCGCTTTCCATCAACGATCTGCAATTCCATAATTGCGTGCTGTTCAGCTATGGTACCACGCGGCAGGTGTGGACGATTGATGGAGAGCCGATCCGCGTATCGGGCACCTATCGCACCAACAGCAGCCTGGCGCAGCATGAGGCGGTAAGAAACGGGGCGGGCATCAGCCTGTTCGCCTATTTCCAAGTGGAGGAAGACGTGCGGGCGGGCCGGTTGGTGCGGCTGCTTCCCAACGCCAAGATCGAGCCGGTGCCTTTTTACGTGACCTATCCGGCGCGCCAGACGCTGCCTGCGCGCACGCGCATAGTGATGAACTGGATTATCGGCGAGGCCGAGGCGCTGATCGGAAAGACGCAGTAATCCGGAGGCGCCGTTCCGGATCAGGCGGAAGGGGATGGATCGAAGTTGTCCCGGTCATGAAGGACCGTCGATTAGTGTGATCAACTCTTTCTTTTTCAACAAGCCTAGACGGAAGCCAGAGCTTCGGGCCAGGATAACCAGAATAGGGCGGCGGAAAAGATGGAAGGCACTTTGCCACAGACGATTGGCATCGGCATCTCCAAAGTAGCCCTGGATGTGTTTGCCTATCCCGCAAGCTGTGAGCGGCGGTTCTCCAAGACGAACAAGGGGCACAATGGCAGATTGAGCGGATCGCTTATGGAGCAATTGGTGGATAACCACCGCCGCGATCCCGGGCGACGATGGATATGGAGGAACGTTTGGCTAGCCTGACCCGTGACGTTTCCAGTGGCCGATCTGGCAAGAGGGTGACTGGCTTGCGGCGCTCCAGATCCCGGTAAAGCGTTGGAAGGATATCATCATCAGCAGCAAAAGCGATTCAGAGCCACATCTCAGCGACAATGCCTGGTCAATTCTCATCGCTATTCAACAACTTGTCCTCATGACCGTCCATCGCCTTTGTCTGTCTGTGCCCCTCCCGGCGTTGCGATTGTGCAGGCCGCCGGGGATGTCCGATCAATAGGTCAGTCCATAGCGCTTGTATTCATTCTCGGCATTGGGCAGGAGCCGGCGCGAGCTGGCCAATTCCTTTTGCGCCTCGGCCGCGCGGCCCAGTTTTTTGAGCACAATGGCCCGCACCAGCCGGGTCTGCCCCTGAGAGGGATTTTGCAGCAGGGCCGCGTCCAGATCGCTCAGCGCCGCATCCAGCCGGCCCATGCGCAGCCAGACCACCGCGCGACTGTCGAGGATCGGCGCTGAATCGTCGGTCATTTCGATGGCGCTGGTGCAATCCTTGAGCGCCGTCTCGATCTGCACCTGCCGCAAGGCCTTGGCCCAGCAGCGCGCGTTGAGCAGATCGGGGCGGCCGGGCTTTTTCGCGATCAGCGCGTCCATCTGCGCCAGCCCCTCCTGCACATCGCCATAGGAAGCGATCAGCACCGCCTTATCCAGCAGGATACTGTCCTTTTCCTTGCCAGCCACCGAGATACGTTCGTCCAGCATGGCCACCCCGCTGGTCAGATCGCCACGGCGGGCGGCGATGTCGGCGGCAAGAGTGAGCGCGGCTACATCGGAGGGATCAACCGCTCTGGCCGCTTCGGCATCCTTGGCCGCAGCGGTCAGATCGCCGGTCTGCACCTCCAGATTGGCGCGGTTGACGTAGTTTTCGGCCGATGGCTCCTTGGCAATGACCTTGGTCCAACTGGCGATGGCGCCGGGATAATCGCCGATGCCCTTAAGGAAACTGGCCTGCCCGGCAAGGGCTGATGTGTCTTCCGGTTCGCTCTCGCTGACGGCTGCCTCGAACACGGCGGTGACGGCGGCAAGCTGGGTGCCGGGCCCCTTGCCGGCAAGGGGCAGGTTCCAGCGCCGCAAGGCATCCTGCGGGGCCAGCAGGCGCGGCCCGGCCGAAAGAGTCTGCGCGGCCAATGCTCTTTCCGCCGGAATGCGCGCGGGCAGGATTTCCGCCGCGCGGCTGCTCAGGCTTTCGTCAAGCACCACCTCATCGCCGGAAAAGGTGGTCTGCCGGGTCAGCATATAGCCCGCCACCTCGCCGGAGAACGAGGGCGTGCCCTCCATCGTATAGCCTCGTCCGGCGTCGGGCAGGCGCAGGCGCATGTGGATATGCGCCTTGTCGGGCATCCCGGTGGCGACCGGTATGTCGGCCCAGGCCGGTCTGGCCCGGTCGGGCGCGAACGAAACCTTGTCGGTCACGCGCGAAAGACTGCGCTTGCGGCGATTGTCTTCCTGTTGCCAAGGGGTTGAAACCAGTCCGCGCCCGGAGATGGTCACGGTGGCCTCTTCCTTGTTTTCAACCAGCGCCAGCTTGGTGAACTGTCCGCTGCCGACCACATTGCTCATGACGCCATGAAGCAATTGCAGCTTTTCCTTCTCGCCGATCTGGTTGGCCATCAGCGAGAGGGCCATGGCGTTCTGGCCGCGCAGGGTCAGGCGCGCATCGACAACGCTGGGTAGGTCGAGGCTGGAGCTTTCATCCACCACCAGATCGAGATCGGTGGTCGGCCGGGCCGGAGCCTTGCGCGAGACCTCTTCAATGGCGGCCCCCACGCTGCGAACGGGCAAGATATAGCGGAAGGGAGGCGTATCCTGCAGGTCCACCGGTCGGGTGCCCGCCGCGGTGCCGTCCAGCCAGATGCTCTGGCCATCCACCCGGGCGCGGACAAACACATGGTTGAAAGCCGACAGCGCGGGCAGACGGTCTTTCACCAGATCATCCAGCCCGACATTGGCCAGCACCGGTTCGGCCTCGATCTTCATCGCATGGAGCATCGAGAGCAGCAGCAGCGTCTTGGCCTTGCAATCGCCATAGCGCACAGCCCACGTCTTTTCCGCAGACTGGGGAATGTAATTGCCCCCGTCCATCGACAAAGCGAGATAGCGGACATCATCCTGCACGATGCGCAGCGCGCGGGCGATGCGCTGAAGGGGATCGGTGGTCTGGGCCGCGATCTGGGCCACGGCCTTGTCCAGCGCGCTGTCATGAGCGATGGCGCCCTCGGTCTTGTAGAGCGAGGCCACGGTCTGCGAAACTTCGGCCCATGAGGCGAAAGTGGATGCCTCGATCAGCGCAGGGTGCCGGAAGCGGCCCGGCGCATCCTGCGGCATATCGGGCGCCTTGGGGGCGGGCAATGTGATGTTGAGCACCGTGTCGCCACCAAGGCTGGCGGTGTTGGTCACGACATTGGCGGCCAGCAATTTCCAGTGCAGCGGCTCGCCCGTCGGCCACAGCACCCGCATGGTGGCCTTGCTCGTGCGGGCGGGCAGCGAGAGCAGCGGGCTGACCCATTGCACATGCCCGTTCAGCGCCGGATCGCGCATGGTGGTGGACGCGCGCAGCCGAAGCGTATCACCTATCCGCAGCCCTTCGACCGCCAGCGTCGCAGTCAGCAGGCCCGTCAGTTCCTGCTGTTCGAGGCTCTGTTCGCGACGCAGCACGGTGAATTTCTGGCCCTGCGCCAACAGGTCGATCTTTTCGGCCCCGCGCAGGATGCTCAGTTCATGGATGATGAGATCGCCCTTGTCCGGAAACCAGGGCAGGGCGATCATGGAATTTTGCGCCAGTTGTTCGGGCGAGGCGATCCGGTTGGCGATGTCGGCATAATTCCACAACTGGCCGCGGCTGAAACGCTCCTGAAAATCGAAGGCGCTGGGCGGGGTTCCGCCGGGCGTGACCAGTTCCTTGGGCAGGCCGCTTTCCACCACCCATGCGGGCGCGGGCTGGTACAGCGGCTGGTCGGCGGCAAGGGCGGGGCATGTGTGCAAGATTGCAGCAGAGGCGGTGGCGAGGAGCCATCTTTTGCGCATGGAAATCCCTGAATGATGCCTGCGGAACCAGAACGGAATCGCATGATATCCTTCGAGAGTGGCCGAGATGGGGTGCATGATCAAGATGGCCCCCGGCAAAAATGATCCGAAAACAGAGAGAAGAAATTTCGCGCTGCGCCGCCGATGGAAGAAGCGCGATGGGCGTGGATGGCGCTTGTTGTTGCGGGGGCAGGGTGCCGGGCACTTTTCCCGCGCAACCTGGCCGCCGGCGCTACATGCCGATGGGCTGAGGTTTGCGCTGTTCAAAAAGCGTTACTTCGGCTTTTCGTAGCCAATCGGACGGCCGGATGCGGCGGCGTGCCTACTGAGGGACACGGCTGACGCGCTCAATTTAAACGACGATCAGTTTTCTGGCGGGCGCGGCTTGTGATTAATCTAATCATCGTTTAGATGATCTGGGCAAGCGCTGTTGCGGGTGCCGCCATCGGGGCGGCCCTCACAGGGTACAGGTGGACAATCTCGCGACCACCGCAGAATTTCAGGATGGACGGGAGTTCAAGATGGCAGGGCAATTCAAGTACGGGGTGTCGCTATACAGTTTCACCGAGGATTTCGGCAGCGTGATGGGCCTTGAGGAGGGCTTTGACCATATTGCCGACACCGGCGCCACGGGGATCGAAATCCTGGGCGCCACGCATGTGACAGGCTATCCCGAGCCGCCGAAAGCATGGCTTGACCGCTGGTTCGACCTTTTGGACCGGCACAGGCTTGAGCCGACCAACATGTGTTCGTGGGTCGATACCAAATTGCGCCTCGGCTGCTCGATGACCATCGAGGAGGGCGCGGCCGAACTGGAGCGCGATCTGCGTCTGGCGCACAGGCTGGGCTTCAAGTTTCTGCGTCCCAAATTCGGCGTCATCGATCAGGATCTGACTCCCGATCCGATCTGGGCCCCTGCGGTGGAACGCGTGCTCGATCTGGCGCACAAACTGGATATCGTGATGAACCCGGAAATCCATTCGCCCACGCCGATCAATCATCCCGTGGTGCATGAATATATCCATTTCATCGAGCGCACCGGTACGAAGAATTTCGCCCTGTTGATCGACACCGGCATTTTTCAGGACCGCCCGCTGCGCGGGTGGCAGCATGAATTGCCCGAAGGCGACAGCGAGGCGGCCAAAATCATCAACGGCATCCATGTCGACCCCGAGGAATTCCTGGGCATCGCCCAATATGTCTCCTTCATTCAGGCCAAATTTCATTACATCAATGATGACCTGCATGATGAGAACATCCCGTGGGACAAGGTCATACCGGTGCTCAAGCGGGCAGGATATGCGGGCTATCTCTCCTCCGAATATGAAGGTGCGCGTGAACCGTGGGTCGCCATTGATCAGGTCCGCCGCCAACAACTGCTGCTGCGACAGCTTGAACAGGCCTATGACGCCGCGCCGGTCGCGGCCTGAGCCAGAGGTCCTTCAGCATAGAGGTCTATGATGTACGAATTTCAATTGATCCAAAGCACTGGCTTTCGCAACCATGGCCCGCAGGGCGCACGCGATGGCTTTGAACTGCGCCTGCGCCTGCCCAATTATCGCGGGATGCGGCTCTCGCTGCTGGATGGCATTGACGTGACTGTCGATGGCGAATTCTTCGGCCACGAGGTCAACAGCCTCATCCTGCATGGCGAAACCTATGACCTTGAAGACATACGCAAGGCCACCGCGGTCAGTTGGGCGATGGGCGACTTCGGCTCGGTTTTTGTTCCCAAGGCGGGCGGTCTGGCGCCGGGCATCCATCACCTGAAAGTGGCCGCGCGGGTGCGCTCGCCCTATTTTCCGCCGCATCTTCAGCCTCTGCCGGTCAATGGCGAGAGGTTGGCGACGATCATTCTGCCATAATGGGGCGGGCGGCAGTCCATACTGACAGCCGCCCCGTTGCCTCGGTCGATCTTGCCTGAGCGGGGGTGGAGTAGGCCGGTCTCGTTGACCAGTCCCTCTCCCATGATGTCGCTCGGCGCCGGTTCAGATCTCCAGCGACACGTTGATCTGGCTGCCTTCCTCGATCTTTTCGCGTTTGCGCACCTGCGCCTTGAGCGGCAGTAGCCAGCCGCCGGTTTCACGCTGCGGGAAAATCGAGGTGCGCCATGTGGTCGTGCCGATGGTGGCGCGCACGGCCAGCGAGCCAAAACCGGCCGTCAGCCCCAGCGATGCCAGCTTGAGCTCGGCGGCCGGTGCGCCCGTGATGCTGACGAAGAACCAGCGCATGGGTTTTTCGCCGCTGCGCGCCTGCCATATCCAGACCTTGCCGGTAAAGGTCACTTCCTCGCGCTCGCTCATGGCGCGGGCGGCTTGCTGCTGTGGGGCTGGAATCGCAATGGCATAGGCTCATCATGGCGCGGCAAAGCCACCATGCCAAGTATCTGTCCTCAGGCGATCAGGCGATAGCCGATCCCCGGCTCGTTGCGGATCATGCTCTGTTCGACCGGCACATCCTCCAGTTTGCGGCGCAATCCGCGCGCCGCCACGCGCAGATATTCCACCGCCTGCTCCTGCCCCGGCCCCCATACGGCGCGCAGGATCGCCGCATGCGAGACGACCCGGCCGGGATAGCGCGCCAGCTCGGCCAGAAAGCCATATTCCTTCGGGCTGAGATGCACCTCCGCCCCCTCCCGCCGCACGATGCGGGCGGCCAGATCGATCTCCACCGCCCCCAGCCGCACCAGCGGCGCGGCATTCTCGGCCAGCAGCCGGTTGCGCAGCGCGACCCGCACGCGGGCAAGCACCTCCTCTGTATCGAAGGGCTTGGTGACATAATCATCGGCGCCCAGATCAAGCGCGGCCACCTTTTCCCCCGTCGCATCGCGCGCCGAAACGACCAGCAGCGCGGCCTTGCCCGCCTTGATGGGGCCGATCAGCTCCATCCCATCGCGGTCGGGCAGGCCCAGATCGAGCAGCACCAGATCCGGCTTGTCGATGTTGAGCGCGGCCAGCGCCTCGCGCGCATTGGCGGCCTCCACCACATCCATGCCCGTCCGCGACAGGCTGCCGCGCAGCAGGCGGCGGATCGCCATTTCATCGTCCACCACCAGAATTTTCGCCCCACCTGTCATATCTTGCCCTTCATGGCTGATCGCTTTCCTTCCATAATAACGCGCCGGGCATGTGCAGCGTAAAGCAGGCCCCGCTGCCGTCCGTGCGGTTGGCCGCGCGCGCCTGCAATCCCATCGCTTCGGCAAAGCCTTTGACAATGGCAAGGCCAAGCCCTGTCCCGCCCTTGCGGTCCGATCCTTCCAGACGGGTGAAGGTTTCGAACACGCGCCCCTCGGCGCCGGGCGGCAATCCGGGGCCTTCGTCGATCACCCTCAGATCCAGTCCGTCGGCATCGGGCCGGGCCTCTATGCGGATGGGGGTCTCGGCGGGGCTGTAATGGGCGGCATTCTCGATCAGATTGATCAGGCAATGATGCAGCAGCCTGGGATCAAGCCGGACAAGGGGCAGATCGGGAGCAATGCCGATGAGGAGCGGCCGCGCCCCCAGCAAATGGCGCAGGTCATGCACCGCGCTGCTCACGGCCTCGGCCAGATCGACGGGTTCGGGCCGCCATTCCACCGCCCCGGTCTCGATCCGCACCATATCGAGCAGATTGGCGACAAAGCGCTGCAGCCGTTCACCTTCGGCGCGGGCGAGGGTCAGCACGCGCTCCTGTTCGGGGTTGGCGGGCGTCACATTGCCCAGCAGGCCGATGACAGCTGTGAGCGGCGTGCGCAGATCATGGCTGACCGAGGAGAGCAGGGCGGCGCGCAAGGCATCGCGCTCCTCCAAACGCCGCATCTGTCCGCGTTCGGCCTCCAGCCGGATACGGTCGAGCGCAAGGCCCGCCTGATCGAGAAAGCTGGTCAGCATCGGCAGCAGGTCGGCCCGCACCGGCCGCGCCGCATCGGGATGCGCCACGCCCAGCACGGCCAGCGCCTTGCCCCCCGCCTCAACCGGCAGAAACAGCCATTCGGCCGCCGAGAGCGTATCTGATCCGCGCCCGGCCGGTCTGCGATTGTCAAAGGCCCATTGCGCCACCACCCGGTCCAGCGCCTGCAAGGCGGTGTCGGGCGGACTGGCGGCTATTTCGACCAACGCCCCATCCTGCGGCATCAGCAGCACCGTATAGCACCCCAGCAGCCCCGCGCCTTCCTCGCACAGCACACGGCCCAGATCGCCCGCCGCGCCGATCCCCGTCAATTGCCGCGCAAATCCGGCCAGCGCGCTGGACCGCACCGCGCTCGCCCGCGACAGCATCGCAGTATCGCGCAGCCTCCCCGCCATATGGCTGACCACCATCGCCACCGCCAGCAACACCACCACCGTGATCAGATTTTGCGGATCGGCAATGGTGAAAGTGTGGACCGGCGGGATGAAGAAGAAATTATAGGCCAGCGAGGAGAGCAGCCCGGTCACAATCCCCGTCCACAACCCATAGCGCGTGGCCGCCAGCATCACCGGCAGCAGATAGAGCAGCGCGATATTGGTGACGCTGCCCAGCGCGGCAAACATGACGCCCGCCAGAGTGACGCAGGCGATCAGCGCGCCCGAGATCAGCAGGCCGGGCGGAAGCAGCCATGCGGCCGGATCGAACGGCGCATCGCGCGGGGGCGCGGGGCGGGGGCGCGGCGCGCCGCGCGGCACGATATGCAAGGCTGCACCAAGCCCCAAAGCCGCCAGTTGCGCCGACAGGGCATCCCGCCGAAACAGGCCCCGGCGCGCGCCCTGACCCAGCACGAGGATCGTGGCGCGCAGATCCGCCGCCATATGGGCCAGCCCTTCGGCCAGCCCCGCCGCCGGGACGGTCGCCACCTGCGCGCCCAATTGCGAGGCGAGGTGGAGCGCGGCGGCAAGCTCCTCGCGCGAGCCGGAGTTGGGCAGGGCGGAGTTGGGCGAGGCGGGGCCGGTTTCGATATGCACCGCCGTCCATGGCGCCGAAAGAGAATCCGCCAGCCTTTTACCCGCGCGCACCACCTCCTGCGCCCCGGCATCCGCGCCCACGGCCACCAGCAGACGTTCGCCCGCCGCCCATGTGCCCTCCAGCGCATGGGCGCGCAGATAGTCGAGCATCTGCGCATCGACCGCTTGCGCGGCGCGGCGCAGCGCCAGTTCGCGCAGGGCCGTCAGATTGGAATGGGAAAAGAAATGGGCCAGCGCCCGGCTCGCCTCCTGCGGCACATAGACCTTGCCCGCTTTCAGCCGCTCGATCAGCTCACCGGGGGGAATGTCGACCACTTCGATCTCGGCGTGGTCCAGCACCCGGTCGGGCAGCGTCTCGCGCACCCGCAGCCGGGCAAAGGAGGCCACCACATCGTTGAGGCTTTCCAGGTGCTGGACATTGAGGGTCGAGTAAACGTCGATCCCCGCGTTCAGCACTTCCTCGACATCCTGCCAGCGCTTGTCATGGCGGCAACCGGGGGCGTTGGTATGGGCCAGTTCGTCAATCAGCACGAGCGCGGGGCGGCGCGCGATGATGGCGTCAAGGTCCATCTCATGCAGGCTCTGGCCGCGATGGTCGATGGCGCGGCGGGGGATGATCTCAAATCCAGCCGCGCGCTGCTCGGTTTCGGCGCGACCATGGGTTTCGATCACGCCGATCACCACATCCTCGCCCGCATCGCGGCGGCGCGCGGCCTGCATCAGCATTTCATAGGTCTTGCCCACGCCCGGGGCCGCCCCAAGAAAGAGCTTGAGGCGACCCCGGACGCCATCCTGTCGGCCTATCGTGCGCAACAGGGCGTCGGGATCGGGGCGGATCGTGTTCACCGGGCCATCATGCTCCCGCATGCCCCGCTCCGTCGAGGGCCAGATTGAGCCGCAACACATTGACCCGGTTTTCGCCCAGCACGCCCGCCAGCGGGGTTTCAATGGCCGCGCGCACCAGTGCCTCGACACGCTCCACGGGCATATGGCGCGCCTGCGCCACGCGGGGGGCCTGCAAAAGGGCCGCCTCGGGGCTGATATGGGGGTCGAGCCCCGAGGCGGAGGTGGTCACCATTGCAGGCGGGACCTCGTGATAACCCTGAGCGCGCAGGGCGGCGGCATCCTTGGCGATACGCTGGGCCAGCGCCGCCGAGGCCGGGCCAAGGTTGGAACCGGCAGACGCGCTGGCATCATAATTGGCGGCCGAGGGGCGGGGGTGGAAATAGCCCGGCGCGGCAAAGCCTTGTGCCAGCAGGTCCGAGCCGATCACCTGCCCGTGGCGCTCGATCAGGCTGCCATTGGCCTGATGCGGGAAAAGGGCCTGCGCGGCGGCGGTGATGGCCAGAGGATAGGCCCCGCCCAGCAGCAGGGCAAAACCGGCGGTCATCACCAGCGAAGGGCGCAGGGCGGATGCGAAAGTCTTGAGCATGGATTCTCTCCCTCAGGCCAGATTGAGCGCGGCAACGGCAAGGTCGATCGCCTTGATGCCGACAAAGGGCGCGATCAGGCCGCCCAGCCCGTAGATCGCCAGATTGCGCGCCAGCATCGGTCCGGCCCCCATCGGGCGATAAGTCACCCCGCGCAGCGCCAGCGGCACCAGCGCCGGAATGATCAGCGCGTTGAAGATGATGGCCGACAGGATCGCGCTCTGCGGCGATGCCAGCCCCATCACGTTCAGCGCGCCAAGGCCGGGATAAAGCACGACGAACATGGCCGGGATGATGGCGAAATATTTGGCCACATCATTGGCGACGCTAAAGGTGGTCAGCGCCCCGCGCGTCATCAGCAATTGCTTGCCCAGCCCGACGATCTCGATCAGCTTGGTCGGGTCGGAGTCCAGATCGACCATATTGCCCGCCTCGCGCGCGGCTTGCGTGCCGGTGTTCATCGCCACGCCCACATCGGCCTGCGCCAGAGCGGGCGCGTCATTCGTGCCGTCGCCGCACATGGCGACCAGACGCCCGCCCTGCTGCTCCTGCCGGATCAGCGCCAGCTTGTCCTCGGGCGTGGCTTCGGCCAGGAAATCGTCGACGCCTGCCTCGGCGGCGATGGCGGCGGCGGTCAGGGGATTGTCGCCGGTGATCATCACCGTGCGGATGCCCATCTGGCGCAATTGGGCAAAACGGTCGCGCACGCCCGATTTGATCACGTCCTTGAGCGCGATCACGCCCAGCAACCGGCCATTCTCCGCCACGCCCAGCGGGGTCTGGCCAAGACGGGCGATGTCGTCGGAGATGCGGCGCAGTTCGGCGGAGGCGGTTTGCCCGACATCGGGATGGACGCGCAGCAGCGAATCCACCGCCCCCTTCTGGATCAGGCTTTGGCCGGTGCGGATGCCCGACAGGCGGGTCTGGGCGGTAAAGGGGATGATCTGCGCATCCTCGGGCAACGCGCCCTGCGCCAGATAGGCGGCGCGGGCCAGCACCACGATGGAGCGTCCCTCTGGCGTTTCATCGGCCAGGCTGGCCATCAGCGCGGCCTGCGCAAGGCGCTCCATCGCGACGCCGGTCAGGGGGCGGAATTCGCAGGCCGCCCGGTCGCCCACGGTAATCGTTCCGGTCTTGTCCAGCAGCAGCACGTCAATATCGCCCGCCGCCTCGACCGCGCGGCCCGATTTGGCCAGCACGTTGAAGCGCACCAACCGGTCCATCCCCGCAATGCCGATGGCCGAGAGCAGCGCGGCAATCGTGGTGGGAATGAGCGTGATGAGCAGCGCCGCCAGCACCGCCACCGGCACGCCGCCCCCCGCATAATGGGCAAAGGCGGGAATGGTCGATACCGCGATCAGGAAGATGATGGTCAGCCCCACCAGCAGGATCGTCAGCGCGATCTCGTTGGGCGTCTTTTGCCGCTGCGCGCCTTCGACCAGCGCGATCATGCGGTCGAGAAAGCCTTGGCCCGGCTCCTGCGTTACGCGCACGCGGATGTGATCGGAAATGACGCGGGTGCCGGCGGTAACCGCGCTACGATCGCCGCCGGCCTCGCGGATGACGGGGGCGCTCTCGCCGGTGATGGCGGCCTCGTTGACGCTGGCCACGCCTTCGATCACTTCGCCATCGGCCGGGATAAGGTCGCCGGTTTCCACGATGACTTCATCGCCGCGCTTCAACTGGCTGGCCGGGACCATGCGGCCATCGGGCAGGCGGGCGACAAGATCGGATTTGGTGGCGCGCAACGAGGCCGCCTGCGCCCGGCCCCGCCCTTCGGCCAGCGCCTCGGCAAAGGTGCCGAACAGCACGGTCAGCCAGAGCCAAGCGATCAGTTGCAGTTGAAAGCCCAGCGACAGGCCGCCATCGCCAATGACCAGCAGGACAGTCAGCAGCGTGGCGACAACCGCCGTGGTGAACAGCACCGGATTGCCGATAAGCTCGCGCGGGGCCAGTTTGCGCAAGGCATCGCGCATCGCGGGCAGCACCAGTTCCGGCGCGAACATGGATTGGGGGCTGGACATCTCTATCGTCCTTTAAAAAGCAGTATGGGCCAGCACCGACACCTGATCGGCAATCGGGCCAAGCGCGAGGCTGGGCAGGAAGGTGAGGCCGCCAAGGATCAGGATCACCCCGATCAGCAGGCCGACCCACAAGGCCCCGGTGGTGGGAAACGAACCGGCGGTGGCGGGCGTGTGGCGCTTGGCGGCAAGGCTGCCTGCGATGGCCAGCACGGGGATGATGACAAAGAAGCGCCCGACCCACATCGCCACGCCCAGCAGGCCGTTATAGAAGGGCGTGCCCGCGCTGAGGCCCGCAAAGGCCGAACCATTGTTGGCCGTGGCCGAGGAGAAGGCGTAGAGGATTTCGCTGAACCCATGCGGGCCTTTGTTGAGCGGCCCTGCCAGCCCCGCAGGCAGCACGGCGGCCAGCGCGGTAAACCCAAGGATCGAGAGCGGCAGCACCGCAATCGCCAGCACGGCGAGCTTGACCTCGCGCGCCTCGATCTTCTTGCCGACATATTCGGGGGTGCGCCCCACCATCAGCCCGGCCACGAACACCGCCAGCAGCGCAAAGAGCAGGAAGCCGTAGATCCCCGAACCCACGCCGCCGATGACGATCTCGCCAAGCTCCATGTTGAAGATCGGGATCAGGCCGCCGATCGCGGTGAAACTGTCATGCATGGCGTTGACCGCGCCGCAACTGGCCGCGGTGGTGACGGCGGAGAACAGGGCGCTAGCGGCGATGCCGAAGCGCACTTCCTTGCCCTCCATATGGCCGCCCGCCATGGCCAGAGTGGCGCCGTCGGCCTCCTGCCAATAGGCGACGCCGGCGCCCGCCAAGAACAGGATCAGCATTGCGCAAAGGATTGCCCAGCCCTGGCGCGTGTTGCCCACCGCCCGGCCAAAGCACCATGTCAGACCCGGCCCGATGGCAAAGATCGAGAGCATCTGGACGAAATTTGTCAGCGCGCTTGGGTTTTCGAAAGGATGGGCCGAATTGGCGTTGTAGAAACCGCCGCCATTGGTCCCCAGCATTTTGATCGCCTCCTGACTGGCCACCGGGCCAAGCACGATGGCTTGCTTTGCGCCCTCCAGCGTATGGGCCTCGACCAGACTGGCGAATGTCTGTGGCACGCCGCAGGCCACCAGAAACAGCGCGTAGACCACGCAGAGCGGCAGCAGGAGATAAAGCGTCACACGGGTGCAGTCGGCCCAGAAATTACCGACCGTCTTGGCCTCATGGCGGGCAAAGCCGCGAAACAGGGCAAAGGCGATGGCGATGCCCGTGGCGGCCGAGAGAAAGTTATGGATCGTGAGGCCCACCATCTGGCTGAAGTTCGAGAGCACACTTTCGCCCGCATACCATTGCCAGTTGGTGTTGGTGACAAAGGCAATGGCGGTGTTCATCGCGCCATCCGCGTCGATCCCGGCCAATCCGCGCGGGTTCATCGGCAGCACGCCCTGCAAGCGCAGGATCGCATAGGTGAAGAGCGTAAGCACCGCCTGAAAGGCCAGCATATGCAGCCCATAGGCCAGCCAGCCCTGTTCGCGGGCCGGATCCAGGCCCGATGCGCGGTAAAACCCGCGTTCCACCGGGCCCAGCAGGCGGTGCAGCGGCGTGTCGCGCCCTTCATAAAGCGCAAACAGCCATTGGCCTACCGGCTTGGCCAGCAGCGCCACCAGCGCGGTGAAAATGAGGATCAGGCCCCAGCCGGACATGGTCATGCCATTTGTCACGGGCGCCTCCTTTCTAGAACTTTTCGGGCCGCAGCAGCGCGACCACCAGATAAGCGAGCAGGCCCAGCGCCGTCAGCGCGGCCAGCCAGAGCGAAAGGGTCATTGCCGGTTTCCTTGAAGTTCAGGCGCGCTCGAACAGGCGCAGAAAGGCAAGGCTGGCCAGCACGAGGCCGGCGAGCATACAGAGCCAGACAAGGTCATTCATCGCATGGGCATCCTTTGCGGATTAAAGGATGTCGCAAAGGGGTGGCCCCCGGTGCGGCACGGACCAGCGATGCTTCATATGCGCGCTAAATTGCCATGTGAGGCTGGGGCAGGCGGCGTGAAATTTTCATAAAATGAGGTCTGGCTTCGCGATCGCACCAGCCGGTGGCCAGCGTGGCGCATGGACAACGGCGAAAACCTGTCGCGCCGATGCGCCGTCGAGGCCATCGCGGCTGATTGGGCCGGTGCGTCTGATTTCGCGCGACACGCGCTGATTTTTGCTATGGTTAAGTACCTTTGGAGTCTCTATCCATGAAACGCCTTATCCCGCTGCTGCTTTTTGCCCCCTTTGCCGTTCTCGCCGCCCCCGCGCTGGCTGCCAGCCAGGGGGCCGATGTCGCCCGGATCGAGGCGGGCACCTATGCCGCCGATCCTACCCATACCGCCGTTGCCGCGCGGGTCGATCATCTGGGCTTTTCCAAGACCACCCTGCGTTTTGCCAAAGCGGGCGGGGAATTGACCTTTGATCCGGCAAAGCCGGAGGCGGCCACGCTGGACGTTTCGGTCGATGCCGCATCGCTGAGCACCGACAACGAGGCGCGCGACAAGGAATTGCGCGGCGCCGGTTTCTTCAATGTCGCGGCTTTCCCAGCCGCGCATTATGTCGCGGGCGGACTGGTGCGGGTGGATGCCACCCACGCGCGGGTCAATGGTCGGCTGACCCTGCTGGGCGTGACGCGCGATGTGCCGATGGAGGTGACGCTGATCGGGGTGGGCACGGGCCTTGCCAATGACAAGCGGATCGGGGTGACCGGCCATATGCAGTTCAAGCGGTCGGATTTCGGTATGAAGACCTTCCTGCCCTTTGTCGGTGACGATGTGAGCATCGACATTGACGCCGAATTTTCAAAGAAGAAGTAAACTATGAGCAATACGCCCCTCCGCTATCGTCCCATGGCCATCATCCTGCACTGGGCGATTGCCGCGCTGCTGATGTTCCAGCTTGGGCTGGGCTGGCATATGGCCGACATGCCGCGCTCGGCGGTGATGTTTGCGGCGTTTCAGTTCCACAAGAGCATCGGCATGGCCATTCTGCTGCTCTCGCTGCTGCGGGTGGCGGTGCGGGTGGTCTCGCCCCGGCCCGCGCCGGTGGAGGGGCCGCGATGGCAGACCCTGCTGGCCTCGGGCGTGCATGGGCTGCTCTATCTCTTCATGATCGGCGGGCCTTTGACGGGATGGGCTCTGGTGTCGACGGCGTCGGTGGCGGTGCCGACCTTGCTGTTTTACACCATTCCCTTGCCGCATCTGCCGATCAGCCATGGCTGGCATGACGGGATTGAGGCGGGGCATTCGCTGCTCGCCTGGCTGGGCGCGGGACTGATCGCTTTGCATATTGGCGGGGCGCTCAAGCATCAGTTGGCGGCGCGGCGCGAGGATTGGGTGGTGCCGCGCATGATGCCCGCACATGTCCGCTCTGTATGGGGCGCGGTGGTACTGGCGCTGGGCGCTCTGGGGGTCAGTTTCGCGCTGCCTTTGGTGATCTATCGGGCAGGGCCTGTGGCGGCGACACCTGTCGCACCTGTTGCGCCTGTGCCTGTCGCTTCTGAAGCGCCGCCGGTCGAGGAAACCCCGGTTGCCGCCGCTTCGGCCGAGCCGGACAAGCCCCTGACCCATGACTGGGCCATCGAGCCGGGCGGGCGACTGGGTTTTTCCGCCACGGTCAATGGCGGGCCGATTGAGGGCCGGTTCGGCAAATGGACCGGCAAGGTAACCTATGACCCCGATCATCCGCAGACGGCAAAACTGGCTGTGACGGTGCAACTGGCCAGCGCGTCGAGCGGCGACCAAACGCGCGATTCCATGCTGCAGGGGCCGGAATTCTTTGGCTCCTCGCCGATGGGGCGGGCGGTGTTCACGGCCTCCGGGTTCAAGCCTCTGGGCGGCGACAAATTTTCCGCCGATGGCGCGCTGGCGATCAACGGAGTCAAGGTGCCGGTCACGCTGCTCTTCGATCTGAAGGTTGCCGAGGATAAGGCCACCGTCAAAGGCAGCGCAAAGCTGGACCGGATCGCGCTGCATGTCGGCACCGGGCAATGGAGCGCGACCGACCAGATCGGCGCCGAGGTGGGCCTGTCGTTCAGCCTGAAGGCGCACCGGCTTTAAAAAAGGAGAGGGAAGGGCATGAAATCCTACGTTCCGGCCGTGCTGGCGCTGCTGATCGCCGGACAGGCGCAGGCGGCAGAGCCGCAACTGGAATTCGCCTTTGAGGAGGTGGTCACGCTGGCGGCCAATGTGCCGGTGGGCACAACCGCGCTGGGCGGGCGCAATATCGTGCCGATCACCGGAGGCACATTCAGCGGCCCCGGCATCGCGGGCAAGGTCATGCCCGGCGGGTGGGACTGGCAATTGCGGCGCGCCGATGGCTGTTTGCAGATCAAGGCCGACTATATGCTGCAGACCGACGATGGCACGATCATCAACGTTCTCAATCAGGGCGTGTCATGCCCGCCCGAGCCGGGCCGGGCGTCCGGTGTCCGGACGTTCCCGGTGTTCGAGGTGCCGATGGGCAAATATGGCTGGCTGGCCAAGGACGCGTTTGTCGGCATTCTGGTGCCTGAAACACAGCCGGGCGGGGTTCGTTCGGTGCGGATACGCTTTTATCGCGTGAAGTGAGGTTGCCAAAGGGAGCGGATCGCGCCTGACCCCTCAAACAAACGGTCGAAACAGCACCTTTAGGCGAGCCGAGGTCATGCGCGAGGTGACGGACGCGATGATTGCTGCCATCATCGGCGGCAATGTCTGAGAATCTTTCCCTGAGCGATGCCGAGGCCCGGGCCATCCTGCGCGCGGTGCATGGTGCGGCGATTGAGGCCGCGCTGCCCGGCCCGGCGATGCGCGGCCATTTGCCGCCGCCGCCGCGCGGCCGCTGTGTGGTGGTGGGCGCGGGCAAGGCTTCGGCGGCGATGGCGGCCGCGCTCGATCAGGCCTTGCAGGAGGCATGGGGGCCGCAGGTGTCCGTTTCCGGCGTGGTGGCCACACGCTATGGCCATGGGGTTGCGGCGGGGCGGATCGAGATCGTCGAGGCGGGCCATCCCGTGCCCGATGCCAACAGCGTGATGGCGGCGCAGCGCCTGCTGGCCGCAGTTGCGGGGCTGGGGCCGGATGATCTGGTGATTGCGCTTGTATCGGGCGGCGGGTCGGCCTGTATGGAATGGCCGGTCGAGGGCATGGGGCTGGAGGATCTCCAGGCGCTGGGCCGCGCTTTGCTGGCCTCGGGCGCGGGGATTGGCGAGATGAACACGGTGCGCCGCCATCTCTCGCGCGTGAAGGGCGGCAGGCTGGCGGCCGCAGCAGGGCCCGCGCGAGTCTATACCCTGTTGATCAGCGATATTCCCGGCGATGATCCGGCCGCGATCGCCTCAGGGCCGACGCTGGCCGATGGCACAACGCCGCGTGATGCCCTGGCCATCATCGAGCGCTATGATCTGCCGGTGCCCGAGGCGGTGCGGAGCAGGATGATGGCGGCCCCGGCCTGTACGGTGGCGGGCGAATATCGGATGATCGCCTCGCCGCAGCAGGCGCTGATGGCGGCGGCGGACAAGGCGCGCGAACTGGGCTTCGCGCCGTTGGTGCTGGGCGACGCCATCGAGGGTGAGGCGCGCGAATTGGGGCGGGTCATGGCGGGCATCGCGCTTTCCGCGCGCCAGTGGGGCCACCCGGCGGCGGCCCCCGCAATCCTCCTGTCGGGCGGCGAGGCAAGCGTGACCTTGGCGGGCGCCTCCTTTGGCAAGGGCGGGCGCAACACCGAATTTGCCCTGTCGCTGGCGCTGGCTCTGCAGGGCGCGCCGGGCATCTGGGCGCTGGCCGCCGACAGCGACGGCATAGACGGCAGTGATGATGCGGCGGGGGCCGTCGTCGCCCCGGACACGCTGATCCGCGCGGCAAAACAGCGGTTGGACGCTAGAGGCTTCCTTGCCTCTCACGACAGCTACAGCTTCTTTGCTCCGCTGGGCGATCTGCTGATCACCGGCCCGACGCTGACCAATGTGAATGATATTCGGATCATTCTTGTGGCGTGATTTTGCGTCCGGCCTCGGCCCCCCGGCGGGCTGTTTAAGGGCAGCGCGCCGGGGGCTGATTGTCGATGGGATCATCAGGTCCGGGTGATCGAGATACCCCCGTCGAGCAGCGAAGCGGTGCCGGTGACGAAACTGGCGTCATCGGAGGCCAGATACAGCACCGAGCGTGCGATCTCTTCGGGCTTGGCAACGCGCTTGAGCGCATGGAGGCTGGTGATGAAAGCCTGCTTCTCGGCATTGTCATTCATGCCGCGATACATGTCGGTATCCACCGCGCCGGGCAGGATGGCATTGACCCGCACCTGTTGCGGCCCGAATTCGGCGGCCAGCGCCTGCGTCAGGCCGATCAGGCCCGATTTGCTGGCAGCATAGGCGGCAACGCCGGGGAAGGAAAAGCTGTAGCCGACAAAGGTCGAAGTGAAGATCACCGAGCCGCCGCCATGCTGAACCATCTGCGCGATCTGATGCTTGGCGGCAAGGAAGGAGGCGGTGAGGTTGGTGTTCACCGTTCCGGCAAAGCCTTCGGCCGAAACCTGCGTGCTGGGGCCGGCCTCGCCCATGATTCCGGCATTGTTGAAGGCGATGTCGAGGCGGCCGAAATTCTCCACCGCCGCGCGCACCAGCGCTTCGTGAAACGCCTCGTCCCGGACATCTCCGGCCACGGCAACAGCCTCGCCGCCCGCCGCCCTGATTTCCGCGACCAGACTGTCGAGTTCGGCCTGACGGCGGGCGCCGACAACCAGCCGCGCGCCTTCGGCGGCAAAGAGGCGGGCGGTGGCCCGGCCGATCCCGGCGCTGGCCCCGGTGATGATGGCGACCTTATCCTGCAAACGATCCATGATGCTTCTCCTTGGCTTTTGGGGCGGACCCCGTTTGATGAGGTGAAGATGCGCTTGCAGGATCGTTCGGATTAGTGGCTAAATGTGAGTTCTATAATTCGGATTGGCCGAACGATGATCCGTATCGAGGGAATAGAGGCTTTTGTCGCCACCGCCGAACATGGCTCGATCAGCGCGGCCGCCCGGCAATTGCGGCTCTCCAAATCCGTGGTCAGCGAAAGGCTGGCCGAGTTGGAGCGGTCGCTGGGCGCGCGGCTGCTCCACCGCAGCACGCGCAAACTGGCGCTGACCGAGGATGGCAGCGCCTTTCTGCCCCGCGCGGCGCGCATCACCCGCGAGATCGCCACCGCCGCCGCCGATATTGCCGAGCGGCGCGGCACGTTGAGCGGACCGCTGCGCATCGCCGCGCCGGTCACTTTTGGGCGGCTGCATCTCGGCCCGGCGCTCTACCCTTTCCTCAAGGCCCATCCCGATATCCAATTGACGCTCGATCTGGACGATCGGCGGATCGATGTCGCCTCCAGCGGCCATGATGCCATCATCCGCAACGGACCGATTGATGACACGCGCCTGATCGTCTGGAAACTGGCGCAGAGCCGCCGTTTGCTCGCCGCCTCATCGGCCTATCTGGCCGCGCATGGCACGCCCCGGACGCTGGAGGATCTGCAGGGGCACAGGTGGATCTATTATACCAATCGCGGCGCGGGCGATTGGCGTTTCGAGACGGAGGAAGGGCCTGTTACGATCCGCGCGCGCCTGTCTCTGGGCGTCAACAATGGCGACATGATGCGCGATGCGGCTATCGCCGGGCTGGGTTTGGCCATGCTGCCTGCCTTCATTGCCGGACCGGCGATCAAGGCGGGCGATCTGGTCGAGGTGCCGTTGGAGGCCGTCCCCGCGCCCGATTTTCTCTACATGGCCCATGCTCAGGGGCGCGAGCCTTCGGCCAAGCTGCGCCGCCTGATCGAGCATCTGCGCGCCAGTTTTGGCGATCCGCCTTACTGGGATTGAGCATCTGCCCATCGGCAAAGGATGGTGCGGGCGCCCAGCTTGACATCGCGCAGCGATTGGCCCGCCATATAGCGCTGCTGCCCTGCCTTGTCTGGCCTGCCTGGGGACCGGCGATTATTGCGGCGGGGTGAAGGCGGCGCGGGCCTGCGCCACGCGTGTTCTTGCTACGCATCCGATGGCGTGATCGTTGACGAGCCCCATCGCCTGCATGAAGGCATAGGCGGTGGTCGGCCCGACAAAGGCCCAGCCGCGCTTTTTGAGATCTTTGGAAAGGGCCACCGAGGTTGGGGTGGTTGAGACGGCCTGCAACGCGGCGCCCGGTTCGACCTTTTCCTCATAGCGCCAGAAATAGGCGGCCAGCGAACCTTCCTGCCGGACCATTTCCACCGCGCGCCCGGCATTCCTGATCGTGGCCTCGATCTTGCCGCGATGGCGCACGATGCCCTCGTCATGCAACAGACGCTTGACATCGGCCTCGTCATAGAGGGCGATGCGGTGGAAATCGAAACCGTCAAAAGCGGCGCGGAAATTGTCGCGCTTGGCCAGAATGGTGCGCCAGCTCAGCCCCGACTGAAACCCTTCCAGCGTCAGCTTTTCGAACAGGCGGCGGTCATCGGATACCGGAAAGCCCCATTCGGTGTCATGATAGGCCATATAATCGGCCGTTGCGGCGCACCAGTGACAGCGATGATGCCCGTCGGGGCCGGGAATGGTCGCGCTCATCGTTCAGGCTTTCCGGCTGGTCTGTTTGCCGAGGTTGAAGGCAACCGCCGCCTTGATCAGCGCATCGAAAGCCGCCGCATCGACCATCTCGCCCTCACGCAGGTCGATTGCCCGCCGCGTGCCGCCGCCAAATCCGGCATTGAACAGTCCGGCCGGATCATCCAGCGCCGCGCCATGGGCAAAGGTAAGTTTGACATAGGCCTTATAGACCTCGCCCGTACACAGGATGCCCGCATGTTCCCAGGTCGGCACGCCCGATGGATTGGATGGTTTGAACCATTTCACACTTTCCACCACATCGGGATCGGCCTGCAGGATCATGGAGCGCAAACGCGCCAGGCTTTCGCCCCGCCAGTCGCCCAGACTGGCCAGTTTGGCATCGATCCGGGCGGATGGTGTTTCCTGCTCTGTCATGGCTTCATCCCGACTGTATTTTCTTGTCCGGCATTTGCCACGGGATGGGCGGGGGTTCAATTAAAAGGGGATCTCGATGCCTTCGAAATCGAAGAGTTTGCCGCTGTCATGCGGCTTGAGCCCCTCGATCACATCGAGCAGTTGCAGGGCGGCCCGCTCGGTATCAAACAGCTTTCCGGCCGCGACATTGCCCTGAAACGGGCGCGAAAGCGCCGTATCGACCGTTCCGGGATGCAGCGCGACGACAATCGAGCGATCATTGCGGCGGCGCTCCTCGATGGCAAGATTGCGCACCAGCATGTTCAAGGCCGCCTTGGAGGCGCGATAGCCATGCCATCCGCCCAGCCGATTGTCCGTGATCGACCCCACCCGCGCCGAGAGCGCGGCAAAGACCGCCCGCCCGGTCCGGGGCATGAGCGGCAGGAAATGTTTGGCCACCAGCACCGGACCGATGGCATTGACGGCATGGACCTTGGTCAGCCACGCCGGATCAAGATCGCGCAGCGCCTTTTCCGGCCCGAGGTCGCCATCATGCAGCAATCCGGTCGCGACAATGATCAGAGTGGGCGGCGGCCCCTTGGCCACATGCGCGGCGGCCGCGGCAATGCTGGCCTCGTCGAGCAGGTCGATATGCTGCGCCCCGGGACGTGAGCGGGCAAAGCCATGGACGGTTCCAAAGCCGCCTTCCTCAATGAGCGCCGCCTCAAAGGCATGGCCGATCCCGCCCGACGCCCCGATGATGACGGCGCAGTTGCCGCTCATGCGCGGGTGAACCGCCAGCGGTCGGCGTCGCTCTCGGCGGCATCGAAGCGATAGCCGTCGCTGTCAAAGCCGCGCATCGCGTCAATGTCGGCAATGTGGTTTTCGCACATCCAGCGCGCCATCATGCCCCGCGCCCGCTTGGCGTGAAAGCTGACGAAGCGCGGGCCATCGGGGCCTGCCTCGCGAAATTCCACCTCGACCACGCGCAGCCCGGACAATTGCCCCGCCACGGCGGCGAAATATTCCTGACTGGCAAGGTTGAGCACCACGCCCGAACCTTCCTCCGCCACCTGCGCGCGCAGATGGTTAGCGATCCGGTCGCCCCACCAGTCAGTCAGCTTTTTGTGGCCCGGCGCCCAGCGCGTGCCCATTTCCAGCCGATAGGGCCGGATGGCATCGAGCGGCCGCAGCAGCCCATAGAGCCCCGAGAGCATCCGCACATGGTCCTGCGCGAAGGCTACCCCTGCCTCATCGAGCGTATGCACCTCAAAGCCGGTATAGACATCGCCGGCAAAGGCAAAGAGCGCCTGCCGTTCGGGCTGCTCGGCAAAGCTGTTGAAACGCTCGACGTTCAATTGCGCCAGCTTGGGCGAGATATGCATCAGCTTGCCCAATTGCTCGGCGGACAGATCGGCGGCCGAATGCGCGAGGTCGAGGGCCTCCTGGGCGAAATGCGGGGTCGAAACGGCAAGCGGGGGCAGGGCGCGCTCGAAATCGAGCGTCTTGGCCGGGGAGAGCAGTGCAATCATCGCCGTCGCGTTAGCGGGAGCGGCGGGCAGCGTCAAACTGTCCGCGCGGCCATGTGGCGCGGCCCCTGCAATCGGATCAGGGATAAGCCTGTGGAGGCGGACCGGACGCGTGTGGAAACAGCGGCGGTCCGATGCTAAAACCTTCCGCAAAACAGGGGGGAATGCCATGAACTGCTGTCGGTCCGGCCCGGTGATTCGCCGTAACGCCCTGATGCGGGCGCCGGGTCCTTGCTGCGATGGCGAATGATCGGGCGGCTGTCGGGCGCAGGCCGCGCCTGATTGATGTTGCGCAGGCCGCAGGAGTTTCTGTCGCCACGGTGTCGCGCGTGCTGGACGATCACCCCGCTATAACGCCCGAAACCAAGGCGCGGGTTGTCGCCATCGCGCGGGAACTGGGCTATCCCTTGCGCGAAGGGGGCAGGGACAAGAGCCAAAGCCGCGCCCGCAAGCCCAAACGCAGCGGCTCAATCTGCGCGGTCATGCCTGTCGCCTTGCCCAGCGGGAGCCGCCTTGCCAATTCCTTCGAGCTTAACCTGCTGGGCGGGATCGGGGCGGCGATGCGCGACCATGGGCTGGATTTTTCGATATCGTGTCAGGCGCCCTACGATGACGCCTCGCTGGCCCGTTTCATGGCCAGCCATCCCTATGGCGGCATCATCTTTCTGGGCCAGTCGCAGTTTCACTCCGGCCTGAACCGGATGGCGCAGGGCAACCGGCCCTTTGTCGTGTGGGGCGTGGAAACGCCGGATCAGCTCTATTGCTCGGTGGGCAGCAACAATGCCGAAGGCGGGTGGCAGGCGACCAGCCATCTGGTGAAACTGGGGCGAAAGCGGATCGCCTTTATCGGTCAGGCGGCGCCCATCACCACCGCCCAGACCCGGCAGGCGCAATTGTCGGAAAGGCTCTCGGGCTTTCGCAGCGCGTTGGCCGGGGCGGGGCTTCCGGCCGATCTCACCATGCTGCGCCCCGCGCCCTCGGGGATGCAGGCGGGCATGGAGGCGGTGCAGGCGTTGCTCGATCAGCAGGTCGCCTTTGACGCGATTGTCGCCTCATCGGATCTGGTGGCGGTGGGGGCGATGCGCGTGCTGCATGAACGCGGACGGCGCGTGCCCGATGATGTGGCCATTGTCGGCTATGATGACAGCGAGGCTGCCCGTCTGGCCCATCCCCAATTGACCACGATTCGTCAGGACACGATCCTCGCGGGCCATCTGCTGGTCTCGAAACTGCTGCGCTTGATGGCGGGTTATCAGGTGCGTTCCGAAAGATTGCCCACCGAACTGGTTGTTCGCGAATCCTGCGGGGCCTTGTCCGCCGAGGGAAGGACCGCCCCGCAGGCGGCAAACAAGGCGATCAACCCATAGGCCAGCATCGGGATCACAAAGCAGAGGCCAAAGCCGAAATGCTCTCCGGTCCATCCGACCAGCGCCGACAGGATCGCGCCCCCGGCAATCGCGGTGCTCAGCAATCCCGACACAGCCGCCGAGGGCGCCGCCGATCGCTCGACCGTGATGGAAAAGATGACCGGAAACATGATTGCGTTGAACAGGCCGATGCTGAGCGCGGCATAGCCGGCCAGCGCTCCCGAACCCAGTGCGGCAAGGGCGCTGGCGATCACGGCCCCGCCCGCCGCCATGCCCAGCATCTGCGCCGCAGGCCAGCGGTGGAGCAGCCATGTGCCCGCCAGACGCCCCGCCAGCGCACCGCCCCAATAGAACCAGCCCAGATAGTGCCCCGCCTGCTCCAGGGTCAGATTGAGCACCGATTTCTGGTGCAGATAGGGAATGAGGATGCTGCCGATCGCCCCCTCGGCGCCGACGTAAAGCGCAATCCCTCCGGCCCCGGCCAAGGCCCAGCCGGAGCCCAGCGCCGCGCGGATGGCCGCACCTCCCGATGGCATCCCCCCTGCCGGAGCGGCGGGGCGCGAACCGGCCCATGCGGTCGCCCCGACCATGACCGCCGCGATCAGGACAAGCCCGTTGATCGCCGCAGACCAGCCATAGGCCTGACCAATGCCCAAGGCCATGGCGGGGGCGCCCGGCGCCTTGGCGCCCAGCGCGAGATTGGTGCCCAGCGACACGCCCACCAGCACGCCCAGCGAATTGAAACTTTGCGCCAGCGTCAGGCGCGAGGAGGCCTTGCGGACATGGCCCAGTTGCACCACCAGCAGATTGGCCGCCACCTGCAGCACCGATGTGCCCAGGGCAATGACCGCCAGCGAGGCCAGCATCAGCCCGTAGCGCGCATCAACGCCCAAGGGGGCAAGGATGAACAGCCGCACCTGAAGACAGCCCAGCGTCATCAGACCCAATCCGCCCAGCACCATCGCCTTTGCCCCAAAACGGTGCAGCAATTGCGCCAGAATCAGCGAGGACAGCCCGCTGACCACCAGCGGGATCCATTGCACCGTCATGGCGGCGGAAAGGCCAAGACCAAAGACGATGCGAATCGCCGGAATCAGCGTTGGCCCCATCGCTCCCGACAGGCCCATGACCAGAAATACCATCAGGGCAACCGCTTGAAGCGATTGTTGGCGATCAGAGGCAGAGAGGACGGAAACTTTGTTCATCGCGTGCTTATGCCTCGATGTTGGCGGGGCGGACAGAGTGCGTAAAATTTGCATATGCAAACGGAACGCCTACCCATTGCAACCGATTGCGTAAAGTCTCAAGATTGTCGTCGAACGAAGGCTGGCGGCCAGACTGCGATCTGCCAGACACGTCCAGGGAGGGAACCAAACTCATGAAGTTACAGAAGAGTCTTGCCTGCTCCACCGCGATCATCGCGCTGATGAGCCATGGCCCCGCATTTGCGCAAACCGCTCCTCAGGCCGCGCCCCAACCGGCCGCCGCCACTGCCGATATCGTTGTCACCGGGATGCGCGCCAGCCTTGAACGCGCCCAGGCCGTCAAGCAGAAGAGCGCCGGGGTGATCGAGGCGCTTTCGTCCGAAGACATCGGCAAATTGCCGCAATCGAGCGTGGCGGATTCGCTGGGCCGCCTTGCAGGTTTGGCCGGTGAACGCCGCGCCGGGCGCGTCAGCGGCATTTCGGTGCGCGGCTTCCGCGAGGATTTTGTGGGCACCACGATGAACGGCCGCGAATTGATCGGCATCGGCGACAATCGCGGTGTGGAATATGACCTCTATCCGTCCGAAATCATCGACACCGCCGTGGTGTACAAGACCCCCAATGCCGACCTGACGGCGATGGGCGTGGGCGGCACGGTGGACATGCGCACGATCCATCCGCTTGAGCACAAGCGCACGCTGGTGGTGAACGGCACGTTTGAACAGAATGGCCAGAAGTCGAAGAACCCCGATTTCAAGGATCAGGGCTATCGCGTCGCCCTGTCGTTCAGCGACAAATTTGCCAATGACACGATCGGCGTTGCGCTGACGGCGGCCACCACCTCCTCGCCCACGCAGGATCAGTATTTCAGCGTTTGGGGCTATGACAAGGGGGCGATTACCTCGGGCGCCAATGCGGGCAAATATGCCCCGGCCGGGATCGACATCTCCTCGCGCTCGCGCGTGCTCAAGCGCGACACGCTGGCGGGCGTGATCGAATTCAAGCCTGCCGAAAATTTCACCGCGATGGTTGATGCGCTCTACATCAACTTTGCCGACCAGGGCATTTCGCGCGGCTTTATCGAAGCCCTGCCGATTGCCCCGGACGGCAGCACGGTGATTTCCTCGAACGCCACCGCCATCACCTCGGCGCGCACCACCGGTTTCAATTCGGTCCTGCGCACCGATCCGCTGGACAAGCGGGGCAAGCTCAAGAGCTTTGGCGGCAATCTGAAATATGATCCGGCGTCCGATCTGCATCTCTCGCTTGATGTCGCCCATTCCGAGAGCACCAAGCGCGACACGCGGGCCGAGAGCTATTCGGGCCTTGGCCGCGCGGGCCTGACCACCCAGGGGCCGAACAATATCCGCACCTACAATTATGGCGACAATGGCCTGACCTTCTCGAACAATTCGCAGACCTATGACAATTACAACACCGTGCGCCTGGCCGGGCCGCAATCATGGGGCGGCAGCCTGTCGCCCATCGCGGCGCTGAACCAGACCGCCGTGATCGGTGCGGGCGGTCAGCCGATCGGCTTTGCCCAGGCGCAGGACGGCTTCCTCAACACCGCGATCTTTGATGAAAACCTCGATTCCCTGCGCTTTGCGGTGCAGAAGGATTATGAGGATTCCTTCATCAAGCATGTCAATCTGGGCGTGCGCTATTCCGACCACAAGAAGTCGAAGGTCAATCAGGGCTACTTCCTGACCGCCAGCACCTATCCGCTGGATGGCGCCATTCCCTCTTCGGCGCGGCGCGGTGTGGCCGATGTGAACTGGGCGGGTCTGGGTAATGTGGTGGCCTATGATGCGCTGGGGCTGATCAACAGCAATTTCTACACCCGCTATGACGCGGCCAGCCTTGAACCCGACCGTATGGGCGATACCTATACGATCCGCGAAAAGGTGTGGCAGCCCTTCATCAAGGCCGATTTCGAGAAGGAGTTCGGCGGCGTCCGTATGTTCGGCAATGTCGGGCTGCAAGGCGTTATCACCAGCCAGCGCGCCTCGGGCTTCAACTCGGTGATCGGCTCGAACCAGCTCGATATCGCCACGCCGATCAACGATGGGGCCAATTACGCCCGCGTCCTGCCCAGCCTGAACCTGAACTTTGATCTGGGCAGCGGGCATACGCTCCGCTTTGCCGCCTCCAAGGTCATCAGCCGCCCGCGCATCGACTATCTGAACCCCGGCTCCTCGGTGAAATTCCGCAACAATGTGGCCAATGTGACCAACACCGATCCGGGGCTTGGCCCATGGGTGTCGACATCGGGCAATGCCCAATTGCGCCCCTATGAGGCCAACCAGTTCGACGCCTCCTATGAATATTACTTTGCCCGCGACGGGTTCATCTCGATCTCGGCCTTCTACAAGGATCTGGTCAACTGGAACGTGGCCACCACCACGGTGCGCGATTTCACCCAGTTCTATATCCCCGGCTATCATCAGGCGGTCAGCAGCAATGGCTCGACCATCTATACGCCCGCCACGTTCAAGGGGCTGAACACCACCTATACCGGCGGATTGAAGGGCGAGGTCAAAGGCATCGAAATTCAGGCCAGCCTGCCCTTTGGCCGGTTCATCCATGCGCTTGACGGCTTCGGCATCGTGGGCGGAGCGGCCTTCACCGATGGCGGGCTGAATGATGGCACCGATGTGCCGGGCCTGTCCAAACAGGTGTTCCAGCTCACCGGCTTCTTTGAAAAGGGCGGCTTCTCGGCCCGCGCCTCGATCAACAATCGCTCGAAATGGCTGTCGGAGGACCGTGGCGGTTCGAACACGATCTCGCCGGTCAACCGGGCGGGGCAAACGCTGGTCGATGCCCAGATCGGCTTTGATTTCAAACAGACCAACATTGCCTATCTCAAGGGACTGCGAGTCTCGGTTCAGGCGCAGAATCTGACCGACCAGAAGGATACCTATACCGACACGGCCAGCGGGCTGGTCACGCGGGTGGAAACCTTCGGGCGCAACTTCCTGCTCAACCTGACCTACTCGTTCTTCTGAACGGGGCCGTTCTGACAGGGCCTTGTTCGTACCGGGCCTTGTTCATGATAGTTCTCCCCGCTCGCCCCAACGGGCGGGGAGGGCGCCCATGACCAAAACACAAGAGGATGCAAACGTGACCCGACCGATCCGCAAGGTGGTCATTCTGGGAGGCGGCACAGCCGGCTGGATGACGGCCGCCTTGTTGGCCAAGGTCCTGGGTGCAACCACACAAGAGCGCAAGATCGCCATCGAACTGGTCGAATCCGATGACATCGGCATTATCGGCGTTGGCGAGGCGACCATCCCGCCGATCCAGCAGGTCAATGCCGTGCTGGGCATCGACGAGGCGGAATTTCTGCGCGAAACCAAGGCGACGATCAAGCTGGCGATCCGGTTTGAAAACTGGGGCGCGATTGGCGAGAGCTATTATCACACCTTTGGCGCGGCAGGGCGCAATCTGCCCTTCTGCTCGTTTCACCATTTCTGGACCCGCGCCCGCCAATTGGGGATCGAAGGCAGCTATTGGGATTTCGACCTCAATTACCTGTGCGCGCGAGGCGGCAAATTCGCGCCCACCACCGGCAATGATCCCATCTGGGACATGCCCTATGCCTATCACTTCGATTCCGGCCTCTATGGTCAATTCCTGCGTCGCTATTCCGAAAAACTTGGCGTGGTGCGTACCGAAGGCAAGGTCCGCGATGTTCAGCGCGCCGCTGGGGTGGGCGACATCATGGCGCTGGTGCTGGCCGACGGGCGACAGGTGGCGGGCGATCTGTTCATCGACTGCTCGGGCGGCCGGGGCGTGCTGATTCAGCAGCAATTGGGCACCGGCTATGAGGATTGGAGCCACTGGCTGCCCTGTGATCGCGCGATGGCGGTGCCGTCTCAGCGCCATGCGCAAACCGCCCCCTTCACCCGCTCGATTGCCCATGGCGCGGGCTGGCAATGGCAGATCCCGCTGCAGCATCGCAACGGCAACGGGCTGGTCTATTCCAGCCGCTTTTGCAGCGACGATGAGGCCGCGCAGGTGTTGCTGGGCCATCTGGAAACGCCAGCGTTGGACGAGCCGCGCATCATCCATTTCCGCACCGGCCGCGCGCGCCGCCAATGGAACCGCAATGTCGTGGCCATCGGCCTGTCCAGCGGCTTTCTCGAACCGCTTGAATCCACCAGCATCTATCTGATCCAGTCGGCGATCACGCGCCTGCTGCACCTGTTTCCGCATGACGGGATCACAGCCGATCTGATCGGGGAATATAACCGGCAATCGCAGATCGAGATGGAGCTGATCCGCGATTTCATCATCCTGCATTACCACGCCAATCAACGCCGCGATTCCGCCTTCTGGCGCGACCTTCGCCAGATGGAGGTGCCCGAAAGGCTGGCGCGCAAGATCGCTCTGTTTTCGGCCAATGGCACGCTGGTTCAGGATCAGTATGACATTTTCATGGAGCCGTCCTGGGTGCAGGTGTTGATGGGGCAGGGCATTTTGCCCGCCGATTATCACCCGCTGGCCGATGGCCCGTCCGAGGAGCAATTGCGCCGGCAATTGGCCCAGTTGGCGCAATTGAAAGCCCGCCCGCTCGATCAGTTGCCCAGCCATGACGACTATCTGCAACGCTGTCTGGGCCAACCGGCATGAGCTTGCGCATCGCGATCATCGGCGGGGGCACGGCAGGCTGGATGACCGCCAATCTGCTGGCCCATCGCTGGGGCGGGCAGGGGGCGCAGATCACGCTGGTCGAAGCGCCCGAGATCGCCACCATCGGCGTGGGCGAGGGATCGACTCCCACGCTCAAGCGGTTTTTCGAGGTTCTGGGTATTGCCGAGGACGAATGGATGCCCGCCTGCTGTGCGACCTATAAGGCCAGCATTCGCTTTCGGGGCTGGAGCCCGGCCTCGGGCGTGGCGCAATACAGCCACCCTTTCCTGACCCAGCTCGATCTGCATACCGAGGAAGCCTTTACCCTCAATTGCGGCAATCGCAGGCTGGGGCTGGATGTGCCGACCGCGCCGGACGATTTCCTGCTGGGCGGGGTGTTGGCCGCGCAGGGCAAGGCGCCGCTCGCGCCCGCCCATTTCCCGTTCCGCATGGAATATGGCTATCATTTCGACGCAGGATTGTTGGGCCGGTTTCTGCGCGATTGCGCCACGGCGCGCGGGGTGACGCATCATCAGGCGCAGGTGCAGGACATTATCCGCGATGATCGCGGCGCGATTGCGGCGGTGATGACCGACCGGGCCGGGCGGATCGAGGCGGATTATTTCGTCGATTGCTCAGGCTTTGCCGCCTTGCTGATGCGCGGCGCGCTTGATGTGCCGTTTGTCAGCTTTCGCTCCAATCTGTTCAACGATGCCGCTGTGGTGCTGCCCACGCCCTCCGCTGCGTTGATCCCGGTAGAAACCACGGCGACCGCGCTTTCCCATGGCTGGGCATGGTCGATCCCGCTGACCAACCGCAACGGCAACGGCTATGTCTTCAGCAGGGATTTCCTGTCCGCCGATGCCGCAGAGCAGGAATTGCGCGCCGCTCTCGGGATGCTCGACAGCCCGGTTGAGGCGCGCCACCTCAGTTTTCACACCGGCCAGCTTGCCCGGCACTGGGAGCAGAACTGCCTTGCCGTCGGCCTGGCGCAGGGATTTGTCGAGCCTCTCGAGGCCACCGCGCTGCATCTGGTGCTCAACACCGTCGATCTGTTCATGGATCATCTGGAGCGGGGCAGTTTCACGCCGCAATATCGCGATGTCTTCAACGCCGTCATCACCGACCGCGTGGAGCGGGTGCGCGACTATATTGTCGCCCATTACAAGCTGAATACGCGCGATGACAGCGACTATTGGCGCGCCAATCGCAACAATGATGATCTGTCCGATCCGCTGCTCCAGATCCTCGATACGTGGTTTCGCCGGGGCGATCTGGCAGCGCTGCTCGCCCGGCAGCCGGGCCTGAGCCATTTCAACAGCGCTTCATGGCATTGCCTGCTGGCCGGTTATGGCGCGTTCCCGCCGCTGGCCGAGGTGCAGCGCGAGGATGTCGATTTTTACCGGTCCCGCGATCTGGCGCGGTTTCTGGATGGATGCAGTCTCAATTTCCCGTCGCATGGCGATGCCCTTGCCCAAATGAAGAAGGTGGCAGCATGAGAACCCCGAAAATCGGCAAATTTGCACTCACCGCAGCGCTGGGCACCGTGCTGGCCCTGAGCGCCTTTCCGGTGCAGGCCGCCCAACCGGCCCCTGCCGCGCAGACGGAGAAGGCGGCCGTAAAGGCGGAGCCATGGTGGACCCATGCCGTCATTTATGAAATCTATCCCCGCAGCTTTCAGGACAGCAATGGCGACGGGATCGGCGATCTCAATGGCGTGACGCAGCGGCTCGATTATCTCAAGGAGCTTGGGGTTGACGCCATTTGGCTGACGCCTTTCTTCCCCTCGCCCAATGCCGATTTCGGCTATGACGTGTCCGATTATACCGCCGTGGCGCGCGAATATGGCACGATGGCTGACTGGGACCGGCTGACCCGCGAGGCGCGCAAGCGCGGCATTCGCGTGATGGTCGATCTGGTGCTCAACCATTCCTCGGACCAGAATCCGTGGTTCAAGGAATCGCGATCATCGCGCAGCAATCCCAAGCGCGACTGGTATGTCTGGCATGATCCGGCGCCCAATGGCGGCCCGCCCACCAATTGGGAGTCGATTTTTGGCGGATCGACATGGGAATATGACAAGCCGACCGGCCAATATTATTATCACGTCTTTTTGAAGGAACAGCCCGATCTCAACTGGGCCAATCCGGAGCTGCAAAAGGCGATGTATGATGTGGCCCGCTTCTGGCTGCGACACGGGGCCAGCGGCTTCCGCCTCGATGCGACGCCCTATCTGTTCGAGGATACCAATTGGCCTCAGGATCCCGATGTGAAATCGGGGGCGCCGGTCGGCCTCAAGCCGTATAACAGCAATCTGCCCGCCACGCGCGCGGCCTTGCGGGGCCTGCGCAAGGTGGTGGACAGTTTCCCCGGCGATCGGGTGCTGCTGGGCGAAAATGCGATTTCCTCGATTGCCGATCTGCGCCGGGTTTATGGCGCAAAGGGCGACGAGATCAATCTGCCGATGGATTTCCTGTACAAGGATGTGACCAGTCTCAACGCATCGACCTTCAAGGCGCGGATTGACGAGGCGGAGCTGAAGCTCGATGGCTTTCCCCCGGTTTTCCATTTCAGCAACCATGACACCCCGCGCCAATGGTCCCGTTTTGGCGATGGCCTGCATAATGACCGGATCGCCCGGATCACTTCGGCCATGACGTTGACCCTGCGCGGCACGGCGCTGATGTATTACGGCGAGGAGATCGGTATGCCCGATCTGGCGCCCGATGAACTGCGCGACATTCCCCTTGGCCCCAAGCGCAAGGTAGCCGACAACCGCGACCCCGAACGCTCGCCCATGCAATGGAGCGCGGGCAAGGAAGCAGGCTTTACCACCGGCGATCCTTGGCTGCCGGTTGGGCGCTCGGCCGCGACGGTCAATGTCGCCCGCCAGCGGGCCGATGCGGGATCGCTCTATCATTGGTATGCCCGCCTGCTGCAACTGCGCAAGACGAATGCGGCCATGCGCAGCGGGGCCTATGTCCCTCTGGAATCCGGCAATTCCGAGGTGCTCGCCTATGCCCGGCGCGATGCGGGCGGCAATGGCGTGCTGGTTCTGCTCAACATGAGCGCTCAGCCGCAGACGCTTGAGATCAGCGGTTGGTCGGGCCATCGGCCGACTTTGAGCCGCACGCTGATGACCACCAAGCCGGGCGCGGCGGTGGACGGGGAGCATCCGGCGCTCGAGCCTTTCGGCGTGCGACTGGTTTCGTTCAAGGGGGGCTAAGCCCCCCTCAGGCCCGAGGGCGGATCATTTTTCCGGGCGGTATCCGTCAAACCGGGTGGGCAGGTCGGGCTGGACATACCATGAGGCCGGGAAATCGGCCCGATGGGCGCCGTTCCTGTCCCTTTGCAGCACGCCGGGGCCGAGTTTGGCCGTAAAAGGAATGTCGTGCCGCCCCGACGCATTGGCCAGTTTCTGATACAACGTTGAACGCAGCGTGATCTTGATGTCCTTATAGGCCGGATCGTTGACCAGATTGACCCGCTCGTCGGGATCCTTGTTCAGATCATAGACTTCCTCTGTATCCCAAACGCCGTAATACTGGATGTATTTCACGCGGTTGCGTTCGATGGCAAAGGTCGTGGGGGTGAAGGGCACGGTCCATTCCCAGTAATATTCATAAATGAAATCATGGGTGGCGTTCCAGTCTCTGGACGATTGCCTGCCCTGGATCAGGGAAAGCCAGCTGTCGCCCTCCATCTGCGCCGGTTTGGCAAGACCGGCCATGTCGAGGAAAGTCGGGGCCAGATCCAGATTGCGCACGCGCGCTTCATTCACCGCGCCCTTGGGGGCAAGGTTGGGCGCATAGACGACCATGGGCACCCGCACCGAAGGTTCATAGGCATTGCGCTTGTCGGTCAGCCCATGGTCGCCGATCAGATAGCCATTGTCGCTGTAGAACACGATCATGGTATTCCGATCCAGCTTGGCCCGTTTCAGATACGCTATGATCCGGCCCAGACTGTCATCAATCGGGCTCAGCGTGCGATAGATGCTGCGCGTCATGTCCGACAGGGACTGGTTTGTGGCAAAGGGAAAATCCGCGCCATGCCAACTGTTGCGCTGGTCCTGAACCCACATCGGCTTGCCCCTGTTGTTCTCGGGGATGTTGGCCATGGTGTCGGGCAGATCGATCTTCATCCCGTCATATTGATGGGCATAGCGTTCGGGCGGGGTGGCCTCGGAATGGACCGCCTTGTGGCTCAGATAGAGGAAGAAGGGTTTCTTGGGATCCCGCCCATGCTCAAGCCAATCCATCGCATAATCGGTCAGCTCATCGGTGATATAGCCCTTGCGAGGCACGGACCGGCCATCGACATTCAGTGTCTGGCGCTCCCCGGCGGCAATGGCGGCAGGTGAGAGTTGCTCGGTGGGGAAATAGGTGCCTTGCCCCTTGAAGGCGACCCAGTGATCGAAGCCGGGGCGGGGTTTGTCATTGTCCCACCCCATATGCCATTTGCCGAAAAAGGCGGTGTTGTACCCGGCCTTCTGCAAATAGGACGGGAAGAAGGTCAGGCCGTCCTCGGAGGAGTCGTTATTGTCCACAACGCGATGATTACGGACGGATTCCCCGGTCAGGATCGTCGCGCGGCTGGGCGAACAGAGCGATGAGGTGACGGCGGCGTTTTTGAAATAGACGCCGTTTCGCGCCAGAAAGTCGATATTCGGCGTTTTGAGGCCGGGGTTGAGAAAACCCATCATGTCATAGCGCAGATCATCCACCAGAACGAAAATGATGTTGCGCGGTTCTTGGGTCGGGGCGGTTCGCTCCCCGGGCGCGGCGGCCGTCGGCTTGGCGACTGTCTGTGCCTGGGCGGCAGGTATCTGGGCCAGCATGGAAATCGACGCAAGAGTTGCGGCGGTGTTCAAAAGCACCTGTCTGATAAGCGTCATCGCACGATGATCCCTGTTGGGGAGGCCGGGCGATTGATGCGGCGCCCTTCCCCCGAGTCCTCTCCAATTTTTTAACGAGATTAAACAATGAGGGCGGCGTGTCAATAAAATGCTATCGTTTGTATTATACATTCATGCAAGCGATTGCGATTTCGCCGCTCCTGATGGCGGGGTGTTGTTGCAGTGCTGATATAGCGGGATTCTTTGATCCTATCCGTTGATTTCGGTTGCTTTGCCCTTGAAGGGCGCGGCTGGGGTCGTGGTGGGGGAGCGGGGCGAGGGGTGGGTAATTTCCTCGGATTCTAGCGATGGAATCGATTTCCGAATGTCAACTTAATATTTTAAAAACATATATATAAATCCATATAATAGGAAATATTGTTCTGACCTGCATCGGAACTCCTTCAATCGTATTCGTAAAGGGATAGCGTTGGTATTTATTTGACTCCCGATCCGCCTTCGCTATGCATCCGGCCATAACCACAAGGGGGAGTTGTAATGTTGAGGACTCTTTGCGCCCTGATGACGGGCGTTGCCACCATGGCCATTTGCGCACCTGCCATCGCCCAGACGGCCGACGGAGCGGTCCCGACGGCGCCGGGCGAAATCGTCGTCACCGCGCAGAAACGCGCCGAACGCCTGCAGGATGTGCCGGTCGCCGTGTCTGCCGTCACCGCCGACAGTCTGGCCCGGGCGCAGATCAATGATACCGCCTCGCTGTCCCGCGCGGTCCCCTCGCTGACATTCCAGCAAGGGCAGGGCTCGCAGTCCAATGGTTTCCGCATTCGCGGCGTCGGTTCGCAGCTCTTCAGCCTTGGCGTCGAGGCTTCGGTCTCCACCGTTGTCGACGGGGTCGTTGCGGCCCGCGCGACGCAGGGATTTTCCGATTTCGCCGATATTGAGCGCATCGAAGTGCTGCGGGGCCCGCAGGGCACGCTGTTCGGCAAGAACGCCACCGCCGGCGTGGTCAGCGTGATCACCGCCAAGCCCAGCCGCAAGCCCACCGCCTCGATAGAAGCCACCATCGCCGAAAAGGGCGAATACCGCGTGAAGGGCACGGTTTCCGGTCCCTTGTCCGAGACGGTCGCCGCCCGCATCAGCGCCTATTACAATGATGTCGACGGCTATATCTATAACGTGGCCACCAGGCGCAATGTCAATGGCAGCAAGTCTTGGGGCGTGCGCGGCAAACTGTTGTGGGATGCCACGGAAAACCTGAACTTCCTGGCCAGCGCCGACTATCGCAAGAGCAATGCGCTGTGCTGTCAGTCGGTGGCGGTGCAGACGGCGACGCCCGCAGTTATCGCGCTTTCGCCCGGCATCACGGCATCGCCCACGAACCGCCGGATCATCGACGATTCCGATTCCTTCAACAGCGAAAGCCAGTACACGCTTTCGCTTGAAGGCAATCTCGATCTGGGCGGCGCGACGGTCACTTCGATCACGGCCTATCAGCATTATGAGAATGATGCGAACAACGTCGTCGATCGCATCAACAATCCACTGCCGGTCTATACAGGCGGCATTGCCCAGTTCAATCAGAATGGCGGCACCATCGGTCTGAGCAGCTTTTCGCAGGAATTGCGCATTGGCTCGAACGGCAAGAGTGATCTGACCTATGTGGCCGGTGTGTTCTATGCCAATACTTCGGTAACGCGCGATTTCCTGCGTCGCCAGGCGCTTTGCAGCACCGGTACGCTGGGTGATGTCTGCGCTGCGCCGACCTATCGTTCGGTCTTCTCGCACGCCTATAACAAGTCGGAGAGCGTCTCGGCCTTCGGTCAGCTTGAATATCGCGTGGTCGGCAATCTGAAACTGCTGGGCGGCGCCCGTCTCCAGCGTGAGAAGACCTCGGTTGACGGCGTACGCTATGGCCCCGCGCCGCAATATCCCACTGATGCGGCGATCCCGGGCTTTGGCGCGATTTCGGGTTATCGCTCGGCATCCGACACCGCGCTTACGGGCAAGGTCGGCGCCAAGTACGAATTCAGCCGCAATGCCCAGACCTATGCCAGCTTCACCCGCGGCTATAAGGGCTATGGCTTCAACACCGAACCGGCGACCAATTTCGCCACCCAGACCCCGGTGCTGCCCGAATATGTCAATGCGTTTGAAGTGGGCTTCAAGGGCCGCACGCGCGACAATCTGCTGAGCGTCACTTTCGCCGCCTTCCTGTCGAATTACACCAACCTTCAGGTTCTGGCCAATGTCGGCACGCCCTCGGCACCCGCCTTTGCTCAGACCAATGCGGGCAAGTCGACCACCAAAGGCTTTGAAATCGAAGGCACGCTGCGCCCCTCGAACCAGTTCTCGGTGGGCTTTGGCGTGACCTATGCCAAATCGACGATCACGGCCGACGGCTTGAGCTGCGCTTTGCAAAATCAGGCGAGCCTCTATGTGGTTCCCATCGGCGGCACGCCGCCCGCCAACACCTGCTATGGTTCGGGCACGGGCCAGCAGAATATCGTCAATGGCCGTCTGCCCTATGCGCCCGAATGGCGTATCATGGTGTCGCCGCGCTATGAGGCCGATATCCCGGGCACCAATCTGACCGGTTTCGGCCAGTTCAGCGTCAATTATCAAAGCCGCCAGATCTTCGACATTTCGCAGGACCCGATGCTGACGCAAAAGCCCTATGCGATGGTCGATGCCAGCATCGGCGTGCAGGGGCCGGACAAGCACTACACCTTCACGGTCTTTGTGCGTAACCTGCTTAACCAGAACTACTATTCGTCGATGGCACATACCAGCCTGCTGGCCAGCGCCACCAATGCCAACGATCTGACCGCCTTTGTCAACAAGGACGCCAATCGTTACTTCGGCGCCACCTTCGGCGCCCGCTTCTGATCCATACCGTCCGGAGGGGATGTTTTCCCTTCCGGCGCCCCTTGTCGGGCGGAGCCCCCTTCTTTCGGCTCCGCCCGACGCCTGCTTTGCGGGCCTGCCAGGAACGGCGCTTTATTAATGGCTCTGCTTTTCGCCAAGGGCATGGTCGCATACGAATGGATGGATGGGCCCGGAGAGGGGGGTGAGGCATCCATCAAAAATCTGAAAAACATTGGAAATACTTCCGCTGCCCATCTTTGGATGAGGTGCGTTTCCAGCGTTTGAATCCAGCGTCGGACCGCCGGCAAAAGTCTCCGGACGTGTTTTTAGAGCGCTCTGACTTGACTTGCCATCGGTCCGAGACAATGTTGTCTTAGCGCAAGACAACCTTGTCATGAGTCTCTTCCCGGACACCGGGGGCAACGCGCGAAACGAATTACACAAGCAGTCGGTCTGCAAAGGACCGACGCAACAGGAGGGGATATATGCAACGCCACAGCAAGGCGCTTTGCGTCTTTACCAGCGCCATCGCGCTGACCATCGGTTGCGCCGCACAGGCGCAAACCGCCCAGGCGCCCGCCGACAATGGCGAAATCATCGTGACCGCGCAAAAGCGCGAACAGAACCTTCAGGATGTTCCTGTCTCGGTCTCGGTGCTTTCCTCGGCCGCGCTGATCAACAACCGCGTGGCCGGTATCGACCAGCTTGCCCAGATCGCCCCTTCGGTGAATTTCACCAACAGCGCCAACACCCGCGGGCAGGGCGTTTCGGTGCGCGGTATCGGCACGCTCAACTTCTCCGATGGCGTCGAGCCTTCGGTTTCGACCGTGATCGACGGGGTGGTGATCGGCCGCTCGGCCGCCTCTTTCTTCGATTTCAGCGACATCAACCGGGTCGAAGTGCTGCGCGGGCCGCAGGGCACGCTGTTTGGCAAGAACGCCAGCGCGGGCGCAATCAATCTGGTCACCGAAAAGCCCAATCTGACCAAGAACACTCTCGATGCCGCCGTCAGCTATGGCTCGTACAATGACCTGCGCATCAAGGGTTCGGCGTCCGTTGTGCTGGACCAGGGCCGTTTGGCGATGCGTGTGTCGGGCTTTCGTTCGACCGCCGATGGCGTCATCACCAATCTCTACAACGGCCAGAACCTGAACAACACCAACGGCTGGGGCCTGCGCGGCAAACTGTTGTGGGAGCCGGACAGCGACACCTCGCTCTATATCATCGGCGACTATTCGAAGAACGACCGACGCTGCTGCGTCTCGACCATCCGCTCGATCCTGCCCACCACCACCTATTACACCGGCCAGACCCGCACCCAGTTGACCGCCGGGCAACAGCTTGGCCCCATCAACCGCACGGTGAACATCAACGGTGACACGTTCGGCAACCAGAGCGCGAACGGCGTTTCGGCCGAATTCAATACCAAGGTGCTGGGTCAGACGCTGACGGCCATTTCGGCCTATCGCACCTTCAAGAGCTTTGACAACAATGACCTCGATGGCACGCAGATCAACATCTATGACCTCAACAACGCGCTTCAGAACCAGAAGCAGTTCACGCAGGAATTGCGCCTGACCTCGCCTGCGCATCAGCGTCTGGAATATGTGCTGGGCCTCTATTATTTCTGGCAGGATCTCAAGACCACCACGCAGGTTGCGGGCAACGGCCCGACGGCTCTGCCCCCGGGCCAGTTTCTGGGCGCGCAGGTTGATCGCGGCATCAAGAGCAACAATGGCGCCGCCTTTGGCCAGTTGACCTTCCATGCCACCGACGCGCTCTCGCTGATCGGCGGCTTCCGCTATACGGCTGAAGACGCCACCGCCAATTTCAACCGCTACAACATGCCCGGCGCCGCCGGTCCGGGGCAGAGCGGGGCGGCCTATCTGTCGCCGCCGCTGCATTTTGCCAACCGCGATTTCAGCTACAAGCTGGGCGCGGATTACAAGATCTCGCGCGATGTCATGGCCTATGTCACCTATACCCGCGGGTACAAGGGCCCGGCCATCAACATGCTCAACAACCTGAACGCAGCCGTCGTGAATTCGGGTCAGGCGATCCTGAAGCCGGAAATCGCCCGCAATCTGGAAGTGGGTCTGCGCACGCAGATGTTTGACCGCAAGCTGACTTTCAACGTCACAGGTTTTCACGAGACATTTGAGAACTTTCAGGCCCAGACCTTCAACGCGCTGCTGTCCACCTTCACCCTGTCGAATGCGGGCAAGCTGACCTCGAACGGCGTGGAGCTTGAAGCCTCGGTGCGTGCCGCGCCCGGCCTCAACCTGTCGAGCAATGTGGCCTATACCGAAACCAAGGTCGATGGCTTCATCATCTCGTGCTATCCGGGCCAGACGGCAGCGCTGGGCTGTGTCAGCGGCCAGCAGAACGTGTCGGGTCAATCGCTGGCCAATGCGCCCAAATGGGCCTTCACGCTGGGCGCCGACTACACGCGCGACATTGGCGATAATCTGCGCGCCAAGGCCAATCTGGGCTATACCTATCGCTCGTCGGTGTTCTTTGCCTATTCCGACCCCAACACGGTTCAGGGCGGCTATGGCCTGCTCAACGGCTCGCTCAGCCTTGAGACGCAGGATCGCCGCTATCGCCTGACGGTTTGGGGCAAGAATCTGGGCAACCAGCATTTCGTCACCAGTATGGGGACCGGATACCTCGACACCTCCTCCACCGGCGCTGGCTATACCCAGTTGCTGACCACCGACGCGTTCCGCACCGTCGGGGTGGAGGCTGCTGTCCGCTTCTGATCCCTTCCCTTGTCGGAAGGGGGCCACCCCTCTTCATGGGCCCCTTCCGGCGTCATATGGAAATCCCCGTTTTATGAACCTCACTCGTCGGCGTTTTGCTGCCACCCTGCTGGCAGCCACGGCCCTTGCGGGCGCATCGCGTATTCAGGCCGCCAGCGGGCGCACGCGCCCCAACATCGTGACCATTGTGCTCGACGATGTGGGCTATTCCGATCTTGGCTGCTTTGGCGCCGAAATCCGCACCCCGGCGATGGACAGTCTGGCCGCGGGCGGATTACGCTATGCAAGGTTTGATACCAAGGCAGTGTGTGCATCAACCCGCGCTGCGCTGATGACGGGGCGCAACAGTCATTCGGTCAACATGCCCGATGTGCCTGATGTGGCCGGGCCGATGCATGATGATCCGCGCATTCCGGGCATGTTCCGCCTGCCCGCCAATGCCCAGACCATGGCGCAGGTGTTGCAGCGACAGGGCTATGCCACCTGGGCGGTGGGCAAATGGCACCTGATCCCGCTGGATCACCTTGGCCCCAACGGCCCGCGTGAAAACTGGCCGCTTCAGCGCGGTTTTGACTATTTCTACGGCTTCCCAAAGGGCTGGACCGACCAATACAAGCCCCAATTGGTCGAAAACAACGGCTATGTGCAACGCGATTTGCCCGCCGATTACCACCTTTCGGCCGATCTGGCCGACCACGCGATCGACCTGATCCAGCGCCATGCGGGCGGCGAGAGCAAAGACAAGCCTTTCTACCTCAACCTGGCCTTTGGCACCGCTCATGCGCCCATTCAGGTGCCGCGCACATGGTCGCAGCCCTATGATGCGGTCTATGAAAAAGGCTGGGACGCCATCCGCGAGGAACGTTTCGCCCGTATGAAGAAGATGGGCATCATCCCGCCCGAAACGCTGCTGCCCGGACGCGAGGCGGCCGACCGGGCGTGGAAAGACCTGTCCGAGGACGAGAAGGTCGTCTTTGCCCGCTATATGGCGGTCTATGCCGGTTTCATCGAACATTGCGACCATCAGATCGGCCGGGTGCTGGACACGCTGCGCCGGCTTGGCCTGATGGAAAACACGCTGGTCGTGCTGCTCTCCGACAATGGCGCGGCGGCCGAGGCCGGGCAGGACGGCGAGTTTGACGGCCTTTACATGCCCAATCACATACCCATTGCCGAACAGCGCGCGCGGTTGGACGAGCTGGGCACGGTCAAGACGCAGGCCGCCTATCCCCGGCCATGGGCCTTTGCCGGAACCACGCCGCTGCGGCGTTACAAGCTGTGGCCCTATTCGGGCGGCACGCGCACGCCGATGATCATGCATTGGCCCGCCGCGCATGTGCCCGATCCGGGGGCGGTCCGGCGGCAATTTGTCGATGTCATCGATATTGCCCCCACGCTGCTGGACGCGGCGGGCACCGGTTTCGAAGCGATCCTCGATGGCGTGCGCCAGATGCCGGTGGCGGGCCGCTCGGTGCTGGCCACGATGACCCATCCCGATGCGCCGGGCCGCCGGACGCAATATTTCGAACTTCGCGGCAACCGGGCAATTACCGACGGCAACTGGCGCGCGATCACCATCCATGGCTGCAACACGCCCTATGGTCAGGATCATTGGCAATTGTTCGATCTGGGCAAGGATTTTTCCGAGGCCCATGATCTGGCCGCGCAATATCCCGAGCAGGTCGCCCGGCTCAAGGCGCTCTGGGATGAGGAGTGGAAGCGCCATGTGGGCGTCGCTCTGGCCCAGCCCATGTCGTTCACCTGCGCCGGGCGCGATCTGTTCGACCGGACGCCCGTCAACGTTGCGGGCAATTAAGCCCGGCCCAACAGGAAGGACATGTCGATGAAGTGCAAAGCAAGCCGCCTCGCGCTCGCCTTCACGCTGCTCTGGGCCGCCCCGGCCATGGCGGGCGAGGTGGCGGGCAGCGTGACCGGGCCGGATGGCAAGCCGATGGCCGGACTTCGGCTGACCATCCCGGAACTGATGCGCGAAACCACGACCGACAGCGAGGGGCATTACCGCTTTGACACGCTGCCCGCAGGCGCGATGTCGGTCAGCGCCTCGGTGCCCTTTCTGGCGCCGGTGCACCAAACGGTCGATGTGCCCGCCACCGGACAGGTCAGCGCCAATCTGACCATGGCGCCCAATCGCCTGCTGGTGGGCGCGGCGGCGATGCGGGGCGAACCGGCGGTCGAACATGCCGCGCAAAAACAGGCCTATCTCGATCAGGTGGCCAAGGCCGCCGCCCATGGCAGGAAGATGAATGTCGTCGTCCTGCTGTTCGACGATCTGGGCTATGGCGATCTCTCCTCCTATGGCAACACGCTGATCCGCACGCCCAATATTGACGCGCTGGCCGCGCGCGGGGCGCGGTTGACGCAGGCCTATTCCGGCTCTCCGGTGTGCACGCCCTCGCGCGCGGCGCTGCTGACCGGGCGGTTGCCGCATCGTTCGGGCGCGGCGCATCATGTGTTCTTCCCCAGCGATCATCCCATGGCCACGCTGCGCCGCTCGCTGGGCTGGGCCAATGCTTTGCCGCGCGATGAAATTACGCTGGCCGAGGTGATGGGCAAGGCGGGCTATGCCACGGGCGCCTTTGGCAAATGGCATCTGGGCGATGTGGCAGGCAGCAGGCCCAACGATCTGGGTTTCCAGACCTATTTCGGCGTGCATTACAGCAATGACATGAAGCCGCTGGCCATCTATCGCAACCAAACGGTGGATACGGCCAGCGCGCAGACCAAGCAGGAAACGCTGAACGAGCGCTTTGCCGACGAGGCCATTTCCTTCATCGGCCAGAACCGGGATCGCCCCTTCTTCGCCTATGTGCCGTTTACCGCCCCCCATTGGCCCCACGTGGCCAATCCGGCGCACAGCGGCCAGTCAAGCGGCGGCCTTTACGGTGATGTGGTGGAGGATCTGGACCATCAGGTGGGGCGCATCGTCAAGGCGCTGGATGAGATGCACCTTTCGGAAAACACGCTTCTGGTCGTCACCAGCGACAATGGCGGCGATTATGACGGCTCGGTAGGTAATCTGCGCGGGCGCAAGGGTGAGGTGTGGGAAGGGGGAATGCGCGTGCCCGCCTTTGTGATCTGGCCCCATGTGACGCGGCCCGGCGCGGTGGTGGACGGGATGGCGATGAATGTCGATCTGTTCCCCACCATTCTGGGTATGAACGGCATTCCCATGCCCACCGACCGGGCGATGGACGGCAAGGATCTGCGCCCGGTGCTGGCGGGGCAGGCGGCCAATGTGCGCGACACGCTGTTCTACACGACCACATGGACCGGAAAACCGGTGGCGGTGCGGGACAATCGCTTTAAATTCATCGAGCCGTTTGATGACAATGGTCCCATGGGCGGGGTAGCCGGGCGGGCGCATCCGATTGGTCCGGCCTTGTATGATCTGGCCGCGGGCAACGAATCGCAGAATGTCATCGGCCTGTATCCCGACCGCGCCAAAGCCTTGCAGCAGGCGCTGGCGGCCATGCAGCAACAGGCGCAAAGCAATCCGCGCGGATGGCTGACGCCCTAGGTCTGTTGGGGACCGCGCGCCCGATCTGACATGATTGTTGCGATGCGCGGAGCCATACGGCACTTAGGGCGTTGTTTTCGCAAAGCCATGGCAGGATGAAGGCCCCCGATGAAGACCATCATGAGCGAAGCGGTTGAAGGGATCGGCGGGGTATGGATTGATCTTTGCGAACCCGACGAGGCCGAATGCCAGGAGATTGAGAAGCTTTACGGCATTCGTGTGCCGACGCTGGAAGCCCTGCAGGAGATCGAGAGTTCGAGCCGGTTGCGCATCCACGATGGTGTGCTGAACATGAGCGCGCCCCTAATGACGCCATCGGAAGGGGAAAGGTGGGTGATGGCGCCGGCCGGCTTCATCCTCACCGGCGATGTGCTGGTGACCACCCATTTTGCGCATATCAAGGCCTTTGACATCGCGGCCGAAGCCTTGAAATCGCGTCCCGAGCCAACGCCTGCGGGCGTGCTGGTGCGGGTGCTGGAAGAGCTGGTGGACCGCGCCGCCGATCAGCTTGAGCATGTCTCCGAAATGATCGCCTCGGTTTCGCGCACGATTTTCTACACTGATCTTGATGCGCGCGGATTGAGCCGGGAAACCGCGATCCTGCGTCATTCGATCATCAAGCTGGGCCGGGCCTATGACCGGGCCTCGCGAGTGCGCTATATGTTTTTGAGCATCGGCCGCATGGCCTCCTTTGTCGCGGATCGGTGCCAGGACCATCTCGATGACGATCTGGCCACCCGGCTTCAGTCGCTGATCCACGACATAGCCTCGCTCGATGAATTCGAGATGAGCCTGTCGTCCCGCACCCAGTTTCTTCAGGACGCCGCCAACAGCCTGATCAGCATCGAGCAGAACGATGTGGTCAAGGTGCTGACGGTGGCCTCGGTGGCGGGCATTCCGCCGGTGCTGGTGGTCGGGATCTATGGGATGAATTTTCACAACATGCCCGAATTGTCATGGGCCTGGGGCTATCCCATGGCTTTGGGCCTGTGCCTGGTGACGACGCTTATCCCCTATCTGTGGTTCAAATGGCGCAAATGGCTTTAGGCCGGGATCAGGATCTGCCCGATCATATGGTTAATGGCGCGCTCGATCCAGCTTGGCGCGCGCGGATCGGCCCCGGTCATGGCGGCGATCAGGTCGGGATTGCCAAAGGTAATGAGCGCTGAGCCGATCATGCTGAAATAGGCGATTTCCGGTGTGGCGTGGCCCAGCGCGCCCACCTCGGCCAGAGCCTGAAACAACGGGCGCAGCCTGTCCCACACCGGCTTGCCGATGGTTTCGACCACCCATGCGTGGCGCTCGGAAAGAACGGAAAACTCCTGCAGCATCAGGCGCGTCAGGCGCGGATTTTCAGCATAGCTGCGCAGATAGCCGGGCAGCACTTGCCGCGCCGCCTGTCGGGGATCGCGGAGCATGTCGGGCGTGAGGTGCTCGGCCAGATAAAGCTCTCCCTCGCGGGCAAAAGCCTCGATCACCTGTTGCCACAGCGCCAGTTTGGACGGGAAATAATAGGCCAGATGACCCTGTTCGATCCCGGCGCGCGAAGCAATGGCGCGCGTGCTGGCTCCGGCAAAGCCCAGATCGGAAAAGACGGTCAGCGCCGCCTCCAGCACGAGGCGGCGGTTTTCCGCTCCGTCATAGCGGGTTTTGGCATAGCGGGCGTTGGCGGCTTTGGCGCGGGGCATTGCGCCCTCATGCCTTGGCGGCCTGCGGCGCGCAAGAGAGCGTGAGTTTGTCGATTGACAAATATCTTTGTCATATGACAAACAAGGCCCAAGCCCCAAAGGGTGCCATACGGGAGAATGCCATGACCTCGCCAACCTATCCGCTGACCGTCGATCAACCCTATCCGCGCAACCAATGGTGGGTCGCGGCCTATGCCGCCGAGGTGGGGCGCGACCTCCTGGCCCGCGATATTCTGGGCGAACGGGTGCTGCTCTATCGCACCGAGGCGGGCGAGGCGGTGGCCCTGTCAGGCATTTGCCCGCATCGCGCCTTTCCGCTGGAAATGGGGCGGCTGGTGGGCGACCATGTGCAATGCGGCTATCATGGTTTCACCTTTGGCGCCGATGGCGGCTGCGTGCTGGTGCCCAGCCAAAGCGGCGTGCCGCAGAAATCCTCCCTGCGGCGCTATCCTGTGGCTGAACAGGGCGATCTGGTGTGGATCTGGACCGGGCAGGCCGATCTGGCCGATCCGGCGCTGCTTCCCGATTTGGGCGCGGTGGGGCTGGGGCGGCCGGATTGGGCATCGGAACAGCATCCGGTCTGTGAAGTGGCCGCGCGCTACACTTTGCTGATCGAGAACCTGCTGGACCTCAGCCATGTCACTTTCATCCATGCCGCGACCATCCCCGGCGGCGAAAAGGTCGCGCAGATCCCGGTGGCCGTGATCGAGACGGATCATAGTCTGACGGTCCAGCGCAAAGGCGAGAACCTGCCGATCAACCCCCTGCTGAAAATGCAGTTTCCCGATCAGGACGGGCCGGTGCATCAGCATTTTGATGCCGAATATCTGGGGCCTGCCATGATCCGCACCGGCGGCGCGGTGCATGATGCGGTCAGCGGGCGGCGGCTGGGGACCAGCAATTTCCTCCACATGATTACACCCGCCAGCCCGACGACCCTGCGCTATTTCGTCATCACCGCGCGCGATTTCGGGCTCGACAATCCGGCGCTGGGCCAGATCAATCTGGGCATGGGCACCCGCATTCAGCCCGAGGACAGCGCCGCGATCGCGGCCATCGAGCGGGTGTTTCAATCCGGCGTGACCTTGCCCGCAGAAATCAGCGCGCGGGTGGACAATGGCGCGCTCAAGGTCCGCCGTCGACTGGAGGCGCAAATCCGCGCGGAGCAGGCGGCCTAGAAAGCCGCCCGGTCAGGCATCGCTATTCGTCCAGAAAGCCCAGATCGAGCCCCGGCACGCCATAGACGATGGCAGGCGGCAGCTTGACGCCCGGCGGCGGCACATGGCGCAGCCGGGTGATAGCGTTTTGCAATTCGCTATCGGTGGTCCGAAATGCCATCGTCTGCAACTGGTCGGTGGCGTTTCGGCCAACGGGCAGCCAGCGCATGTTGCGCGTGTCATCGAAGTGATCGACATAGACTCCGGTTCCATCGACGCCGACACGCAATTTCACGTCGCCGGTCGATGCCGCCAGAGTGGAGGCGTTTAACCGTCCCTGTATCACGGCGGCATTGCTGATCGTGAACCAGAACTGCCGAGTCTGTCCGGGGGTCAGACCCGCCGCCGCCTGCGTTGCGGCCACTTCCAAGGCAAGGAGTCCGCCTTGGGACATGACGATCAGCGTGTTTTGATCCGGCTTCGTGCTGCCGCCATAATAGGCTACAAGATCGTTCAGCTTGCCTCGTTTGCGCTGGTTGGAGGCGGTTCGCCGTTCGGCAAGAACCCGAATGCCTTCATCGATCAGTTCGGAAACCGTCATCGGCGTGTCGACGACGTAGAGATGTTTGTATCCGAAGTAATTGCCTGCCCCGGGATCAAAAAACGTAACCGACATACGCCTCTCCTCAGAACTTATGGGGCGGTTCTATCAAATCTTTCGGGGTTCGACAATCGGAAGGGCTTTGAAAAGCCGCGCGGCCATGGCAATAATTGTTGGTTTAACAATCATTAAGTGTAAATACCCTTTCTATCCGCAGCGACGCGCCAATCTTCCCACTTATTCCGAAGGACTTTGGCGCAGCATGGCGCGCATGTCAGCGGCCACTTCTCTTCCGCCGTGTTCCAGCGCGTCGAGCGTGGCGCTTCCCATCGCGCGATAGGGCCCGAGCAGGCCGGGACAATCGCGCTCCAGCGCCGTCAGATGGCCGCTGATCGTTTCGCTGTCTCCGCGCAGCAAAGGGCCGGAGAGCGCGCCGAAACCCATCGTCAGGCTGTTCTCCAGCGCGGCCCGCACCAGCGGCGCCAGCAGCGCCGCGCCATCGGCTACCCCGGCGTTGGCCAGCGCCTCCATCGACCCGGCCATCAGCGTGACCAGATGATTGGCCGCATGGCATAGGGCGGCGTGGTAGAGGGGCCGCTGCGCCTCGGCAATATCGACCGCCACACCCCCCAGCGCGGCAACCAGCCGATGGGCGATGACGGCGGTTTCGACCTGCGCGGCGGTTACGGCAAAGCGGGCGCCTGCCATGCGGCGCAGCTCGGCCGCAGGATCGCCGGTGAAGGTCATCGCCGGATGAATCGCCGCCGTCTTCGCGCCGCGCAATGCCAGTACTTCGAGCGAGGCCAGACCGGAGCGCCCGCTGACGTGAAAGACGAAGCCTGCGCCATGCTCCGGCCACACAGCGGCCAGCTCACCCGCAACGCTATTCAATGCATCATCCGACACGGCCAGTGCGATCACATCGCAGACTTCGGCCAGTTGCGCCATGTTCTGCGCTGCCTCGCCCCCCAACTGCTCGGCCCGCTCGCGTGATCGTCCCCAGACCAGCAGCGGCAGGTCGGACCAGTCCGCCAGCCCCAGAGCCAGTGCGCGCGCCACGCGGCCTGTGCCCACAATGCCGATGCGATGAAAGCGGGGTGTCTTTGTCATGCCCGACCTATATGGCCTGTCCGTCCGACCCGCCAGTGGCCCCGGTCGCGGCTTTAGGACTTCCCACCGGCGCAAAGAACGCCTAGAGGGCGCCCATCCCCGGGGGGCCGCTGATGCGCGGCTGAGAGGTGGTCAGCAGACCACGACCCGCTGAACCTGATCCGGTTGATACCGGCGTAGGGAGGGTTGGCGGCCGGTCCGTTGTCTCTCCCTTTTGAGTGCGAGAGACGATTATGGCCAATATGATCCGTATGCGTTTGATGGGTTGCAGCGCGCTGGTGCTGGCCGGTTTTGCGGTGCATGCCCCCGTGCAGGCTCATGCCGCCGATGCCGACAATGCCGCAGACACCATCCGCGTCATCGGCCATCCCGATCCCGAAGGCCTGCTGCCCGAACAGAGCGCGCCCAAGGCGATCAGCGCCATTTCCGCCGATTTCATCATCAAGCAGGCCCCCACGCTCAACGCCTTTCAACTGGTCAACCTGCTGCCCGGCGCGAATGTGTCCTCCAGCGATCCCTATGGCCTCTCGACCAGTTCCAGCCTGACCATGCGCGGTCTGGGGCAGGATGAGATCGGCGTGCTGATGGAAGGCGCGCCGCAGAATGACATCGGCTATTACTATGCCTATCCCTCGCAATTTGCCGATGCCGAGAATGTGCGTCAGGTGGCATTGGCGCAGGGTTCGGTTGATCTGGATTCGCCGGTGCTGGGCACGGCGGGCGGGCTGCTCTCGCTCAGCCTGGATGATCCGGCGAAGAAGCGCGGGGCGCTGGTCGATCTTTCGCTGGGGTCTTACAATGAACGGCGAGCCTTTTTCCGCTTCGACACCGGCCTGATCGGCAACAGCGGGGTGCGGGCCTTTGTCTCCTATTCGAACAACCGGGCCGACAACTGGCGCGGGGCGGGCTATGATCTGCGCAACCATATTGACGCCAAGCTGCTCAAGGAATGGGGTGAGGGCAATCGCGCGAGCCTTGCCATCTCATTCAATTCGGCCAAGACCTCGGCCTATCCCGGCCCGACGCTGGGTGATTGGCAGACCTATGGGCGCGGGTATAATTTCGACAAGACCTATACGACCGGCGACACTAATTACTGGCGTTTCTATCGCGCGCCGTTCCGCAACATCTATCTCTCGGCCCCGGTGCATCTGCGCTTCAATGACCGGCTCAGCCTCGACACGACCACCTATCTGCAATGGGGCTATGGCAACTCGCCCTATGGCACGCAATTGGCGACCACCGGCAATTATCTGGGCACCGAGGCGCTGACCCAGCCGATCGCGCTGCCCGGCGCGGATGCCAATGGCGTGGCCACGGTGCTGGGCAATTGGACCGGCAACCAGTTTCGCGGCGGCAATGTGACCAAGCTGGTGTTTCAGGCGGGCGCGCACCGCCTGACCGCCGGGGTGTGGTTCGACTATGGCAATGACCGGGTTATCCAGTCCTATACTTCGGTGGGCGCGGATGGCCAACCGGCCGACGAATGGGGTTATCAGGACCGCGCCATCCGCACCGCCGATGGCCGCTTGCTGGCCTATGAAAATGCGCGGACGCTGACCATTTCCAAGGCGTTTTTTGTGGCCGACAGCATCGCGATCACGGATCGGTTGACCGCCGATCTGGGCTTCAAGGGCGTCGATGTGCTGCACAGCGGGCGCAATTTCCTGCCCGGCCCGCAATCAGGGGTGCATTTTGACAGTTTCGCCGCGCTGCCCCGCGCCGCGCTGCATTATCGCCTTGATGATCGCCAGCAGGTGTTTGCCAATATCACCACCAATTTCCGCGCGCCCAATGAATATACGCTCTACAACACCTATGATTATGGCGCGATCAGCACGCAGGGCACGACCGCGCTGAAAAACGAATATTCGGTGTCGCAGGAACTGGGCTATCGCTATATCGGGCCGAACCTGTCCTTCTCGCTGACAGGTTTCCATTACCATTTCCGCAACCGCCAATTGTCCACCATAATCGACAGCGGCGGCGCTCTGGTCTATTCGACGATCAACGCGGGCAGCCAGACTTCCTATGGCATTGACGGCGAAATCGACTGGCGCCCGGCCAAGGGGGTGAGCCTCTATGTCTCGGGCGAATATCTGCATACGCGGATCGACAGCGATCTGGCGGTGGGCAATGACTTTCTGCCGACCAGGGGCAGGCAGGCGGTGTCCAGCCCCGGCTTCCAGTTCGGCGTGGGCAGCACCTATGACGACGGGCGCCTGTTCGGCAGCACTGCGCTGAAATATGTGGGCCGCCAATATTCCACCTTCATGAATGACGAGAGCATCCCCGCCTATGCCACGCTCGACCTGTCGGTGGGTGTGCATCTGGCCGAATGGATCGATGGCAAGCGCACCGATCTGCGGGTCAATGCGATCAACATCACCAATCCGCGCGTGCTCTCGGGCGTGCAGAGCGTGGGCCTGAATGCGCAGGATACGACCGGGCGGGGTGGCACGGTGATTTCGGGCGCGGCCCCGTCCTATTACATCGGCAGCGGGCGCGCTTTCGTGGTGACGCTGGCCCGCGCGTTCTGATGGCATGAGCGGCGCGGCGCATCTTGTCCATGGGCATCTTGTCCACGGTATGGGGACCGGGCTGGAGGCCCCCGTCTGGCCCGCCATCATCCCGGAGGAGGCCGGGGCGGTGCTGGCGCATTTCCCGCTGGCGGGGCGCCCGACCGCGCTGCCATGGCATTCGCCGCGCCCCTTTTCGGCGGCCGCGCTGGTCGAGGCCGAGGGGGGCAGGTTCATCCTCAAGCGCCACCACTGCACGCTCCGCTCGCCCGAGGCTCTGGCGCAGGAGCATGGCTTCATCGCCCATCTGCGCGGGGCGGGCATGCCTGTGCCCGAATTGATGGAGGCGGGGGGCCGGACCGCCATCGCGCAGGGCGAATGGACCTATGAACTGCACCGCCTCTCGCCCGGCCTTGACCTCTATCGTGAGCGCCCGTCGTGGACGGGTTTTCTTGCGCCCGCTCATGCCCATGCGGCGGGGCGCGCCCTGGCGGGTCTGCACCGGGCCGCGCAGGATTTTGCCGCCCCGCCGCGTGGCGTCGATCCGCTGATCGCGGGCTGGACGATCCTGCCCGCGCGCGATCCGATGGCGGCGGCGCAGGCCTATGTCGCGGCAAGGCCCGGGCTGGCGGAATTCCTGCATGGGCGCCCGTGGCAGGAGGAACTGGCCGCTCTGCTTGGCGCGGTTTCACCGGATCTGGCCGCCCAGCCGCTGCTGTGGACTCATAATGACTGGCACCCGTCGAACCTGCTCTGGACCCCGGCGGGCGAGGTGGCGACGATCTTCGACTTCGGTCTGGCGACGCAGACCTGCGCGCTCCACGATCTGGCCACCGCGATCGAGCGCAGCGCCATCCCATGGCTGGATATGGCCGATGGCGCGCCGATAAAGGGCGATGTGGGCGCCGCGATTGGGCTGATCCAAGGCTATGGCGAGGTGCGGCCGCTGAGCCTCGAGGATATGGACACGCTGCTCGCCCTGCTGCCGCTGGTCCACGTCGAATTTGCCCTGTCCGAGGTCGATTATTTTGCCGGGCTGCTCAATGATCCGGCGCAGGCAGGGCTGGCCTGGGATGGCTATCTGATCGGCCATGCGGATTGGTTCGCCTCGGCGGCGGGGCAGGCGTTTCTGGCGGATGTGCGCCGGGGGGCGGGGAGCTGATGTCGCCGCTCGAAATCATCGCGGTGGCAGTCAGCTTCCTCGGCATCTGGTTGACGGCGCGGCGCGCTATGCTGTGCTGGCCCGTCAACCTTTTGGCCTGCGCGCTTTATTTCAAACTGTTCCTCGATGTGCGCCTCTATGCCGATATGGTGTTGCAGGCCCTGTTCGGTCTGGCCATCGCCTATGGCTGGCTCGCGTGGAGTCGCGGGCGGCGCCATGACGGCCGCGTCACGGTACGGCCTCTGCCGGCATGGGACGCGGCGGCGGGGTTGACGGCGGGCGCCTTGGGCGCGGTGGCCATCGGCTGGTTCACCAGCCATTATACCGATGCGGCTTTGCCCTGGATGGACGCCGCGCTCAGCAGCTTCAGCCTTGTCGCGCAATATTGGACCGCCCGGCGACAGGCGGCCAACTGGCTGCTGTGGATCGTGGTGGATGTGCTCTATGTCGGCATGTTCGCCTTCAAGGCCCTGTGGCTGACGGCGGGGCTCTATGGGGCGATGGTGGTGCTGGCGGTGCTGGGCTATCGCCGCTGGCAGCAGGAGCGATAGGCCCCCGGATCCATCAAACGGGGGACTTGCCGCTTCAACCCTGCTGCCCGGCCAGCAGCTTTGCCAGCAGGGCCGACAGCTGCTCTCTTTCCCGTGCATCCAAGGATGCCACTGCCGCCTGTTGATTGGCGACATGCGCGCTCACCGCCTGATCAATCAACGCCAGCCCCGCCGGGGTTAGCGCCACCAGCGTGCCGCGCTTGTCGGCCGGGTTGGGGCGGCGCGCGACAAGGCTCGCCTTTTCCAGTCGGTCGATCCGGTTGGTCATGCTGCCCGATGAGATCATCGCCGCCTCATACAGGTCGGTGGGGGTGAGCGCATAGGGTTCCCCGCTGCGCCGCAGGGTGGCCAGCACATCGAACTCGCCCGGTTGAAGGCCAAAATCGACAAAGGTGGGGTTGAGCCGGTCGCGGGCGATCACCAAGGCGGCCTCGCTCAGGCGGCCCAGCAGCACCATGGCTTGCGTATCTAGGTCGGGCCTTTCCCTGGCCCATTGGTCGGCGGCTTTCTGTGCTCTGTCCACGGCGATCACCTGTCTTGACGTAAAGATAAATATCTCTACATCGAGATATATCCAATCCAAGCGCGCCTCGCAAGGCCGACGCCAAGGAGACCATCATGAACCGTTCCCGTTACGGCTGGATGTTTCCGGCCGCGATCCTGCTTGTCGGGATCAATCTGCGCCCCTCCATCGCGGTGATCGGCCCGCTGCTCGACAGGCTGCAGCAAGATACCGGCCTGACGGACACTGGGGCCAGCCTGTTGACCACGCTGCCCGTGGCCCTGATGGGCGTGCTCCTGCTGGGTGCGGGGCGGATGCGGGATGTTTTGGGCGACCGTTGGGGGATTGCCTTGGGCCTGATCCTCATTCTGATCAGTGATGGTTTGCGCGGATTATGGCCGGGCGCGAGCGTTTTGCTGGCTACGGCCATTTCGGGCGGCATCGGCATTGCCATGGTGCAGGCGCTGATGCCCGCCGTCATCCGCCTGCAGGCCGGGAGGCGGACCGCCGGATTGATGGGCCTCTATTCGACGGCGATCATGGGCGGGGCGTTGATTTCGGGCATGGCGGGGCCGTGGCTGGCGCAGGCCTGGGGGTGGCCGATGGCGCTTGGCCTGTGGGGGGTGCCTGCTCTGGCGGGCTTGCTGATGTGGCGCGGGGCGGCAGGTTTGATTGTGGCGGTGCCGATGGCGACCAAGGGCCATTTCCCCCTGCATCGTTCGCGGCGAGCATGGTTGCTGTTGGCCTTTTTCGGACTGGGAACTGGGGCCTATACGCTGGTGCTGGCATGGTTGCCGCCGTTTTACACGCAACTGGGATGGTCGGCGCAAGGGGCGGGCGGATTGCTGGGCGCGGTCACCTTTGCCGAGGTGATCGCCGGTTTGGCCGTTTCCTTGTGGATCGACCGGACGCAGGATCGCCGCCCCGCGCTGCTGACTGCGATTGCCGCGCTGTTGCTGGGGATGCTCTGTCTGGCGCTGGCGCCGCTGGTGATGGCATGGCCGGGGGCGGTGCTGGCGGGGCTGGGGATCGGGGCGCTGTTTCCGCTCTCGCTCATCGTGGCGATGGATCATGGCGAAACCCCGGAGGAAGCGGGCGCCATTGCCGGTTTTGTGCAAGGCGGAGGTTATGTTCTGGCGGCCTTGCTGCCGTTGCTGGCCGGATTTCTGCGGCAGCATCTGGCCGACCTCGCTCCGGTCTGGTGGTTGATGGCGCTGCTCTGTCTGGTGATGGCGCGGATTGCCATCGTGTTGCGGCCCAATTTGCCGCTAAAAGTCGCTGTGGCGCGTTGACAGCGCCAATTCGCGGCAGGAGATGGCATTTCTCCTGCCGCGATTTCAGCCCGGCGTCGCCTTAGAAGTGATAGCCAAAGCGCACGCCATAGGTGCGCGGCGGGGCCAGCGTACCATAGGACACGTTGAGAATGGGGCGATTGCCCGCGCGGACCAGAACCGCACGATCCTCGATATTGTTGATGAAGCCGGTCAGTTCCCAACGCCGGTCCACGCCTTCCAGCGTCAGATAGGCATCGGACATGCGATAGGCACCCTGCTTCTCGTTCTCCTGAAAATTGACGTTCAGATAGAAGTCCGACTTGATCGCGGTGCGCGCGCCCGCCACCAGCTTCATCCCGTTCTTCAACGCGAATGTATGGGCATAATCCAGATTGAGCGTCCATTTGGGCGAATAGACGGTGGGCTTGCCCGAACAGTCGGTATCATAGAAACGTGCGGCATTGACGCCGGGGTTGGCCAGACGGCTGCTCGTCACGGTGCATCCGGTCGGCACAGGAGCACCCGTATTGGAGAATATCGCGGTTTTGAGGCTGTTGTAGCGACCGTTGAGATATTGCAACGTGGCGCCGAACTGATCGCTCTTGCTCGGAGCAAAGCGCAGCTCGATTTCCGTGCCGTAGATGCGCGATTTGCCCGCGTTCACCGTCACGCCGCCCTGGGTGTAAAGGCCGTTGGACGCAGGCACGCCGCCGACGAAGGAAATCTGCTGGTCCTTGTAGTCCCAGTAAAATGCTTCAAGATTGATCTGCAACCTATTGCTCAGGAAGCGGTTTTTGCTGCCCAGAGTATAGGCCGTCAGCATTTCCGGGGCAAAAGTGTTGTTGGGCGGGGCGGCCACAAAGAAGCCGCCTGCCTTGAAGCCGGTCGACACATTGGCATACAAGAGCGAGCGCGGCCCGGCGTCAAATTCGACGCCCGCCTTCCACGTTGCCTTGCTGAACGACAGGTTGCCGGTAAAGGGCGCGCCCAGCGGCGGATTGACCGCATTGGGCAGGCCGCCGGCGGCCAGCGAGGTGGTCTGGCTCTTGGTCTCATGCGTGTAGCGGCCACCGGCAACGAGGCGCAGGCGCGGCGAGACGAGATAGGTCAACTGTCCGAAACCGGCGATGCTCTGGGTGCGCAATTGCGGGTTGAACAGGGTGGTCGCAAGATTGCCCTGCGAGAAGTAATTGACCGCGCTTTGGTCCTCGGAGAAATAAAAGCCGCCAAGGACATAGCGCAGCGAGCCTTCATCCTTCGAGGCAAGGCGCGTCTCCAGCGACATCTGCTGTGACTTGTCGCTGACCTGAAGCATAAAGCCGGGGAGATAGGAGCGATAGTTCGACGAGCTGCTGCGATAGGCCGGAATGACGGTCAGCGTGGCAAAGCCCAGATCGCCTTCGGTCTGGGCGCTGATGCCCCAGAAGTCGCCGTTCATATAGCCGTCGCCGCGCGGTGTCATCACACAGCCGCTGGTGATCAGTTGCCCCATCCCGCCGCAGAAGGGCGGCGCCGCGACCGTGGCGGCATAGGATTGCAGCGCGGCCACCGAACGCGGATCAGACCCGCCGATGCGCGCCGACAGGGCCGGAGCCCCGGCCACCGAACTGGGCAGCAGCACATTGCCCGAGCCCTTGCCATGCTGATGATAATAATCGGCCACCAAAGTCATCGACCAGTTGGACGAAGGCTTGATCAGCAGCGAGGCGCGGCCTGCCTCGCCCTTGTCATCGTCATAGCCGTCGGAGAGATAGCCGTTGCGATCAACCACCTGCCCCGCAATGCGCAGCGCCATGATCGGACCAAGCGGCAGATTGATGGCCGCCGACGCCTTGCGGGCCTGATAATTGCCCACTTCCACATTCACATCGCCGCTCACTTCGCCCAGCTTGGGGCGGTTGGGCAGAACGTTGATCGCGCCGCCCGTGGCATTGCGGCCGTAAAGCGTGCCCTGGGGGCCCTTCACCACTTCGACGCGCTGAAGGTCATAATAGACGCCCGAAGGGGCGGTGGGGCGGGCAATGAACACGCCGTTGAAATTGAAGCCCACCGCGTTTTCGGCATAGGAATTGCCCGCCTGCGTGCCCACGCCGCGCACATAGATGCTGGTGGTGCCGCCCGAGGGCTGAACCGCAAGAGCCGGGGCCAGCCTTTGCAGGTTGGTTGTGTCGGAAATGCCTGCCCGGATCAGTTCGGTGCCTGACACCGCCGTAATGGCCACGGCCGCCTTCTGCACGCTTTCGGTGCGGCGCTGGGCGGTCACGACGATGTCCTGCAAACCGGCCTGCGCCGCGCCTTCCGGGGCGGACTGGGCATGGGCGGCCGAAATGCCCGCCAGACCGCATCCCAGCATAAGGCCCACGCGTAATGTGGCGAATCTCATGATTTCTCTCCCTCCAATTTCGCTGGCGATTGTGGCTCGCCTTTGATTCTTCATCTGGCATCTACAAATGTAGAATATGCCCGAGCTTGTCAAGCGCCGGAGGGTGGGGCGGCTAAAGGGAAGGGCCGGGGGCGGTGCCGCGAGCTGGGCTTCCGGCGATCAGGCCGGCTATGGTTTCTTCGAAAATCCCGGCCAAAGGGTTAAGCATGCGGCTGCGCAATTTCCTGATCCCGATCCGCCGCGCGGGAACGTCTGCCAAGCGCATCAGGCGAAAGGGCGGCGGGCGCCGAAACATCTGCGCGCTGGTCAACAGGCCGATCCGTCCGGCGTGGCGGATCAGATGTTCCTGCAAGGTGATGCTGTTGGTCTCTATGCGGTCATGGGGCCATGGGGCATCCGATGCGATGAAGAAGGCCTGGATCATCCGGTGAATGCTGCTGCCCTGTGCGGGAAGGATCCATGGCGCATCGGTCAGATCCCCGAGCGAGAGGGCTTGATCTTCCCCCACCGTAAAATCCTGCGGCACGCCCAGAAAGAAGCGGTCCTCCATCAAGACATGTTCGGCAAAGCGGGCGGGCGGCGGTTCAAGGCCGCCGACCGGGCCGACGATAAGATCGATCTCGCCGCGATCCAGCAGAGGGGTGAGGCGGTCATCGAGATCCTCGATCACGCGCAGGGACAGGGCCGCGCCGCCCGGCAGCGCCGCGATTGCCGCAGGCACAATGCTCTGCATCACGCTGGGCGTCACGCCTATCGCCAGCGGCCCCAGGGCGCCGGATGCATGACTGGCCAGTTCGGCGGCAATTTCATCGACGATCCGTCCGACATTGCTCGCCGCGCGCTGGACAATTCTGGCCGCACCGGTCGGCTCGGCCCCGCGCGCCGACCGTTCGAAAAGGCGGACACCCAACTGTCGCTCCAAAAGCGCCACCAGCTTGGACAGGGCGGGTTGGGTGATGCCGAGGCTCTGCGCGGCCTTGTTGAAAGATCCATGGTCGATGATGGCCTGAACGGCTTCAAGCTGCCGCACTTCTGCTCTTATAGCCATAAGGAATATCCCAAGTGCCAATCTCTATTAGACGGGCATAACCCAAGCGGGCAAAATCGCGCAAGATTGGGGAGAGAAACTATGCTCGAACAGCGCGTCCGCGAGGATCTTAAGGCAACCGGCAAGGAAGCAAAATTCCTTCGCAATATCTGGTATGTGGCGGGATATTCTCGTGAACTGGATGAGAACAACCGACTGACGCGGCGCTTGCTGGGGGAGGCGATTTTCATCTTTCGTACCGACGATGGCCGGTTATGCGCGCTTCGCAACCGTTGTCCGCATCGTTTCGCCCCGCTCAGCATGGGCAGGCTGGAAGGGGATGCGGTGCGCTGCGCCTATCATGGTCTGGCCTTCGACGGCAGCGGGTCATGCCGCCATAATTCGCATGGGCCCAAGGGCGCCCTTTCGGTGCGCGCCTATCCCATCGTCGAGCAGGACGGCCTGTTGTGGATATGGATGGGGACGCCCGATCAGGCGGACCGGGCCACCATCCCCGATTTCGGCAAGCTCGATCCGCAACAGTTCCATGTCCGCTCGGGCTATCTGCACGGACAGGCCCCTTACGAATTGATGAGCGACAATATCCTTGACCTCAGCCATATCGAATTTCTGCATCCCCTGCTGGGCACGCCGGAGGTCAGTCAGGCCAAGGTCGAGGTGCGGCAGGAGGAGGGGCAGGTTATCGTGCGGCGGCATATGCGCGGCGAGGTGCTGCCCGCCGGTCTGGCGCAGGTCTATCGCACGGGCGCGCGCGCCGTGGATCGCATGCTCGAAGTCGTCTGGCATCCGCCCGCCAGCATGGTCCTTACCGTGTCGGTGGCAACCAGCGACGGCGGTCCCGATTGGCAAAGCGGGTCGCAGACGCTGCACATCTTCACCCCCGAAACCTCGGGCACGACCCACTATTTCTACGTTGCCAGTCTGGCCCGCGACAAGGCCGGGGATGAGGCTGCGGATGGCTTTTTCGCCGCCCTTGAGCTTGTGTTTACCACTGAGGACAAGCCGATGATCGACGCGCAGGCCGCCGAAATCGGCGAGGAGGAATTCGAGGACCTGCGCCCCGCGTTGCTGCCGATCGACAAAGGGCCGGTGCTGGCCCGCTGCCGTCTGAAGCAAATGATCGAGGCCGAGTGCTGAAACCCGGCCTCCGGTCCTATGCGCCCAGCGCGGAAGGCAAGACCTTGCCGAAATAGGCCAGTTCGTCCGGCGTGGCGGTGCCCACGCGCATCCAGTTGCGATAGGCATCGCCCTCGAACAGGCGCACCTCGACGCTGAGCGCGGCCAGGCGGGCCTGGAGATCGGCGGCGGGCATGCCGCAATCGATATAGACAAAGGTGCCGTCCGATTTCAGATAGCGCAGCCCGTTGGCCTCGCAGATCCGATAGATCATCTCGCGGCATTGCTTCAGATAGGCAATCGCGCCCGACAGATAGGCTGCATCGCCAAGGCAGGCCTGCGCGGCCGCCAGCCCGGCCTGATTGCGCGAGGTGGTGATGCGCGCGTTGAGCTGGCGGATGCGCGCATTCCGGGCCAGCGTATAGGCGATGCGCAGGCCCGCCAGACCATAGACTTTGGAGAAGGTGCGCGTGACGATGACATCATGCCCCTCGCGCACCAGAGAGCCCATGGACTGACGATGCGGATCAGGCGCCAGTTCGAAATAGGCCTCATCCACCAGCACCGGCACCTTGCGCGCGGCCGCGATGCAAAAGGTCCGCAGTTGTTCGGGATCGGGACGCAGGCCGGTCGGGTTGTTCGGATTGCACAGATAGACCATCCGTGTCTGCGGGCCGATGGCGGCCAGCATGGCGTCAAGGTCGATGTGATGGTCGGGGCGCAGGTTGATCCAGTCGGTCTCGATCCCCTGCCGCGCGGCATAGGCCAGATGGGTGGAATAGGTGGGCCGGGGCGCCAGCACGCGCCCGCCCGCCGCAATCGCCACCGTCAGCAGCGTGAGCGCATCGAGCGACCCGCTCGAGAGCGTGACCTGATCCTGCGCCAGCCCTTCCTGCACGGCGATCTTTTGCCGCAGGGCCGCCTCGCTGTGCGGATAATAGGGCGCCTCGGCCACGGAGGCGATGATCGCCCGCCGCGCCGCCGGGCTGGGGCCGAAAGGGTTTTCGGTCACGCCAAGGCGCGCTTTCACATCGCCGCTGTGCTCAGGTTGAGACGGCGGCATGGACGAAGGGGCCGCGGCCAGCAGGCCGGGCGCCATCAGGCCCCCGGCTGCAACGGGCAAAACGGCGCGGCGGGTAATACGCATCAGAACTTCACATCCACACGAGCATAATAATTGCCGCCATTGGTGTCATAGGGCGTGTTGCGCGAATAGTTCAGGCCCCGGCTGTATTGGAATAAGGCCTTTTGCGGATAGGTGTCGAAGATGTTCTCTGCCCCTATGCGCAAGGTGACATTGCGATTCATCGCATAGGAAAGCGAGGCATCGAAGAAGGCGATCCCGCCAAAGCGCTGGAAAATGTCGCCGGTCGAATTTCCGCTGGAATCGGTATAGGCCCCGTAATAGCGCCCCCGGCCCAGCAGCGAGACCTTGCCCAGCGTATATGTGATGCTGCCCGTGGCATTATGCTGGGGCAGGCCCTGCTCGAACAGCGTCTTTTGCGTGGTGTTGCCCGCCAGAACGCCTGACGTTACCTTGGTCTGGGTATAGCTGTAGGCGACGGTGGCATCGAGGCGGCCGGGGCCGACCTGATGATTATAGGACACCACGATGTCGATGCCCCGCGTCCGGGTGTTATAGTCATTGGTGTAGAAGGAAATCGTGCTGTAATCGGTCGCCTGTGGCAAGCCCATCGCCAGAAGCTGGGCCTTGAGCGCCGGGGTCAGCGTATAGGTGGGCGAGGTGCTGAAGCGCTTGTCGACGCGGATCTGATAAAGATCGACCGAACCCGACAGGCCCCATGGCGTCTTCCACACGCCGCCCGCCGTGATCGTGCGCGAGGTGGCCGGTTCCAGCGCCTTGCCGCCAAAGAACTGGGCGATGGGATTGGTGGGCGAGAGGCGGCCGGTGGTGTAAACCAGCAAAGTGTTGGTATCGAGACCCTGACTGGTGCTGGTCGAATTGAGCTGGGCGGGGGTGGGCGCCTTGAAGCCGGTGGAATAGGAGGCTCGCACTGCCAGCATCGGCGCGACTTCATAGCGCGTGGCAAATTTATAATTGAACGTATTGCCAAAGCTGGAGAAATGCTCGTCACGAATGGCGGCGGTCGCGCTCCATTTTCCCGTAATCGGCGCGGTCACGTCCAGATAGCCGGCATAGCTGGTCTGGCTCCACGCGCCCGCCTGCTGCGGGGTGAAACCGGGAAAGCCGCTGGCCCCGGCGGCAAGCCCAGCCGCCGCCCCCGGCCCCACCGCATAGGAAGCATATTCGCCGGGCCGGATCTTGTAGCTTTCCACCCGCCGCTCGGCGCCAAAGGCGATGTTGAGCGGGCGATCGAGGAAGGGCATGGCCAGACGATAGACGCCGTCGGCATTCAGGTTGAATTCCTGCTGCACATTGCGGCCCAGATAGAAATTGAGCGGGCTGTTGGGGCCAAGCGAGGCGTTGATCGAATTGTCGAGATAGAAATTCGTCGCGTTCGAGCCATAGGACCCGCTGATATCCCAGCTCAGATCGCGGCCCTTGCCGCCGCGCAGGCCCCCCACCATCTGGATATCGTCATAGCGCACCCGCTCGCTGGGGGTGAAACCGGCCGGATAGATCGTGTTGAGATTGAAGCCGGGATAGACCGTGGTGGTCTTGTAAAGGTTGCTGTTGGTGGCCGGATTGCGCCAGTTGATGTCGGACCAGCTCTTGCCTGTGCTGAACGTGCCAAAGGCATAGGCTTCGACATTGGCGCCGATGTTTTCGGCCGCATCCACCGCCATACGGAAAGAGCGCCCCTCCGGATTGCCCCAGCGCTGAACCAGCGAGGGCACCGCGATGGTGGGGTTGGCGGCGGCAAAGGCGATGGCGTCGTCCCGCTGGTGCGAGCGCGATGTGGCCTCGTTGCGGGCATATTCGCCCGTCACCACCAAATGGCCGCCATTGGGCAGCGGGAAACCGGCGCGCCCGCCCGCCTGCACCGAGGCTCCATCGCCCATGTAATATTGCGAGCCTTGAACAAAGGCGGAGAAGCCCGGCTTGGTGTCCAGCATGATGTTGATGACGCCCGCGATGGCGTCCGAGCCATATTGCGCCGATGCGCCATCGCGTAACACCTCGAGCCGCCCGATGCCAAAGGTGGGGATCTGGGCCAGATCGGGCGCCTGCGACCCGCTGTTGATGAAGGAGGAGCGGTGGAAGCGCTTGCCGTTGATCATCACCAGCGTCATGTCGGGCGAGAGGCCATCGAGCGAGGCCGGGCGCACGAATTGCGGCCCGTCCGAGGCGGGCAGGCGCTTGACCGTAAAGGCGGGCACAAGCTGCGCCAGCTTTTCATGCAGCGTGCTGCTGACGGTGGAATTGACAGTCTTGCCGCTGAATGTGTCGACCGGGGCCAGCGCGGTAAAGCGGGTCTGGCCGGTCTCGCGCGTGCCGGTCACGATGATATCTTCGGCGGGGATTGCCTGCGCCAGTGCGTCGCGCGGAGCCTCCTGCATCCCCAGAACAACCGTCTTGCCGTCATCATTCCTGACCGTCAGCGCGCTGCCCGCGAGCAATCGGGCCAGTGCGGCCTGGCGCGACATATGGCCCTTGATCGGCTCGGACCGCATCGTGGCGATGGCGCCGCGCGGAAAGAAGATCTGGACCCCGGCCTGCCGCCCGAATTCATTGAGCGCCTTGGCAAGCGGCTGGGCGGGAATGTCGAAATTCTGATCGGCGGCATAGGCCGGGGCGGCATGGATCGCGGGCGCAGCAAGAAGGGCCGCGAAAAGCGGCTTGCGGAAATCACGGGACATGGATGGAACCTCTTGGGGAAGGAACGTTTGTGTCGTTCTCGATCTTCAAGACGATTGGGCGCGCGCCCACCGCCAAGTCGCGGCAAAAAAATTATCGCGTCAGCAGATAGGCAGTGTCCGAGACCGAAACATGCACGCCCAACCCCATCGATACCGCGCGAAGAAAGGCCGCCGGATCGTTGGAGGTGAAACGCCCACCCACCGGAATGGCGGCCAGTTCGGGATCGACGATGATGATCTTGCGCGTCAGGAAACGGTTATATTCCTCAACCGCCAAACCCAGCGTGGCTTCATCAAACAGGATTTCGCCCTGCTGCCATGCGATGACCGCCTCGACCTGTGCGGTGCTCAGATGGCGCAGGGGCGGCTGATCGGGCGAGAGAAGCAAGCTCTGAAACGCCCCTATCGGCTGTCTGCCCGCCTGCGCCCGTCCGCGCAGCACCAGCAGGTCGAGCGTATCGCCGCGCAGCCGCGCATTGAAGCGGCCCGGCGAAAGCGCCACCTGCTGATCGCGGCCATGCAGGATCGCCCGCGCGCCGGGGCACAGATCAATGGCGACCTCGCCCCGTTCTACCCACAGCGTGCGCTCATGGTCGGAAAAGCGCCATGCAAGGCAGGAATCGGTGTTGAGCGCGGCGATACTGCCATCGGGCAGGCGCAACAGGCGATGGCCGCCGATGGGGGCCGAAGCGCTGCTCCACGCATAGGCCCGCGTCGCCAGCCCTCCGCCCGCCAGCGCCATGGCCAGCGCGCCGCCGCCCGCCGCCCGCAGGAATCCCCGGCGCGACGGCAAGGGGGGGGAGGCAAGATCATCTTGCCCCTCGAAGGCTTCATAGGCCGCCAGCGCCCGGTTGAAGGCAATCGCATGGGCCGGGTCGGCATTGCGCCAGGCTTCGAAATCGGCCTCATCCATTGTGTCGAGAGCGTACCGGGCGACCCATTGCGCAGCTGCGGCTTCCGGCGTCATCGGGCGGTGCTTTCGATCAGGATCATGGCAGTAAGACGAGCGGGCGGGGCAAAACCGCCAGATATTTCGCAGTGAATCGGAAAATTTATTCGACCATCGCGGTCTCGCCCGCCTCATCTGCCTCTGCGTAATCGGACCGCCGCCTTGGCTCCAGCGCGCGGGTGATCAATTCGATGGCCCGCGCCAGTCGCTTTTCCAGCGTCGAAAGGCTCAGGTTCAGCTCGGCCGCAATCTGGCGGGGCGGCTGCTCCTCGATCCGGCGGCGGACAAAGACCGTGCGGCACCGTTCGGGCAATTGGTCCAGCGCCTGCTGAAAATCCTCCAGCGCCTCGCGCCCTTCGGCGATCTGTTGCGGATCGGGCGCGTCATCGGCCAGCCCCAGATGATCGGCATCCACTATCTGGCGAAAATCGACGATTTTTGAACGCCGCATCCGCTCAATCGCCAGATTGCGCAGGGTCCGCATCATAAAGGCTTGCGGATGGGTGATCGCTGCCCAGCCCTCGGTGGCCAGCATCCGGGCAAACACATCCTGCACCATGTCGCGCGCATCTTCGGAATTGCCGCAAAGCCGCTGCGCCTTGAGCAGCAAGGCGCGTTCATGAGGCAGAACCTCATCAATGAACCAGCGGTCTATGGGGCGGATGACGGGCACGATCACTCTTGCTCAAGGGTGGAGGTGCCACCCGATAGTGAGCGGTCATGTCATTTCCGCGACAGGGGGCGCTTACGGTCTGCCCTCCCATCCGCCGCCCAGCGCGAGAAAGGCCGCGATCTGATCCGTGTTGATGTCGGCGCGCGCATCGGCCATCGCCTGATCGGCCAGCGCCAGATCGCGGTCGGCGGCCAGCACGGGCAAGGCGCCGATGCGCCCTCCCACGCGCAGTTTACGCGCCTTTTCCGCCACCAGCGCCGCCGCCTTTTGCGCCTGTTCCAATTCGCCCAGCCGGTCGAGATCCGCCGCATAGGTGCTGAGCGTGGTTTCCACCTCGCGCAGCGCCTTGAGCACGGCCCCGTCAAAACCGGCCACATCGGCATCGACACCCGCGCGTGCGCCCGCGATCCTTGTGCGCACCGCGCTGCGATTGATGGTCCAGCTTATCTGCGGCCCCAGCGCGAAACGGTTGGTCAGCGGCGAGAACCGGTCCACCACCGCCCCGGTCGATCCGATCGAGGCGCCCAGACGGATGTCGGGATAAAGCGCGCTCATGGCCACGCCCACCCGCGCCGTGTCGGCGGCGATATGGCGCTCTGCCATGCGGATATCGGGCCGCCGCCGGAGCAGCGCCGCGCCATCGCCCACCGGCAGCGGCTGTCTGAGCGCCAAGGGCCGGTTGCACCCCAGCCAGCCCGGATCGAATTCTTCGGGCGGGCGACCAATCAGCGTTGCCAGGCGGAAGGCGGCATTGCGCCGACGCGCCTGAATTTGCGGCAAACGGGCGCGGCTTGCCTCGACCGCTCCCTGACGTTTTTCGGCCTCGAAAGCGGGCAAGCGCCCCTTGGCCACGATCTGCCGGTTCAGCGCCAGATCGCCGCGCTGCGTGGCGATGATCTGCTCCATGGCGGCCATCTGGCTTCCGCCGTTGCAGATGTCGGACCATGCGCGGGCAGTTTCGGCGGCCACGGCCACCCGCACCAGATCGCGCGCGGCCTGCGCCGCTTCGCTGTCGGCCGAGGCCGCCTCGATCCCGCGCCGGATCCCGCCGAACAGGTCGAGGTCATAGCCGACCGTGATGCCCATGTCATAGAGCGGGCGCTCATGCGGCTGCACATGGCTCAACACCTGCTCGGCCGAGCGTTGCTGCTCACTCACCTCGCTGCTGAACCCGCCCTGCACCTGCCGCCGGGCGTGGGCCTCGCCCAGCAGGGCCATGCTGCGCGCCAGATGGGCATCGGCCACGCGCAGATCGGTGTTGGCGGCAAAAGCCTGTTCGATCAGCCCGTCCAGCACCGGATCATCATAGAGCCGCCACCAGCGATCCGGCAGAGGCATGGCCGGATCGACCGCATCCCTGCCCGACACGAAAGGCCCGCTGACCGCCGGGCGAGTGACGAGCGCGCTCTGCGGCCCATGATAATTGGGCCCCACCGGCGCGCAGGCGGCCAGCAGGATAGGCGCAAGAACGCAAAGCGCGCGCCTCACCACGGCAGGCTCCTATGCACGATGCGTCCATCGGCGCGCGGATGGACCTCGACCGTCGCGGTCTGGCCGGGGATCAGGCGCACGCCCGCAGGCACTTTGTCGATGGCGATGCGCACCGGAATGCGCTGGGCAAGGCGGACCCAGGTGAAGGCGGGATTGACATTGGCCAGTTGCGCCTCGCCGCCGCTGCGCTCGCGATCCTCGACCCCGCCCGCGATGCTCTCGACATGGCCGCGGATCTCGTCGCGCACGCCCATCAGCCAGATGCTGGCCGGATCGCCGGGATGGATGATCGGCAGCTTGGTTTCCTCGAAATAGCCCTCAACGCGCAAGGATGCGCCATGCACCAGCGCCAGCGCCGGTTTGCCCGCCGCCAGATAGATCCCTGGCTGCATCGAGACATTGGTGACGGTGCCATCGACCGGCGCGCGCACGGCGGTGCGTTCAAGGTTGAGCCGCGCCAGATCGCGGGCCGCCGCAGCGCGAGCCAGCCCCGCGCGCAGGGTCTCGACCTTGGTGCGGCCTTCCTCGATGGTTTCGGCGGCGACCACATCGGGCATCGCGCGGTTGCGCTGATCCTCGCGGATGGCCTGAGCCAGCGCGGCGCGCTGATCGGCCAGCGCCGCATCGGCCTGCGCCAGGGCAAGCCGGTATCGCGGCGGATCGATGACGAACAGGACCTGTCCTTTGCGCACGCTCTGATTGTCGGCAATCGCCACCTGCGTCACCAGCCCCGAAACATCGGGCGCCACCGGCACTAGGTCCGAGCGCACCTTGCCGTCGCGCGTCACCGGTTCGACCTGATAGCGCATCCACAGCGCATAAATGCCGAAAAGAATGGCCGAAATCAGCGCAAGCGTACCGATCGAGCGGAGGAGATTGGTTCGATGTATCATGAGTGATGCGCAATCCACGCTGGGAGGAACGCGTCGGCAAGAGCGGACAGCCCCCACCAGACGGCAATGAACAGGGCGATTTCGACCAGTGCAGGCTGCCACACGAGGCGGGCCAGCGGCAGGCGCAGCAAAGCGGGGCGGATCAGCCAGACCATCACGACCGCCAGCACCGCCCAGACCAGCGCGGCAGGGGCATAGATGCCCAGCAGGACCACTTCCTCGATCATGGGGCTGCCTCCAGCTGGGGGGGCGCGGCATCGGGAAACAGGTTGCAGCGCATACCCACCAGCGCGGCCAGCGCGGCGTGACGATGCCAGTCGGTGGGCCCATCCGTGGGCCCGTCCGTGGGCCCGTCCGGGCCCAGCGCCAGCAGCGCCGCCAGAGCGCCGTCAATGGCCAAACACAGCGTGTTGGCCGGTCGCAATTCCTGCCCCGCCATCCCGCGCCGTCGAAACAATTCGACCAGCATGGCCAGAACTTCCCCCAAACGGTGGCGCGCGGCATGGGGCACATGGGGCAGGGCGCCCCGTATCGGCAGGACATTGCGCCCGATCCGCAGATCGGCCAGCGCATCGGCGGCATCGACCGGCCCGGCCGAAGAGGACAGGGCCATGCGCGCGGCGATCTGGCCCATGCGATCGGTTGCCCTCGCGTTCCAGTCACCGGCGCGGAAAGGGCGGCGGATATCGGCAAGCCGGGCCATCTCGGACCAGTTGGCCGACAACACCCGCCGCAGGCTCCATTGCGCCTCGACCGAGCGGAACAGGCGCGTGATGGCCAGCGTGGTGACAATCCCGCCGATTTGGGCCAGGGCGGTGTTGATGAAGGCGGCAAAATCGCCCTGAAACCGGGCCAGAAAGCCCATCGCCACGATGAAGCAGGAAAACATCGGCAAGGCCTGGGCGGAACGTGCCGGATCGGCCTGAATATAGCCCATGCGGATCAGGGCGGGCGCGAGCGTCAGCACCAGCATGAACCACCCGTCGACCCGGGGCAGGATCATGAAGAGGTAAAGCGCGGCCAACGGAAAGGTGCGCAAGGTGGCCATCAGATAGCGCCCGATGACCGGGGCGGGATCGTCCTGCGCGGCAAAGGAGCAGGTGATCAGCGCGGCAAAGGCCGCCGTGGCCGAACCGGCGGGCCAGGCCAGCAGCACCCAGACCGCGCAATAGAGCATGATCGCGGCCGCCGTGGCCAATCCGGCCATGGCCGCGATGCCGTAATCGCGGGCCAGCGGAAAGCGGTCGGTGCGATAATCCGAGAGGTCGGGCACCTTTGCCCCCAAGGCGGCGGCAAGGCGATGGGCGCGTACCAGCGCGGTCACCATCCCGCCCATGCGCATCGCCGCGCTTTCGCGCAGCAGACTGGTCCATGGATGCGCGCCCGGCTCTGGGCTTTGGCACGCGAGGCGCGCGAGGGCTTCGCCTTGGGCAATCCATGCCTCATCCCCGGCGCGGGCCTCGCCCAGCCATTGCGCAATCCTGTCGCGCAGAGCCATCAGCGGCGAGCCGCAACCGCCCCCCGCATCGAGCAGCGCGAGCCGGTTTGCCGCCGCCGAGGCCAGCGGGAGGATCTCGGTCAGTTCATGTTGCAGCGCCCTGATCGTGCTGCGGGTGGCGGGGGCGGCCGGATCGTCAAAGGGCAGATGCAGCGCGATCATGCCGATTTCGGTGACATCGGTGGCCAGTTTGCGCCGATGGAGCGGCTCGGCGCGGATCGTGCCCATAGCGACGGCATCGGCGCACCATGCCGCCGCATCGCTCAGAAATGTGGCGGCCCGCTCCCGGATCGGCGCGATGGCGCGCCAGGGCTGCAACAGCGCGTGGACCGCCGTGACGCAGAGAATGGCCACCGCCATTTCCTCGACCCGCGCGATGGTTGTGTCGAAAATATTGGCCGGATCATCGAGATAGGGAAAGCTGATGACGGCGCTGGAAAAGGCGGCCATCTGAAACAGAAAGGCGCGCGGGCTGCGGTCCAGCACGGCAAGGGCAATACACAATCCGGTCCATGTCGCCATCACCAGGACCAGCAAGGCGGGCGAGTTCTGGAGATTGGGCACAACCGCCAGCGCGGTGATCGCCCCAACCGCAATGCCCAACAGGCGATGGATGACCTTGGGGCGAAAGGCGCCCGCCATGGGCTGGGCTGTGACATAGACCGTCAGCAGGGCCCACCATGGGCGCGGCAGGCTGGCGGCAAAGGCTATCGCCAGAGTGATCGCGGCGGCCACGAAACTGCTGATGGAAAACAGCAGTTTGCGGCGGTCGATGGTCAAAGGCCTGGGGGGCAAAGGCTGGGGCGGCCACATGGGATGATGTTTCGCTTGGGCTTGCACTCTTCCCGATGGGCAAACAGACCGCATGCCCGGCCGCCCTCTGGATCGAGGCGGGCCACTAGCGGGCAGGGCGGGGGCTCCACAAAAGCAAAATTTTGAATGGAATAGGCAAATAAAATGCACTAAATTGATTTTAAAGCTAAATCTGTTTCCGTCTTAGGCGTAATGGATTTTATCAGGCCTCGTCGTCGCGCCGGGCCATGATCGAGATCGTCACCGACATCGCCAGAATGACAAAAATGTAGAGCGAGGAATCAGCGAGGGCGAGATAACGCTTCATCAGCAGTAGGGCGGCCGTGGCCAACGCGAGCAGGGCGGTGGCCATCATGGCGCCGAGGGATGCACCCAAGCCTTTGCATATTCTGCGGTATATCTCCGTTGGAGCCATTGCGATGTCGCCCTTTCGGGCAAGATTTAGCTGCTCGGCTTCCTGCTATCCAATGCCAATATTTGCGGTTCATCCATCGAATTTTTGCGCCTTCTCCTGGTTCCGGGGCCAAGTGCGGGCGGAAAGGGCGGCCCATTGCGGCGCTTTGTGAGGACAGTTTCTCGTGCTAATGACGATCGGAAAATTGCATTGATCGAATTTAACACAAGGATGTTGATGGGATGGATATAGGCATCGCCCGCACTTTCCTCGAAGTGGTCAAGACCGGCAGCTTTGTGGGGGCAGCCAACAATCTCAATCTGACCCAGACCGCCGTCAGCGCGCGGATCAGGGTGCTGGAGGAGCAACTTGAGCGGCCGGTGTTCATCCGCAACAAGGCCGGGGCGAAGCTGACGCCTGCGGGCGAGCAGTTCCAGCGGTTTGCCACCACGCTGGTGCAGGTCTGGGCCCGCGCCCAGCGCGCGGTGGCGCTGCCGCCGGGGCGCCAGACGGTGGTGACCATCGGCGCGGAGCTTAGCCTGTGGAGCCCCTTGCTGCGGCACTGGCTGATCTGGATGCGCCGGGAATGCCCCGATATTGCCGTCAGCACCCAGATCGACACGGCGGATCGTCTGATGGAGCAGGTGCAGGATGGCACGCTGGATGTGGCCGTGCTCTATGCCGCGCCCAGCCGCCCCGGTATCGTCGCCGAACTGCTGTTTGAGGAAAAGCTGGTGTTGGTCAGGACCACGCCGACCTCGGTTGAACTGACGCCCGAGGATCATGTGCAGATCGATTGGGGCGAGGAATTTGCGGCCAGTTATCAGGCCGCTTTCCCCGATCAGCCCAATGCGGTGATGTCGATCAGCTATGGTCCGCTGGCTTTGGAATATATCCTTGCGGCGGGGGGCAGCGGGTATTTCCGCAAGGGTTTCATCCGGCCCTATCTGGAGGAGGGGCGCCTGATACTGGTGCCGGGAAGCCCGGAATTTTCCCACTCCGCTTATGCTGTTCATTCATCGCGGGCCGATGCGGGCGTCATGGATCGCGTCAGGGCAGGGCTGAGCGCCGCCGCGCAGATCATTATGTGATGGGTCAAAATAATATCAAAAATATTGCTGTAAACGATCAATAATATCCGTTTGCTTTCGGATGGCGAAAGCGCAAAAGCAGCCCTGCGCATGACGCAATTTCAGCTTTCTGCCTCCGTCTTGCCGAAGATTTTGGCAAGGCCAAGTGCGGGAGAGGAGTTGAATGCCGCAAGTCGAACCGGACAAGGGACCGGACCTGTCAGAATCCCCCCGATTTCTGACACCGAGGTGACAATGGGCCATCAGGCCGCTCGCCCGGCCCTGAAGTTTGACACGGCGGCTGTTGGTTAGGCGTCGGCTGCTGCCTTTGCGTAGCCGGCGTCTAACCATAAAGCTTCAGATTTTTACCCGGCTGCCGGACAGGAATGGCCGGGCTGCGCGATGGTCCGGCTGCCGGCCGATGCCTGATTGCGGATCCAGACCCTTGCAGGCCATTTTATCCACGTATTCCGAGATTTTATGCATCGCGGCGCAGAGCCGCCGGTGTAAAGTCGAGGCATGACCAAACCGCATTTGCCCTATCCCGCCCCTGACTGGAACGAGCAGCGCAAGGAGGCCCTGTTGGCGCGTTTGCGCGCCATTGTCGGACGCGCTCATCTGCGAGTGGGGGCCAAGGCCACGCGGCGCTTTGTCCAAGGCTATCGTTTTGGCAAGGGACAGGCGCTGGCGGTGGTCTGCCCCGGCTCGCTGATCGAGCAATGGCGGGCGGTGGCGGCCTGCGTCGAGGCCGGCGCCATCATCCTGTGTCAGGCGTCGAACACCGGGCTGACGGGCGGCTCGACGCCGCATGGCGATTATGACCGGCCGGTGGTGGTGATCTCCACGCGGCGGATGGACCGCATCCATGTGATCCGCGACGGCGCGCAGGTGGTATGCCTGCCTGGCGCCACGCTTTATGAGCTCGAACGACGGCTGCGCCCGCTGGGCCGGGCGCCGCATTCCGAAATCGGCTCTTCCTGCATCGGCGCCAGCGTGATCGGCGGGGTGTGCAACAATTCGGGCGGCGCGCTGGTCCGGCGCGGTCCGGCCTATACCGAACTGGCGCTTTATGCGCGGGTGGATGAGGCGGGCCAATTGGTACTGGTCAACCATCTGGGCATCGATCTGGGGGCGGACCCCGAGGCGATGCTGGCCCGGCTGGATGCGGGGGACCTGCCCGAGGCGGCCATCGATCCGGCCCTTGGCAGTGCGGCCAGCGACAGCACCTATGCCCAAAAGCTGCGCGATATCGAGGCGCCGACGCCTGCGCGCTTCAACGCCGACGCCACGCGCCTGTATGAAGCATCGGGCAGCGCGGGCAAGGTGGCGGTCTTTGCCGTCCGGCTCGACACTTTCCCGCGTGAGGCGCAGAGCCATGTCTTTTATATCGGGACCAATGATCCGGCCGAACTGACTGCCTTGCGCCGAGCGATCCTGGGCGATTTTGCGCATCTGCCGGTGGCGGGCGAATATATGCACCGCACCTGTTTCGATCTGGCGGCGCGCTATGGCAAGGACACGTTTCTGGCCATCCGTAAGCTGGGGACGGACCGTTTGCCGCGCCTTTTTGCGGCCAAGGCATGGGCGGACGGGATTCTGCCGGGCGGCTGGTCGGACCGGGCTTTGCAATGGTTGGCCGATTGCCTGCCCGACCATCTTCCGCCGCGCCTGATCGATTTCCGTAACCGTTTTGAGCATCATCTGATGCTGCGCGTCACCGGCGAGGGCTATGGCGAGGCGCGTGACTGGCTGGCCGCGCATTTCCCTTCGGCGGTCGGAGAGGCGATCGAATGCACCCCGGAGGAAGGCGCGGCGGCCTTTCTGCATCGCTTTGTCGCGGCCGGGGCGGCGGTGCGCTATCGTCAGGTCCATGCCGACAGCGTGGAGGATATTGTCGCGCTCGACATCGCCCTGCCGCGCAATTGTCAGGATTGGGTCGAGCATCTGCCGCCCGAAATCGATGGCAAGATCCTCCACCGGCTCTATTACGGCCATTTCCTGTGCCATGTGTTTCATCAGGACTATATCGTGGCCAAGGGCGTGGACGGCATGGCGCTCGAACATGCGATGCTGCCGCTGCTGGATGCGCGGGGGGCGGAATATCCGGCCGAGCATAATGTCGGCCATCTCTATGAGGCCAAACCGGCGCTGCGCGATCATTATCGCGCGCTGGACCCGTGCAACACGTTCAACCCCGGCATTGGCGGCACCGCGCGCGGGGCGGTGCCGCCGCGCCATGGATGCTGCGGGCAATGATCAGTTTTACAAGAGGAAGGATGCGTCGATGAGGCTTTGTCGTTTTGGGGAAGCGGGTCAGGAACGCCCCGGCATGATCGCGCCCGATGGCTCGCTGCGCGATTTGTCGGGTCATGTTGCCGATATCACGCCCGATGTGCTGGCGCCCGCCGCGCTGGCCCGACTGGCCGCGCTCGATCCGGCCTCGCTGCCGGTGGTCGAGGGTGAATTTCGCTATGGCGCGCCAGTGTCCGCCACGCGGCAATTTCTGGCGGTCGGGCTCAATTATGCCGATCATGCCGCCGAAGCCAATCTGCCGCTGCCCCCCGAACCGGTGGTGTTCAACAAATGGGTCAGTTGCCTGCAAGGACCCAACGATCCGGTGATTATCCCGCGCGGTTCCGAAAAGACCGATTGGGAGGTCGAATTGGGTGTGGTGATCGGCTCTCCGGCCTATGAGGTGGATGAGGCCGACGCGCTGGATTACGTGGCGGGCTATTGCGTCATCAACGATATTTCCGAACGCGCGTGGCAATTGGAAAAGGGCGGAACCTGGGACAAGGGTAAGGGCTTTCCCACATTCGGCCCGGTCGGCCCCTGGCTGGTGACAGGCGATGAGGTGGGCGATCCGCAGAATCTCTCAATGTGGCTGGATGTGAATGGCCAGCGGATGCAGAACGGCCATTCGGGCACGATGGTTTTCGGCGTCGCGCATCTGGTGGCCTATATCTCGCGCTTCGTCGCCTTGCTGCCGGGCGATATCATCACCACCGGCACGCCGCCCGGCGTGGGCATGGGGCAAAAGCCCGAGCCGCGCTATTTGCAGGTGGGCGATGTGATGAAAGTGGGCATCGAAAAACTGGGTGAGCAACAGCAGGTCTGTGTCGCTCCCTGAAGGGGGAGCCATTATGGATAATCCCATCCTCCTTCCGCTGAAGAACCCAGGCCTGCAGCAAAGCGCGCTAAGCTCAACAGTTCTGAGTTGTTACAGTTCGGACAGATCAGCGCCTTGGATTGCATCATATCGATCGCGCGCGTGCCGGATGCTCTCTTGATTGCCGTTCGCCCAGGTAACGAGGCCCATCACCGGCGCAAGAAGCGTTTTGCCCACACTCGTCAGTTCGTAATCCACGCGCGGCGGAATAGTCGGAAACAACGTCCGCTTCACCAACCCGTCACGTTCCAGTCCGCGCAGGTTGATCGTCAGCATTCGCTGCGAGATTCCATCGATCCGGCGCCGCAACTCATTGAACCGAACCGGCCCGTCCTTGAGCGTTGCGATGATGTACAGGGTCCATTTATCACCAATAAGATCAAGGATTTCCCGAACCATCCGGCAATCCTCCCCTTCGCCGGGGGTAGAAAAATCAATGTGACCAGGTGTCATGAAAGTGCCTTCTTGCGAGGATTTTGACGGTTACCATAATAGGGTTGGTAACAAGAAATTACCACCCTTTAGGCCGGAGCAGTCATGACCCACATCCTCCTCGTCACATCGAGCCCGCGCGGCGCCCAGAGCCTGTCCACCCGCTTCGCGAGTGAGATCGCCGATGGTCTGAAAGATCGTCCGGGCGGCGCGATTGTCACCCGCGACCTTGCCGCCAATCCGCTGCCCCATATCGCGCAGGCTTACATCCAAGGCCGCGTTGCGGCGCCAGAGGCGCGCACGAGCGAGCAGGCAGAGGCGGTCGGCCTTGCCCAGATCCTTATCGACGAAGTGAAGGCCACCGATGTGATCGTTCTGGGGTCGGGCATGATCAATTTCGGTCCGCCAACCCAGCTTAAGGCCTGGTTCGATCATATCACCTGGCCGGGGGTGACCTTCGGCTATGGTGAGGACGGCAAACCACGAGGATTGCTGACCGGCAAGAAGGTCTATCTCGTCACGGCCACAGGCGGTGTCTTCTCCGAAGGCCAATGGGCCCCCTTCGATTTCCAGACCGACTATCTGCGTCACCTGCTGGGCTTCATCGGCCTGACCGATGTTGAAGTCATCCGCGTGGAAGGCACCGTGTTTGGGCCAGACGCAGCCAAAGCGGCCATCGCCGCCGCCGAGGCTCACTTGCGCGCGGTCTTGGACAAAGCAGCCTGAGGCCATCCAGACGTGCCGAGCGCGCCGGGATCAGAAGGATGACATGATGTTGCAAATCGATCTTTATACCGAGATCACCTGTCCATGGTGCATCATCGGGCACCACCGTCTCGATAAGGTGCTGGCGGAGCGCTTCGCGGGACTCGAGGTGGATATCCGTCAGCATCCGGTGCTTTTGCTGCCCGATGCTCCGGCGGAAGGTCTTTACATCCCGGATCTTCTGCGCTCGCGCTATGGCATTACCGACTCGAAAGCATCGTTTGCCCGTCCTGAGGCGGAAGCCCGCGCCTCCGGCCTTGATCTCGATCTGAGCCGGCAGCCCTGGACCTATCGGACGCAGGCGGCGCACGGTCTCATCCTTGCCGCGCGCGAGCGAGAGACGCAGCATCAGCTCGCGGTTGCCATCACCGATGCCCATTTTCTGCAGGCCAAAAACATCTCGGATGCCGATGTCCTTGCCGATATCGCCGTGGCTTATGGCTTCGAACGCGATGAAGCCCGCGCGATCGCGCTCGACCCAGCGCAGCATCGGCGTGTCGAACAGGAGGCAGCCCGATCAATGGCCGCCGGAGTAAGATCGGTCCCTCACTTCATCTTCAGCGGGCGCATCGCCATCAACGGAGGCCGCAGCGAAGACGAGATCGCATTGGCCATTCGACAAGCCGCCGGCGAGCAGGCGGTTTAGTCCGTAACGGCTTTCAGGAGCAGGTCGCGTCGAGGAGAACAAATTCATGCCATCCGAGGGATTTACAACGGTCGATGTGCCCGATCAGTCAGGCAAATGCTTCATTGTCACCGGGGCCAATACGGGCATAGGCTTCGAAGTAGCCAGTGCATTGGCGGCCCGGCGCGCCCGGGGGGGGCGCCCCATTACTCATATTGCGGCATGGCTTAATTTGAATGCCGGGTGCTGAGGGAAACGCCCGTTCTCAGGGCCCGCGAACGTCAGGAATGGCGGCGTCAGCAAACGATCGCGGGCCTAAAACGACGAGTATCGTTCACCGGCCGCCGTCACCATTTGGCTGCTTGGAGATCCGTTGAACTCTAACGTCTGGCGGGCCGATATCGACCCGCCGTGATAGCTCTTACGCCTGATTTGATGCTGCTGAACTCGCGGCGGCTTCGCTCAGAGATGGAGTTGCACCTGTACCGGCCAACATGCCGTTCAGTGTTCCGCCAGTCATACCCAATTCCGCCATCAAGCCATCGATCAGCGGTCCGCCCACACGATAACGCATCGCAGCTGCCACAGCGGCATCGGCAAGGTTTGGATGGCTTTCGCTCTGCGCGGTATCCGATCCGTTGCCATGCAGCCCGCGTGCATCGACAATGCTTATTTTGTCGATATTCTCCATGGGCTTGCTGGCGGCCGCGATAATAGCGGGAAGCGCCTCCAGCATCGCTTTGCGCAACAGCAGGGCCGTTTGGGCTTCGCTCAGAATGTTGGTGGCTTCGTTAAGTGAGGCTTGGCCTGCGGCATCGACCTTGAACGCGGCTGCACGGCCCTCGGCGCGCGCCTTTTCGGCATCGGCCTCGGCGGTTGCCTCCGTACGCAGAGCCATCGCGCGCGCCTCGGCCGCTTCCTTTTCCGCCTCGGCGGCAACGGTAATGCCCACCGCTTCTTCCTGAGCGCGCTGTGTGGCTGCAATCACCGCGACATTCTTGTTACGATTGGCGATTTCGGTCGCCTTGGCTGTGGCAACGCTTTCCTCGGCCCTGACGGCAAGAGCGCGCGCCTCATTCGCAGCAGCCGTCGCGGTCGATTCTTCCTCCGACTTTTGCGCTGTCTGCACCGCCGTGGTGATACGCGCGATTTCGATGGTGCGGTCACGCTCGATAGTAGCGGTCTGGATGGCCCCGTCACGGGCGATATTGGCGCTTTGGATGATTTTATCGGCTTCGGTCTGCGCAACGATCTTGGCCTGATTGGCGGTGATACGCGCGATCTCGGCCAAGCGGGTCTGTTCCGCCTCTGCTGTTGCTATGGCGGTTGCCTGTTCGGCGCGGAGCGCAGCCAGCGTCTGCTCTTGCGTCAGCCTTGCCTGCTCGGCCGCTTGTGCAATTTCCAGCGATTGGTTGTTGGCCTCAAGGTTGCGCTGCTCAATCTCCACCCGATTTGTCGCGACAATATCATTTCTGATCTTCTTGCGCTCTTCGATGGTGCGCGTGAGAACTGTCAGGCCTTCCGCATCGAAAGCATTGTTTTCATTAAAATGCTCAAAAGCCGTCTGGTCGAAATGGGTGATGCTCACCGATTCCAGTTGGAAACCGTTCATATCCAGATCCGTCATCAGCGCTTCCTGGACTTTTTGGATGAAATCGGCGCGGTTGGCGTGAAGATGTTCCATCGTCATCGTCGCCGCAACCGAACGCAGCGCCGACACCAGCTTGCCGTCGAGCAGCGATTTCACAGCTTCAGGACTGTTGACCGCGGCACCCAGAGTTTGCGCGGCGGCCGCAATGGAACCGGCATCCGGCTTCACCTTGATGTGGAACAGCCCGATCACATCAACACGCAGTTTGTCGAGCGTGATCAACGCATCCTTGTTGAGACGCGATACTTCCAGCTTCACTGTGGTGAGACGCACCTGCATCAATTCATGCAGCACGGGAATGACCATGATGCCGCCGTTGAGTACGACCTTTTCACCGCCAAAGCCGGTTCGGATCAGCGCTATGTCCTTGGTCGCCCGGCGATAGAGGCGCGTGAGAATGATACCGATAACGACCAATGCTGCAAGGATGATCCCCGCATAGATCAGAATTTCAATGAGTGACTGCGGCATGATGCCTTCTCCAGAGTGAGGCGTGGAATCATTGGTTCAAATTGGTTTTAGTTGTGTGTTTTCGTCGGGCAGCACGAAGAAGATGGGGCCCTCGCGCCGCACGATCAGCGCGCTTTGGCCCGAGGTGATCTCATCCTTATCATTGTGCGGCTCGACCATGATGAAATGCGCCTGTCCGTAATGATCGACCACTTTGGCGCGTGCAGGCGCTCCGCGACGGGCTGTGCCTTCCAATATGACGCCGCGCCGCGCCAACAGATCATCGGTGGAAATGGCGGTGGTCTCGAAAGAGGGCATGATCCGCATAAGCCCATTGGCCGCCAGAGTGTTGAGCAGCCCGCCCAGCAACAGGGCGATGCCACAGGCCAGCCACCAAGCCAGTGGGCCCCCGACCACCGCCACAGCGATGTTCTGAAGCGCAACCCCGGTCAATGTGAAGCAGGCCAGCAGCGAAGTCAGCCAGATCAAAATCGGAATGTCGCGGCCAAGGCCCAGCCAGTCGAGCAGACCCGCCGAGCCGCTTGGCGCAACGTCTCCATGCAGATCGAGGCTGCCAAAACCCAGGCCGATTGCCTCAATCAGGCCGATCCCGATCATCACCAAAAATGCGATCGCAAACGGCAGATAGGGCGGAGTAAGAAAAGGCGCTAGCATAGATTATTGACCATCATGGCGCTGAACTACTGTCAGGAAAAGATGAAAATCAATCATCCGATGAACCTTTTTTAAATCTTATAACGTCACGGCTGGTTCGGGAATACAGGTAAAAATTTCTGCTATTTTTATTGCTGCGAATATGTCTGTCGAAGGGCAGGGCCGCATCAGGAAAATTCATCCTCTCATCGATTTTTAGTATGAAGGCGAAGGATGCCGGTGTGCACATCACAAACATCGCTCGATCTCAGCGGCCGCTCGCTTTGCGAAGCAGAAGAGGTATCGTCAGCCCTTGCACAAAGATCGAGAAGGCGACCACGGCAAAGGCAACACTGACCAATGCATCATGTTCGGGCAGGCTGCGGGGCGCCCCCAGGGCAAGAGCCAAAGCCAAAGCCCCGCGCAACCCGCCCCAGAACAGGATATGGCGTGTAAGCATATCAGTGGCCATGACGGTTTTGCGGAAGAGGGACGTGATCGGATAGATGGCCACAGCGCGGCCCGCCAATACCGCGACGGTGCCGACCAGTGCCGGAAACCAGAAACTCGCGATGGGTTGGGTGGCTTCACGACTGCCGATCAGCAGAAAGACCACCGAATTGGCAAGAAAGGCGGCGAATTCCCAAAACCTGATGACGGCCTCTCCGCCCGTTTTGCTCAGCGTTCGATCCTTGCCCCAATTGCCCACCAGCATGCCGGCCGACAAGGTGGCCAGGACCCCCGAAGCATGCAGTTCCTCGGCCAACAGAAACGAACCATAGGCGGCCAGCATGGTGAGCGTGATTTCTACCAGATGATCTTCGGAACGCCCCGCGATCATCATCAACGCCGCCGCCACAGCCAGCCCCAGCACGACGCCTCCGCCCACAGTTGTGATCAGGGTCAGCGCGATACCGCCCGGCCCGGTGGCCGTTCCTGCGATCCATGCGGCCACCAGCGCAAAGAGCACCGCAGCAGCGCCATCGTTGATCAGGCTCTCGGCCTCCATCAAAAAGCGCAGCCGCTTGTTCGCCTTCTGCTCCTTCATCATGGCGATGACCGAGACCGGGTCAGTGGCTGCGATCAGTGCTCCAAACAACAGCGCGGCAGGCCAGCCCCAGCCTGCGAGCCAATGCATGCCGCCCGCCACCACTCCGGCCGAGAGCATTGTTCCACCAAAGGCAAGACTGAGCACCAGCGCGCCTTCTCGCCGGAACTGCTTCCAGCCCAGATGCAGCGCGGCCTCAAACACCAGCGGAGGCAACAGCACACTGAACACGAGTTCGGGGGTCAGGGTGATGCCGCTTTTGTAATCAGAAATGCTGAGCCCTATGCCAGCCGCGACAAGGCCGATGGCATAAGGCAGGCCGAAACGGCGGCTGATAATAGCCACCAAACAAGCCGTCAGCAGCAAAAGGCCAAGGGCCAGACTGTCCATTCCATGCATGATGCTATGCCCCCTTCGCCACCGTTTTGGGTCCGAGCGGGGCCAGTTGCATGAAGCCGGCTTGGTGTGATCCTCTGTCAGCGCGGATTATGTCTGATTTGGCCGCAAGGTAACCCTTCGACATGCATTCAATTCGCAGTGCGAAAGGGGGCGCTGCTGAGAAAGCTGGCCAACCGGTCAAACCAAAGAGTGCCAGCCTAACGCCCAACCCGATGATCGGACCTGATAAAGGCGAGATTGGCATCGCCTCGATCCCCATCGGCGGCGATGATTGAGGCAAGCCGAGTTCGGCAAGGCCCAATGCCATGATGACCTTGGAGATAAAGCGCGGACTCCATCCGCTTTCATTAAGAACGCGATGTACAACGACGGGGTGGTCAATGTCTGCATCCACATGGGCAAGCCACGGGCGGATCAGGCCATGGGGGCGAGCCATAGGCGCAAGTCTCCAAGTATGGTTTTCCTCACCGGCGGCCCGACCGGTGTACCAACCTGCTCATTCGCATGCGAATGAAAACACCCGCGACATTTATGGCAGCATTTGGTGCATTGCACAAGCCTGACAGGGAATGTGTGCCGCCGCAGCGATGAATCGCATCTGCCTCCCACGAGGCTCGATCCTTGAGCTTTGGATGATTGAAGCAAAACCTGTGATGATCATGATATCCTGCGCATCCCATTTCCGGGCTGTAACGCCCCACCCACGGAACAACTCTGCAGTTCTTGCCACCTGACGTGAAGCTTTCTTTGCGAATACACAACGCTGTGGCTGGGTTATGGGGACCGCTTGCAATCAGAGAGACGTTCACTGCGCGCCTCCTCTGCCGCCGGTGAGCCCGATATGTTTCGTGTCGGCGTCAGGCATCCATTTCAGTTCGGGAGACGCGGCGTAGCCGGCGCCCGAGCGGGGGCGTTCGACAATCACCTTGAACATGTCATCGCGCATGATGAACCGTCCCAAAAGAGAGGGGCGGCGAGGGCAAATTGTTTGGAAAAGTCAGCGGGACAAGGGTCACGAAAGGCAATCAGGCGAGAGACGTTGCCCGTGAAAGAATTGCCCATGCAGTCTGTTCATGAAAACAGGGAAATAAGAAGTGATTTTGGTTGCGGGCGAATGCTGCGCGCATGATCTTCGCTTGCCGTGCTTTAAGAACAGGCCGATATTGGCTAAATGGGCAGATAATTCAGATCAACCTTTCCTGCATGTCGTCCAAAATCGGCCGAGAATTTTTGTCAAAGGCATTACTTGAAAGCCATCCTGTTCATTTGCAGCCAGAACCGCCTACGCAGCCCAACGGCCGAGCAGGTGTTCACCGACTATCCCGGCCTTGAGGTGTCCTCAGCCGGCACCAACCATGATGCCGAAAACCCGCTGACCGCAGAACTGGTGTCATGGGCCGACACTATCGTGGTGATGGAAAAGCAGCATCGCGCCAAATTGCAACGGCGGTTCCGGGCGGCCCTGCGCGGACAACGTATCATTTGCCTGGATATCCCGGACGACTATGCCTTCATGCAAACGGAACTGGTGGAATTGCTCAAAGTACGCATGGCGCGGCATCTGCCGCCGACTTGATGGTGCCTGGCTGGTGGTTTCGGTCGGAAGTGTTTCAGCCGGAGAAGGTCGACTATGGCTGTGCTCTACCGCAATCCCATCCGGTCCATTTTCTTGAGCAATCCGACACGCGAAAGGCCAAGATTACGGGCGGTATGGGTATGGTTGTGGCCAGTGCGTTCGAGCGCCTCGACGATCCGACGTCGCTCCAACGCTGCGACTTCCTCTTCGAGCGTTAAATTCGCGGGGGGCGAGGTGACGGGTATGGTTTCTCCAGTGGCAAAGGCCAGATCATCGACGCCGATCGCGGTGCCTTGCGCCAGGGCCGCTGCGCATTCCACCGCAGCACGCAATTCACGCACATTGCCAGGCCACGCACGCTGGACGATCCATTCCAACGCGGCGGAGGCAAAGCGGGCTTCAGGCGCCGCGCGGCGCAGAAATATTTGCGCCAGCAATGCCTTGTCCGCCCCGCGCTCGTCCAGTCTTGGTGTGGTGAGCACCACGCCTTTGAGTCGATAATAGAGATCCTCGCGGAACGACCCGTCGGCCACGGCTGCGGCCAGATCACGATGCGTGGCAGCCACGATGCGCACATCGGACTTGCGGATGTCCCGCGCTCCGACCGGCTGATAGGTGCCATCGGCCAGAAACCGCAGCAGCTTGACCTGCATCGCCGGCGGCATTTCGCCAATCTCGTCGAGAAACAGCGTGCCGCCATGCGCCGCCTCTACCAATCCTGCGCGGTCAGCGTGGGCGCCGGTGAAGCTGCCCTTCAGATGGCCAAACAATTCGCTTTCCAATAAGTCAGCAGGCACTGCCCCGCAATGCACCGGCACCAGCGGTTCCTTGGCGCGGGGCGAGGCATTGTGGATGGCGCGGGCCACCAATTCCTTGCCTGTCCCGCTCGGCCCCAGCACCATCACCGGCAGGTTGGTGGGTGCCACGCGGCGGATCAGCGCGCGCAAGGCAACCATCGGAGGCGACTGGCCGATCAGCCCCATATCTTCGCCCGCCTCGCCGCGCGCGCGCAAGGTGGCAATTTCCTGCGCCAGTCTTGCCCGCTCCACCGCCCGGGCCACCACCACTTTCAGCAGATCAGGATCGACCGGCTTGGCGAGAAAATCCCACGCCCCGGCCTCAATCGCCTGCATTGCCAAAGCTTGATCGGCATGGCCTGTCATCACCACTACCGGCGCAGGGGCAAAGGCGGGGATCAGCGCAATGCCACCTTGCGGATCGAGATGCGGCGGCATGGCCAGATCGAGCAGGACCACATCGGGCCGGTGCCGGGAAAAGGCGTCGCGCGCGCCATCGCCATCGCCCACGGTGATTACCTCATGCCCCTGCGCACGCAACCAGCCTGCGGTCAGGCGCTGAAAGGCGGGTTCATCATCGGCCAGCAGGATCATGGGCTATCCTTGAATGTCAGGCGGAAACAAGTGGTCCAGCCCTCGCGTCGGGCCAGCGTGACAGTGCCGCCATGCGCGTCCATGATGCGGGCCGCGATGGCCAATCCCAGCCCCGTGCCGCCCGCGCGGCGTGAAACGAAGGGCTTGAACAGGCTCTCGGCGATTTCGGGCGCGATGCCGGGGCCATTGTCGCACACATCGATGCTGTTGCCCTCGGCAAGGATCATGCAATCGCCGCCCATGGCCTTGGCATTGTCCACCAGATTGGCCAGCGCACGGCGCAGAGCCGCAGGATCGGCGTGCAGCACCAACTCTCCGGACGCCTCCACCGGCACGCCAAATCCGGTCAGGAAGGGGGCCAACTCCATGGTGCGCGGCGCCACCGTCCATGCCCGCGTATAATCCAGAATGTCGGTGACCAGCGCGTTCATGCGCCCGACCTGCTCACCAATTTCGACACGCACGTCGGCGGGAGCGCCGGTGGCCGCCATCTGTACAATGCCCAAAGGGTTGCGCAGATCATGCGCGATCGTCGCGGCCAGCGCGCCCAATTCGGCCAGTCTTGCCTCGCGTTCGGCCTCCACCATGCGGCGGGCCGCGGCAAGGCGGCGGGCGGCCTCTTCCACCAGTCCGGCGACACGTGCAGCGGTGCGATGCAAAGCTGCGGGCGCATCGTCCCAGCCCGTCAGCGTTACGGCCTCACCGGTGATTATCAAGCCCGGCGCTTCGGCGTCCAGACCCAGATGCCGACGCAGCATAGCATTGGCGAGATCGGCCAAAGCCTGCTCGTCCTCTGCCTGGGCGAGAGCATCGCGCCAAGGTTCCACATCCAGCCGTTCGCCGGGGAAGACCAGCCGGTCGGTCAGCCGCTTCAAGGGAGCCATCACGACGAGGCCCAGCGCCATCGCTCCCGCCAGCGCGGCCCATGTTGCCAAAAAGCCCTCTGGCCGCCCCGCCAAGGCCAAAGGCAAAGTGGCGATCAGCGCGGCTGCGCCTCCCGCACCCGCCAGCAGCAGGATCCACACCAGACCTCGCCGTGCCCACACATCCGCCGCCATGAAACGATGGCGCAGCACGGCATAGACCAGCGCCACCGAATAAAGCGGCAGCGCCAGCACCGGCCAGGGATAGGCATCGATCCCCAGCGCCGGAAAGGCAAAGCCGGTGAGCGCGAGCAGGCCGATGCCGCTGGAGACGAACACTGCGCCCGCCTGGTCGCGGTGCAATCCGCTTTGCTGCCGCCATGTCTGGAACAGACGGAGATGCCCCACCACCGACAACGCCGCTGTCACCCCCAATACGCCCCATCCCGTCAGCGAGGGCACGAAGGCCCCCGCAAAACCGTGCCAGGGAGCAATTCGCCCCACGCCAAGCGTCAGGCCCGCAACAACCGCCGCGCCCGCCACGCCATAGCTGGCCCAGGCCACGGGACGCAGAGCGCCGCACAGCGCAAAGGTGAAGACCAGATGGACAAAGGCCGCCGCCGGCAAAGGCGAGAGAGCGATCACCAATAGCGTAAAAGGCGCGGCCCCAACGCCCAGCATCGCAGGGGCGGCCATGGCCAGACTCCATAGCGCCACACCGCACAGGAAGACCGCCAGCGTCCATGCCCCCGGCAGACCTCGCGCTCTGGCTGCGACAAAGCCCGCCAGCAAAAAGCTGGCCAGCGCGGTCAGGCCCAGCGCGCCGATATAGGCCATGATGCCCAGAGCTGTATCCATCGTTGACAGCATAGCAGGCGTTTCCGTTCACGTCGTTAACATTCGGAGGGTGACTTTGCGGCCAAGAACCCCGGTTTTCCGAAGATCATCGCAATTGGCATGCCAGTTGCGATGCAGGGGATGCGCGGTCATCCCGACCGCCCCGCGTGAAAGGAGCTAACCCATGTTGATCCCGATTGCCGCCTTGCTGCTCACTTATGCCGTCACACTGGTGCTGGCCGGGCTGGCGGCCTTTGTGCTGCGACGCCCGCTGTCGATCCTTCTGTCCGAATTGTGCGGAACCGAGGAGCGCTCCTCTTTCTGGACGGTGTGGTCGATGGTGATGATGATGGCGCTGCCGCTGCCGCTGCTGTTTGTATCGATGGCGCGGATTGCCACCGATCCCACCGAGCTGATCCAGGGCACAGTGGCGGCTACTCTGACGGGCATCCTGATGGCGATGGCCGGCATAGGGCTGGCCGTGTGGCGCCGAGTGCCGCAGCCCCAAATTGACTGAGGAGGCCGCGATGCGCGTAATGATCGTGGGCGGCGGCTTTATCGGCGGCCATCTTGCCGGGCGGCTGCGGGCCGAGGGATACAGCGTGACGGTTGCAGGAAGATGCGGTGCGGACATTGTCTGTGATCTTGCCTGCGACGATGCCGTCGTCTGGACCGAGCGGTTGCGCAACTATGATGCGCTGGTGAACTGTGCGGGCGTCTTGGCCGCACGGGCGGATTATGATGGCGTCCATACCAGCGGCCCCATTGCCCTGTTCGATGGCGCGGTGCAGGCCGGGGTGGCGCGGGTGCTCCAAATCTCCTCGCTGGGCGCCGCCGACGGCATCACCGCCTATCACCGCAGCAAACGCGCGGCGGATGAGTATCTGACAACGCTTGGACTGGGCTGGGCCATTGTCCGCCCCTCGCTGGTGGTGGGGCGCGGCGGGGGCAGCACCGGGCTGTTCAGCGCCCTAGCAGCTCTGCCGCTGATGCCTGACATTGGCGGCGGCATGGTGCAGCCAATCGCCATCGACGATCTGGTGGAGGTGATCTGGCGCCTTTTGCAGCGGCCCTTGCCGATGGGCTTGGTGGTGAATGCGGTGGGGCCGGATAGGATGCGGATTATGGATCTGATGATTATGCTGCGGCGCTGGCTGGGCCTTCGTACGGCGAACAGCCTGCCGGTGCCGCGCTGGATGCTGCGCGCGGTTGCCTTGCTGGGTATCGGACCGATGATGCGCGACAGCCTGACAATGCTGGAGGCAGGCAATGTCGCAGCGGTTGAGCCATTGGTCGTGGCGCTGGGCTTCGTGCCGCAGACCGTTCCGCAATTCCTCGCCAACCATCCGGCAACGCAGGGCGATGTGCTGGCCGCACGCCTGCTGCCGATGGAGCCTTTGCTGCGTGGCCTATTGGCAGCGGTCTGGCTGGCCGGTGGTCTGGTGCCTCTGTTGCTTACCCCGATGGCGAGCAATACCCACCTGCTGGCCCGCCTTGGTCTGACGGGCGCGGCAGCCATCGGCACCGTCTGGGCTGGATCGCTGGCGGATATGGCGGTGAGCCTCGCTTTGATCCTGCGTCGGCGCGGGGCGGCACTGGCGGGCGTGGCATTGATGGGCGTGTATAGCCTGATCCTCACCGTCATCGCGCCCGAACTCTGGGCCGATCCCTTTGGCGCCCTGGTCAAGAACCTCGCCGTCCTAGGCCTGTCTCTGGCCGTCCATGCGATGGAGAAGCCCCATGGCTGATTATCTGCTCCTGAAAACCGTCCATATCCTCAGTTCCACCCTGCTGTTCGGCACCGGCCTCGGCACAGCGTTTCATGGCTGGATGGCCAATCGTTCGGGCGTGCTGGCGGCGCGGCGGGTGGTCAACCGCAATGTCGAACTGGCCGACTGGCTGTTCACCGCGCCCGCCGTCCTTGTGCAGCCGGTGACGGGTGTGTGGTTGGCACATCTGGCCGGTTTTGCGCTGACGACGCCTTGGTTGATGGCCGCCATCGCGCTCTACATTCTGGTGGGTGCCTGCTGGCTGCCGGTGGTCGCGATCCAGATCGCCATGCGGCGCATCGCCGAGGCCACGCCTGACGGGGGTACTCTCCCCGCTTGCTACCATCGCTTGGCCCGGTGGTGGTTTGCGCTGGGCTGGCCTGCCTTTATCGGCGTCATCGCCATCTTCTGGCTGATGGTCGCCAAGCCGGAGTTTGCACTATGACTCAGACTCCACCCAATCGCGGGCGTATTCTTGCCGGGTTTACGCTGGCACTGGCCATCGCGCTCAGTGCCTATATCCTCATCAATGCCGCCAAGGCGGGTAGCGTGGGTTTTGCCAGCCTGTGGTTTCTGGCCATTCTGCCTGCCTATCTGTGCGCCTTGATCTGCTATGTCGCTGATCCTGGGCTTGAAAGGCCGCGCTCTTTTTACCTCTCCGTGCCGCCCGTCTTTGGCGCCCTTGTCTGTCTGGGATCGGCGGTATTTTTGCGTGAAGGCGTGATTTGCCTCGTCATGCTGGCGCCGATCTGGCTGAGCTTTGGCTGGCTTGGTGTTTACATCCTGCGGCGCTGGCGCAAGGGGAGGGATGATCCTGCGCGGTTTCGGGCCTCGCTGCTCTTTCTGCCTTTGCTGTGCGGGGGGATGGAAAGCCAGATCCCTGTCATCGACAAGCCTGTCACGCTCACCCGCTCCATCGTGATTGGGGCAACGCCCGAGCAAATCTGGCCCTATGCGGTGGCCAACGCCCATATTGGCCCCGACGAAGGGCAATGGAATTTCACGCAAAACATTCTGCGCCTGCCCCGCCCGCGCGCAACCACATTGCAGGGCCAGGGCGTGGGCGCCATCCGCACCGCCTATTGGGGCGATCATATCAACTTCGAGGAGAGGATTACCCAATGGCAGCCGGGGCGGCGGCTTGGCTGGGCCTTTGCCTTCACCAACAGCTCGCTTCAGGATTATACCGACCGGCATATCGCACCTGATGGGCCATTCCTGAAGATCGATACGGGCGACTACACGCTGACCCCTTTGGATGCGGACAGGACGCTGCTGACCTTGCGTACCAATTACATCGCCAAGACCCACGTCAATCCATACGCGCAGCTTTGGGGGGAAATCCTGCTGGGCGACATTCAGAGCAATATTCTGGCCATTATCAAGCAGCGCGCTGAAGGGAGAGTTGGCAAAGGGAACCGAGCCTTTCGTATGAACGGAAGGCCCGGTGGGACGACGGTTTGGAGCCGTGGCGATCAACCTGTTCCTGATCGCCCATGGGACAGGGGAGATATTGTGATTTCGTTGTTCGTCTGACCGGATTCGGCTGCCATCAGCATCTTTACGAAGGATGAGACTTTCGACGGACGGAATTTCGCGGTCGGGTAAACGACGTGAACGCCGCCGATCGGCAACGACCATTCCGGCAGAACGGCGATCAGCCGCTTTTCACTGAGGAGGTCCGCCACCAGATAGTCCGGCAGTACCGACAGGCCGCCCCCCGCCAGCGTGGCCGCGAGCACTGCGGGCGTGGTGTTGATCGACAGCACCTGGCGCATGCGTATCGTGCGGCGTTCGAAATCGCCCTTGTTGAAATGCCAGATCAGTGGCTCCTTGAGCGCCGCGTTGGCAACGAAGGGTGCGTGCGAAACCTGATCGGGGTCGTGAATATCCATTGTTTCGGCAAATTGCGGGGCCGTGACCAGAAGCTGGCGGAAGCCCCCCACGCGCCGTGCATGCAGGCTGGAATCATCCAGCCAGCCGACCCGGATCGACAGATCGATCTGGTTGGCAACCGGGTCGATCCGCGCGTCGGACAGGACCAGTTCTACCCGGCAGGCCGGATAGCGCCGCGAAAAGGCGGCGGCGAGCGGCGCGATCCGCGAGGTGCCGTAATCGTTTGGCGCTGCGACGCGCAGGACCCCGCCGGGCTCGACATTGGCGCGGGTGACTTCGCCGATCGCATCTTCGGCCTCGCGCAAGATGAAGGTGCTGCGGGCATGGAGAAGCCGCCCCGCCTCGGTCGGTTCGACCCGCCGCGTCGTGCGCATGAGCAGAGCGGTCTTGAGCTCATCCTCCAGTTTGGCGACCTGCTGGCTGACAACGGTCTTGGTGATGCCCAGCCGCTCGGCCGCGCGGGTGAACGATCCGGTATCGACCACCGCCGCGAAATAGGCGAGCCTGTTGAGATTGACGGCCTCCACCGTGCCTCCATCAATTGTAAGCCAATAGCATACAGAATGTCATGTTTGGGCCGATTTATCCACCTGTTCCCTGGCGCTATCCAGCATCCAGACGAACTCGAGGTTTCAACCATGCGAATCACTTATCTCTTCGATCCTCTTTGCGGCTGGTGCTATGGTGCCGCCCCGGCGTTGGAACGGCTTTCGCGCCTCGACGGCGTCACCTTGCAGCTTGCACCCACCGGCCTGTTTGCCGGGGAAAACGCCCGCCCTATGGACGCCTCCTTCGCCGCCTATGCCTGGCAGAATGACCAGCGCATCGCGCGCCTCACCGGACAGGTATTTTCCGACGCCTATCGCACCCAGGTGCTGGGCGCGGTCAATGGCCTGTTTGACTCCGCGCCCGCCACCCTGGGCGTGGTGGCCGTCGCCCAGACCGCGCCTGATCGCGAGATCGAGGCCCTGAAGCTGCTGCAACACGCCCGCTATGTGGATGGCCGCAACAATGCCGATCTTACCGTGGTGGCCGATACGCTGGCCGGTGCAGGCTTTGCCGACGCGGCCCGCCTTGTCCTTGCGCCCGATGCCGAACTGCTTGCCGCCTATCGCGACCGCATCGACGCGGCTCGCGCCGATATGGCGCAGTTCGGCCTGCAGGGCGTGCCGGCCTTGATCCTTGAGGATGCGCGTGGCCGCCGCCCGGTGCCGGGCAACATCCTGTTCGGCGACCTCGATGCTTTGGCTCAGCAATTGCAGGCGGCGTGACCCAGCCTGAACGCCACCGCCGCAAAGGAGACATTCGATGACCACCGCACCTCAAACCGCTCTGACCTGGCAACATTTCCCCGCCGGCCAGAATGGCTTCTTCCGCGCGCCGGTGCTGCTGACCGGCCCGAGTGAAGCGCTGCTGATCGATGGCGGTTTCACCTATCCCGATGGCAAAGCGCTGGCCGATGCGATCAAGGCTACCGGCAAGGTGCTGACGACCATCTACATCAGCCAGTCGGACCCCGATTATTATTTCAGCATAAAACCGGTGCGCGAGGCCTTTCCGGATGCCAGGGTTATCGCCGCATCGGAGACAATCGCCGCGATCAAGGGCAATGTCGAAAAGAAGCTCGCCGCCTGGGCCCCGCAGCTTAAGGAAAACGGCCCTCAAACGCTCGACGACATTGTCTTTCCGGAAGCGTTTGACGGCCCCGACCTGTCGGTCGATGGCGAGACCGTTGAGATCGTGGCGGCTGAAGGCCTCGCCAATCGCCGCTACCTCTGGGTGCCGTCGCTGCAGGCCGTGTTCGGCGGCGTGCTGATCTTCTCGGGCGTCCATGTCTGGACCGCCGACACTCAGGCCAAGGAACAGCGCGCTGTCTGGATCAGGAACCTTGATGCGATCGCCGCCCGCAATCCGGCGATCGTCGTGCCCGGGCATATGGAGAGCGACGCCGCCCTCGGTCTGACCGCGATCGAATACACAAAATCCTATCTCCTCGCCTTTGAGGAAGCGCTGGACGCGGCCAAGGATTCCACAGCGCTCAAGGCCGCGATGGAAGCGCGCTTCCCGGACCTTGGCATGGGCGTCGCGCTCGACATCGGCGCCAAGGTCGCCACCGGCGAAATGCAGTGGGGCTGAGATGACCGGCAATCGCGAAATGATCCGGAGGACCTATGAAGGGTATTCCGAAGAGAACGGCGGGCTTACTGTCGCCCGATGTCGAATGGACCGAGGCGAAGGGTTTCCTTCGCCAAAATCATGTCGCTGATTATCCGCGATGGTGACACGGCGGTTCTCAGGTCTGAGCGCCATACCGGCGCCACCAGCATTTATGATCCCCTGTTGCTCCAATCACCCCCCATCGCCCGGATCAGGCCGATGCTGGCAATCAGGCGGCGGCTTTCAAGGGCGAGCTGATCCTCGCGGGCCTGCAATTCGGCGGCCTGCGCAGTGACGACCTGAAGGTAGTCGACGGCCCCTTCGCGATATTGGATATTGGCCAGTTGATTGGTGCGCGCGGCGGCCACCACAGCCTCGCTCTGCTGGGCCGAAGCTTCAGCCAGACGGTTGACCAGCGCGAGCTGGTCCTCAACCTCACGAAAGGCGTCAAGCGTGGTCTGTCGGTAATTGGCCGAAGCCTCGGCAAATTGGGCGCGGGCATAGGCGACGCCCGCCCGGCGGCGCCCGCCGTCAAAGATCGGCATGGCCGCCAGCGCGGGCCCCAGCGCCCAGACGCTGCTGCCGGCGGTCAGCAGCGAGGCCGCCGTTGTTTCAAACCCGCCCGATGCGCCTAACGTGATTTGCGGAAAAAACGCCGCCCTTGCCACGCCGATTCTCGCATTGGCCGCAGCCACCCGTCTTTCGGCCGCGGCCACATCCGGGCGGCGCTGCAACAGCATCGCAGGCGCGGAAACGGGGACCTGCGGCGGGGCCAGCATGACGGCCACGGGCGCAATCGCAAAGCCCGAGGCCTGTTCGCCCACAAGCGTGGCGATGGCATGTTCGAGCAGCGCGCGATCGGCCTTGCGCTGCGCCATTTCGGATTGCACCGATTTGAACTGGGTGCGCGCACGCGTCACATCGGCCTCATTGGCCGCGCCGCCCGCAAAGCGCTTGGTGGTCAGATCGACCGCCGCCGCATATGCGGTCTTGGTCTGGCTCAGCAGTTCAAGCTGGGCATCGAGCTTGCGCAACTGGATATAATCATCGGCCAATTCAGCCTGCAGGCTCAGGCGCGCACCGGCAAGATCGGCGGCGCTGGCCTGTGCCTCGGCCTGCGTGGCCGACACCTGATTGCGGATGCGGCCCCACAGATCGACCTCATAGGCCGCCGATCCGCCTACGGCATAATCATTATATTCGTAATACCCCCCAGTTACCGGGGACATGGCGCGCGCGCGGACGGCCCGGCCGGTGGCGTCCACGCGGGGCAGCAGATCGGCGCGCGCCTGACGGGTCAGCGCGCGGGCCTGATCATAGCGGGCAAGCGCGACGGCCAGACGGGGGCTGTCCTTCTCGATCCGCTGCTCCAGCCCGTCCAGCACCGGGTCGGGCAGGATGCGCCACCATGCCCCGCGCGGCATGGCATCGGCGGGCGCGGCCGGGGTCCACATGCCCGTTTCCTTAAACGCGGCCGGGGCAGGCGCAACACGAGGCGCTGTATAGGACGGAGCCATCGAGCAGCCGGACGCCAGCAGCGGCAGCATCGCCGCCATAATCCGGCCCTTACGCATGGGCATTGTTCCGCTGGAGCGTGGCCTTCACCCTGTCGCCGGTGCGAATATCGTCGGCGGGATTGTCGATCACCTGATCGTTCGGCTGCAGGCCGATCACTTCCAGCTCATTGCCGAAATCGGTGGTGATGGAGACGGGTTTGATGCGCACGCGCCCCTGCGCATCGACCAACGCGACCGCCGAACCTTCATGGCGGAACAGCAGGGCGCTGACCGGAATGCGCGCCGCGCCCGCCGCCGTAGGCTGACCTTTGCCGAAATCGAAAGTCACCTGGGCATAGGCGCCCGGTTTGAGCAGGCCCGCGTGATTGTCATAGACAAGCTGCACCAGCATCGCGCCCGATTCCGGATCGACCGAACCGGACGAGCGGGCCAGTTGCGCGCTGAAGGTCTTGCCCGGCTGATCGGGCACGGTGAATTGCGCGGTCGTGTTTTCGCGCAGCCGGGCGACATAGGCCTGCGGCACGCTGACATAGATGCGCAGGCGTGTGACGTCGGACACGGTGAACAGGGGCTGCGTGGTCGATGTGCCCGCCACGATCAGCGCGCCGATGTCGGTTGAACGGCTGGTGACGATGCCGTCGAAGGGTGCCACGATCCGCTTGAACCCCGAAACCGTCTGCAACCGCTGAACATTGGCCGATGCCTCGTTGCGCATCGCCTCACGGGCGGCGAAATTGCCGCGCCTTTCATCGGCATCCTGCTGCGATACGGCATTTTGCGCGACCAGCCGGTCCCAGCGGTTCGAGGTGGTCTGGGCCAGATTGCGCTGGGCATTGGCGGTGGCCAGCGCGGCGCGGGCGGCCGAAAGCTGTTGATCGACATCGGGCGTGTCGATCTCGGCCAGCACCTGCCCTGCCTTCACCGGCTGTCCGATATCGACATACCAGCGGCGCAGATAGCCGTTCGTGCGCGCATAGACCGGCGCCTGAAACCATGCCTGCAACCGCCCCGGCAGGACCAGCGTATTGCTGGCCTCGCCGCCCGGATGGATCACATCGACAGAGGGGATCGCGGCGGCCTCGCCTTGCTCATGCAGGCCCGAACGCTGCTGGATCCGATAGGCGGCGCCCGCCGCAAGGATCAGGGCAAACACGGCAGCCCCGGCAAGCAGGGGCTTGCGAAAGGAAGGGGAGCTGGACGCGAAATCAGACATGAGCAGGCACTCCCTTCGAAGCATCGCGGCGATGCGCGCGCGCTCCGTGGATGATGGCAAACAGAGTGGGGACAAAAAGCAGCGAGGCGCAGGTGGCAAAGGCCAGACCGCCCACCACCGCACGGCCCAGCGGCGCATTCTGTTCGCCGCCTTCGCCAAGGCCCAGCGCCATGGGCGCCATGCCGATGATCATAGCCAGCGCCGTCATCAGCACCGGGCGCAGGCGCGACACGCCCGCCTCCATCGCGGCCCGGATCGCATCGCCATGCTCCTCCAGCCGCTCTCGGGCAAAGCTGAGCACCAGAATGGAATTGGCCGTGGCCACGCCCATGCACATGATCGCGCCGGTCAGCGCAGGCACCGAAAGCGGCGTCGCGCTGGCAAACAGCATCCAGCAGATCCCCGCCAATGCGGCGGGCAGCGCCGAGACGATGATGAAGGGATCAACCCAGCTCTGGAAATTGATGACGATGAGCAGATAAATTAGCACCACCGCCGCCAGCAGGCCAAAGCCCATGCCGGTAAAAGCGGTGTTCATCGACTGATACTGGCCGCGCAGGGTGACGGTGACAGTCTTGGGCCTGTCCTTTTCCAGACCCGCCAGCACCTTTTGCACATCGCCCGCCACCGCGCCCAGATCGCGCCCGTCGGCCCCGGCATAGACGTTGATCAACGGCAGGATGTCATACTGGCTTTCGACCGCCGTGGTGGTCCCCCGGCTGATCGTGCCCAGCGCGCCCAGCACCTGCGGGGTGCTCGTGCGCGTCCGGATCGGCAGGCCCGCGATATCCTGAAGCGAATTGACGCGATATTCGGGCATCTGTATCGCCACCGGATAGGTCACGCGGTTTTCCGGGTTCAGCCAGAACACCGGCGCGGCCTGTGAGGAACCGGCGATCGAGGTGGCCACGCTGGAAGTGATGTCGGCCTCGGTCATGCCCAGCTGGTTGATCCGGGTGCGGTCCACATCAAAGCGCAATTCGGGATAGGAGGCGGGCTGCTGAATGCGCGCGTCGACCAGCCCGTCGATCCCGTGGATCGCGCGCAGGATGCGTTCGGCATAGGCGCGCACTTCGGCCGGTTTGCGACCCGTGACCTGAATGTCGAGCGGGGCGGGCGCGCCGAAATTCAGGATCTGGCTGGTGATGTCGGAAGGCAGGAACGCAAAGCTGGCCTGAGGGAACAGGCGGGGCAGCTTGGCGCGCAGGGCGCGGATATAGTCTTGCGTCGGTCGATGCCCCGGCTTCAGATTGACGATGATATCGCCATCCTGCGGCCCGATTGTGCCGGTGGCATTATAGACGGTGTTGATCGAGCTGGTCGGCAGGCCGATATTGTCCGCGATGGCCTCCAGTTCGTCGGCCGGGATTTCCTGACGGATCGCCTTGGCAACCTGCTGGAACAGGGCCGAGGTTTCCTCGATCCGCATGCCGGACGGCCCGCGGACATGCAGCGTGATCGAGCCCCCGTCGACCAAGGGGAAGAAATTGCGGCCAAGGAAGGGGATCAGCAAAAGGCTGGCCACGGCAAAACACAGAAAACCCGTGGCAAACATCCGGCGATGGTCGAGAATGGCGGTCAGCGCCCGGCCATAGCGGTCGCGGAAGGCAGCAAAGCGGCGCTCAAACCCGGCCTGAAACGCGACCAGCGGTGCCAGCAGGCGCGGCGGAGTCGCGGGCGCATGGTCATCCTGATCATGCTGGCGCAGCAGCGACATGGCCATGGTCGGCACCAGCGTGAAGGAGAGAATATAGGACATGATCATCGCAAAGATGACCGAGAGCGCCATCGGCACGAACAGATAGCCCGACACGCCCGGAAGATAGAACATCGGCACGAACACGATGCAGATGCAGACCAGCGACAGGAACGCAGGCATGATGATCTGGCGCGAACCGTCCAGAATGGCGCCGCGCACGCTCTTGCCCATTTCCAGATGGGATTCGATATTCTCGATGGTCACCGTGGCCATATCGACCAGAATACCCACCGCCAGCGCCAGCCCGCCCAGCGTCATCACATTGAGCGTCTGGTCAAACATCGAGAGCGCGGCCAGCGCGCCCAGCACCGAAAGCGGAATCGAGGTGGCCACGATCAGCGTCGAGCGCCATGAACCCAGAAACAGCAGGATCATCAGGCTGGTCAGCACGGCCGCGATCAGGCCCTCGTGCATCACGCCCGTCACGGCGGCCTTCACAAAGATCGACTGGTCGTTGACCGGCGTGGCCGTGAGCGCGGGGGGCAGGCCGGTCATCACCTGAGGCAGCATGGCCTTGATGCCCTCGACCACCGAAATGGTCGAAGTCGCGCCCGATTTCAGCACGGTTAGCAGGGCCGAACGCTGGCCGTTGACATGGACCACGTTCTGCTGGGGCGCCGAACCGTCGCGCACATGGGCCACATCGCGCATGCGGATCACCGCGCCATTGATCGTGCGGATCGGCAGATCGTTGAGCTGTTCGATCGAGGAAGGCGCGTTGTTCAGCCGGAAATTATACTGAAACTCGCCCATCTTGACGAAGCCTGCGGGCGTGATCTGCGTCTGGCTGGCCAGCGCCGCGCCCACGTCCTGCGCGGTGATGCCGCGCGACTGCATGGCACGCGGGTCAAGATCGACCTGGATCTGGCGCACCTTGCCGCCAAAGGGGAAGGGGATGGCCGCGCCCGGAACGGTGATCAGCCGCGACCGGATCGAGTTGAAGCCGAAGTCGTAAAGCTGTTGCTCGTTGAGCCCATGCCCGGCCAGCGCAATCTGGACAATCGGCACGGTCGAGGCGTTATAATTCAGGATCAGCGGCGGATTGACGCCGGGCGGCATCTGGCGAAGGATCGTCTGCGAAATCGCTGTCACCTGCGCATTGGCGGTGCGGATATCGACGCCGGGCTGGAAATAGATCTTGGTGATGCCGATCCCGGTCAGCGACTGGCCCTCGATATGCTCGATATCGTTTACAGTTGTGGTCAGCGCGCGCTGAAACGGCAGGTTGATGCGGCCCGACATATCCTCGGGCGAGAGGCCGTTATAGGTCCAGGCCACCGCGATCACGGGAATGCGGATATTGGGGAAAATGTCGGTTGGCGTGCGCAGACCGGCCAGAACACCTGCAATCGTGATAAGCATGGCCATGACGACAAAAGTGTAGGGGCGCGCCAGGGCCAGGCGAACGATCGCATTCATCCAAAAGTCTCCAACTGGCCGCAAGGGGCGCATAGGGCCGAGGCCCGCGCCATGGCGGCGGCGCAGGCTCCCATCAAGTCCTGTTATGAACCTAGGGCATCATGCTTTTCTTCGCTACGTGCTAAAGTTGGCATAATGTCATGAATGATAATCATCAAACGCGGGCTGTGCAATGCCCCGCGCGAGGCGTTCAGAACTCGATACCCGCCTGCGCCTTGACGCCCGAGCGGAACGGATGTTTGACCATGGTCATGTCGGTGACCAGGTCGGCCGCCTCGATCAGCGCGTCGGGAGCGTTGCGCCCCGTGACGATCACATGCTGCATCTCCGGCTTGGCGGCCAGCACCTCCAGCACCTCGTCCAGCGGCAGGTAGTCATAGCGCAGCACGATGTTGAGTTCATCGGCCAGCACCATGTCATAGGCCGGGTCCGCGATCATGCGCTTGACCTCGTCCCATGCGATGCGGGTGGTGGCGATGTCGCGGCTGCGGTCCTGCGTGTTCCATGTAAAGCCTTCGCCCATCGGCTTGAATTCCACATTGTCGGGAAAGGCGCCAAACACCGCCTTCTCGCCCGTGGTCATGGCGCCCTTGACGAACTGGACCACGCCCACCTTCATCCCATGGCCGATCGCGCGCACGACCATGCCCAGAGCGGCGCTGGTCTTGCCCTTGCCCTTGCCGGTGTGGACGATCAGCAGGCCCTTTTCGCGGGTCTTGGTGGCCATGATGGTTTCGCGCGCGGCCTGTTTTTTACGCATTTTGTCGGCATGGCGGGCCTCGTCGGCTTCATCCATCACTTTTGCTCCTTCCGCATCAGGTAAACATCCATGATCCAGCCATGGCGCGCGCGCAGTTCGGCGCGGCGGGCGGCAATGACGGGCGCGGCATGGACCAGCGGCCCTGATTCCAGCGCCTGATGCTCCATGCCCAGATAGGCCCCCCACCAGATCGCGATCCCGGCCGGGTCCAGCACCTCAAACGCGCAGCAGCCATCCAGCATGACCACCACCGTATCGGCGCCCTCTGGCCAGCCATGCGCACGCAACAGCCGCCCGGTCGTGATCGTCACCGATCCGGCCAGCGGGTTGAGCGGGATCGCATGGACCGCCGTCAGCGCCTGAATGCTGGTGATCCCGGGGACGACCCGTACCGTCACGCCCGTCAGCCTCTCGGCAATGCGCAGGGTGCTGTCATAGAGCGAGGGATCGCCCCAGACGAGCAGCGCCAGCCTGCCACCTTCGGGCAGATGAAGCGCGATTTGCTCGCGCCATACCGCCGCGATGGCGTCATGCCATTCATGCACGCCCCGCGCATAGTCGCCCCCGGCATCGCGCACGGGCATGTCGAATTCGACGATCCGCACCGGAGCATTCACAACCTGCGCGCAGATATCGCGGCGCAGATCGACCAGATCGGATTTGGCCTCCCCCTTGCGCGGGATCAGGATCAGGTCGGCCGCATTCATCGCGCGCGCGGCCTGCATGGTGATATGGTCCGGATTACCGGTGCCGATGCCGATCAGGGTAAGTTCGATCATGAAACCTGCGCAATCATGTGAAAGAAGCTGCCGCTGACCATGCCCCGCCGCGATCCGGTTTCGGCTACTTCATCGCCATTGGCATCGGTCACGCGCGCCAAGGGTTCGTCATTCAGCGCGATGATGGTGGAATAATGGAATTCATGCCCGCGCAGGCAAGTGCCGCCCGCCATGCCCGCAACCGGCGCCAGCAATTCGGCATGGCGATAGCCCAGATGCATTTTGCGCCGCGCATAGCTGGTTTCCAGGCCCAGCAGGCCCGCCATGCGATGGCTATGCCCGTTCTTGTCGATCAGGCTTTGCCCCAGAACCATATAGCCCCCGCATTCGCCATGCACGGGGCGGGTTTGCGCGTGACGCGCAAGGCCGGAAAGGAATGTGCCCGCCCCCGCAATCGCCCCGGCGTGCAGTTCGGGATAGCCCCCCGGCAACCACACCAGATCGGCCTCCGGCGAGGGCGCCTCATCGGCCAGCGGCGAGAAAGGCAGCACAAGCGCCCCGGCCCGCCGCCAGCCCTCGAGCAGATGAGGATAGATGAAGGAGAAAGCCGCATCGCTGGCCATGGCAATGGTCTGCGCCGGAGGATCGGGCAGGCGACCTGTGCCATGGATCGCCGCCCCGCGCGCGCTGGCGCGGATCGCGGCCAGATCGACATGCTGGCGAATGAATGCCGCATAATCGGTCACCGCGCGCTCAAGATCGGGATGCTCCATCGCCTGCACCAGCCCAAGGTGGCGTTCGGGCAGCACCAGATCGCCGCGCCGGGGCAGCGCACCCAGCACCGGAATACCCATCGCCTCCATCCCCTTGCGGATCAGGCTCTCATGGCGCGCGCTGGCCACGCGGTTGAGGATGACGCCCGCAAAAGGCAGCGCCGGATCATAGGCCCGAAACCCAAGCGCCATGGCCGCCGCCGATTGCGCCTGCCCCGAGGCATCCAGCACCAGCACCACCGGCCAGCCCATCCGCCGCGCCAGATCGGCGCTGGCGCCGTTTCCGAACGCGCCCGCTCGCGCCACCCCATCGAACAGGCCCATCGACCCTTCAGCAAGGATCAGGTCGGCCCCCGCCGCCTGCGCGGCGATGGCGTCGATCAGGTCCGGCTCCATCGCCCAACTGTCCAGATTGAACGAGGGGCGCCCGCAGGCCGCGCGGTGAAAGGCCGGGTCGATATAATCCGGCCCGCTCTTGAACGGTTGCACCGCCAGCCCATCCTGCGCCAGCGCGCGCAGCAGGCCCAGCATCACTGTCGTCTTGCCCGTGCCCGACGCCGGGGCGGCGATCAGCAAGCCCGGCGTCATTCGGTTACGCCTTCAAAGCGCGAGCTGGCCCCCAGCGGGCGGAAACGGCGGTCGTAATCGGGGGCATAGAGGCTGCTTTCGGCAAAACCCTGTGCATCCAGAACCCGCCCGACAAGGATGATCGCGGTGCGTTCCATCGTCCCGGCGACGGCCTGCTCGACGGTGGAAAGCGTGGCGCGGATGATCCGCTGATCGGGCCAACTGGCCCGCCAGACCACCGCCACCGGGCAATCCGCGCCATAGGCCGGGGCCAGATCACGCACCACCTGCGCCAGATTATGGATCGAAAGGTGAATGGCCAGCGCGGCCCCCGTCACGGCAAAGTTGGTCAGGCTCTCGGCAGGCGGCATCGTGCTGGCGCGCCCCGGCGTGCGGGTCAGCACCAGCGATTGGCCCAGTTCGGGCAGCGTGAGTTCGGCCTCCAGCGCGGCGGCGGCGGCGGCAAAGGCGGGCACGCCCGGCGTGATCGACACGGGAATGTCCATCGCGCGCAGCCGCCGCAATTGTTCGCCCATCGCCGACCAGACCGACAGATCGCCCGAATGCAGCCGCGCCACATCATGGCCCGCCGCGTGGGCCTTGGCGATTTCGGCAATGATCGCGTCAAGCGAGAGCGGCGCGGTGTTGACGATGCGCGCGCCGGGCGGGCAATGGTCGAGCAATGCCGCAGGCACCAGCGAACCGGCATAGAGACAGACCGGACTGGCCGCGATCAGATCGCGCCCGCGCAGCGTGAGAAGATCAGGCGCGCCGGGTCCGGCGCCGATGAAATGCACTGTCATTCTGGGGTTCCTTGGGCAATGGCGCAGGTGGCCAAACGGTCGGGCGAAATGCAGCGCGGGCGGATCAGGCGCGCGCCGGGGCCGATGGCGGCCATGGCGGCGGCCTCGGCGAGGCTGCCCGTGCCCCGCGCCCGGCGTGATGTGGCGGAAGCGGTCCGCGTGGGGGCCGCCCGGATCGCCTCGGCGTCCAAGGCGACCAGAGGCAGGCCCAAGGCCTCGGCCAGCGGGGTCAGGGCAGGGGCCTTGTCCGCCGCCGTGGCCAGATGGGTGACGGGGGGTAGCCCGCCCTGCGCCGCCGTCAATGCCGCGCGCACGGAAGCCAGCGTGGCGCGGCTGCGAAAACCGAAACCGGCGACGATCACAGCGTGACGCTCCATTGCACCAGCGGATAGCGGGCCTTCCAGCCATGCCGCGTCCCGATGGGCGCGGCATCGGCCAGTTCGACGCGCAGCAAAGCCCCGCCTTTCCGCCCATGCCAGCGCGCCAGCAGGCTTTCGGATTCCAGCGTCACCGCATTGGCGACAAGGCGCGTGCCAATGGGCAGGCGGGACCATAGCGCCCACAGCAAATCCTCCGACAGGCCGCCGCCGATAAACACCGCATCGGGCGGCGGGCCATCGGGCCATGTTTCGGGCGCGCGGCCCTCGATCACCTGCAAATGGTCCACGCCCAGATCGGCCGCATTGGCGCGGGCGCGGGCGGCCCGGACCGGATCGGCCTCGATGGCCAGCGCGCGATTGGCCGGATGCGCCAGCAGCCATTCGATGCCGATTGAGCCGGACCCCGCGCCGATGTCCCACAAGGTTTCCCCCGCGCGCGGGGCCAGCGCCGAAAGAGTGAGGGCGCGGATCGGGCGCTTGGTGATCTGGCCATCGGAGGCGAAAAGTTCATCGGGCAGCCCGGAGGTGACCGGCATAGCGGTGCCTGCGCCCGTGGCGATGCCCACCGCGACCGGATGGGTGATATCCTGAAAATCCAGCGCCTGGGCTGGCACACAGCGGATGCGTTCACGCGGGCCGCCCAGCGCCTCCATCACATGGATCAGCGACGCGCCAAAGCCCAGCTCAGCCAGATAGCGCCCCAGCGCCCCCACCTGCGCCCCGTCGCGCATCAGAGCGATAATCGAGCGCCCGGGCGCCAGATGGAGGCGCAGCCGGGCCAGCGGTGCGGCGTGAAGCCCAAGACAGACCGTATCCTGCAACGCCCAGCCCAGCCGCGCCGCCGCCAACGTAAATGTCGATGGGGCGGGACGAGCCACCCATTCGCCCGGATCAAGATGGCGCGCCACAATGGCCCCCGCGCCGAACCAGAACGGATCGCCGGAGGCCAGCATCACCACCCGCCGCCCGCGATGCTCCAGTAGGCGGGCGATGCCATCGGCAAAAGGCGCTGGCCATTCAAGGCGCTGCGCCGTAAGAGCGGGCAGCAGCGCAAGATGACGCGGCGGGCCGATCACCACTTCGGCTTGCTCCAGCGCCTCGCGCGCCGCCGTTGACAGGCCTTGCGCCCCGTCCTCACCCAACCCGATGATCGTCAACCAGGGGTCAGACATGCACCATATCCTCCTGCTGGGCGGCACCACCGAAGCGAGCGCTCTGGCCCGCCTGCTGGCCGCCCAGGGGATGAGCGCCACGCTCAGCTATGCCGGGCGGACCGAAAATCCGCGCCCTCAGCCGGTGCCCTGCCGCATCGGCGGCTTTGGCGGGGTGGAGGGGCTGGTGGCCTATCTGCGCGAACATCGCGTCACGCATCTGGTGGATGCGACCCATCCCTTCGCCGCCCGGATGAGCGCCCATGCGTCGGCGGCAGCACGGATTGCGGGGGTGCCCTTCGTCGCACTGACCCGCCCGGCATGGCGGATGGGACAGGGCGATAATTGGACCGGCGTGGCCGGTATCGAGGAGGCGGTTGCCGCGCTGGCGGGGCCGCCGCGCCGGGTGCTGCTGGCGCTGGGGCGGATGCATGTCGATGCTTTCGCGGCCCAGCCACAGCATCATTACCTGCTGCGCTTTGTTGATGCGCCGGACGCGCCGCCGCTCTTGCCCGATCATCATCTGGTCGTGGATCGGGGGCCGTTCTCGGTGGCGGGTGATCGGGCCTTGCTGCGCGATCATGCCATCGACCTTGTGGTCAGCAAGAATGCGGGCGGCACCGGCGCGCAGGCCAAGCTGATCGCCGCGCGCGAACTGGGCCTGCCGGTGCTGATGATCGAGCGGCCCGCGATGCCGGATAGGCGCGAGTTGTTCCGCCCCGAAGAGGTGCTGGACTGGATCGCTCATACGCCCGCCACCGAGCGGGGGGTGTAGAGCAGCGCTCCGCCGGGGCGCTCGATGATCCGTGTCTGGCTGGAGCCTAAGATGACCATCGTGCGCATATCGGCCATGTCGGGCGTGGCGCGGTCCAGGGGAACGATGCGCAATTCCTCCTGAGGCGTCGAGACGGCGCGGGCGAAGAGCATCGGGCGCGCATCGCCGCAGGCCTCCTGCAGCAGGGCCAAAGCGCGGGCGAAACCCTCGGGCCGGGATTTCGAGCGCGGGTTGTAAAAGGCCATGGCGAAATCGGCCTCGACCGCCAGACGCAGGCGTTTCTCGATCAACGCCCATGGCTTGAGATTGTCCGACAGGTTGATCGCGCAGAAATCATGGCCCAGCGGCGCTCCGGCGCGCGCGCTGGCCGCCAGCATGGCCGTGATGCCGGGCAGCACGCGAATGTCCAGATCGCGCCAATGGGGTGGCCCCGCCTCCAGCGCCTCAAACACGGCGGCGGCCATGGCAAAGACCCCCGGATCGCCTGAGGAAACCACTAAGACCCGCCGCCCCTCTGTGGCAAGGCGCAGGGCCAGACAAGCCCGGTCGAGTTCGACCCTGTTGTCGGATGGGTGCAGCACCAACCCCTCGCGCGGCGCAACCCTCGCGACATAGGGAACATAGCCGATCACATCCGTGGCCTCGGCCAGCGCGGCGGTGACTTCGGGCGTGATGAGCGCCTCGTCGCCCGGCCCAAGGCCCGCGATGGAGAGGATGCCGCTCATGGCCGCCGCCCCTGTCCATGGATCAGCAGGATCGAGAAATAGGGCGTCACCTCCGTTGCCTCGGCCAGAGGCGTCACGCGCTGTCCCGGCATGGCGGCATATTCGACCAGCCATGCTTCATCCTCGCGCCCCGCCGCCGCCACCGCGCGGCGCAGCTTGGCGATATTGCGCCCGATCTTCATCACCACCAGCGCATCGGTATCGCGGATGCGGCGGGTCAATTCCTCTTCGGGCAACGTGGCCATGGCGACGGTCAGCACATCATCGCCCCATGTGATCGGCATGGCGGTGGCGTGCCATGCGCCCGCCATGCCGGTGATGCCCGGCACCACCGCGACCGGCACCACACCGGTCAGCCGCGAATGGAGATGCATGAACGAGCCGTAGAAAAACGGGTCGCCCTCGCACAGCACCACAATGTCATGGCCCGCGCTCGACAGGTCGATCAGCCTTTGCGTGCATTGGGCATAAAAGGCTGACAAACATTCATTATAGCGCGGATCACTCAGCGAAATCTCGGTGGTCACCGGATATTCCATCGCGATTTCCACGGCATCCTCGCGCAGTATCCCCTCGGCGATGCGCCGCGCCTGTCCCGGGCGGCCCGCCTTGCGGAAATAGGCGATGTGGCGGGTGCCGCGCACCAATCGGTCCGCGCGCACACTGAGCAGATCGGCCGCGCCGGGGCCGAGGCCGACACCATGGATCGTCCCGCTCATTCCGCGTCGCTCGCCAAGGCGTTGATCGCGGCCACGGTGATCGCGCTGCCGCCAAGGCGACCCTCGACGATGCAGCAGGGGACAGGAGATGCCTCCCACAGCGCCGCCTTGGATTCCACCGCGCCGACAAAGCCGACCGGGCATCCGATGATCGCCGCCGGGCGCGGACATTCCGGGTCCTCCAGCATGTTGAGCAGATGAAACAGCGCGGTGGGCGCATTGCCGATGGCCACCACCGCGCCCGCCAGATGCGGCCGCCACAATTCCAGCGCGGCGGCGGAGCGCGTGTTGCCCATCGCCTTGGCCAAATCCGGCACTTGGCAGTCGTGCAGCGTGCAGATCACCGCATTGCCCGCCGAGAGGCGCGTCCGCGTGATCCCCTCGGACACCATCCGCGCATCGCACAGGATCGGCGCACCGGCGGCCAGCGCGGCCCGCGCACCACTCGCAAAGCCGGGAGAAAAGCGGATATGGCGGGTCAGATCGATCATGCCCGCCGCGTGGATCATGCGGACGGCCACAGGTTCTTCCTGCGCCGAAAAGCGGGCCAGATCGGCCTCGGCGCGGATTGTGGCGAAGGATTGTTTATAGATGGCCGCGCCATTGGTTTCATAGACGTGGGGCATCAGGCAACTCCAAAATGGGCAAGAACCATGGCGGGGTCCATATCGGTCCGCACCGGCGGCGCGCCCGCGCGGGCGTTGAAGGCAAGGTCGAAGCGGCCATCGCGGCCGGTCAGGGTAATGTCGGCAGGTCCCGATCGCGCGCAGCCCTTGGCGCAGCCCGACACATGCAGGCGGCCCTCCACCACAGGCGCAAGGCGGCGGGCGAGGTCGCGCGTTTCCGCCTCGGCCTGCGGGCAATAGGGCGCACCGGGGCAGGCATCGACGCGGAGCAGCGGGCTGGTGGGATCGGTAATCAAACCGGGGATGGGGGCGGGGCTGGAGTCTTCGAGGAGCAGCACCCGCCATGGCGTAATCCGCAGAGCCGACGTGGCGGCGCGGGCAAGCAGGCCGGCCTCGATCTGGCCAAAGGAGACCCCCAGAGCCGAGCCGTCCGGCGCGATGGCGGGGCGTGCGAGGGCAGGGCATTGCGTTCCATCGGCCCAGTCCGGCAAGGGGGCGTGGTGGCGGGCCATACGGCGCGCGCCGCTTCGCGCAAACCAATGGGCCAGCGCGATGAGGTGGTCCGCCTCCCTTCCAAACGGTACGGGGCTGCCGGTTGGCCGACCATCGGCCCGCAGGATCAGGCGGCCGCTTGCCCCGCGTTCGATGCGGAAATCGCCCGGTTCGGCGCTCAGGATCGGCGCGGCTCCCGCGTCGATCACAAAGCCGACCTTGCCGGGCAGGGCGGGCCATTCGTCCGTCCGCGCCATCAGGTCGCAGGCGATGCGGTGGCTGTCATCGCCCTGCGCCCAATCGGGGGCGATCAGGATATTGCGCGCGCCTTCCCGCCCGGCATCGGGATCGGCCAACCCATGCGCGACCAGTTCCGCGATCAGCGCGGGCCATCCGGCCTCGTTCACGCCCCGGATCTGGAGATTGGCGCGGCGGGTGAGGTCGATCATGCCATTGCCATAAGTCTGCGCCAGCGCGCAAAGCGTCAGCGCCTGATCGCGAGAAAGGCGGCCAAGGCGCGGCTTGATGCGCACCAGCAGGCCATCGCCCGTCTCCATCGGCTGCCATGCATCGGGGCACCATCCCTTGATCGCAAAGCCGCTCACGCACCCGGATCCAGCGGCAGGGCGGCAAGGATCGAATTGCGCCGCGTTGTCCATAATCCGGCGGCGTGGAGCGCGGCAAAGCGCGCCTCCATCGCGGCCAGAGCGCCGGGGTTTTCGCGCGTCAGAAAGCTGCGGACTTCGCCTTGGCCCAGCGTGGCGTCGTGATAGAGGTCGAAGAGATGCGATGGCACGCTGTCCGCCAGACGGGCGAAGGTGCCCAGATGATCGAGCGTGGCGGCAATCTCGGCGGCTCCGCGAAAGCCATGGCGCATCATGCCTGCGATCCAGCCAGGATGGGCGGCGCGGGCGCGCACCACGCGGGCGATTTCCTCGGTCAGCGGCCGCGCGACCGGGCGGGCCGGATCGCGGTGATCGAGATGATAGAGCGCAGCCTGGCCCCCGGCCACGGAGCCCCCGGTCACGGATTGGGCGGCGGCAAAACCGGCCTCATGCGCGGCATAATCGGCGGCCAGCAAGAGGTCGCTTTCGGGCAGATCCTGAAGATGGACAAAGGCGTCGGCACCGGCCACGCGCCGCCGCAAACCATCGGGATCGGCATGGGATTGCGGCGCATCCAGCGCATGATCGGAGGCCGCCAGCCATGCCTCGCCGGCGGCGCGACGGGCGTCCGCGCCATAGGTATCGGCCGAAATGCCCAACCCATAGCGGCCCGGCGCGGGGCCATAGACGCGCGGGGCGTGCGCGGTCCCGGCAAAGGGGTTCCAGTCCGCCGGTTCGTCGCGCCCGCACAGCGCCCGCACCGCCTGACCAAACAAGATGGGCAGCGTGGGGAACGCATCGCGAAACAGACCCGAGACGCGCAGCGTCACATCGATACGCGGATGGTCGAGCATGGCCAGCGGCAGGATCTCGACCCCCGTCACCCGATCCGATGTCAGATCCCACAGCGGTTTCGCGCCCAGCAGGTGCAGCGCCATGGCAAATTCCTCGCCCGCCGTGCGCATCGTGGCCGAACCCCACAGGTCCACCACCAAAGCGCGCGGATAATCGCCATGATCCTGCAAATGCCGCCGGATCAGCTCCTGCGCCAGCACGACACCTTGGGCATGGGCCGCGCGCGAGGGTACGGCGCGCGGGTCGATCGTGTAAAGATTGCGCCCCGTGGGCAGCACATCGCCCCGCCCGCGATGGGGTGAGCCGGAAGGGCCGGGCGCTACGAACTGCCCCGCCAGCGCGGCCTGCAATCCGGCGCGTTCGGCCGCGCCATGATCGCCCCGGCCAAAGATGTGGAGGCCGTCGCCATACTGGCTTTCCTTGATGTCGCAGACGAAGCGGTCGATGCGGGTGATGGCCTCGGCGGGCGTGGCGGTGGCGTCCAGCCTCAGTTCGGCCTCAAGGCCCAAGGCTTGCGCCTCGTTGCGGATGGCGGTTTGCAACCGGTCGCGCCGGGCGGGATCAAGGCCCCCCGCGTTGGAAAACTCGTCCAGCAAGGTTTCGAGCGTGGCGAGGCCCGCGCCATGAGCGGTGGGCGCAAGCGGGGGCGGTGCGTGGCCGATGGTGACGGCGGCGATGCGGCGCTTGGCTTGCGCGGCCTCGCCCGGATCGTTGACGATGAAGGGATAGATGACCGGTAGGCCCATGGTCAGCGCCTCGGGCCAGCAGGCGTCGGACAGCGCCACCGCCTTGCCCGGCAGCCATTCCAGTGTGCCATGCGCGCCCATATGCACCAGCGCGTCGATGCGCCGCGCACGCAGCCAGAGATAAAAGGCGACATAGGCATGGCGCGGGCAATGCGAGAGATCGTGATAATCGCCATCGCGCGAGGCGGTAACGCCGCGCTCGGGCTGGAGCGCGATCAGCGTTTGGCCGGTGAGAAGCGCGGTAAAGCGGAACTCGCCCTCGACGAGCGCGGGATCATTTTCTGGCGGTCCCCAATTTTGCTCCATCGCCTCGCGCAAAGGGGCGGGCAGGGTTTCCAGCGCCTTGCGGTAGGCAGAAAGCGGCCAGCCTATGCTTTGCCGCGCCAAGGCGGCGGCCAGATCAGGCACATCAGGCTCGCCCAGATCGCTCAGCATCGCCTGCGCCGAGGCCAGCGCGTCGAGGCCGACGGCATGGGCCATCTGATGCGCCTTGCCGGGATAGGTGGAGAGGATCAGGGCGATGCGGCGGTCCTGCGAGGGCTTGCGGCCAAGAGCGATCCAGCCGGAAACGCGCGCGGCAATGGCGGCGATGCGCGCCGGATCGCCGCAGTGCAGATGGCGCGCAAAGCCCAACGCCGGATCATGCGCGGCAGCCTCCTTGAAACTGACCACCCCGGCAAACACTCGCCCGTCGATCTCGGGCAGCACCACATGCATCGCCAGATCGGCGGGCGACAGGCCGCGCGCGGTGTTGGACCATGCTTCGTGCGAACAGGTGGCCAGCGCCAGTTGAAACACCGGCACATTGGCGACATCGAGCGGCGACTGGCCCCCCTCGTTGCGGGCGGAAAAGGCGGTGGCGTTGAGGATTGCCGCAGGGGCCAGTTCTCGGACCCAGCGCTCGACTTGCGCCCGCGCCTGCGGCTCTTTCAGCGAGGGGACGAAGAGCGAGAGCGTATCATAGCCTTCCGCCTCAAACGCCTGATGCAATTGGGCAAAGGGGTCGAGATCATCGGCGGCCAGATAGGAGCGGTAAAAGATGATCAGCACGAGCGGGCGGGTGGCGGCAAATGTCAAAGGATCGCACACTCCTCGCTCCGGATGCCATCCCCCGGCCATCGGCAATCCCGCCCTTGCCGCACCCGGCGCCAACGAAAATCCCGCCGCCCCGGCCAATAAATTCAGCGCCGTGCCCGCGGCCTCGGCCCCGCCGCCATCGCACAGGCGGCGCAAATCGGCCAGCAAGGCGGGCGCCACGGTCGAGGCCGAATCCAGCCGAATGTCCGCTCGCCCATCGGCGGGCAGCACCGCCAGCGCGATGCCCCGCGACCGGGCCATTATCTCGACCTGTTGTAGCCCATAGGACCAATAGGCCTGCCCTCCGATCAGGCGGATCAGGATGGCCTTTGCCCCCAATAATGTCCGTTCGATATAGGTATCGACCGAGAGCGGATGGGCCAACGCCGAAAGATTGGCGAGGCGCAGCGAGGGGAAGGCCGGATCATCGCTGTGCGCACGATGCCATGCCGCCGCAAAGGCGCCCAGATCGCTGTCGGAAAATGACAGCACGACCAGATCCGCAGGCGCCTGCCCCAGATCCTGCGGAATGGCCGTTTCCTCCATCCCGTGCGTTTCGCGAAAGATGACATGCATCGGGTTTAGCCCGCCAGCGTGGCCTGGATGGCGGCGGCATCTATATTTCCGCGCTCTGCAATGGCGACCAGCGTGGTCTGGCGGGTCTCGCCCGCGCGCCATGGGCGGTCGTAATGGTGGCGCACGCGCCCGCCCACGGCCTGAACCAGCAGGCGCATCGGCTTGCCCGCCACGGCGGCATAGCCCTTGACGCGCAGGATCCCATACTGGTCCGCGAGCTGGCCAATGCGGGCGGCCAGATCCGACGGGTCAGTGATTTCCGGCAGGGTGACGACCGTGCTGTCGAAATCGTCATGCTCGTGGTCATCCTCGCCATCGTGATGCGAGGGGCGGGCGGCAATATCGTCCTCGGCCGCCGCGCCAAGGCCAAGGATAACGCGCGGGTCGATGACGCCCTCGGCCAGTTCGAGGATGGGACGCGGGGTCTCCGCCGCGATTACCGCGCGGGCTTCGGCAGTGCCCTGCGTCCCGGCAAGGTCCACCTTGGTCAGCAGCACCATGTCGGCGCAGGCCAGCTGGTCCTCGAACACTTCGGAAAGCGGGGTTTCATGGTCAACCCCCGGATCGGCGGCGCGCTGGGCCTCGATGGCCGCGGGATCGGGGGCGAAGCGGCCCGCCGCCACCGCTTCGGCATCGGCCAGCGCCAGCACGCCATCGACCGTGATCCGGCTGCGGATCGCGGGCCAGTCAAAGGCTTTGAGCAAGGGCTTGGGCAGGGCAAGGCCGGAGGTTTCGATCAGGATGTGATCGGGGCGCGGATTCAGCGCCAGCAGGCGCTCCACCGTGGGGATGAAATCATCGGCCACCGTGCAGCAGATGCAGCCATTGGCCAGTTCGACGATATTTTCCACCGGGCAATCGGGAATGGCGCAGGATTGCAGAATGTCGCCATCCACCCCCAGCATGCCGAATTCATTGACCACCACGGCCAGCCTGCGGCCGCCAGCATTGCGGATCAAATGGCTGATCAGCGTGGTTTTTCCCGCGCCCAGAAAGCCGGTGACGATGGTGACGGGAACCTTGGACAGGTCAGGCACTGGTACTTCTCCCGCGCGCCGGAGCGAGACAGGGCGGGGCATACCGGAACAATCCGGTCGGCGCGCGACAACGGGCGGGCGCGACGAGGCGCCCGTGACCACGCAACCCGTGCGGCCCCAGCCACACAGTTCGCCGCTCAGACGGGGAGTTACCGTGCCGTGACCACTCCCTGGATCAAGGCAAGAGCGACCGGTGCGCCGGCAGGTCTCCTGGCTTGCGGGTCACAGCTTGATGCACGCCTTCCCAGACCGTTAAGCCCAGTGGCCGCCCCCGGATGGAGGGGGACATGTGCATCGCGCTATCCGCTCACAGTTGCAGGGACAGCCACGGATTTGGGGGGCAGGCCCCCCGCACCGCATTCCCGATTAAGCCCATTTACGGGCACCGGCGCGATCATTGAAAACCGGGTTGCCCCGAACTTTCGCGCTTGGTTCTAAACCACATGGCGCGAAAAGCAATTGGCGTGTTTACGAAACCTCGATCTCGTCAAAGCGTTTCCAGCGATAAATGGCAAAACTGATAAGCCAGCACAGGACGAACAGGGCGATGATGCCAAAGCCCAGACTGTTGAAATTTTCGCCCAGCCGTGTCGCCATGGCCCAAGGCCAGCCCGTCAGGCCCAGCTTGCCGCCGATCAGGGCCAGCGTTTCAATCCCGCCGATGACGATGGCGACAAGGGCCGACACCAGCGTGATGGTGATGTTGTAATAGAGTTTGCGGATCGGCTTTACGAAGGCCCATTCATAGGCGCCAAGCATGACCACGCCATCGGCCGTGTCGATCAACGCCATCCCGGCGGCAAACAGCGCGGGCAGCACCAGAACCGTGGCGAGGGAGAGGCCATTGGCCGCCTGATTGGCCGACATGCCCAGAATCGCAACCTCAGTGGCCGTGTCAAAGCCGAGGCCGAAGAGGAAGCCGAGCGGGGCCATATGCCAGCTCTTGCCGACCAGCCGGAACATGGGTGCGAACAGGCGCGAAAGCGGCCCGCGCGATCCGGCCAGCAGGTCGAGGTCGCTTTCCGTATAAGCACCGCCCGCGCGGACATGAACAAAGCTGCGCCAGACCGAGCGCAGGATGGCAAGGTTCATGCCCGCGATGGTGAAAAGGAACAGCGCCGAGATCACCGTGGCGATCACCCCGCCGATCTCCTTGAACGCACCGAAGCGGGCCAGAGCGCTGGCTGTCAGGGCGATGCCGACAGAGGCGATGGCGATGATCCCGGAATGGCCTAGCGCGAACCAGAAGCCCGCCGTGATCGGGCGCTGGCCATCCTGCATCAGCTTGCGCGTCACATTGTCGATGGCCGCGATATGATCGGCATCGACCGCATGGCGCAGGCCCAGCCCCCACGCCAGCAGGGCTGTTCCCAGCATCAGCGGTTGATGATGAAACAGGCCAAAGGCCCAGCCCCAGATGGCGATATTGGCAATGGCCAGCGCGACAAGCAGCGCGCCGATCCGGCGGCGCAGCGATGGTTTGGTATAGGAAAACACGGTATGCACATCCTCCGGCGCCTTGCGACAGGGCCGGGGCAAACCCGCGCAAACGGGCGGCACACGCGCAGGGCCGGACGCCAAGAGCGACCCGCGCACGTATCCGTTGCGGCCCCGGCCGCCCATGCGTCGCTCAGACGGAGTACACCGTGCCGCGGCCATCCCCTGGACCATGGCAAGAGCGACCAGACGCCGGCAGGTCTCCTGGCTTGCGGGTCACAGCTTGATGCACGCCTTCCCAGACCTCGCAGGATTTAGCGTCCGGCCCAGTGGCTGGCCCTTGGCAAGGGCGCATGTGCATCGCGCTATCCGTTTACAGTTGCAGGGACAGCCGCGGATTTGGAGAGGCCAGCCCCCCGCACCGCATTCCCGATTAAGCCCGTTTGGCGGGCACCGGCGCGATCAGTTCGGCGACCGGATCGGCCGCCGGGGGGATGGTTACTGCAAATGCCGGGCGATGCCAAGAACCGGCGAATGGCAAAAGAGCCATGGAACGGGGGAGGGACCCATCCCATGGCTCAGCTTGGTGATCCACGCTATCTGATATCGTTTACATTACCAGTTGTAGGTAAAGCTCGCCCCATAGGTGCGCGGGGCCTGATATTGCTCACGATAGGTCTGATAGGTCGCGCTGGTCGGGGCCGAGGCCGAGGAGAGCACAACAGTGTCCTCCAGATTGCGCACGAAGGCCGAAAGCGTCCAGTTGGCGGGTTCGTGCCTGTAGGTCACGATGATGTCGCTGCGATGATAGGCGTCCTGACGGTCGGAGGCGAAATTGTAGAAGGTAAAGTAGGATTCCGACTCAAAATGGGTCTGGAAACGCGGAGTCAGGCGCCCGCCAAAGATATGAAAATCATGCTCATAGCCGAAATTGACCGTCCATACCGGGGCCTGCGGGGGGCGCTTGCCGTCAAGCTGCCAGTTGGCACCCACCAGCTTGCCCTCGGCCGCCGCCGCGCGGGCGAGCTGGCCGCTGACCGCAGCGGCGAAATTGGTGAAACGCGCGTCCAGATAGGCGACATAGGCGTTGAAATGATCATCGGGCGTGGGATCGAACAGGGCGTCGAGTTCAACGCCCTTATAGCGCGAGGCGCCCGCGTTCAGCACCAGCGTGGCCACCGCGCCGTTTGAATTGGTGACGGTCTGCGACACTTGCTGATCGGTGTAGTTGTAGAGATAGGCCGACAGGTTGAGTTGAAGTCGGTTGTCCAGAAAGCGGTTCTTTGACCCGATTTCATAGGCGGTGATGCTTTCCGGATTATAGGCCGCCAGATCGGTGAAGCCGCCCGCCTTATAGCCGGTGTCGAACTTGGCATAGAGCAGGTTGCGCGGGGTGGCCTGATAGTTGAGCGCGGCGTGCCAGGTGGTCTTGCTGCTGGACGCCGTGGAGTTCTGGGGCGTCGTCACCATCACGCAGGAATTGGTGAGATAGCATTTGGTGTTGAGATAGGTGGTGACATTGGTGACGGTGTTATAGCCGATCCGGTGCTTGTCATCCTTGGAATAGCGCGCGCCCGCTTCCACCGTCAGGCCGGGGATGAGTTCATAGGAAGCCTGGCCGAACAGCGCCTTGGCCTGCGCCACGATATCGGGATAGACATAGTTCTGTATCAGGAAAGGCGTGCCCGAAATCGAATCCTGCCCCGGAAAATCCTGAAACTGGGTGGTCAGATTGTTGCTTTCCTTGAAGTAGAACCCGCCGAACTGCCATTTCAACGGCCCCTTGCTGTTCGAGGACAGGCGCAATTCGTGGTTCCAAGAGGGCAGGTTTTCGCGCTGGCCAAAGGTGAAATTCTGGCGATTGGTGCCATAGGCGCCGCCTAGCGTGGTGCGCCGGTCGATCTTGAAACGGCGATAACCGCCCTGATAGGTCAGCGTGGCAAAAGTGAAGTCATAATCGGCCTGCGCGCGGTAATTCCATGCCTTGGTGCGCAGATAGGACCCGGCGGGCATCGGGAAATCCTTGGCATTGCCGCGCGGCGGCACGCCCAGATCGACATCGCCCACCGCATAACCGGCAGGCACATTGGCGGCGGTATAGAGCACCCATGGAATGGCCTGCGTCGCCGTGCCCACGCCGTCAAAGTCCGAATATTCCCCCGTCAGCAGCAGCGAGAAGCGATCGGTCGGCTTCATCAGCAGATGGAGGCGGGCCGAACGGCTGTGTTCATCATCGGCATTGGCCGAAGGCGCATTGTTGCGATAGCCGTCGTGGTCGCGAAGTTGAAAGGCGGCGCGCAGCGTGATCCAGTCATTGACGGGCACGTTGATCATGCCCTTCACATTATGCATCCGGTAATTGCCGGCCTCGACGCCCAGATAGGCCGACAGATCGCCCGGTTTGGGCTTGGCCGTGACGATGTTGATCGCGCCGCCCGTGGCATTGCGGCCCAGCAGCGTGCCCTGCGGCCCGCGCAGCACTTCGACGCGCTCCAGATCGAACATCGAGGCGTTGAGGCCCAATGCGCGCTGCAGGTTGAAACCGTCGATGCTGATCGAGACGGCCGGGTCCCCGATTTCGGAAGTGTCGCGGCTGGAAACGCCGCGCACGCTGATGATCGTGGCGGGGCCTGCCTGCGCAAAGCTGACGCTGGGCGCCACGGCGGTCAGGTCCGCAACATTGCCCACGCCGTTGCGTGAAAGCGCCTCGGACGTCAGCACCGACATGGCGATGGCGGTTTTCTGCTCGGTGCTTTTGCGTTTTTCGGCGGTGACGACGATTTCGCCAAGGCCGGCGGATTTGGTTTCCGCCTGCGCACCGGGGTTGGTTTGCGCCTGCACGGGTGCTGCCTGAAGGCAGACCGCGAGGGTCAGGCTGGACGAGATTGCAGCAAGCCAAGTCTTTTTCATGTGGGGCTGTCCCTCCCTGGGATGGCTTTGCCGGCGATGGTCACGACGACCGATTCGTCTCGGCAATGGGGCTTTCATATTTTTCAGGCTTAGAAATTTCAAGGCTAAAGTGAATTCACTTATACGCCATTTAGCTCACAGCCAAGTCAATGAAGGTTGCGCACAGGGCGAGGGTGTCGGTTATATGCCGCGCGGCCCATTTCATAAAAAGCCTATAAAATTGCAATTTACGTTCAATTCCCGAATGTTTTTCGATAGGCTTTCCGAGAAAAATGGTTTGGCAGGCCGATGAAATCCGACTTGCACCATTCCGGCAAAACGGGATACAGTTTGCCCCTAAGGAAAAGCCTGTTTGGGAGTTTGTGCATGAAGATGTCGCGACGTGAATTCGGTTTTGGCGCCGCTGTGCTGGGCATGGGTGCTCCGGCCTTTGCGGCGCCGCGCCGTTCGGCCGCGCGCCTGCAACTGGGCGTGCAGACCTACAGCTTTCGGGACATGCTGCAGACTCCGGGCGATATGGTGGACAAGATGATTGCGGGCTGCCGCGCGGTGGGCCTGTCCAGCGTGGAATTGTTCGAGCCGACGATTCAGCCTCCCGCCTTCTCGCGCGATGCGCCATGGGCCACCGTGGCGGGTAAGCCGACCGAGGCCTCGCTCTATGGCCGCCCGCCCGAAGGGCCCAAGCCCGCCTCGGCCGAGCAGGTGCGCGAACAGGTGCGCGAGTGGCGGCTCAAGACGCCCATGTCGCATTTCGCGGCGATCGGTGCGCGTTTGCGCGCGGCGGGCATTACGGTGCAGGCATTCAACTTCGGCCTGACGGAAGATTGCACCGATGCCGAGGTCGAGCGTGGTTTCGCCATGACACGCGCCTTGGGAACGCAGATCATGACGGCCTCGACCACGCTGAAAATGGCCGAACGTACCGTGCCTTTCGCGGCGCGCCATCGCGTCATTCTGGGTCTGCACGGCCATTCCAACCTGCATGATCCCAATCAGTTCGCCACGCCCGAAAGTTTCGAGAAGGGGCTGACTATGTCGCCCTTTTATCGGATCAATTTCGACATCGGCCATTTTGTCGCGGCCGGTTTTGATGCGCCCGCTTTCCTGGAAAAACATCACGAAAAGATCGTCAGCATCCATCTCAAGGACCGCAAAACGCATGAAGGCCCCAACACCGTTTTTGGCGAGGGCGATACGCCGATCCGCGATGTGGTGCGGATGATCGCGCGCCATGGCTGGGCTATTCCCGCGATGCTGGAATATGAATATGCCGGGGCGGATTCGGTGACGGAACTGCGCCGGATGAAGGATTATGTTCGCGCGGCTCTGGCGTGACAGGGCTGGTCTGAGGTCGCGAAAGGCGCCGCTCCCACCGGGCGGCGCCTTTGTCATTTATGCGCTGCAGGCGGCCACCGCGCCGGATGTCTCCTCCGGCTTGGGCACCAGTGCTATGGCCAATGCCGATAGGGCGGCAACGGCGGCAAATCCGATGAAATTCCACGCCATATCCAGTTGATAGGTCGCGATCATCCCGCCCAGCAACGGGCCGCAGATCGACCCCATGCGCGAGAAGCTGAGGCAACTGCCTACGGCCGTGGCGCGCAGGGCCGGGCGGAAATATTGCGAGAGATAGCTGGTCACCATCACGGCGGCCGACACCGTGCCGACCCCGGCCAGCGCCACGATGCCATAGGTCATCGCCAGTGGCCATTTGTGCGAGAGCAGCAGGATCGACACTGCCCCGCCGCAAAAGGCGACCACGATGATGGGCGGCCGGCCATGGCGGTCGGCCAACCGGCCCAGCATGACGCCGCCGACCGACGATGCCAGCGCAAAGACGCCCAGAAACATGATGCTGGGGCCAAGATCATAGCCCGAAGCCCGCATGATCTGGGGCAACCATGTGTTCAGCCCATAGACGAGGATCATGCCGGTAAAGGTGGTCAGCCAAAAGCCGAGTGTCGCGCGGGCATGACCATCGGCAAACAGCGCCCGCATGCCGGGTTTGACCGCGCCATCGGCTGAAGGTGAGGCCAAATCGGCAGGATCGAGGCCATAGCGGCGCGCGATGACGCCTGCCCTCTCATACTGCCCCTTGCCCATCAGATAGGCCGCCGATTCCGGCAAAAACCAAATGATCGCGGGCAACAGGACGAGCGGCGCGGCCCCCAGCGCCACGATCGGGCGCCAACCCGCACCCTCAAGCAGCAGGAAGGAAGCCAGCGCGGCGGCAAAGATCCCCAGCGAATAGCCGGAATACATGATGGCGAATTCGCGATTGACCTTGCCCTTTGGCGCGAATTCGCAGGCAAAGGCGGCGGCGACTGGAACGATCCCGCCAATGCCGATCCCGGCCAGAAAGCGCATGGCGGCAAAGAACAGCGGCGTTGGCGCCGCCGCCGCCGCCGCGCTGGTGATTGAAAAAAGCGCGAGACAGGCGACGAAGCACGCTTTGCGGCCAAACCGGTCGCTCAATACGCCAAAGCCATATCCGCCAAAGAACATGCCCACCATCGCCGCGCTGGCCAAAAGGCTGGCCGAGGTGGGTCCCAGATTCCACGCCCGGTCATGCAGCAGGCCGGGCAGGACCGCGCCTAGGACGCCCATGTCATAGCCTTCGGAAAAGAGGCCGAACCAGCAGATCCAGATGATCAAACGCGGGTGGTAATACCATGGGTGGCCAGAACGCAGGCGGGGATCGGGCGGAAAAGGCATCGTCACGAACATCCTCCTTGGCACCTCGCGGGGGGTGCGGGTCTGGTCGGGGAAGGGGCGGTGCAGGCGCCATGCGGATGGTTTGCACAAAGGTGCATACCAGAGATTGCGCGCCGCCTCACCGCATGGGTCCGCCGGAAATATGTAGGGATAAAACTGAATGCAGTTTGAGCTTGCATCAAACCGCGCGATCTATCAAGCTTGAAATATCAGAAAGGCGAATGAAGCTCTTTCAAAGGGGTGCTCAAGATGGATATGTCGGTAAAATCCGCATTGGAAATTCCAAAAAACACATGATTATTAAAGATATATAATCATAAATTCGACTAAATTGGGAAAACGCCCGAGCGGCTCCGGCAGAGCACCGCAAGGCGCGACTCGATGTCGGATAGAAAAGATGGTGTCGCCAGTGGATCTGGAAAATAGAATACAGTCTATGCGTGTTCACAGATCGGTCTATGTCGATCCGGATGCCTTCGAGCTGGAAATGCGGCGCGTTTTGGCCGCGCGTGGATCTTTGCCGGCTCTGGAGACTATGACGCCACCCACATCGTCCGCTCCTGTCTGATGGTGGGGCAAAGGACATCCTCGGCCCGGACGACCTTTCATGCCCGCGTGACGCATATTCTGTCTCTCGACGGCGGGCGCCTGCCGATCCGCCACAAGCGGGGCGATCTGCCCGGCGCCGAGGGTCCGCTGGGCAACATTCTCACCATTCTTTGAAAGGGCCGCGATGGCGGTCCGTCTCTCCCGATTTTTCAGGAAGTCCCAATGTCTATGCCAGAATTTTCCGCGCAATTCTCTCCACGGGCGTCGCGATTGATCGATGCTTTTGCGCCGGATGAGCGTACCATTGTTTCCATGCTCCAACGCCGCTGCGAGACGGCAGGCGATACGCCGCTGCTGCTGATCGACGGGGCGGTGTTTTGCGCGCGCGACCTTGCCGACCGCGCCGGACGCAGCGCGGCAAGGCTGGCGCAGGCGGGGATCGAAGCGGGCGACCGGGTGGCTCTGCTTTGCGGCAACCGGCTGGAATTTTTCGATATGCTGCTGGGCACAATCTGGCTGGGCGCGATTGCGGTGCCGATCAACCGCGCCGCGCGCGGGGCGCAATTGCAGCATATCCTCGCCAACAGCGGCGCGCGCCTGCTCGTGGCGGAGGCTGATGTGGCGCAGGCCATGGCCTATGTTCCGCGCAGCGATCTGGCGCTCGACGCGATCTGGGTGTTGCCCACGCGGGGCGAAGATGCCTTGCCGGAGACCGCCGGGGAATGGGCGCTGCGCCCCGTGCCCCAGCCGGGCGCGCCGCGTGAGCCCGCACCCACCGGCCCGGCCGATACCGCGATGATCATCTATACCTCGGGCACGACCGGCCCGTCCAAAGGCGTCTGCTGCCCTCAGGCGCAGTTCTTCTGGTGGGGCCTAAACAGCATCGACGTGCTGGAGATAGAGGCCGCGGATGTGCTGCTCACCACGCTGCCGCTGTTTCATGTCAACGCGCTGGGGACCTTCTTTCAGGCGCTGCTGTCGGGCTCGCAATTGGTGGTGATGGACCGCTTTTCGGCCAGCGGTTTCAGCGCCGCCCTGACCCGGCATGGCGCCACGGTGACCTATCTGCTGGGCGCGATGGTGTCGATCCTGCTGGCCACCCCGGATCAGCCCGATGATGCCGCGCATCCGGTGCGTCGCGCCCTGGCCCCCGGCGTTCCGGCGCAGTTTCATGCCGCCTTTGCCCAGCGCTATGGCATGACGCTGATCGACGGCTATGGCGCGACGGAGAGCAATTTCGTCATCGGCGGGGGCGATCCTCTGCCCGGTTGCATGGGCAAGGTGCGCCCCGGCTATGAGGCCATCGTGGCCGATGAGGATGACAACCCGCTGCCTGATGGCACGCCGGGCGAATTGCTGCTGCGCGCCAAACACCCCCATGCCTTTGCCGCCGGTTATCATGAGATGCCCGCGCAAACGGCGGCCTCTTGGCGCAATCTGTGGCTGCATACCGGCGACCGTGTGTGGCGCGATGCGGAGGGGCGCTTCTATTTCATGGACCGGATCAAGGACGCGATCCGCCGTCGCGGCGAGAATATTTCCGCCTTCGAGGTCGAACAGGTCCTGCTGTCCCATCCCGACATCACCATCGCGGCGGTCTATCCGGTGCCCAGCGAACATGGCGAGGATGAGGTGATGGCCTCGCTGATCCTGCGCGACGGAGCGGCGCTCTTGCCCGAGGCGGTTCTCGATTTCTGTCAGCCGCGCATGACCTATTTTTCGGTGCCGCGCTATCTGCGCTTTGCCGATGCGCTGCCGACCACGGAAAATGGCAAGGTCCAGAAGTTCCGCCTGCGCGAAATGGGCATCACGCCCGACACCTGGGACCGTGAGGCAGCAGGCTATAAGGTGGCGCGTGCTGTCCGGGCGGCGGCGGGCTGATGGCGGTGCAGCCCTTCGATGGAGTGGCCGTCGTGGCGCCCACCACGGTGCGCTATGCCCGCCACAGCGACAAGCCCGCCCATTGGTGGGTCGGGCGGGCGCTGCATGATGTGATTGCGGCGGCGGGCATCGCCAAGCAGGAGGTGGACGGACTGGCGCTGTCTTCCTTCACCATGGGGCCGGATACGACCATCGCCATGACCGAACATTTCGATATGGCCCCGCGCTGGATCGAATGGCTGCCCACGGGCGGGGCCAGCGGGGTGATGGCGCTGCGCCGCGCGGCGCGGGCGGTTCAGGCGGGCGATGCCTCGATCGTCGCCTGTATCGGCGCCGATACCGCCAATCCGGCCAGCTTTGCCGAGCTTGTCCGCAATTTCAGCCGGTTTTCCGATACCGCCGTGCGACCCTATGGCGCGCCGGGGCCTAATGGCATGTTCGCGCTGATCACCGCGAATTACATGGCGCGTTTTGGCGCGACCCGCGCCGATTTCGGGGCCATCGCTATGGCGCAGCGGGCCAATGCCGAGGGCAATCCCAATGCCTTGCTGGGGGGCAAGCCTTTGAGCCTTGAGCAATATCTCGCCGCGCCCGCCATTGTCGAGCCGCTGCATCTGTTCGATTGCGTGATGCCCTGCGCGGGGGCCGAGGCTTTTCTGGTGATGAGCGAGGAAAGGGCGCGCGCGCTGGGCCTGCCCCATGCCGTGATCCGGGGCAGCATCGAGCGGCACAACGCCTATTTCGACGAGCCGGTGGCGGTGCGGGCGGGCTGGGCGATGGACCGTGACAGTCTTTATGCGCAGGCCGGTGTCGGCCCGGAGGCGATGGATTGTCTGGAGGTCTATGATGATTATCCGGTCATCGTGGCGATGCAGCTCGAAGATCTGGGCTTTTGCCCCAAGGGTGAGGCGGCCCAGTTTTTGCGGCATAACTCGCTAACTCTCGAGGGCGCCTTGCCAGTCAACACGTCGGGCGGTCAGCTTTCCTGCGGTCAGGCCGGGGCGGCGGGCGGCTTTCTGCCGGTGGTCGAGGCGCTGCGGCAGATAACCGGTCAAACGCTGGGGCGCCGGGTGCCGGGCGCGCGTCTGGCGCTGGCCAGCGGTTATGGCATGGTGACGTATGATCGCTGTCTGGCCACGGCGGCGGCGGTGCTGGAGGGGCGGGTATGAGCATCACCCTGCAGGTTTGCGCCCAATGCGGGGCGCGGCAATATCCTCCGCGCGATCTGTGCCGCGTCTGTCTGGCCGATGCCTTGGCGACGGTAGAGGAAACGGGCGAGGGGCGGCTGATCGTCAGCGCCATCGTCCATCGCAGTCTGGAACCGGATTTTGCCGGTGATCTGCCGCTGCGGATCGGCACGGTGCATCTGGCATGCGGTTTGCGCATCATCGCCTTTGTCGATGCGGGGCTGGCCGATGGCGCGCCGGTTCGCCTGCGCCAGGAGGCTGGCCGCGATGGCGCGGCCCTGTGGTATGCGGGCGCGCTGGAGACGGGCGCATGACGGCTTTGAAAATGGGCTGGACAGCGCGGGTCAGAGGTGCAATCCGAATTCAGTTTTGAGGGTGAAGCACATGAGCACGTCTGACAAAATTGTTCCTGTGAACGCTTCATCCGGCAGCCCGGACATCTATCAGGCAGTCCTGAAACGCATCCAGCGCGGCCAGATCAAGGATGGCGAAAGGATCGTCGACACGGCCATCGCGGCCGAATTCGGCGTCTCGCGCATGCCCGCCCGTCAGGCTTTGCTGCTGCTGGTTCACGAAGGTTATCTGGTGGGCACGACGCGCGGCTTTGCCTTGCCGCAATTGTCCGATCAGGATGTGGCCGAGATTTTCGAGGTCCGCCTGCAACTCGAGCCCAGAGCGGCCGCATCGGCCTGTCCATTGCTGGAGGCCGAGCATTTGGCCGCCATGCGCAGGGCCTATGAACTGGCCGCCGCCGCGCAGGTTGCCGGCGACACCGAAGGGCTGATGGATGCCAACAACCAGTTTCGTCAGGTCTGGCTGGATCTGGTGCCCAACAAGCGGATGGCCGCCTCGATCCAGCGCTTTGTCGATCAGGTGCTGATCGTTCGCCGCCGCACGGTGATCGACCCGGAGGCGCAGCGTCTGGTGGTCGAATTGACGCTGGAACTGCTCCATGCCTTTGAGCGGCGCGACGGCCTGCGCGTCCACGATCTGATGATCGGCTTCATCAACGAGGCGCGCGACATCTATTTCGCCAGCGACATCGCGAAGGGCGCGGGCAAGCGCAAGGCGCGGGCCGCCGGGGGCTGACGCCCGCCGCTCAAATCCCTGTGCCGCCCCATTCCGCCAGCCAGTGATCGAGGCGTTTTTTGAGCGCGCGTTCGCGGCCAAAGCGCAGATCCTCCTCCTTCACGCATTCCACCACCTCGAAGGTGAAGGCGTCCGCGCCGTGAAGCGTCCATGCCTCCTGCAGGCTGCGATGGGGATTGCCGCCCAGCCGCAGGGTGAACCACAGGCGGTTCCGGATGGTGGAGAGGTCGGCGGCCTTGCCGATCCACAACTGGCCGGAAGCGAGGCAGCGCAGGGCGTAGATGCCCGCCTCGACCTTGCGTTCCTTATAGGCCGCCACGGCCTCGCGCCTGCTTTGCTGCGTCATCACCCTGCCTTTCATTTATCCGCCTTCCATATATTACCCGGATATATTGACTCGCAAGAGGAAATAATTCACCTGGGCAAAATGAATGAAAATCCTCTCTCGACGCCCTGCACCGCCTTTGTCGGTGCTCAAAAGCTGGCCGCAGGTGATCTGGCGGATGTCGCGCTGGCCGCGAATGCGCGGATGGATGATGCTCCGGACACGGTCCTGATCTTTGACGATGCCACCGGGGCGCAGATCGACATCGACCTGCGCGGGACCACGGCACAGATTATCTCCCGACTGGCCGCTTATCAGGGGGCGCAACCGGAAACGCGCAAACGCGGCCGCCCCAAACTGGGCGTGATCGCGCGGGAGGTCACGCTCCTGCCGCGCCACTGGGACTGGCTGGCCCAACAGCCCGGTGGGGCCTCGCAGGCGCTGCGGCGTCTGGTCGATCAGGCGCGTAAGGAGGACAAAGGCCGCACCGCAACGCGCCTGGCCCATGAGCGGACCTATCGCTTCATGGCGGCGCTGGCAGGCAATTTCCCCGATTTCGAAACGGTGAGCCGCGCTTTGTTTGCCGATGACATGGCCGCGTTGACCTTGGCGATGGCGGCATGGCCGGCCGATGTGCGCGAACATGTGCTTTATCTTGCCCGGCCGGTCGAGGAGGACTGAGAAAGGCGCAAGTTTTTTGGGGGGCGGGCGAGGGGCCATTCACCCCTTTCCATTCCACCCGTCATCCCGCACAATGGCCTGATGTTGCGGACACTTTATCCCCCGATCGAACCCTATGCCTCCGGTATGCTCGACACCGGCGAGGGCCATGCCATCTATTACGAGCGCTGCGGCACGCCGGGGGCCAAACCGGCGGTGTTCCTGCATGGCGGGCCGGGCGGAGGCGTTGGGCCAGCGCATCGGCAATTGTTCGATCCGGCGCTGTATGACGTGATCCTGTTCGACCAACGCGGCTGCGGGCGCTCGACGCCCCATGCCGGGCTGGAGGCGAATACGACATGGCATCTGGTGGCCGATATCGAGCGCTTGCGGGCACTGGTCGGGGCCGAGCAATGGCTGGTGTTCGGCGGATCATGGGGCTCGACGCTGGCGCTGGCCTATGCCGAGACGCATCCGCAGCGGGTGAGCGAATTGATCCTGCGCGGCATCTACATGTGTTCGCGTCCGGAACTGGACTGGTTCTATCAGTTTGGCGTGTCGCAAATGTTTCCCGACAAATACGAACGCCTTATCGCCCCTCTTTCCGAGGAAGAGCGCGGCAATGTCCTGCGCTCCTATCATCGCCGCCTGACCACCGGCACGCGCGAGGAGCAGATCGAGGCGGCGCGGGCGTGGAGCCTATATGAAGGCGAGACGATCACCTTGCTGCCCGATCCGGCCATGTCGGCCCAGCATGACGATGGCCATTTCGCGCTGGCCTTCGCACGGCTGGAAACGCATTATTTCGTGCATGACTGCTGGCTGGAGCCGGGGCAATTGCTGCGCGATGCCGACAGGTTGCGCCACATTCCCGGCACCATCGTCCATGGCCGCTATGACATGCCTTGCCCGGCGCATTACGCTTGGGCGCTGCACAAGGCTTGGCCCGAGGCGGATTTCCATCTGATCGAGGGAGCGGGCCATGCCTATTCGGAGCCCGGCATTCTGGATCAGTTGATCCGCGCGACCGACCGCTATGCGGGCAAGGTCTGATCCATCGGATCAGCGTGAGGTTTCGCCGAACATCTGCCTCTGGGCCGCCTCGATTTCTTCCAGATAGCGCCGCCGCGCGTGGCGCTCGCTGACCACGCCGACGACCTGCCCCTGCGCATCCACCACGGCCAGTTCGTCGGCCATCGCGCTGTCGAAACTGGCCAGCACCGCCTTGATCCCCATCGCGGGCATCAGCGTGGCGTCGGCCAGCATCGCCAGTGAACCGACCGGCGCCAGCGGGTCGGCATGGGGCGCATGGGCCGCGGCGGTGGCCACGATGCCGCAATAATGGCCGTCGGCATCGGTCACGATTGCCTTGCTGGTGGCGCCCAGCGGCACGGTGTCGCGAAATTGCGCGATGGGCATGTCGCCCCGCACGCTGGTCCAGTCGCGCCGCATCATCCGCCCGGCAGTCAGCGTCAGCATCCAGCCGATGTCGCGCGGGCTGCGTATGTCGGTGCCGCGCACATGCAGCCGCCATGTCGAGAAGGAATAGCCGAAAACCTCGCGCGTGATGCTGGCCGAAACCAGCGCGGCGGTCAGCACCACGCCCATCAGCGCAAAGTCATGCGTCGTTTCCAGCATCAGCAGCGCCAGCGTCATCGGTCCGCCCACGATGGACACGCTCAGCCCCGCCATGCCCACCAGCGCGGCATCAATGGGCGAGAGCACCAGCCCCCACGGGTTGAGATTGAACACTTGCCCAAACACCTGACCCAGCAGCGAGCCGAGGAAAAGCGAGGCAAAGAACAGCCCGCCGCGAAACCCGCTGGCCAGCGAAATCACCGAGGCGGCGATCTTGAGCGCCATCACGAACAGCAGCAGCGAGACCGGCGGCGCAAGCAGCAGATCGAGATGCAGCGCGCCATGGCCCGACGAGAGCGTCTGGGGCGAAAGCAGCGCCAGCCCCGCCAGCAGCACTCCGCCCGCCACCGGCCGCCAACGCGCCAGTACGGGCCATGCCTGAAACCCCCGCTCGGCCAGCGTGACCAGACGCATCACGCCGATCCCCATCAGCGCGCACAAGGCCCCCAGCACAGCATAGGCGCCATAATCGACGATGGTGATCGCGCGCGAGACGGTCGTGGCGATCAGATAGGGCTCGTTATGCATCCCGCGCAGCACCAGCGCCGCCGCCAGCGCCGCCGCGATCACCGGGGCAACGGCCCCCGTGCTATAGGCCCCGATCACGATCTCAAAGGCATAGAAGGCTCCCGTCAGCGGCGCGCCAAAGGCTGCCCCGACCGCCGCGCCCGCGCCCGCGCCCACCAGATTGCGCAGATCGGCCCGCCGCAGCCGCAACCATTGCCCCAGCAACGAGGCCATGCCGCCGCCCATCTGGGCATAGGTCGCCTCCAGCCCCACCGAGGCGCCGCAGCCGTTGGACAGAATCGTCTGCACCCCGATGATCAGATTGTCGAGCGCGGGGATCCGCCCGCCATGCAGGGCATTGGCCTCCACAACGTCAATGGGCGGCCTGGCGCTGGTGGGGCCGGGGCGGCGCGCCAGCAGCCGCGCCAGCGCGACCAGCGCCAGCCCGCCCAGTGGCAGGGCCAGCAGCTTCCACGGATGGTGAATGGCTCCCAGCGCGCTCAGCCGGTTGGCCGCGACGCCATAGATCAGGCCCTGCATCCCATGCGCCAGCCAGCTCTGCGCCGCCGTGGTCAGCCCCGCCATCGCCCCCACCGCCACGGCCAGCAGGATGAAGGCAAGTTCGCTGCCTCGCAGCCATTGGCGCAAGGTCACCGCCGCGCGCAGCAACGGATGGGATGGAAACCACTTCATCGCGCCATGGTTGTGGCCCAGCGGCCCAAGGTCAAGCCCTTAAGCACTCGGGAGCAATCAGCCAAACCGGATCTCCACCTCGAAATCCTCAATGCCGGGGCGCATATCCTCGGGCGGCGCCGGAAAAGGTGCGGCCCGGCGCAAGGCCTGCAACGCGGCGCGGTCGAGCATCGCCATCCCGCTGGGGCCGACCACTTGCGCGTGGGTGGGCGCGCCCGTCTCATCCAGCCTGAAGGCCAGCCTCACCGTCCCGGTCAGCCCCAGACCGGCCGGGCGGCAGACCATGATCCGCAGCCAGAGACGATGCAGATAGGCGCTCCTTTGCGCGGAGAGATCCGCTTTGACCGGCGGGGCGGCGGGGAAAGCCGCCGGCGGGGCAGGAGAAACGGATGCGGCAATGGCCGCGACGGTGGGCGACAGCGCCGGAGGAGCCGCGATAGAGATCCCTGTCGAAACCTCAGTCGGTATCGGGTCCTGCGACTGGTGTATGGCGGCAGTAGGCCTTGCTGCGGACCCGCGCCCCGATGGCCGGGGCGCGGGCGCGGGCGCGGGCGCGGCGAAGGTGATGGCGGTGATGGCGGCCCGATCCTGCTGCTGAGGCGGGCTGGGGTCGCCGCTGAAGGCCAGCGCGGCCCCCAGCGCCAAGCCATGGACCAGCGCCGCAGCGCCAGCCCCGGCCAGCCTTTCGCGCAAGGGGCGCCCGGCGACGCCATAGCGACGGGGCGCCCCCATCACCATGCCTTCAGAACCGCCGTGAGAGGCCGACATTGACCGACCGCCCGCGACCGGCCACAGGGCGCAGCACCGCTCCACCGCTCGCGCTGTAATCGCCCAGCGCCATCCCGCCCAGCGGCAGGTCATAGGCCCTGTCGAAGAGGTTCTCGACATCCACGCTCAGCCGCCATTGGCGCCATTCATAGGCGCTGCGCAGATGAACCAGCGCATAGGCCCGCGTCACCGGCTCGTTGCGGGCCGGATCAATGCGCGTCTTGCGGTCCACCCAGTTGACCTCGACGGCCGCGCTCAGGCCGCCGATCCGGTGTTCGACACTGGCCAGAATGTTGAGCGGCATCTGATGATAGAGCGGCGTCTGGGCGCTCAGGTTCTGGCCATGCACCCATGACAGCGTGCCCGACAGGCGGGTCTGACCATAGCGGCCGCCCTGCCACAGTGTGGCCGCGCCCGACAGGTCGATCCCGTAGAACTCGGCCTCTGTGTTAGCGAATTGCAATTGCGCAAAGGGGCCGGGCATCCCCATCATATTGCTCAAGACCTTGATCCGGCGCGCGTCGATATAATCGTTCACATGGGTGTAATAGGGCGCCACCTTGACGAACCAGCCCTGTTTGCCGCCGCCCGAAACGGTGGCCGATCCGCTGATCGTGTCGGCCCGCTCGGGCCTCAGGGCAAGATTGCCGAAATAGCCGTTGCCGTCACCATACCAGCCGATCATCTGGCTCGACATCGCCCCCTGGCCCCATGTGTAGAGTTCATAGATGTTGGGCGCGCGGGTCTTGTGGGCATAGCCAAGGTCTAATGCGAGGCCCTGTACCGGCGTGTAATGGGCGATCAGCGAGGCGCTCCAGTTGTTGAAATGGCGCTGATGATCAGCCGCGTTGAAGGCGGCGGCAGCCATGGCATCGGCCATGTTCATCATGCCCGTGGAATAGGGCGCCACCGGACCGGTGTTCATATTGACCCGGTCATAGCGGCCCCCGGCGGTCAGGGAAAATGCCTCGCCCCAGCGCTTTTGCGCCTCGACATAGGCGGCGATGCGTTCGCGCCGCCCGTTATTGACGTTGAGATAGGTGTTGGGCCCCATCATCATGCTGCCCGCCACCGGGGGCCACCAGTCATTGAGGCGCTGGTGGCGATATTCGCTGCCCATGCGCAGCGTCGTGCCCGGCGCCAAGGGTAGATCCACCGCCAGCGTATAGCCGCCCGAGCGCACCCGCGTGTTCATCGGCATGCCGCCATCGGCCGTGCCGCCCTTGTCGGTCAGGAAGTTCATCTGATGATCGGTGGCGCGGTAATCCGCCTTCAGGTCTACCGTGCCCCAGTCGAAGCTGCCCAGATAGTGGGTGTTGAGGAACCATGAGTTGTTCCCGGTCATGTCCATGAACTGATTGGGGAAACCTTCATAGGCAGAGTGGTGGTAGCCGCCCGCCAGCTCGATCAGCCCAATGGCGCCCTGATAGGCCAGCGCCAGCTTGTGATCGGTCTTGGCATATTGCGTGGCATGGACAACGCCCAGATCGCCCCCGGCGTGATAGTTCTGCGCCTTGGCATAGCTGCCGCTGTAGGTGGCCGAAATCTGCTTGCCCGCCACGGTCAGCGTCAGGCCCGAGCCGAAGCCGCCGTCATTGCTGCGATAATAGGTCTGCCCCTCGCCGGTGATCAGCAGGCGGCTATCGGTTGAGAAACGGGGCGCGGCGCTCTTGACCGAGATGACGCCCCCGATCGCATCCCCGCCCGCGCTGACCGGAGAGACGCCGGTGATGACGTCGATCGCGCCCGCCGTCTGGGGGTCGGTATAGCTGAGCGGTGGGTTCATGTCGTTGGGGCAGGCGCTGTCGATGGGGTGTCCGTCGACCAGAACGATCAGGCGCTGTTCGCTTAGCCCCCGGATCACGGGCATGGTGGAAAAGCCGCCGCCCGTATTGCCCGCAAGGCCGGGCAGGCGGGTCAGGATCGCCCCCACATCGCTGCTTGCCGGGGCCAGATGGCGCAGGGTCTGGCCAGTTATGGCGGAGGATCGGGCGGCATCCCCGATGGCGGCGCCCTCCACATCGACCGGGGGCAGGATATTGGCGCCATTTTGGGCAAGCGCGGGCGAGGAGGCACCGGCGATCAACGCCAGCACCAGAGGAGTGGTCTTCATGAATATCCCTGTTCAATTGGCGCGGCCTGCCCGTTGTTTGCGCGGCAGCCGCATGAGAAGCGCAGCCCGCGGGACCAACGCCCGGGGCCGGTATGTGTCATGAATCAGGGATGGATCGGCGGCGCGCGCAGGGGAGGGCGCAACCTTTGCGCGCGCGCGCGCGGCGCGGGGGTAACCGGAGCAACCCCGACCAGCAGGATAAACACCAGAGCCGCCGCCAGCAGAACCGGATCGGCCCCGCCCAGCATCGGCATGGCATGGCCGGCGAAGGCGCAGGCCGGGTGGTCCGTGCGATCATCGGCGGGCGCGGCGGGCCGTCCGGGCACGATGATCTGGCGCTGATGGGGAATGCCGGTGGCATCGGCGCAGATCTGCACCGTCAGCACCCGCCCATGGGCGACCGGCATATAACCTTGCGGAACCATGGCGCGCAGGGCCAGAGCCAGCACGATCAGGGTGATCGCCAGCCAGCGCTTGTCGCGAATCAGGATGCGCATTGCTTCCATTGTGGCGCGTGCATAGGCCGGGACCATCGGGGGGGCAATTTGTCGAAATGTCCAAGAGCAGAAAAACCTGCCCCGCCCCGGCGTCAGACCGAGCGCAGCGCCACGGGACGGGGAAGCTCGCCCGTCCGCTTGCTGTCCAGATAGCGCAGGCAGGAGACGCGCAGGAACGAGGCCATGTTGGGCACCTCGCCGCGCCATTCCAGAATTTCATCCCACAATTTGGTGATGAGCTGGTTGGTCGTCATCCCATCCTCGGCGGCAATCTGGCTCAGCACATCCCAGAACAGGTTTTCCAGCCGGATCGTGGTCACCACGCCATGGATGCGCAGAGAGCGGGTGCGGCTTTCATAGAGGATCGGGTCTGCCCGCACATAGAGTTCGCACATGAAAGCCGCCTTTCGCTTATGCCTCGATTGTCGTGCCCAACACCTTCAGGAACTGGGCGATCCATGCCGGATGGGCGGGCCATGCCGGGCCGGTGACAAAGGGGCCATCGGTGATCGCCCCGTCCATGGGCAGCGCTTGATAATCCGCGCCCGCCAGCATGACCTCGGCGCGGCAGGCAGGATAGGCCGAAATCCGGCGCCCGGCAATCACGCCCGCTGCGGCCAGCAATTGCGGCCCATGGCATACGGCCGCAATCGGCTTGCCCGAGGCGGCAAAGGCGCGCACCAGATCAAGGACGCTTTCGTCGGTGCCCAATTGCTCGGGTGCGCGGCCGCCGGGGATCAGCAGGGCATCGTAATCGCCCTCCTTCACATCGGCATAGGCGGCGTTGAGCGTGAAATTATGGCCGCGCTTTTCGCTGTAGGTCTGATGGCCTTCGAAATCGTGGATCGCGGTGGCGATCTGGTCGCCCGCCGCCTTGCCGGGCGAAACGGCATGGACCGTGTGGCCTACCATCAGCAGCATCTGAAAGGGCACCATGATTTCATAATCTTCGACGAAATCACCGGCAAGGAGGAGGATGCGTTTGGCGGCCATGGGCAATGTCCTGTGTTGGCATGACGGGATGGCGCCAACCTGTAGGCCCTCGCGCCCGCCTGTTGGTAATAGCCGGTGACGACATGACCGGTTTTTCCGGCGGCGAAATAGGACGGGCCGGGCTTGCATGACATTCTTTCGATCCTACCCTTGAGGGGAAGCCGGGCCGACATGCGTAGTGCCTGTGGAGCGAAGGAGAAATGGGTGGCACAGATTGACGATTGGCTGGCCCGCGCGGCCGGCAATATCCCCGGCGACGGGCTGGAGGCGACCTTTGCGGCGCTGGAGCAAAGGCTGGGCGACGAGCCGACGCCCATGGCCATGGCGGGCCGCCGCGATGCGCGGCGGGCGATGCTCTGTGCCTGTTTTGCCGCCATCGCGGGATTTTGGGCGATCGGCGGCGCCGACCAAATCGCGCAGGCCAAGACCCAGCCGACATGGATCGCGGCCCCTTCGCAATCTTCCCCCTACAGCCTGCTGATCGGTCATTGAGATGATTTCATCCTCCAGCCGCCTGATGCTCTCCACCGTTGCCGGGGCGCTGATCGGGGTGGTCGTGGCAACAGCGCTGGCCATGGCGTGGGATGCGGCCGGGCATCGCGATTCCGATCTGCACCAGCGGCTGCACCACGCCGTGCCGCTCGACGCTCAGGAACAGGTCACGCTGGACGCCAAGGAAAAGGCCTTTGCCGAAAGGCGGGCGGCCATTGAAGGCGATCTGCAAATGGCCAATGGTCGCCTTGCCGACGCGATTGCCCGCACGCCCAGTTGGTCGCCGCAGGTGGAGGCGGCCACGCGCGATGTCGAAAAGGCTGCCGCCGATCTGCAACGCGCCACGTTGGTCCATGTGTTTGAAATGCGCGCCGGGTTAAAGCCCGAGCATCGCGCCGCCTATGATGCGGTCCTGATCGAAGCGCTGCGGCGCGGCCCCCGGTGAATTCGGCCGATGCCGATTGCGTGTTGGCCTTGCGGGCGGTGGAGGGGGACCGGCGCGCCTATACCATTCTGATGACGCGCCATGGCGGATCGCTGGCGCAGGCGGCGCGCGCTTTTGGCATGCCCGAAACCGATGTCGATGATGTGGTGCAGGAAAGTTTTATCGCGGCATGGCGCAATCTGGCGCAATATGATCCGGCGCGGCCCTTTCGCGGTTGGCTGTTTCGCATTGCGATCAACAAGATGCGCGATATGCGCCGCCGCCGCCGGGTGCGCGCCTTTCTGTTCGGCGCGCAAAGGCTGGATGAGCGCCCCGACATGGCCGACGATGCGCCCGATCAGGAACGCCTTGCCATGGCCGCCAGTGAGCTTGCCCATATCCGCGCCCGGCTGGGCAGCCTTGAAGGCGGCCTTGGCGAGGCGCTGGTGCTGACCGCGATTGTCGGCATGAGCCAGCCCGAGGCCGCTCTGGCGCTGGGCATCAGCGTCAAGAGCATCGAGGGGCGGGTGGCGAGGGCGCGGATGAAGCTGGCCGGGCTACTCGATCAGGAAAAAATGCAGCAGGCCGAGGGGAAGGCAGCGCGCGGCGCGTAGATCCCCGTGAGAGCCGATAAAACCGGCTTTTGTGGGGAGTTTTCGTCATTTCGTCATCACGCCTTGCCGCTTGCGCGCTTCTGTCGCTGCTGACCGTTCCGATGGCGGCGCGCGCGGAGATGGCGCCGCCCTATCGCGAATTGCTGCGCCGCTCGGTGGAGCGGGCGCCGGTCCTGCTCGAACAGGACGCCAATTTGCGCGCGGCGCGTTCCGATGCCCGTCAGGCCCGCGCATGGGCCAACCCCGCCGTGGGCGTGGAATTTGAAAATATCGGCGGCAGTTCAGTCAACAACAGCCCCAGCACGCCGCAAACCACCCTTGCCATCACCCAGCCGCTGGAACTGGCCCAGCGGGGGCCGCGCATCGCCGCCAGTGATGCCGAATTGCGTGCGGCCCAGGCGCGCGGGGCGCAGGTGCAGGTCGATTATGCCGCCCAGCTCGCCATCGCCTATGCGCAGGCCGAGGCGATGCAGCAGCGCCTGCAACTGGCGCAGGAGGATGTGGCGCGGGCGCAGGAGGATTTGAGGGCCGCGCAGGCTCTGGTGGTCGCGGGCAAGGAGGCAAGGCTGCGCGCCGCGCAGGCGCAGGCCAGCCTGTCGGGAGCCATTGCCGCCCGCGCCGCCGCCGATGCCAGCCTGAGCGGCGCGCTGGCCGATCTTTCCGTGCTGGCCGGGGTGGAGCAAAGCTACAGCGGCGTTCCGGCCTCTTTGCTGGACGACAGGCGCGCGCCGATGGGGCCGGGCGAGGGCGTCTCCCCCGCACTGGCCACCGCACAGGCCGAACGCGATGCCGTGGCCGCGCAGGTCCGGGTCGAGCGCAGCAAGGCGATCCCCGACATCGGCCTGACCGGCGGGTTGCGCCGTTTTGGCGGCAGCCGCGAGACGGGTTTCGTGCTGGGCGTGACCACCACGATCCCGATCTTCAACCAGAACCGCGGCGGTATCGCCGCCGCACAGGCCCGCACCGAGGCCGCAGAGCAGCGCCTCGCCGCCGCCCGACTGGCCAGCGAAGCCTTGCGGGGCAAGGCGCTGGCACAGGTCGCCGCGTCGTCGGCCCGGCTCAAGGCCGCCGCCGAAAGCGAGGAGGCCGCCGCCGAGGCCTACCGCCTTGCCCGGATCGGCTATGAATCGGGCAAGACCGCGCTGCTTGACCTGCTCACCCTGCGCCGCGCCTTGGGCGATGCCCGTGCGCTGACGATTGATGCCCGCCTTGCCCGCATCGGTGCGCTGGCCACGCTGGCCCGCGTCGATGGCCGCCTTGCTTTCGGAGATTTGTGATGGATGCCCCCCGCCAGCAAAACTGGCCGATGATCGGCGGGATTGCCGCCGCCGCCGCTCTGGCCAGTTTCGGCATCGCCCGCTGGACCGCGCCCGCCGCGCCTGCGCCGGTGGAGGCCAAACCCGCCGCCAAAGCCGGGCCGGTCGAACTGACCTTGCCCGATGCCTATCTGCAGACGGCTAATATCGTCATCGGCAAGGTTGAGGCCGGCGGCGCGGGCGGCGAGATCCTCGCCCCTGCCCATGTTGCCGCCAGTCCGCAGGGCGAGGCCATTGTGGTGGCGCGCGCCTCGGGCGCGATCGCGCGGATAACCAAACGGCTGGGCGACAGCGTGCGGGCCGGAGAAACATTGGCGCTGGTCGAGAGCCTCGATGCCGCCGGATTTTCCGCCGACCGCAGCGTGGCCGCATCCAAGGCTGAACAGGCGCGCCGCGTCTATGAGCGTGAATTGAGTCTGTTCAAACAGGGCGTTACCCCACGTCAGGATATGGAGGCCGCGCAATCGGCACTGGCCGTGGCGCAGGCCGAGGCGCGCCGCGCCGTCGCCGTGGCCCGCGCCGCCCATGTCAGCGGGCCGGGCGGAACCGTGGCCATCGTCAGCCCCATTGCGGGCCGGATCACCGCGCAGGATGCAACGCTTGGCGCCTATGTCGAGCCGCAGGCCGAATTGTTCCGTGTCGCCGCCGATGGCGCGATGCAGGTCGAGGCCTCTGTGGGCGCGCAGGACGCGCGCCGCATCGCGCCGGGCGATCCGGTCAGCATCGTGCTGACTTCGGGCGCGACGGTGGCGGGCAAGGTCCGCTCGATCACCCCGACCCTCAATGGCGCCAGTCAGGCCGCAACCGTAGTGATCACGCCCGATGCAGGTTCCTCGCTGCTGATCGGGCAGGGGCTTCAGGTCCGTATTCGCGCCAGCGCGGGGGGCGGCAAATCCAGCCTTTCCGTGCCGGAGGAGGCGGTGCAGGTGCTCGATGGCCGCGATGTGGTGTTTGTCCGCACCAAGAGCGGTTTCCGCGCCCAGCCGGTGCTGGTGGGCGCGCGCAGCGGGGGCATGGCGCAGATCCTGTCGGGCATCGAGGCCGGGGCGGCGATTGCCACGCGCAACGCCTTTTTGCTGAAGGCCGAGGCCACCAAGGGCGCCGGGGAAGAGGAATGATGCCGCGCATCCTTGCCGCATCGGTCCATGGGCGATGGCTGGTGCTGTTTATCACGGCGGTGGTGGCCGCCATCGGTGCGTGGCAGCTCAACCTTCTGCCCATCGACGTCACGCCTGACATCACCAACAAGCAGGTGCAGATCAACACGATCATCGAGACGCTTTCCCCGGTCGAGGTGGAAAAGCGCGTGACCTTTCCCATCGAGACGGCGCTGTCCGGCCTTGATGGCGTGGAAAGCACACGCTCCTTTTCGCGCAACGGGTTCAGCCAGGTCACGGTGATCTTCAAGGAAAGCGCCGACCTCTATTTCATGCGCCAGCAGGTGCGCGAAAGGCTGGATCAGGCCCGCGCTAGCCTGCCCACAGGAGCGCAGCCGCAGATGGGGCCGGTTTCCACCGGTCTGGGCGAGATTTTCCACTACAGCGTTGAATTTGAACATCCCGATGGCAAGGGCGCTCCCCGCGCTGACGGCAAGCCGGGATGGCAAAGCGATGGCAGTTTCCTGACCGATCAGGGCGAGCGCCTGACCGACCGCGTGGCGCAACTGGCCTATCTGCGCACGGTGCAGGACTGGATCGTGCGGCCGCAATTGCGCACCGTTCCCGGCGTGGCCGATGTGGATTCGCTGGGCGGTTATGTGAAGGAATATCTGGTCGAGCCGGATCCGGCCAAGACAGCGGCCTTTGGCCTGTCCTATGACGATTTGGCGCAGGCGCTGGAAAAGGCCAATGTCTCGGTGGGCGCCAATTATATCCAGCGTTCGGGCGAGGCCTATCTGGTACGGGCCGATGCGCGGGTCCATTCGATTGACGAGATCGCCCGCGCCGTTGTCGCCACGCGCGGCGGGGTGCCGATCACCGTGGGGCAGGTGGCCCGCGTGGAAATCGGCGGCGAATTGCGGCGCGGCGCGGCCAGTCGCGATGGGCATGAGACGGTGATCGGATCGGCGCTGATGCTGGTGGGCGCGAACAGCCGGACCGTGGCAGGCGCGGTGGGCGCCAAATTGCAGGAGATCGCGCGGACTTTGCCCCCCGGCATCCGCATTGTGCCCACGCTGGATCGTTCGCAACTGGTGCTGGCCACGATCACCACGGTGGCCAAAAATCTGGCCGAAGGGGCTGGGCTCGTCATCATCATCCTCTTCGTCCTGCTGGGCAACTGGCGCGCGGCGCTGATCGCCACGCTGGTCATTCCGCTGTCCTTGCTGATCAGCGCGATTGGCATGAACGGGCTGCATATTTCGGGTAATCTGATGAGCTTGGGGGCGCTGGATTTCGGCCTCATCATCGACGGCGCGGTCATCATTGTCGAAAACAGCCTGCGCCGTCTGGGCGAGCGGCAGGCGCATGAAGGGCGCTTGCTCGGCCTGCACGAAAGGCTGGAGGAAGTCATTGCATCATCAAAGGAAATGGTGCGCCCCACGGTCTATGGCCAGATCGTGATCTTTCTCGTCTTCCTGCCCTGCCTGACGTTTCAGGGGGTGGAGGGCAAGATGTTCTCGCCCATGGTCCTTACGCTGATGCTGGCGTTGGCCTCGGCCTTTGTGCTCTCGCTTACCTTTGTGCCGGCGCTGATCGCGGTGATGTTCACCGGTTCGGTCGAGGACAGGGAAGTGCGCGCAATTGTCGCGGCCAAGCATCGCTATGAGCCTTGGCTGAGGCGGGCGGTGGCGCGGCCGGGACCGTTCATCGGCGCGGGGGCGGGCATTCTGCTGCTGGGCGTGGTGACGTTCATGTTTGTCGGGCGCGAATTCATGCCCACACTGGACGAGCAGAACCTCAACCTGTCCTCGGTGCGCATTCCTTCGACCACGATTGAGAAATCGGTCGAGATGGACCTGCCCATCGAGCGCGCTTTGCTGACCCTGCCGGAGGTGAAGACGGTCTATTCCAAGGCGGGCACGGCCAGTCTGGCTGCCGATCCGATGCCGCCCAATGCTTCGGACAATTATGTGATCCTGAAGCCCAAGAGCGAATGGCCCGAAGGCGTGACCACCAAGGATCAGGTGATCGCCCGCATCCGCAAGAAAATGGAGGCGATGGTCGGCAATGCCTATGACGCGACCCAGCCCATCGAGATGCGTTTCAACGAATTGATCGGCGGCGTGCGCAGCGATGTCGCGGTCAAGCTCTATGGCGACGATCTGGACGTCATGGCGCGCAATGCCAAGGAGATCGCGGCGGTTTTGAAAAAAGTGCCAGGCGCGGTGGACGTGCGCGTGGCGCAGACCGGCGGTTTCCCGACCTTTGACATCGCCTTCGACCGGGCGGCGATTGCGCGTTACGGCCTGACGATGGAGGGCGTGGCCAATACCGTCTCGGCGGCGCTGGGCGGGCGCAGCGCGGGGCAGATTTTTGAAGGCGACCGGCGTTTCGATATCGTCGTCCGTCTTCCTGCGGATCAGCGCGACAATCTCGATCTGCTGGGCGCGCTGCCGATCCCGCTGGCTTCGGGGGGCGCTTCGGTGCCTTTGCGCGAACTGGCGCAATTCCGCTTTACCGAGGGGCTGAACGAGGTCAGCCGCGACAATGGCAAGCGCCGCATCTATGTCGAGGCCAATGTTTCAGGCCGCGATCTGGGCGGTTTTGTCGATGAGGCGCAGCAGCGGATCGGCGAAAAGATCCACCTGGCGCCGGGCGAATATATCGAATGGGGCGGCCAGTTCCAGAACCTTCAGGCCGCAACGCAGCGCCTGATGGTGATCGTACCTTTGTGCTTCATCCTGATCGCGGCGGCGCTTTACATGGCCATCGGCAGCATCACGCTGACCGCCACGGTTTTGACGGCGGTGCCCATGGCGCTGGCGGGCGGGGTGTTTGCGATTGCCCTGCGTGGGATACCGTTTTCGATCTCGGCCTCGGTGGGTTTCATTGCCGTGTCGGGCGTGGCGGTTCTCAACGGTCTGGTGCTGATTTCCGCTATCCGCAAGCGGATGGCCGAGGGGCAGGACAGCGATGCCGCCGTGATCGCGGGCGCAATGGAGCGGGTGCGCCCGGTGCTGATGACGGCGCTGGTGGCCAGCCTTGGTTTCGTGCCGATGGCGATTGCCACGGGCACCGGGGCCGAGGTGCAAAAGCCGCTGGCCACGGTGGTGGTGGGCGGATTGCTGACCGCGACGGTGCTGACGCTTTTTGTGCTGCCCGCGCTGTGCGGCTGGTTGCTGCGGCGTGGGAAAAATGCGCCGGAAAGGGGTTGAAACAGCATGATGCCGGGCCGTCCGCAACCTCGCTTTCATCCCATTTTCGCAGGCCGGATTCGGGGCAGTTTGGCATCGGCTATATATGCCGCGCCGCATGGCAAATTTGTGACCGCATTCCGTGGCGCGCGCAAATTCGGCAGCCGGCCCGCAAAACTGTCCATAAGCTGTCCATACCAACGGGCGAAATCGGCCCGAAACTGCCGCAAAACGGGGAGTTCGTGACAATGATTACCTCTCGCAAAATGCCGGGTCGCAAGCTCCTGTTCGGGGTGGGGCTGATGGTGGGATTGACCGCGCTGGCCCCGGTGGCCGATGCCCATGGCATCTGGTTTGCGCAACGCGCGCGGCAACTGGCGCTGGTCTATGGGGTGGGGGCCGATGATCTGGATGCGGTCAAGCGTCTGCCGCTGATCAATGCGGTCAAGGGGTTTGATGCGCAGGGTCTGCCGGTCAAGGTTTCCTTGCGCACTGCGGGCATTGTGCCGGTGGTGGATAGCGACGAACCCGTCGCCATCGTGGCCGCCGCCATGGACTATGGCCTGTGGACCAAGACGCCCGATGGCGAATGGCACAACAAGGGCCGCGACGAAGTGCCCAATGCCACGCTGGCCGAGCATAATTGGAAATATGCCGTCCATCTGACGCAGATGCCGACCAAGCCCGTGCCGCTGATCGAGGGGCATACGTTGCAGCTCGTCCCCGCGACCACCACCATCCCGCAGAAGATGGGCGAACCTTTCACCGTGCGGGCCATGTATAAGGGCAAGCCGATAGAGGGCGCGACGATCATGTCCGATTACGTCAACGATCCCGATGAGGCGGGCGTCAAGACCGGCCCCGACGGCACGGCCACGATACGCTTACGCAATCAGGGTATCAATGTGATCATGGCGATCTATGTCGGCCCGGCCGATGATGCGAAGAAGGCCGATCACAGCGAATATCGCTCCTCGCTCTCTTTCGTCCTGCCCCACGCGCCGGAATAATCCCTTTCAGTCAGGAGTTTTCATCATGACGAAGACATTCTTTGCCGCTGCTTTTGCTCTTGCCGCCCTTCCCGGTATCGCCATCCCCGGCATCGCCATCGCCCATGGCAGCATGAAGCCCCAGCATGGCGGACAGGTGCAGATGCAGGGCGAAACGCTGGTCGAGCTGGTTTCCACGCCCAAGGGCGTCGACGTTTACCTGACCGAGGAGGATGAGCCGGTGATGGCGGCCAATTACACCGCCAAACTGACCCAGACCGCAGGCACCGCCAAGACCGAGGCCAAGCTGGTTCCGGCAGGCGCCAACAAGCTGAGCGCCGCAGGTTTCAAGCCCGCGAAAGGCGCCAAGCTGGTCGTCGCCCTGGTCGACAAATCGGGGGCCAAGATTTTCGCCAGTTTTCAGGCGAATTAAAGGCGGGGCATCATGAAAAGCGTGATCCATTCCTCACCGGTGAGACGGGTCACGCTCCCGCTCACCGGGCTGATGCTGGCCGCCCTGGCTTCGTCCGCGATGGCCCATGGCGTCAACGAGAATGACAAGGCGTTTATCGAAGGGGCCTCGGGCGTCAACATCATTCCTTACATGTATCTGGGCGCCAAACATATGGTGACCGGCTACGATCACCTGTTGTTTCTGGCCGGGGTGATCTTCTTTCTCTATCGGCTGAAGGATGTGGCGGCCTATGTCACGCTGTTTGCGCTGGGGCACAGCACGACGCTGCTGCTGGGCGTGATGCTGGATATTCGCGCCAATCCGTTCCTGATCGATGCGATCATCGGATTGTCGGTGGTGTACAAGGCCATCGACAATCTCGACGGTTTCCGCACATGGTTCGGCTTTGCCCCCAATCCCAAGGCGGCGGTGCTGATCTTCGGCTTCTTCCACGGCTTTGGCCTGGCTACGAAACTTCAGGAGCTGACTCTGGCGCGCGACGGTATGTTCGCCAATCTGGTCAGTTTCAATATCGGGGTGGAAATGGGCCAGTTCATGGCGCTGACCGTCATCCTGCTGCTGATGAACCTCTGGCGCTTGAGCGACAGTTTCCGGCGCAGCGCCATTCTCGCCAATGCCGCGCTGATGACGGCAGGCTTTGTTCTGATCGGTTACCAGTTGACCGGCTATTTCTCAAAAGGGGCCTGATGATGACGACGATGATCGAACCTGCCGCCATCCGCCCTTCGCCCTCGGGCCTTGCCAAGGCTACGCTGGGCGCGGGCATCGCGGCGGCGGCCATTCTTACGCTGTTCGTGCTGCCCGCCGAATATAATATCGATCCGACCGGGGCGGGGGCGGCGCTGGGGCTGAAGGGCATGGTGGCCGGCGCTCCGGAAAAGCCCGCAGCTGCGCCTGCCGATGCGGCGGTATCGGCCACGCCCACCCGCCAGACCATCGAGCGAGCCACCCCATGGCGACAGGATGAAATGACCATCACCTTGCCCCCGCACAGCGGGCAAGAAATCAAGGCCCATATGGCCAAAGGCGACAGTTTCGTCTTTCGCTGGACCGCAACCGGCGGCCCGGTAAAGGCCGAAATGCATGGTGAGGTCGAACATGCCGCCGAAGGGCAGTTCACCGATTACTGGAAGGAACTGGCCAGCACCGGCGGGCAGGGCGATTTCACCGCCCCCTTTGAAGGCCGCCATGGCTGGTATTTCCGCAACAAGGGCGAGGTTCCGGTCAAGATCACGGTCAGGACCGAGGGCTTTTACAAGGACCTGTTCCAGCCCCACGGCGAGTGACGGCGATATGGCGTGCGTCCGGATGCCCCCTGCGCCGGGCGCGCGCCTTGCCGTTCAGATCACGCCGTTGATCCACCCGGCCAGATCCACATCGCGGCGGGAAACCCCGCCCGCATCATGCGTGGTCAGCCAGATGTCGAGCCGGTTATAAACATTGGTCCATTCGGGATGGTGGTCGCGCTTTTCCGCCTCAACCCCGATCCGCACCATCAGCGCAAGAGCCTGCGGGAAATCCTTGAGAATGATGCGGCGGTGGATCGCCTTGCGCGCCCCATCATAGGCCCAGCCCGGCAGATCTGTCAGGGCGTCAAGAATGGCTTGCTCGGTCATCATCATCATGCGTTGTGCTTTCCGGCTGAAAGGGCTTTGGCATGGGCATAGGCCTGCGTGCCGCGATGGTCGACCCGGTCGCTGTCCAGAACATCGGCCGCGCCAATATCATTCGCCCCCTGCAAGGCGCGGTAGAGCGGGGCGAAATCACTTTCGACCGTCTGGCGCAACAGGTCCTCGAAACTGTCGATCACGAAATAGGTCTGCTGGAAATCATCGATGCGGTAAAGCGTGCGCATCACGCGCCGCAGGTCGAACGCAATCCGGTTGGGCGAGGGATCATCGAGAGCGAAGATCGACTCGCTGAAAGAAGAAACAATGCCCGCGCCATAGATCTGCAGCCCGTCGGCCCCGCGCAGCAGCCCGAATTCCACCGTATACCAATAGAGCCGCGCCAACCTCTCAATCGCGCCGAGTTCTCCGGCCCTTTGCCCGCCCCGGCCATAGGCCTCCATGTAATCGGCAAAGACGGGGTTGGCGAGCAGGGGGACATGGCCAAAGACATCGTGGAAAATATCGGGTTCTTCCAGATAGTCGATCTGTTCGGGCGTGCGGATAAAGCGCCCGGCCACGAAACGCCGATTGGCCAGATGGTCGAAAAATACCGCATCGGGCACCAGCCCCGGCACCGCGACCACCTGCCATCCGGTTGCATCCATCAACCGGGCGTTGAGTTCGGCAAAATCGGGAATGCCCGGCTTCGACAGGCGCAGAATGTCCAGCCCCTCGAGAAAGGCCGGCGCCACCCGCCCCGGCAGCAGCCGCGTCTGGCGCTCAAACAGGTGGTCCCACATGGCATGTTCGTCCGCGCTGTACCTTTCCCAATCCTGCGGAATGGTCCAGTCCGGGGCGGCCTCCGGGGGCCTGACGGTGGTATAATGCGTCATGGTGAGACTATCTCACGATCCTGGCTTGATTGTGTTTCAAAATCCCGGCATTTTACCAAGATTATGAAACAGAAATCCTATGGAGCGATTATTCGTGAAACAGGAATATCGCCTTGATCCCATCGACCTGCGAATCGTCAACGCGCTGCAACAGGATGGCGCGCTCAGCCATGCCGAACTGGGCGAGCGTGTCGGCACCTCGGCGGCCTCATGCTGGCGCCGGATCAAGGCGCTGGAGGCGGCAGGCATCCTGACCGCGACGGTACGGCTGGTCGATCCGCATAAGATCGGCCGCGGGGTCAATGTGTTCTGCAACATCCGCGTGCGCCATCATGCGCAGGAAGGGCGCAGGCCCTTTGAGGAATTCGTGCGCGCCCGGCCCGAAGTGGTCGAATGCTTCTCCATGTCGGGCGAGTGGGATTATCTGCTGCGCATTGTCGTGGCCGATGTGGCCGATTACGAGAGTTTTCTGATGCATACCTTGCTCGAACATCCCGCCGTGGGGGCGGCATCCTCGCATTTCGCGCTCTCGATGACCAAATATACGACGGCGCTGCCCCTTGGCTGACGGGATGGACATCACCAGACGCGCCATTTTCGCGCAGGCCTGGCCGATCATTCTGGGGCAGGCGCTGGTCCCGCTGGTCAGCGTGGTCGATGTCGCGGTCATCGGTCGGCTCAGCGACGGGCGCAATCTGGGCGGGGTAGCGCTGGGCGCGACGATCCTCAACCTTGTTTTCTGGAGCTTCGGCTTTCTGCGCATGGGCGTGACCGGCATCACCGCGCAGGCAAAAGGGGCGAGGGACGATGAGGAGGTCTGCGCCACCATTCTGCGTTCTCTGGCGCTCGGGCTCGGGCTGGGGGCGATGCTGTTGGTGCTTTCGCCGGTGATCGTGCCGGTCGGTCTGAGGTTGATGTCCGCCCCGGCAGGCGTGGGCGATGCGGCGCATGATTTTCTGACCATGCGGTTTTGGGGCGCCCCGGCGGCGCTGGGTTTCTATGCGATCAATGGCTGGCTGCTGGGCCTCGGCCGGACGCGACTGGCGCTGGGCGTGCAGGCGGTGATGAACGGGGTAAACATCGGCCTCGATCTGCTCTTTGTCGGCGCGCTGGGCATGGGCGCGCGGGGCGTGGGGCTGGGCACGACGCTGGCCGAGTGGAGCGCCTTGGCGGGCGGCATCGTGGCCATCGCCCTCGTGCTGGGGCCGGACTGGCGCGGGCAATTGCGGGCGATCGGGCGAGCGCGGCTGCTTGATATGGCGGCGGTGCGGCGGCTGGTCGTGGTCAATGCCGATATTATGGTGCGCACGCTGGCCCTGCTGGCGATCTTTACATGGTTCACCCGATCGGCAGCCGCGCTGGGGCCGGTGCCGCTGGCGGCCAATCATGTGCTGATGCAGATGGTCAGCATCAGCGCCTTCGTCCTCGACGGTTTCGCCTTTACCGCCGAGGCGCGGGTGGGAGCGGCCATCGGGGCGCGTTCGCGCGCCACGCTGCTGCGCGCGATCCGCCTGACGGGCGAGTTTTCGCTGGGCGGAGGGCTGTTGTTTTCGCTCGCCATTCTTCTGGTGGGCGGCGATGCCATCGCCTTCCTCACCCATGATGCTTCGATCCGGGCGCTGGCCAATGCCATGCTGCCCTATTGCGCGGCGGTTCCTCTGGTGGGCGTGGCCAGTTGGCTGCTGGACGGCATTTTTATCGGCGCGATTGCCGGGGCGACCTTGCGCAATGCGGCGGTGGTCGCCCTTGGCCTCTATCTGCTCACCGATTTTGCCCTGAAGCCGCTGGGTGATGCGGGGATATGGCTCGCGCTTCTGGCCAGTTATGCCTATCGGGCGCTGGCGCTTGGTCTGGCAGTGCCCGCGCTGCTGCTGCGCAGCCTATAAGTCTGATCTATGGGCGCGGGCTGTCCCATGGGCTGGCATAGGCGATGCGGACATGGACGGAGGACACGCGCAGCATAGCCAGCCACAGGCTCTGCAAAGGGAGCAAGGAGAAGGAATTTCCCCGGTCTGAGCAGGGGAGGGATGCAGGTTGCATGGGCGTGTGTCCTTGGAGAATGTGATGCCGATGTGCCATTCGTGGCGCTTTCAGGCCAACCAAATGATCGACAGACATCATTAGCTGTGCTTATGATGCGCCCATGCGCAAGATCCCCCCTCTCGCCGCCGTCCGCGTGTTTGAAGCGGCCGCGCGCCATGAGAATTTCACCGCCGCCGCGCGCGAACTGGGCATGACGCAGGCCGCCGTCAGCCACCAGATCCGCCTGATCGAAACCTATCTGGGCCAACAGGTGTTTCGGCGCGAGCGCCAGCGCGTGGTCCTGACCGATGCGGCGCGGCGCGTCGCCTCGCGGATCGGCAAGGGGCTGGACATGATCGAGGCCGGTTTTGCCGAAATGCGCGTCGATGATGACAGCACGCTGACGATTTCCACCACGCCCACCTTTGCCAATGCGTGGCTGGCATGGCGGATCGGGCGGTTTCAGATGCGCTATCCCGATATGGCCGTCCGCCTGCTGATGCAGGAAGGGCTGGCCGATCTGTCGGGCGACGGGGTGGACGTGGCGGTGCGGCTGGGGCACGGCTCTTGGCCTGATCTTGCCGCGCACCGCCTGATCGAACAGGACTTTACGCCCATGTGCAGCCCCGGCTTTCTGGCCGATCAGGGCGGCCATATCCGCCCCGAGGATCTGCTCCGCCTGCCGCTGATCAGCCCGCATGATCCGTCATGGACCTGCTGGCTTCAGCAGGCCGGGCTGATGCAGGTGGGCGAACCCGCCCTGCAGGGCGTCCGCATGGATTCGCAGGCGAATGAGGGCCATGCCGCGATGGCCGGACAGGGCGTGGCCATGCTGACCCCATTTTTCTGGCATCAGGACATGTCGGACCGCCGGTTGGTGAAACTTTTTCCGCAGGTGTCCAGTCTGGGCGCGGCCTATTGGCTCGTTTATCCCGAGCATCGCCGCCGAACGCCCAAAATCCGCCGGTTCCGAGAATGGCTGCTGGCCGAGATCGGGGTGGGTGCCAAGCCTGTGCAAGCCTGATATAGAGGCCGGGAAAAGGGAGAGAAACCCATATGACCACCGGCTTTGTCGATGCCAGCGCCATTCGCGACCGCTTCTGCGCGGCGCTTTCCGCCATGTATCGCGCCGAGGTCCCGCTCTATGGCGATCTTTTGGCTATCGTGGCGCAGGTCAATGCGCAGGCAGGCGCGGCGGCGCCCGCGCGGGTGGAAATCGAAAGGCATGGCGCGATCCGCGTCGGCACCACCGCCGAATTGGCGATGATGGGGCGGGCCTTTGCCGTCATGGGCATGGAGCCGGTGGGCTATTACGATCTGGCCGCCGCCGGGGTGCCGGTGCATTCGACCGCCTTTCGCCCGGTTGCCGAGGATGCGCTGGAGCGCAATCCGTTCCGCGTGTTCTGCTCGCTGCTGCGGCTTGAACTGATCGCCGACCCCGCATTGCGGGAGGAGGCAGCGGCCCTGCTGGCGGCGCGGCAGATCTTCCGCCCCGAAACACTGGCGCTGATTGCGCGTCATGAAGAACAGGGCGGCTTGGATGAGGCTCAGGCCGACGCCTTTGTCATGGGCCTGCTCGAAACCTTCCGCTGGCATGAGGATACGCTGGTTGATCGCGCCACCTATGACCGGCTGGTGGCCAGCCATCGTCTGGTGGCCGATGTGGTGGCTTTTCGCGGGCCGCATATCAACCATCTGACCCCGCGCACGCTGGATATTGACGCCGCGCAGGCCGCTATGCTGGCGCGAGGGCTGGACATCAAGGATGTGATTGAGGGGCCGCCGCCGCGCGCCATCCCCATACTCCTGCGCCAGACCAGTTTCAAAGCGCTGACCGAAAGCGTGCGCTTTGCCGGGGCCGAGGGCGCGCCTGGCCGCCATACCGCGCGCTTTGGCGAGATCGAGCAACGCGGCGCGGCGCTCACCCCCAAGGGCCGCGCGCTCTATGACCGTTTGCTGGCGCAGGCGCAGGACGGGCCCGCAGACATGCCTTATGAGCAAAGGCTGGCACGGGCTTTTGCGGATTTTCCCGATGATATGGAAGCCTTGGTCGATCAGGCATTGATCTATGCCCGCCGCGTGGCGGCTCCTGATGGCTCGGTGACGCTGGAGCCGCTGACTTATGAGGATTTCCTGCCGGTTAGCGCGGCGGGCATATTCCAATCCAATCTGGGCGCGCAGCAGCATGAGGCCTATGGCGAGCAGGGCGCGCAGGCGGCCTTCGAGGCGGCGCTGGGGCGGCCGGTGCTCGATCCTTTCGCGCTCTATGCCGCCATGGCGGACCGGCCCTAGAGGCCACCACGGGAAAGGCGGCACAGCACAAGCGCGCTCAGGGCGGCCCGCTCGGCCAGACTCTCGACAATCAGATATTCCTCCGCCGAATGGATCGCCCCTCCGCGCACGCCCATCGTGTCCACCACGGGCACCCCGCAGGCAGCGATATTGTTGCCATCGCAGACCCCGCCGCTGTCCTTCCACCCGATCTCCTGCCCCAGCAGCAGACCGCAGGCGCGCACCAGTTCGAGCAGGTTTTGCCCCCGTGCATCAATGGGCTTGGGCGGACGGGCAAAGGCGCCATGGCGGTGGATATGCAGATCATGCGCGGCGGCCACCTGCGCGATGATGCGGTCGAGCGCTTCGGCGGCCAGAGCCTGATCTTGCTGCGTTTGCGGACGGATATTGACGCCCAGCACGGCGTGATCGGGCACGACATTGTTCGGCCCGCCGCCCTCGATCCGCGCGCAATTGACCGACAGGCCCGGCCGCCCCAGCGCCGTCAACCGCAGCGCCAGATCGGCCGCCGCCACCACGGCATTGCGCCCATCCTGCGGATTGCGTCCGGCATGGGCGCTGCGTCCGGCTACGATGATCGAAAAATTCCCGCTGCCCGGCCGCGCACCGGCCAAAGTGCCATCGGGCAGGGCGGAGGGCTCGTAGGTCAAGGCCGCCAGCTTGCCCACCGCCGCCCGCGTCAGCAGCGGTGCCGATCCGGGTGAGCCGACCTCCTCATCGCTGTTGAACACGACCTGATAGCCCAGCCTGTCGCGTTCGGGCGAGGTTTCAAAGGCATGTAAGGCGGCGATCATTACGGCCAGCCCCCCCTTCATATCCGCCACGCCAGGCCCGTTGAGCACGTCAGGCGAGAGCCACCGGCAGGTCTGAAACGGATGATCCGCATCGAACACCGTGTCCATATGGCCGGTCAGCAGGATCTGGACCGGGGCCTGCGGACGCACGGTCAGCAGCAGGTTGCGGCCATGCGCCACCTCGCGTTCATGCCCATGCGCGTCGATCCTTGTGACGGGCGCGGGGTCGAGCAAGGCGATCTGTCCGGGCAAAGGTGCGCAGGCATCGGCCAACTCGCCCGCCATCGCGGCAAGGCCCGCCAGATTGCCGCTGCCGCTGTTGATCGCCGCCCAGCGCAGGACCTGATCGAGCATGGGGGCAGCCATGGCCTGTTCAACAACGGCCCGTTCGGTCGGCGTCATGGCGTCATGCCCGGAATGGGCAGGCCCTCGATGCGCGGCGCCTCGAAACTGGCGGCGGGAAAGGCGCAATAGTCGGCGGCATAGGCGGCGCTGGGGCGATGATTGCCCGATTCCCCCAATCCGCCAAAGGGCGTGGCCGAGGCCGCCCCGGTGGTCGGGCGGTTCCAATTGACCACGCCTGCGCGGATTTCGGCGCTGAACCGGTCCCATAGCGCCGGGTCCTGCGCGATCAGCCCGGCCGACAGGCCAAAGGCGGTGTTATTGGCCGCGGCCATGGCTGCGTCGAAATCCTCCACCCGGATGACCTGCAAAACGGGCGCAAATATCTCCTCATCCGGGGCGGCGATGCCGGTCACGTCCAGTACGGCGGCGCCCATGAAGGCCCCATTATCCCCGCGCGGCAAGGCCGGGGGCAGCAATATGCGCGCGCCTGCTGCGCTCAGAGCCTCCACCGCCCCCCGCGCCCGCTCCGCCGCCTGAGCCGAAATCAGGGGACCCATAAAACCCTCGCCCTCGTCCCACGCGCCCACGGGCAGCCTCGCCGCCTGTGCCAGCACGGCGTCGAGCATCCGGTCCCCCTCGGCCCCGATCGGCAGGATCAGGCGGCGCGCGCACGAACAGCGCTGGCCCGTGGTGATAAAGGCGGAATGGCTGACCAGCGAGGCGACCGCCTCGGGATCACCGTCCCATGCCACCAGCGGATTGTTGCCGCCCAGTTCCAGCGCCAGAATGACATGCGGCCGGTCGGCAAAGGCATGGCGGAAGGCGCGTCCCGCCTGCGCTGAACCGGTGAAGAGCAGGCCGTCAATGTCGCCTGCGATCAGTGCCGCGCCTGTCTCGCGCCTGCCCTGCACGATCTGGAACACGCCATCGGGCAGGCCCGCCTCCGCCCAGAGCGCGGCCATATGCGCGCCCACCGCCGGGGTTTCCTCCGATGGCTTGAACACCACCGCATTGCCCGCGATCAGCGCGGGCACGATATGGCCGTTGGGCAAATGGCCGGGGAAATTATACGGCCCCAGCACCGCCATCACCCCATGAGGCCTGTGGCGCAGGACGGACCGGCCAAAGGGCATCGCCTGTTCGCGCGTGCCAGCCCTTTCCGCCTGCGCGGCGATGGAGATTTCGACCTTGCCGATCATCGCGTTGACCTCGCCCCGGCTCTCCCACAATTGCTTGCCCGTCTCGCGCGAGATCAGGCGGGCGAAAGGTTCCAGCCCTTCCTTGAGCAGGGCGGCAAAGCGGCGGGCAATGGCCAGACGCTCCTCCAGCGGGACGCGCGCCCAGCGCGGCGCGGCGGCGCGGGCGCGCTCCAGCGCGGCGCGGCATTGCGCGGGGCCATCCACCGGGCCTTGCCAGACGATTTCGCCGCTGGCCGGATCGCGGGATTGCAGGGTCATCTCAGTCCTCCTTCCACACGCGGAAATCGCGCAACCGGCCCGCCGCGATCAGGCGGTGGGTGTCTTTCGTGGCGCGTATCGGCACGTCCGGGTCGATCAGTTCGCATTCGCAGATGGTGCGTATATGGTCGGTGCGGGCATGAACGGTGGGGCCGGCATCGAAAATATCGCAATAGCCGTCGTCGAGGAAATCCTCGGCTAGCAGCAGGCGATAGGCGGGCGCGGAACCTTCATGCGGGCGGCCGATCACCGCGCGCGCCTCGGCGGGCAGCATCGAGGTGTAGATCGGATAGCGCGGCATCAGATCGGCGATGAACTGATTGCCATGCATGGCGTTAAACAGATCCGCCTCCAGCATGTCGCCGCCGAAGAAAGGCCCAGCCACCGCATCCCAGAACGGGCTGGTGCGCCCCTCCATCCAGCCGCGCAATTCGGCCACCACCTGATCGCCGAAACGCTCGCGGTGCTGGGCGATGAAGAGGAAGCGGCTGCGCGCCAGCATCGCGCCCAGCCCATGCGCGCGGGCGTCGGGATGCAGCAGCAGGCCCGCCACCTCGCTCGCCCCGTCAAAATCATTCACGAGATGGAGCACATGGGTGGAAAACATCCGGTCCAGCCCGCGCGAGACATGGGTGACGCGGGCGACCTTGTAGCTGTAGAACGGCCATTGCGCGCCGACGCGGGAAAAGATGCTGGCCGTGCCGATCACGGCCCCGGCGCCATCCTCCAGCACCAGCATGTAGAATTCATCCTGCGGCGCGGTGATGTCGGCCGCGATGGAGCGTTCGCTCCATTCCAGGCGCCCCTGTAACGCTTCACGGTCCTGCGGCAGATTGGTCATGCCCCCGCCGGACAGGCCCGCCAGCGCGAACAGGGCGTCCAGATCCTCCATCCGCGCCATGCGGACAAAGGGCTGATCGGGGCGGGGCGCGATCATCGCAGCTCCTCCGGGGCAAAGCCGAGCAGGTCGAGCAGCGCCGCGCGGGCGGTTTGGCATTGCCGCCAGAGATCGGGGCTGCCGATATCCTCGGGCGCGATGCGTTCGGGCCAATGGCGGGCGATCAGCGCGGCCAGCGCGTCGCACTTGGCCGGATCGAGCAGGAAGCGTTGATCGAGCGCGGCCAGTTCCTCCTGCGTCAACACGATGCGCAGCCGCAGGCAAGCCGGGCCGCCGCCATTGCGCATGGATTCACGCAGAGGCATGAATTCCACCTGGCCAATCGGCCCATTCGCTTCCATGAGATGCTCCAGCCAGCGCGCCACAGGCGGTACGTCACGCGCTTCCTCGGGCAGGAGCAGCATCATGCCGCCGCCATGCAGCGTCACCAGTTGCGAGTTGAAGAGATAAGAGCGGATCGCATCGTCCAGCGACACCAGATCGGCGGGCACCTCGACGATCTCCGCCTCGGGGAGAGCTTTGCGGATCTGGGCATAAAGGCTTTCCCGCTCGGCAAAGGCATGTTCGTGGGTCAGCAGGACAGTTTCATTGGCCACGGCGACCACATCATTGTGAAACGCCCCCGCCGCGATGGCCGCATCGCTTTGCCGAGCGAGGATAGCGCGGCCGGGCGCAAGAGCATGCCGCCGGACCAGAGCCTGCGATGCCATGCGATGCTGGCGCGCGGGAAAGCCGTTGACCGGCCCGGCGCCATGGACGAAGATTTCCAGCCCCGCCTGACCATGGCGGGGGCACAGGCGCATGTGATTGGCCGCGCCCTCGTCGCCGAAACAGGCGGGCAGGGGATCATGCAAAACAACCTCGGGCAGGCCTGCGAAAAGCAGGCGCAACTGGCGGCCAGTCTGCTCCGCCTCGATGCTGCGATGGGGCATGGAGGAGAGATTGGCGATCGAAATATGGGTGCGCCCATCGGCGGTATCGGGCCGGGGTGAGACGGTGGCGGCATTGGCCGTCCACATGGCCGAGGCGGAAAAGGCATTGCGCAAGAGAGCAGGCTGGGCCTCCCACGCGGCGCGGCAGACCGCCATGTCATCGCCCGCAAAGCCCAGTTGCCGCAGCCAGTTCGCATCGGGGCGGTCATGGGGCAGCAGCAGCCCTTGCGCAAAGCCCAGCGCCATCATCCGCCGCATCTTGGCAAGGCCCTGAAGCGCAGCCTCGCGCGGGCTGGAGGTGGCGCCCGCATGGGTGGCCGAGGCGATATTGCCCAGCGACAGCCCCGCGTAATTGTGGCTGGGGCCGACCAGCCCGTCGAAATTCACCTCCAGCATCGCTTGCCTCCTGCCTCATCAATGGGGAATGTGGGTGAGCCTTTCGCCCGGCGTGGCCCGAATGGCCTCGGCTGCCGCAGGATCGAGGATGATGCCGCCCTCGGTCATCGCCACCCGGCCAAAGGCGGCGCGGAAACCGCCCAGCCTGCCGCGCGCGACCAGACTTTGCACGCCATCATTCTGCGCAATCGCGACCAATGTGTCCTGCCTTGCATAGCGGATCGTGGCGATATCATCAGTGGCGCAGATCATCGTGGGGCCGCCGTCGAACACGTCGATATAGTTGCGATAGGCAAAGCCTTCCTTTTCCAGCATCCGCTGCGCCGCGCGGCCCGAAGGATGCGCCACGCCCATCACGGCAATCGCGCTTTCGGGCATCATCGCGGTATAGATCGGATGTTTGGGCATCAGATCGGCAATGAATTGTGCGCCGTGCAGGGCCTTGAACTCATCGGCCTCGCGGAAGGACATGCCGAAGAAGCGGCCCGTAACCCCATCCCAGAACGGCGATATGCCGAAATCGTCGATTACCCCGCGCAATTCGGCCAGAGTGCGGTCGGCAAAGCGCGCGCGGTGCAGCGCCATGAACAGATAGCGGCTGCGCGCTAGCAGCGATCCGGCCCCGGCCGACCTTTCGGTGGGATGCAGGAAAAGGCCGCCGACCTCGCTGCTGCCATTGTGATCGGTCACCATAGTCAGCATTTCGCAGCGCATGGCGCGGCCGAATTCGCTGCTGTAATGGGTAAAGGCGTCGATGCGATAGCTGTAATGGGGCCGGTCCGCGCCGATGCAGGAGAAGATCTGGCATGTGCCGCGCACCTTGCCGGTTTGCGTGTTTTCCAGCACGAACATATAGCGGTCATCGGCCAGAGCGTCGGACATGCGGGCAAAGGAGGCCGCAGCAATTTCCAGCTTGTTCTGTAATTTGGGCCGGTCGGCGGGCAGGTTGGTAAAGCCGCCGCCCGTGCTTTTGGCCATTTCATAGATCGCCGACAGATCGCTCTCGCTGGCGGCTCTCAGAACATGGGTCATCCTCAGGCTCTCCCGGTTGTTGCGGCGCGCCTGGCGGCCGCATGGGCGATGCGAAAGACCAGAATAAAAGCGAAATCCTCAAGACACAAAGCCAAAGATAGGGAGCTTTGCCCAAGGCTGCCGCAAGTCATAGGCCTGACCTATGGATACTTCAAAAATCCCTATTTTACATGATGCACCGTTTGGCGAAAACGACTTGTACCCACAGGGATGGGCGAGACAGAAAACAGGGAGAAGGGATCGTGTCTTTGGCCATGGATCGCAGATTGTTTGCCGCATCGGCCATCGCCGGGCTGGCAGGTCTGGCGGGTGCGCGCGCGTTGCAGGCCGGGCAGCCGATGCTGGCGCGGGTAATTCTGGACAATGATTTTGCCGGCGATCCCGACGGGCTGTTTCAACTGGCGCATCATGTGCTGTGTCGCGCAGTCTCCATCCCGCTCATCATCGGATCGCATTTGCCCGGGCATTTTTCCAACGGCCATGATGCGCGCGATGCTGCGGATCGTGCGCGCGAGGTGCTGGCGATCATGGGGCTGGACAAGGTGCATTCTCCCATCGCCGGGTCCGAAATGCCCATTGCATCGCGCGCCTCATGGAAGCCGAGCAAGGCCAGCGAGGCCATCGTGCGCGAGGCCATGCGCGAGGATGCCAAGGAGCCGCTGCTCTATGCCGCCGGGGCCGGGCTGACTGAACTGGCGCTGGCGTGGCTGAGCGAGCCGAGGATCGGGCGGCGGATCAGGCTGATCTGGATCGGCGGCAACATGCACAAGGGCTTTGGCAATCCCGGCGCTAAACCCGACGAGCCGGAGTTCAATTTCTCGATCGATCCCGTGGCCGCGCAAATCATCTTCAACGAATCCGACATCGAGATCTGGCAGGTGCCCTCCGATGCCTATAGCCAGATGCTGTTTTCCAATGCCGAACTGGAAGAACTGGGCGCGAGCGGGCGGCTGGGTGCCTATTTGAAGGCCAGAGTGGACGCCATCCCGGAAATGTTTGCGAAAATTCCCGGCGTGCCTCCGGTCCCCGCCTCGGATGCCTATGTTCTGGGCGACAGTCCGCTGGTCACACTGACCGCGCTGGTTCCGCCGATGCAGCCGGATACGACCTCCTGCCGCTATGTCATGATGCCCACGCCGCGCCTGCTGGACAATGGCGCCTATGCCGAAAGGGCAGGGGCAAGGCCGATGCGTGTCTATACCCAGATCGACGCCGGGTTGACCTTTCGCGACATGCTGGCCCGCTTTCGGATCGCGGCGCGCAAGGCGGGCTAGGCCAGACCGCGCACCAGAGCATCGAGACCGGTTTCAAAGGTGGCGTCGAAATCCATCATCTGGCGCAGGAATTCTCGCATCGGGCCGTTGGCTTCAAAGGATTCCCAACCCAGCGTGAAGGAAATCACCACGGCCTGACAGGTAAGGGCGCGCCTTTGGTCCAGACCCAGCGCGACAAGGGGCGCGGCAATGCCCTCGGCATGGCTGGCGGGTTCGCCGGACAGCGCCGGGCTGGCCGCCGCGCAGAGCCGCGCGCCATCGCGATGAGCGGCGAAACTGCGCCGCAGGGCGCGGCCGAACTGGCCCAGCCATGACTGCCAGTCGTCGGCCTGCGGTACGGAGGCATAGGCGGCGGCGTAAATCTCGCGCGCCATCAGGCCCAGCAGTTCGGCCTTGTCACTGAAATGCCAGTAGAGCGCCGGGGCCTGCACCCCCACCCGCGTGGCAAGGCGGCGCATGCTCAGGCCCTCAAGCCCGTCCTCTTCAAGCTGCGCAAAGGCGGCAGCGATCAATCGGTCGCGGTCGAGAAGGGCGGGAGCGGGGCGTGCCATAGGTTTTTGTTGACCACTTAACAGTGTTAAGTCAAGTTGCCGCTCGGAGAGAATAGCCAAGAGGCCGCCATGACCTATGTTCGCAATGCCTGGTATGTCGCCGGATGGGAGCAGGATCTTGCCCCTGAAAAGCCCTTTGCCCTGACCATCCTTGGGGATCGCCTCGTTATCTGGCGCTCAGCCTCGGGCGCGGTCCATGCGCTGGAGGACAAATGCGTCCATCGCTTTGCCCCGCTCTCGCTGGGCCGGTGCGAGGGCGAGCATCTGCGCTGCATGTATCACGGCCTGCTGTTCGATGCCGGGGGCAAGGTGGCGCAAATTCCCGGCCAGGATCTGGTCCCGGCCCGCGCCCGTGTGCGCGCCTACCCGGTGGTGGTGCGCCATAGCTGGATCTGGGTATGGATGGGCGATGTGGAAGCAGCGGACCCGGCGCTGATCCCGCCTGCGGTGGGCTTTGACGATCCCGACTATATTCTGGGATGCGGTTTCCTCGATTATCAGGCCGAGGCGCGGCTCATCAACGACAACCTGCTTGATTTCAGCCATTTGACCTATGTTCACGCCGCCAGCTTTGGCGCAGGCCCGGAGTTTGCCGCTTCGCAGCCCAAAGTCACCCCGTTGGAGCGCGGCGTGCGGGTCGAACGCTGGCTGGAAAACACCCATGGCAGCGGCAATCGCAAGTCCGAGCAATTGATCGACGGCTGGTCCAGCTATGATTTCCTGCTGCCCGGCGTGCTGCTGATGTGGAGCGCAAATTATCCGGCGGGTACGGCAAAGCGTTTGAACTATGCCCCGCCGCCGATGGTGGAGGCCATTGCGGGCCTCAATTTCACCAGTCAGGCGGTGACCCCGCTGACCGACAAGACCTCGCGCTATTTCTTCTCATGGGGCCCGCATCGCAAATTCGGCGACGAGGCGATGCGCGATCACATGATGGGCATCGCAGGCATGGCCTTTGCCGAGGACAAGGCGATGATCGAAGCCCAGCAAAAAGTGATCGACACCACCCCGGCGCAGGATGTGATGCCCACCGCCCATGATCGCGGCGTGACGCTGTTCAACCGGCTGGTGGAAAAGCTGGCCGATGCCGCGACCATAGAGCTCCGGGAGGCGGTGGGCTGAAGCTCAGCCCGTGATGGCCTTCACCTCATCCGGATCGCCCAGCATCACGCCGATGCGTTGATGCAGGCCGGTGGGGGCCACATCCATGATCCGCCCCGCGCCATCGCTGGCGCTGCCCCCGGCCTGCTCGATCAGGAAGCTCATCGGATTGGCTTCATAAAGCAGGCGCAGGCGGGCCTTACCGGTGGCGCGGTGGTCGGACGGATAGAGGAACACCCCGCCGCGCTTCAATATGCGATGCACATCGGCCACCATCGAAGCGGTCCAGCGCATGTTGTAATCCACTCCGCACGGCCCTTCGGCGCCAAGGATGCGTTCTTCGACATACTGGGCGACGGCGGGCGACCATTGGCGGCGGCGGGCCATATTGATGGCAAATTCCCTGTTGCCCGCCGGGATCCGCATCGGCCCGTCGGTCATCCGCCATGAACCCACCTCGCGGTCGAGCATGAATTCATAGACCCCCGTGCCGATGGTCAGCACCAGCAGCGTTTGCGGGCCATAAAGCGCATAGCCCGCGGCCACCTGATCGCGGCCCGGCTGCAGGAAATCCTCCTCGGTCACATCGCGCCCGGCGCAGCCTTCGGGCGCGCGCAGGACGGAAAAGATTGTGCCCACCGAAAGATCGACATCAATATTGCTCGACCCGTCAATCGGATCGAACAGCAGCAGATATTCGCCCTTGGGATAGCGGTTGGGGATGCGGTGGATCGTCTCCATCTCCTCCGACGCCATCGCGGCCAGATGCCCACCCCATTCATTGGCATCGAGCAGCAGGTCATTGGCGATCACGTCCAACTTCTTCTGCACCTCGCCCTGCACATTCTCGCTGCCCAGCGCGCCCAGCACATCGCCCAGCGCGCCTCGGGAAATGGCGTGGCCCACCGCCTTGCAGGCCCGCGCCACCGTTTCGATCAACAGGCGCAATTCGGCAGGGCAGGGGTGTTCGGGCAGGCGCTGCTGCTCGATCAGAAAGCGTGAAAGCGTGATGGGTTGAACATGATCGCCTGCCATTATTGTGCCTTTCCTTGCGCCATCGCGCTCATCAATGCGCCCACCTGCGGCCCATGGGCAAAACTGGCGGCATCGGCGATGGCCGCCGCATCGGGCCGGATGCCGGTATAGAGCACGAATTGCTCGACCGCCTGAAGCACGATTACCTCCGCTCCGGAAATGACTGTTTTGCCTGCGGCCTCGGCGGCGCGGATAAAGGGTGTGCGGGCGGGCTGGGCCACAACGTCAAAGGCGACCTGGCAATCCGCGATAAAGTCCAGCGGATAGGCGAGTGCTTCAGCATCCGCGCCCTCCATGCCCAGCGGCGTGACATTGACCAGCATCGCCGCGCCTACCTCGGGCAAATCGGCTCGCCATTCATAGCCATATTGCGCGGCCAGAGCCTGCCCCGCCTGCGCATTGCGGGCGATGATCGTGCCATGGGCAAAACCGCTGTCACGCAGCGCGGCGACCACCGCCTTGGCCATGCCCCCACTGCCGCGCAGCAGGAAGGGCATCGCCCGGTCGAGGCCTCGCGCCGCCACCAGATCGCGCACGGCGGTGTAATCGGTGTTATGCCCGCTCAGAACGCCATCGTCATTAACGATCGTGTTGACGCTGTCGATGGCCGCTGCAGACGCCTCGATCGTGTCGAGCAGGGGAATGACATCCTCCTTGAACGGCATAGAGATCGCGCAGCCGCGAATGTTCAGCGCGCGAATGCCGCCGATGGCCGCAGGCAGATCGCGGGTGGAAAAGGATTTATAGACATAATCCAGACCCAGCAACTCATAGAGCCGGTTATGCAGCCGCGATCCGGCATTGCCGGGGCGGCCCGAGAGCGACATGCAAAGCTGTGTGTCGCGTCCGATAGGGGGCTTGGCGATGGGGGGCTTGGTGGGCATGTCAGCTTCCTGTTGCTTGGTTGAGCGCGCTGGACCCGCGCGCGATCAGTTTGCCGGAAAGAACGGTTTTGCGCATCGCGGCATCGGGATGCTCCAGTCGGTCGAGCAGCATGGTCATGGCCGTCCGCCCGATTTCCTCCACCGGCTGTTCGATCACGGTTAAACCATTGCCGATCAGTTCCATCCAGTCGCTGTTGTCGAAGCCGGCCAGCGCAATGTCGCGCGGCACCTCCAGCGAGAGCGAGCGCAGCGCGCGCAGCACCGAGATCAGCATGACGCCATTGCTGGCCATCAGCGCATCGGGGCGGTCGGGCCGGGAAAGCAGTGCGATGGCCGCCTTTTCTGCCTCGCCCGGGGCATGGGGAATGGCCAACGTATCGACCGTGATGCCAAGGCGCGCGGCGGCCCGTTCAAAACCGTTGCGGCGCTCAATCCCGGTGCTGCTGCTGGCGCCGAACAGGCCCGCGATGCGGCGGTGGCCCTGATCGTGGAGATGTTCGAGCAGCAGGCCAGCCATCGCCTCATTGTCGAGCAGCACGCAATCCTCGCGCGCGCCGGGGATAGCGCGGTCGATCAGCACCACCGGGCAATCCATCGCCAGTTCTCCCGCGCGCGTCACCCTCTGGCGCGATGGGGCAAGGATGATGCCGGTCACGCGCTCCTGCTGCATCAGTTCGAGATACATCGCCTCCTTGGCCGGATCCTCGTCGGTGTTGCACAGGATGACGCGCAGGCCTCGCGCCGCCGCGAGGCTTTCGATGGTGCGCGAAACGGCGGTGAAGAAGGGGTTGCGGATGTCGGCAAGGATAAGGCCGATGGTGTTGGTGTGCTGCGAGCGCAAGCGCCGCGCGGCCAGATTGGGGCGATAGCCGGTCGAGATGACGGCGGCCTGGACTCGCTCCTGCATCGCCGGATCGACCGGTCGCCCGCTGAGCACCCGCGAGACGGTGGCGGGCGAGACATTGGCGACTTTGGCGACATCCTTAATTCCGACGGGTTTGATCTCAACGGACATCAGAAAACGTTCTCACTTATCAAACGGCCTGATGGCCTCTCCTGCATTGCACCATGCATGCAATCACGCACAAAATGCAAGGGCTCTTGACAAAAGCGGTGAGAAAACGTTTTCTAGCGTTAATGACAGAACATGGAGAGATTCTGAACATGCCCGCTCCTTCCGCCACCATGCCCCGTGCCGCCCTTTCCGGCTCAGCAGTGTCTGGTTCGTTCGAACTCGTGCGTATCGCCGCAAAGGCCGCCGACAAGGAGGACGCGATTCGTCAGGTGGGCCAGTTGCTGGTGGCCGCAGGCTGCGTTGCGCCCGGTTATGAGGAAAGCATGGTGCGCCGCGAAGCGGTGGCCAACACTTTCCTTGGCGCGGGCGTCGCCATCCCCCACGGCCTCGGCGAGGACAAGGGGCTGGTTCGGCACGACGGCATCGCCATCCTGCAACTGCGCCAGGGCGTCGAGTGGAATCCGGGCCAGATCGCCCATCTGGTCGTGGGCATCGCCGCCAATTCGGACAGCCATATCGCCATCCTGCGCCGCCTGACCCGTCTTATTCAGGATGAGGCGCGCATTGCCCATCTGATCGCCACGGATGACGCCGAGGCCATCGCCCGCGCCCTGCATGAGGATGGCGCACCCGCCGCCGAAACCGTCCCCGCCGAGGATTATGCCGAGGTTGAGCGCTGGACTGTCGATTACCCCTCGGGCCTGCACGCCCGCCCTGCCTCGGCATGGGTGGAAGCGGCGCGCGGCCTTTCTGCGCGTCTGCGGGTTCGCCATGGCGCTGAAACCGCCGATCCGCGCAGCCTCGTCTCCCTGCTCCAACTTGGGCTTAAGGCAGGCGATACGATCGCCATTTCTGCCGATCACGCCGAGGCGCTGGACACATTCGTCAAGGCCATCCGCCGCCTGACCGCGCGCGAAAAGGAAGACGCCGTCCGCGCCGCCGCCAAGGCCAGCGCTCCGGTGCGCGGCTGGAAACCCTCGGGCGAGGCCAAGGCCATTGCGGGCGTCGCGGCCAGCCCCGGCCTTGCCATCGGCCGGGTGCATATCCTTGCCCCCGCCGAACTGGTCGTGCCCGATGAACCGGTCGATCTGGTGGCTGGTGGAGCTGCGCTTGAGGACGCGCTGACCCGGACGCGGGCGCAGATGAAAGTGCTGATCGACGATACCACGCGCCGCCTTGGCGCGGGCGAGGCGGCGATTTTCAAGGCGCAGGCCGATCTGCTCGACGATACCGACCTTATCACGCTGACATGTCAATTGATGGTCGAAGGGCACGGCGTGGCATGGTCGTGGGATCAGGCCGTGGGGCGCATTGCGGGGCAATTGTCGGCGCTGGGAAATCCGGTGCTGGCGGCGCGGGCGGCGGATCTGCATGATGTGGGGCGCCGCGTTTTGGCCGCGATGGACCCTTCGCTGGCGGCCGGATCGCTCTCCGATCTGCCCGACGAGCCTTGCGTGCTGATCGCTTCGGACCTCTCGCCCTCCGATACCGCCACACTCGACACCTCCCGCGTGGCGGGCGTTGCCACCGCCCTTGGCGGGCCGACCTCGCACAGCGCCATTCTGGCGCGCACGCTGGGCCTGCCCTCGATTGTGGCGGGCGGGGCGCAGCTGCTTGGGCTGGAGCCGGGGGCCTGCGTGATCGTCGATGGCGACAGCGGGCGGGTCTGGCTCGACCCCACGCCGCAGGATCTGGCATCAGCCCGCCAGTGGATCGCGGAAATCGCCCAAAAGCGCGCCGCCGAGGCCGCCGAGCGCAGCCGCCCCGCCATTACCACCGATGGCCATGAGATCGCGGTTGCGGCCAATGTGAACCGGCCCGATCAGGTTGAATTCGCGCTGGTGCAGGGCGGCGAGGGCGTGGGCCTGATGCGCACCGAATTCCTTTTTCTCGAACGCGGCGAAAGCCCCAGCGAGGATGAGCAGGAGGCGATCTATCGCGCGATGATCGAGGCTCTTGGGCCGCGCCCGCTGATCGTGCGGGCGCTCGACATTGGCGGTGACAAGCAGGTGCCGCATCTCGATCTGCCCAAAGAAGAAAACCCCTTCCTTGGCGTACGCGGGGCGCGGCTGTTGCTGCGGCGGCCCGATCTGCTCGAACCGCAATTGCGCGCGCTGTATCGCGCGGCGCGGGCGGGGGGCGATCTTTCGATCATGTTCCCGATGATCACCTCGGCATGGGAACTGATCCGCCTGCGCGAGGCATGCGAAGCGATCCGCATCGAACTGGACGCGCCAGTCGTCCCCATCGGCATCATGATCGAGGTGCCCGCCGCCGCCGTTCAGGCCAAGGCTCTGGCCGCCCATGCCGATTTCTTTTCCATCGGCACCAATGACTTGACCCAATATGCGCTGGCCATCGACCGGCAGAACCCCGATCTGGCCAGCGAGGCCGACAGTCTGCATCCCGCCGTTCTGCGCCTGATTGCGATGACGGTGGAAGGGGCCAAGGCGCATGGCCGCTGGGTGGGCGTATGCGGAGGCATTGCGGGCGATCCGTTCGGCGCGGCGCTTTTGGTGGGGTTGGGTGTGTCCGAACTCTCGATGACCCCGCGCGATATTCCCGCCGTCAAGGCCCGCATCCGCGCCAGCAACAAACCCGCTTTGGAGGCTCTTGCCCGCCGCGCGCTGGAGATGGAAGGCGCCGCCCAAGTGCGCGCGCTCGATGGGGAGGCCGCGTGATGCGTATCCATACCGTCACCTTTAACCCGGCCATCGACCATACGATCACGCTCGATCGGCTGATCCCCGGCGAGGTCCACCGCGCCCGCGCCGTCCGCCGGAATGCCGGGGGCAAGGGCGTCAATGTCGCCAGTTGCCTGGCCGACTGGGGCGCCGATGTGGTGGTTCACGGGCTGTTGGGCAGCGACAATGCCGCCCCCTTTGAAGCGCTGTTCGCAGAAAAGGGGATCGAGGATCGCTTCATCCGCGTGGCCGGTTCCACCCGCGTCAATCTCAAGCTGGTCGATGACGCGGGGACCACGGACATCAACCTCGACGGCATGGCGGTGGACGAGGCGCTGGTCGCCAAGGTGGTGAGCCAATTGAACGTGGCGGTGCGCTCGGGCGATCTGGTGGCGCTTTCGGGCAGCCTGCCGCCCGGTTGTCCGCATGATGTTTATGCCGCGATGATCGCGCCCATGCGCGAGCGCGGATGCCGCGTCCTGCTCGACACCAGCGGGGGGCCGCTCAAACATGCGCTCGACGCCGCTGTCCTGCCCCATGTCATCAAGCCCAATCGCAGCGAATTGTCCGCATGGACCGGGCAGGCGGCGATGGGCCGCGCCGAACTGTTGGCGGCGGCCGAGGATCTGTGCCGCCGGGGCGTCGAACTGGTGGTGATTTCGATGGGCGAGGAGGGCGCTCTGTTCGTTTCGGCGCAGGGGGCGGTTTGCGCCCGGCTCTCGCTGGCCGGCGTGGCTAGCACGGTGGGGGCGGGCGACGCGATGGTGGCCGGGCTTGCTGCTGCGCTGGCTGATGGCCTGCCTCTGAAGCCTCTGGCGCGGCTCGCAACCGCTTTTGCCGTGGGCAAGCTGGGCATGGTCGGCCCCAATCTGCCGGAACTGGGCGCGGTGCGGGCCTTGGCGCAGGAGGTTTCGCTCTCCGCCATGACCATGGCCTGATGAATTATAAAGGGACGAGGATTCAATGAGAAAACTCTTTGCCGTGATCGACGCCGGGGGCCGTGACGTGCAGGCCCTGCTGGCAGCCGAGGCCCTGCGCAAGGCCGCGCGCACTCAGGGCCGCCCCATCGAGGTATCGGTGCGTCGTCCGACTGACGCCCAGAGTTTTGAGGCTTTGGGGGAGGATCTGGCGCTGCTCTTTGTAGGCGGCGAGAATGACCCTCTGGCCGCGCGGGCGGATTGGCGGCTCAGCCTCGACAATGTGCTCTCCGACCCGCAGGGCGCGATCCGCGAGCCGGATGGCGGCGCGGCGGCAAGCAGGCCGAAGATCGTTGCCATCACCTCCTGCCCCACCGGGATCGCTCATACCTTTATGGCCGCCGAAGGTCTGGCCGAGGGGGCAAGGCAACTCGGCTATCCGATCCGCATCGAGACGCAGGGTTCGGTCGGCGCTGGCAATCCCTTGACCGCACAGGAAATTGCCGAGGCCGACGTGGTGCTGATCGCCGCCGACCGCGAGGTGGACCGTTCGCGCTTTGCGGGCAAGCGGGTGTTTATCAGCAACACCAAGCCCGCGATCACCGGCGGCGCGGGCCTGATCGAACGCGCCTTGGCCGAGGCGCAGGTGCAGGGCGGCGAGCCGTCCAGCACCGCGCCTGCCGCCGTCAAGGAGCGGGCGGGGCCTTACAAGCATCTGATGACCGGCGTGTCCTTCATGCTGCCCTTTGTGGTGGCGGGGGGCCTGCTGATCGCGCTGGCCTTCGCGCTGGGCGGCATTCACGCCAATGATGATGCGGCCGCCGGGACGCTGGCCCATGCCCTGTTCGAAATCGGTGCCAAGGCGGGCTTTGCTCTGATGGTGCCTGCGCTGGCGGGCTATATCGCCTATTCCGTGGCCGACCGCCCCGGCATTGCGCCGGGCATGATCGGCGGCATGATCGCGTCGAGTCTGGGCGCGGGCTTTCTGGGCGGGATCGTGGCGGGGTTTATTGCGGGCTATGGGGTGGATGGGCTTAATCGCCTGATCCGCCTGCCCAAAAACCTGTCGGGGTTGAAGCCGGTTTTGATCCTGCCTTTGCTCGGCTCGCTGCTGACGGGGCTGGTGATGATCTATGCCGTGGGCGCGCCGGTGGCCGCCGCGCTGGCTTTTCTGACCGAATGGCTGCGCTCGATGCAAGGGTCGAGCGCGATCCTGCTGGGCGTCATTCTGGGCGCGATGTCGGCCTTTGACATGGGCGGGCCGGTCAACAAGGCGGGCTATGCCTTCTCGGTCGGTCTGGTGTCCAGCCAGGTCTATACGCCGATGGCCGCGACCATGGCGGCGGGCATGGTGCCGCCGCTGGGCATCGCGCTGGCCACATTCCTGTTCCGCAACCGTTTCAGCGCCGAGGAGCGCGAGGCGGGCGGCGCGGCGGGTGTGTTGGGTCTTGCCTTCATCACCGAGGGCGCGATCCCCTTTGCCGCGCGCGATCCGTTTCGCATCATCCCCTCGCTGATGGCGGGTTCGGCCGTGACCGGGGCCATTTCGATGGCCTTTGGGGTGGAGCTCAAGGTTCCCCATGGCGGCATTTTCGTGCTGCCCATTCCGGGGGCCGTGACCCATCTGGCCGCCTATGCGCTGGCGATTGTCGCCGGGACGGTGGTGACGGCTTTGCTGGTGGGCTTGCTCAAGCGGGCGCCCGAAGCGGCCTGACGGTTACACTCTGACCTGCGCCCACGGATCGGGCGCGCAAGGATCATCCCATGTATCGCAAAATGCTCAAGGGCGCCTGCACCGCAGGCGTCATCGCCCTCTCCTTGTCCAATGCCATGGCGCAGGAAGCGCCGGTCAAGCCCTTTCAACCGCTGGCCGATGAGGGGATCACCCTCTCGCTCAACTATACCGGCGAGGCGGCGGGCAATGTCAGCGGCGGGCTGCGCCGGGCGAGCGCGTATACCGGCCAGGTCTATATGGGCGCGGATGTCGATATGGACCGCATCGCCGGGATTGGCGGCGGCACCTTGCATTTCGCCGTCACCAACCGCCATGGCAAGAGCCTGTCGGGCATCGCCATCGGCAACAACACCTCGGTTCAGGAAGTGTGGGGCACGCAGAACACCCATCTGGCGATCCTGACATGGGAGCAGAAGCTGCTTAATGGCCGGTTGAATATCGAGGCGGGGCGCAGTCAGGCCAATATCCACTTCCTCAACTCGCCGCTCTACTGTAATTTTCAGACCAATTCGGCCTGCGGCAACCCGACTTTCGTTTTCAAAAACAGCAATTTCACCTATTTCCCCGCCTCAAGCTGGATGATCCATGCCCGCGCGAATTTTACCCCGCAATGGTTCCTGCATGTCGGGGCCTATGAGGTGAACCCCGACCGCAAACAGGCCGATGACAATGGCTTCAGCTTTTCCACGCGCAACGCCACCGGCGTGATCGTGCCGTGGGAGGCGGGCTATGCCGACGATGCGGGCAGGACGCGCCTGCCGGGGCATTACATCCTGGGCGGGTGGTTTGACCGGGGCGATTATGCCGACCCTTTGCGCGACGCCAGTGGCGGGATCGCGATCCTGACAGGGCAAAATGCGGCGACTTTGCATGGCCGCTCGGGCCTCTATTTCCGCTTTGACCAAATGCTGACAAGGCCCGATCCGGCGACAAAACGGGGGCTGACCCTGTTCGGCGTGGCCATGACCAATCTGTCGGGGCGGGTCGAGGAAAGCCATTACCTTGAGTTGGGCCTGTTGCAGACCGGCACCTTCAAGGGGCGCGACTCCGACACGCTGGGCTTTTTGATCAACGATCAGCAATTCAGCACCTTGGCGGTCGAGCGGATGCGCGCGGCGCGGATGGCCGGGGGTGGCGACGGCAACATCCATCGCCACCAATATATGATGGAGCTGGCCTATGGCGCGCAGGTAAATCCGGCCATACGGATTTCGCCCAATATTCAATATATTGTTCACCCGGACCAGACCGGCGCCCCGTTCCGCCCCCGCGACATCGGCAATGCTTTCGTTTTCGGACTGAAATTTACGGTCGATGCTCCCACCCTGATGGGAATGATGCGCTAGAGGTCAGGTTCATCGACAGGTCATAAAACTTGCGGCAAAAGGGGGTGGGATAGGTTAACCGAGGGCTGCCGCGATGAGCCGCTTGCTGGGTTTGCATATATTGGTGCCGCTGCTGATCGGCGCGGTCCCCGCACAGGCGGGGGAGAAGGACGGCGGGCTGGCCGGGGTGAACCGGGCCACATGGGGCCTTGCCGAATGGCCGGTTGGCGCATCATCGTCCGATGCCGCGCTGCCCCCCGCCGTGCAGGCGCGGATCGACGAGATGCGGATCAGCCGCGAGCCCATGGCGCAACTCGTGGCCGACATGGACGCGCAAAACCGCGCCGCCAATCAGACCCCCGATCCCACCCAGCGCGAGGCCGCCAAAAAGCAATGGCAGCAGTCGATGAACGCGCTTGAGCGCGAGGCGCAAACCCGATCCCTGCTGCGCGACCTTTATTCGCCCGACCAGATGCGCGAACAGATGACATGGTTCTGGTTCAACCAGTTCAACGTCCATGCGCAAAAGCGGGACATCCGCGCCATGGTGGGCGATTATGAGGATGTCATCCGCGCCCGTTCGCTGGGCCGCTTCCGCGATTTGCTTGAGGCAACTTTGCGCCATCCGGCCATGCTGCGCTATCTGGACAATGACCAGAACGCGGCGGGCCATATCAACGAGAATTATGCCCGCGAGATCATGGAACTGCACACGATGGGCGTGGGTTCCGGCTATAGCCAGAAGGATGTGCAGGAACTGGCGCGCATCCTGACCGGGGTGGGGGTGCGGTTGAACCCGGACGCGCCGCGGCTGAAGCCGGAGTGGCAGGGTCTTTATCTGCGCGACGGTCTGTTCGAATTCAATCCCGCGCGCCATGATTTCGGCACCAAACAATTCATGGGTCACACGATCCATGGCTCGGGCTATGCCGAGGTCGAGCAGGCGCTGGACCTGATCGCGGGCAATCCGGCCACCGCGCGCCTGCCGCCGTGGTCGACCGGATGACCGCCGCCTGGCGCCAATCCGGCGGGGATCTTGCCACCGTGCTGGACGCGATGACTGCAACGCCCGCCTATGCCGCTTCGCTGGGCCATGCGTTCAAGGACCCGGTGCATTATGTCGTTTCGGCGGTGCGCTATGCCTATGGATCGGCGGCCGACGGCAATGTGGTGGTCAATGTCGATCCGATGATCAACTGGCTCAAACGCATGGGCGAGGGGCTTTACGATCATCAGACCCCCGATGGCTATCCGCTGGGCGCCTCGGCATGGACCGGGCCGGGGCAGATGGAGGTGCGCTTTGAAATCGCCAAGGCCATCGGCAATGGTTCGGCGGGCCTGCTGCGCCCGCGCGATCCGGCGGTGGCCTATCAGCCGAGCGCGCCCGATCTGCGCAATGCCCTGTGGTCAGGCGGGGTGGACCGCGCCACCACCGGCCAGACCCGCGCCGTGCTGGATCAGGCCGCAAGCCCGCAGGAATGGAACATGCTCTTCCTTGCCTCGCCCGATTTCATGCGCCGATAATGGACAATCGGAGACAGACGATGACCCTGTTTGACCGCCGCGATCTGATCCGTTCCGCCGCGCTTGGCCTGCCTTTGATGATGGCGGGAGGCCGGGCCTTTGCCGCGCCGGGGGCCGCCAATAACCGACTGCTGGTGGTATTTTTGCGCGGGGCCTATGATGCGGTGAATGTCATCGTGCCGGGGGCCAGCGATTTCTATCACGAGGCGCGGCCCACGATTGCCTTGTCCCGCCCTGATCCGGCCAATCCCGATGCGCCTTTGCCGCTGGACGCCGATTGGAATCTGCACCCCGCGCTGCGCGAGAGTATCCTGCCCCTCTGGCAGGCGCGGCAGATCGCCTTTGTGCCTTTTGCCGGCACGGATGACATGAGCCGCAGCCATTTCGAGACGCAGGACAGCATCGAATTGGGGCAGAACATCGCCGCGCGCCGCGATTTCCAGTCCGGCTTTATGGGCCGTCTGGCCGCCGTTCTGGGGGCGGATAAGCCGATTTCCTTTACCGACCAACTGCCGCTCTGTTTTCGCGGGGGGCCGGTGGTGCCCAATATCGCGCTGGGTAATGCGGCATCGCGGCCCTCCATCGACGCGCGCCAGACCGAGCTTATCAAAGCCATGTATCGTGGCCAGCACGAGGCGGGCGTCGATCTGGAAGCCGCCATCGGACAGGGCTTTGCCGTGCGCGACACGGTGTTTCAATCCATCCGGGGCGAGATGGAGGCCGCCGGTCGCGACGCGATCACCGCCAAGGGTTTTGAACTGTCCGCCCGCCGCATCGGCCGCCTGATGCGCGATCAGTACAACCTCGCCTTTGTCGATGTCGGCGGATGGGACACCCATGTCAACCAGGGCGGGGCGCAGGGCAATCTGGCCAATCGCATCGGGGAACTGGGCCGCGCTCTGGCCGGGTTTGTCGAGGCGATCGGGCCGGAGGACTGGCGCAACACGACGGTGGTGGTCATGTCCGAATTTGGCCGCACTTTCCGCGAAAATGGCGACAAGGGCACCGACCATGGCCATGGCAGCATCTATTGGGTGCTGGGCGGATCTGTGGCGGGCGGGCGGATGGCGGGGCCGCAGGTGAAGCTCAGCCCCGACACGCTCAATCAGGGGCGCGACCTGCCGGTGCTGACCGATTACCGGGGGTTGATCGGCGGCTTGTTGGCGCGGCAATATGGGCTGTCGGCGCGGCAATTGGGCATCGTCTTTCCCGGCGCGGGGATCAACGACTTGCAATTGATCTAGCGCTTTCGCTTCTGCTCCATCTGGCGCTTCCACCTTTGCTTCAATTCACCGGGGCGCAGGCCATGGGCCTCGTCCAGAAATTGCGCTGAAACGATGCGGTCGGCGCGGAAATGGCGGAAATCCTGCCGCATCTCGCACCATGCGGCCAACATCCGGGCCGTTTCGAAATAGCCCAGGATCACTGGCCAGACCACGCGCTGGCTGACCGCGCCCTTTTCGTCGCGATAGGACAGGGCGATCTTGCGCCCCTCGCGGATCCACAGCCGGGTGCGGGCAAGGTCGATACCGTCGGGCGGCGTATCGGTCCATGAGGGCACGCCGGTGGACGGATGGGCGATGAAGGGGCGCAGCTTTTCCGGCACGACTGATGTGATCTTGGCGATCAGATCGCGCGCGGCCGCCGCCAGCGCCGGATCGCCGCGCCCCGCCACCCATTGCGCGCCCAGTACCGCCGCCTCGATCTCCTCCGGCGTCAGCATCAGCGGGGGCATGTCGAAACTGTCGTCGAGAATATAGCCGAAACCGGCCTCTCCGCGCACGGGTACGCGCTGTCCGATCAGGTCGGCAATGTCGCGATAGACGGTGCGGGGCGAGACTTCCAATTCCTGGGCAATATCCTGCGCGGTGATGGGGCGCGAGGAACGGCGCAGGATCTGTATAATCTGAAACAATCGATCGGCGCGGCGCATCAGCTTCTCCCTGCTGACATAATGCTGTCAGCAGGGGCGGCGCACAAGGGGGCATCCGATCAACAGAAGGTTTTCATGATCACGCTCTATCACGCCCCGCAATCGCGTTCCTCGCGCATCATCTGGCTGCTGGAGGAATTGGGCGCGACCTATACGATTGCGCCCGTGTCGATCTATCGCCCGATGACCGGGCAGGGCCATCCCGACCCGGCCAATCCCCACCCGGACCAGCGCGTGCCCGCCATCGAGCATGATGATGCGCTGATTACGGAATCGGTCGGGATCGCGCTTTACCTTGGCGATGCCCTGCCGGGCGCCGATCTGGCCCCGGCGGTGGGCAGCGCCTGGCGCGGAGCCTATTGCACATGGCTGGCATGGTATGCCTGCGAGATGGAGCCGGCGATGTTTGCGGCCATGTCGGGCGCGCTGGCAGCTTCGCCCAACAAGCAGCGCGATTATGACGCGGTGGTGCGCCGTCTGGAAACCACGCTGGCGCATCGCGATTATGTGCTGGGCGAGGAATTCACCATTGCCGACCTGCTGATCGCCAGCGCGTTGAACTTCGGCCGCAAGGCTTTCCCGGCCAGCACGCTGATCGACGCCTATGTCGAGCGCTGCCGCAACCGCCCCGCCGCCATCCGGGCGCTGGGGCTGGATGATGCGGCGGGGCTTCAGCACGCGCCGGAAGCGGTTTTGTAAACCTCAGGCCGTGATCGCCAGGTCCTTCAATGCCTGCGCCACGTCGGCAAGGCTTGCAGGATCTGGCCTCGCACCTGCTTCCACCAGCTTGCGCCCCTGAACATAATCCTTGACCATATTGACGCAATCGAGAGCGATGACGCGGCCATCCTTCAGATAGATCACGGAAAAAGCCCGGTTGGCAGGATCGCCGCGCAGGACCGTCTGATCGAAATCGCGGCTGATCCCGGCGGTTTGCAGGCGCAGGTCATACTGGTTCGACCAGAACCACGGGAAAGCCTTGTAGGGTTGGGGATCGCCGCAGATCGCCTTGGCCACACAGGTCGCCATGTCATTGGCGTTCTGCACCGATTCCACCCGCATTTCCGCGCCCCCGGCATAGGCGCAGGCAAAGGAGGCGCAATCGCCTATGGCATAGATGTCGAGCAGGCTGGTGCGGCAATATTCGTCCACCACTACGCCCGGACCGCCATGCGCGCCCGCCGCGATCAGCGGACCGACCGCAGGCACGATGCCGATGCCCACGATCACCGCATCGGCCGGAATGACCTCGCCATCGGCCAGCCTGACGCCGGTGACACGGCTCTCGCCTTCAAGCCCTTCGACCACCGCGTCAAGCCGCAGATCGACGCCATGGGCGCGATGTTCGGCCTGATAAAAGGCAGAGAGTTCATCGCCCGCCACACGGGCCAGCACGCGGGGCAGGGCTTCAAGCAGGGTAACGCGCAAGCCCGATTTGGACAGAACCGCCGCCGCCTCCAGCCCGATATAGCCGCCGCCGATGACCACGATGTTGCGGATGCCTTCGTCCACCTGCGCCATCAACCGGTCGCAGTCGGCGCGGGTGCGCACGGCGTGCACCCCGGCCAGATCGGCCCCGGCGCAGCCAAGGCGGCGCGGATCTCCCCCGGTGGCCCAGACAAGGCGGCCATAGCCATAGGTCGCGCCATCATCGAGCGTCAGCATCTTGGCCGCCGGGTCCACCGCCACCACTTCGCGGCCCAGCATAAAGGCCACATCCTTTTCCGCCCAGAATGCGGGCGGACGGATGTAGAGGCGCTCGAATGTCTTTTCCCGCGCGAAATATTCCTTGGACAGCGGCGGGCGTTCATAGGGATATTCCGGCTCGCGCCCGATCACGGTTATTGTGCCGGTAAAGCCGTTTTGCCGCAGGGCAATCGCGCATTGCGCCCCGCCATGTCCGGCGCCCACGATGACAATATCGGCTTTACCCATGGGTCTGAACCTGCAGAAATGAGAGCAAGGCCCCGGCCAGCGCCTCGGGCGCCTCCAGCGGGGCGAGATGGGCGGCCTCGAGCGAGTAGTGCTTTGCGCCGGGAATATGCGCCAGCAGATGCTCGCCATGCCCGGTTAAAGGCGTGGATGTGTCGCGCGTGCCGGTGATGACGAGCGTGGGGCAGGCGATGCCCGCGACACGCTGGGCCAGATCCATGTCGCGGATCGCCGCGCCGCATCCGGCATAGCCCTCGGCCTCCATCGTCAGCAATTGTCGGCGCACGCTTTCCCTGATCGCGGGCGGGGCAGCATCGGACAGGAAGCGCCCCATGGCCAGATCGGCAATCGCCGCCATACCCTCGACCCGGACCTTGGCGATGCGGTCGTTCCATGATGCCGCATCCATCGTCGCCGAGGTGCAGATCAGCGCCAGATCGCTGATCCTTTCAGGCGCGCGCAGGGTCAGTTCCATACCGATCATCCCGCCCAGCGAGACGCCCGCCAGCGCGAAACGCCCGATCCTCGCCGCATCGGCCGCCGCCAGCACATCGTCCGCCAGCATCGCCAGCGACATATCCCCCGGTTCGGTGCAGGATGCCCCATGCCCCCGCGCATCGATACGCAGCAGGGCGAAATGTTCCCGCAGCAGGGGCAAAACCCCATCCCACAGATCCATATCCGTGCCGATGGAATTGAGCAGCACCAGCGCGGGCGCATCATCGCGGCCATCGCGCTTCCAATAGATCCGTGCGCCCGGCACATCGATAAAAGGCATGATGAACTCCCTCAGCCCAGATCGCCGCCCGCCACGGGCAGCACCGATCCGGTGATATAGCTGGCCTCGTCCGAGGCGAGGAAGAGGATCGGGGCGATCTGCTCTTCCAGCGTGCCATAGCGCTTCATGAAGGCCGATTGCGTGACCTGTTCGACCGCCTGCGCCATCCATGCCTGCTCCTGCGCATTGTCGCCTTCGGCGTTGCGCGGGGTGCGGCGAGGGGGCGCCTTTGTCCCCCCCGGCGCGGTGGCGACCACGCGAATGCCCGCTTCGGCATATTCCATGGCCAGCGCCTGTGTCATGCCATTGATCCCGCCCTTGGCCGCCGAATAGGGCACACGGCGGATGCCGCGCGTGGCATTGGAGGAGACATTGACGATCACGCCCGCCCCCTGCGCCAGCATGGCGGGCAGCGCGGCATGGCAGCCATAGAGCGTGGGCATCAGCGAGCGGCGGATTTCCGCGTCGATCTGCTCGGGCGCAAACTCGGCATAGGGGCGCATACGGATCGCTCCGCCGACATTGTTGACGAGGATGTCGATCCGGCCAAACGCCTTGACGGCCGCTGCCATGGCATGGGCCGCGCCTTCATAGGTTTCAAGGTCGCATTGGACCGAGATCGCCTTGCCGCCTGCCGCGATGATGGCCTCTTCGACCTCGGTGACAAAGGGCGCACGGTCAACCAGAACGAGGCTGGCTCCTTCGGCCGCTGCGCGGGTTGCCACGCCCGCGCCGATGCCCTGCGCCGCGCCGGTCACGACCATCACCTTGCCCGCGAAACGTCCCTCAAAGATCACAGCGCTTGCTCCTCAAACGTGGTAGATGTCGATGACCTGATGAATGTAATCGTCTTTCAAAACGATCTTTTTCTTCAGGATTTTCGGTTCGGCCCCGCGCGTGTCCAGCGTCAGGAAGGTCGTCCCGAAAAACTGCGCGGTCTGCTGATAGCGGTGGCTGAGCGTATGCCAGTTGTAGCGCAGGTCGAGCGCGCCATCGGCAACCGCCAAAACCTCGACATTGGCGATGAAATGGGCGGTGCGCGCCTCGGGCGTGCTGGCCGAGGAGCGTTCGGTGTTGAGCCGATAGACCCGGTCCTCCAGCCCCTTGCGATTGGCGTAATAGATCAGCGAGATCTCGCGCTGCGGGTCGGTGGTCAGCGCGTCATCATCGGTCCATGCCGGCATCCAATATTCGACATTGTCCGCATAGCATTCCAGCCATGCGTCAAAATCGCGGTCGTCCAGCAGGCGCGCCTCGCGGTAGAGGAAGGCGCAGATGTCGGCATGGGATAGGGATTGTTCGAGAGCGATGGTCATTGTGCCGCCTCCATTAGTCCATGGCCCTCGCGGGTCAGGCCCTCGATCATGATCTGCGCCCAGAATTCATGCTGGCGCACAAACAAGCCCTCGTCCTCGCTGCGCTCGCTCGACAGCAGAGGGTTCATGCCCATTGCGGCGGCATTGGCGTCCGGCCCGGCGATCCAGCGCCTGGCCCCGCGGCTCAGGTCGTTCCACAGGCCGCCCGCGCCCTCATAGGCCGATTGGCAGGAGCGGAATTCTTCCAGATCATCGGGCGTGCCCATGCCGGACACGTTGAAGAAATCCTCATACTGGCGGATGCGATGGGCGCGATCTTCGGGGCTTTCTCCGCGCGGGGCATAGCAATAGATCGTGACCTCGGTGGTATGCACGTCGATCGGGCGCACCACGCGGATCTGGGTGGAGAACTGATCCATCAGGAACACATTGGGATAGAGCGCCAGATTGCGCGTCTGCTCCAGAATAAACCGCGCCTTGTCCGAGCCCAGACGTTCCTCAAGCTGTGCTTTCAGGTTCCACACCGGGCGCACCTCGGGGTTCAACACCTGGGTCCAGAGCAGGATATGGCCATGTTCAAAGCCATAGACCCCGCTGGCCGGGGCCTTGGACCAGCCGTTGGCATCGACCGCCTTGGTGCCGCCCTCGGCGCGGCGGCCCATGGTGGACTGATAGTTTTCATGGACCGAGCTGACGTGATAGCCGTCACAGCCATTCTCCATCTGCATCTTCCAGTTGCCGTCGAAGGTGTAGGTGGAATTGCCGGTCAGCACCTCCAGCCCCTCGGGCGCCTGATCGACCATCTGGTCGATGATGACCCTGGCCTCGCCCAGATGGTCGGCCAGCGGCAGGACATCGTGGTTGAGCGAGCCGAAGATAAAGCCGCGATAGCTTTCCACCCGAACGCGGGTCAGGTCATGCGAGCCTTCGTGGTTGAAGCTTTCAGGATAGGCCCCGCTGCTGGCGTCCTTGGCGCGCAGCAGCTTGCCGTCGGTCTTGAAGCTCCAGCCGTGGAAGGGACAGACGAAGAGCGGCTGATTGCCCCGCTTGCGGCGGCACAGTTTCGCGCCGCGATGCGCGCAGGCATTGACCACGCAGTTCAGAGCGCCATCCTTGGCCCGGTTCAGGATCACCGGGGTGCGCCCGATCCAGGCGGTCAGATAGTCGTTCTTGTTCTCGATCTGGCTTTCATGGGCCAGATAGACCCAATTGCTCTCGAAGATATATTTCATCTCCAGTTCGAACAATTCAGGGTCGGTGAAAACATCCCGGCGGCAGCGGAAGATCCCGGTTGCCGGATCATCCACCACGGCGCCGGCAATGCGCCCGATCAGCCCTTCGTCCATTGTCCCTCTCCCCTCAGGCGTTTTCGACCGCAGGCTGGGCCTCGGCCCGGCTGCGCGAGGAGAAGCCTTCGTCACCGGCGTCATGAGCGCGCTGAAGCTGGAAATCGAAGGCGATATAGGCAGCGTCGCCCTGACGGTTGGGCACCGGCAGCAGGCCCTCACGGGTGCCAAAGGCGAAATCGTCGGCGGCAAAGGGATCGTCGCCGAAATTGATCTGCGTGGTCAGCGTGCGATAGCCGGGCGCCTCGATAAAGAAATGCACATGGGCCGGGCGATTGCCGTGGCGGCCCAGCGCCTGCATCAACTGATCGGTCGCGCCCTGGGGCGGCACGGAATAGCCGCTGGGCATTTTCGAATGGAACGCATATTTGCCGTCCGCGCCCAGCTTGATCCGGCGGCGGTTGTTGAACGGGGTCTGTTCGCCGGTGGGGTCGAAATGTGAATACCAGCCCTGCGAATTGGCGTGCCAGACATGGAGGATCGCATTCTGCACCGGCTCGCCCTCGGGGCCAGTCACCGCGCCGGTCATGTGCAGCACCTGCGTGCCTTCGTCAGGATCGGTGCTCAAGTTGACATTGCCCTCGACCAGTGGCGCGCCCGCGACATAGAGCGGGCCTTCGATGGTGCGCGGCGTGCCGCCGGTCAGGCCCGCCTCGGCATCCTTGGCGTCCATATAGAGGTCGAGGAAATGCTCGATGCCGGTGCCCGGCACGATCAGGCCGATCTCGCCCGCGCCATCGGCCAGAAACTTCATCGCCAGCCAGAATTCGCTTTCCGAAATATCATGGCGCACGATCAGTTCCATCACCGACTGAAACAGATCGCGCATGATGGCCTTGAAGCGGGGATTGCCGCCGCTCTCGTTGACGCCCGCGGCGCGGTCGAGCAACTGCTGAATTTCGGGGGTTTTTACGAAGCTTACGTCCATTTTATACTCTCCCGGCAAAGTGTTTAACGGTCATCCTCATGGATGGCGGAGGGGTGGCGGCACAGCGGCGTCACCTTCATCATCATGAAGGGGTAAAGCGGCAGCGCGATCAGCAGATCGTGGAGGGCGGCATTGCTCTCGACGTCAAAGATCGAGACATTCGAATAGAGCCCGGCCTTGCGCCAGATGTGGCGCCACACGCCCGATGCCTGAAGCGTCTGGGAATAGGCCTTTTCCTCGGCCTTGATCCGGTCGGCTGTGGCCGGGTCAAAGTCGTGGGGGATGTTGACGTCCATTTCGACCATGAACAACATGGGGTTCAGGCTCCTGCGCCGATGGGGTGAAGGGTGGGGGCGGTGCGATCACGGCGGAAGTGCGCCAGCTTTTCGAGGTCGAGCGTGACGCCCAGACCGGGGCCTTGCGGCAGGCTCAGCGAGAAATCGCCATAGGCCAGCGGCTCGGACAGGATTTCCTCGGTCTGGAGGAGGGGGCCGAACAATTCGGTACCCCATGCAAGCTCCGGCAATGTGGCAAAGACATGGGCCGAGGCGATGGTGCCGATCCCGCCTTCCAGCATCGTGCCGCCATAGAGGCCGATGCCCGAGGCCGCGCCGATGGCGGCGACTTCCGCCGTGGCGAAAAGCCCGCCCGATTGTGCGATCTTCAGCGCGAACACACCTGCCGCATGGGCCGTGGCTATGCGCATCGCGCTGCGCGGGCCATGCAGCGCCTCGTCGGCCATCAGCGCGACGGGATGCGATTGCGAGAGGCGCGCCATGGCGGCAATATCGTCGCCCGCGATGGGCTGTTCGACCAGCTCGCAGCCCACATCATGCAGCATCGCCATGCCCAGCTTGGCCTGTGCTTCGCTCCAGTTCTGGTTGACATCGACGCGCACGCTGGCCCGGTCGCCCAGCGCCTTGCAGATGGCGCCGACATGGGCGACATCCTCGCGCACTTCCCGCTTGCCGATCTTCAGCTTGAAAATGCGATGGCGGCGGCGGTCGAGCATCTCCTCGCCCTCGGCAATGTCGCGGGCCGTATCGCCGCTGGCCAGCGTCCATGCGACAGGCAGGCTCTCGCGCCGCCGTCCGCCGCCGATCAGCTCGGACACCGGCACACCCAGCCGCTTGCCCGCCATATCGAGCAGCGCCGTTTCCACCGCGCATTTGGCGAAATGGTTGCCGCGCACGCATTTGGCCACCTTGGCCATGGTCGCGCCCACCTGCGCAATGTCGCAGGTCTGCAGGACCGGGATGATATAGGTGTCGATGGCCGACTTGATGCTCTCGGGGCTTTCCTCGCCATAGCTCAGACCCCCGATGGTGGTGCCTTCGCCAATGCCTTCGACCCCATCGGAATCGATCAGGCGGACGATGACCATCGATTGATAATGCATGGTGGCCATGGCCAGCACATGCGGGCGAATGGTCGGCACATCGACGATATAGGTATCGGAAAGATCCAGGCTGGCCATTGCGGCGACTCTCCGTAAGGGTTAGTTGTCTTGGGATCTGATTAAGGGTTTCGGCGCCCCTCGACAAAGATCAATGCGGTGTCACCTTGATACCTGTGAGGTATGAAATGATCGATTTGCGACTCCTGCGCTACTTCGTCGCCGTGACCGAGGAGGGCAATTTCCACCGCGCCGCCGAAAGGCTGCATATCGCCCAGCCGCCCCTGTCGCGGGCAATACAACAGCTTGAGGTCGATGTCGGCTCGCCCCTGCTGGACCGCACCACACGCCCCCTGCGGCTGACGCCGGTGGGCAAGCTGCTCTATTCGCAGGCCTTGCAGATGCTGGCCCGGATGGAGGATCTGCAGACCATGGTGCGCGCGGCGGCCACCAGCAAGCGGCGGCGGCTGGTGCTGGGCTTTGTCGCCTCGACCATTTATGCGCGGCTGCCCGAACTGATCCGTGAATTTCGCAAGGCGGCGCGCGATGTCGAACTGGTGCTGGTGGAAAGCACGACGCTGGATCAGATCGCCGCGCTCAAGGACGGGCGGATCGACATCGGATTTGGTCGCATCCGTTTCGAGGATCCGGCGGTGCGCCGCATCATCCTGCGCCACGAAAGGCTGATCGCAGCCTTTCCGATGGATCATCCTCTGGCCCGGCAGGAAGGGCCGGTCTCGCTCAAGGAACTGGCCGACGAGCCGCAGATCCTTTATCCCCGCTCGCCGCGCCCCAGCTATGCCGATCAGGTCATCTCGCTGTTCCGCGACCATGCCGTCGAACCGCGCATCGTCCATGAGGCACGTGAATTGCAGATCGCCATCGGGCTGGTCGCCGCCGAGGAAGGGATGGCGATCGTGCCGGAATCGGTGCGTCGCGCGCGCAGCCATGATGTCGCCTATCGCGAGCTGGCCGAACCGGCGACCTCACCGATTATCCTGAGCCACCGTGCAGGAGACACATCGCCCGAACTGGAACTGATGGGGGCAGTGATCGCGCGCATGTATCAGGAATGGGGCTATGGCGTTCCGGCGGGCCTGCAGGTGTCGGGCGCGCCATCATGAAAATGGCTCAACGCTGCGTGAAGCGTTGCGTCTGAGCGCGCCGGGGGCGCCGTACTGATGCCGCGCCTCATCAATTTTTGAGGAAATGGCCGATGAACTGGCGCGGCAACCATTTCGCCAAATACGCGGTGGAAACGGCGCTGCTCGATATCGCGGGCAATCGTCTGGGCGTCCCGGTGTCCAAGCTGATCGTGGCGTTGATCCAGATGGCGATCACACTGGGCGCGGCGCTGGGCGGCGATTCTGCTGGTCCTGTCGGGCCTGCTCGGGCGGCTTTGCGTGCCCTGGTATGGTGGATCAGCGGCTGTCGAATGAGTCGAAATCGCTCCAAAAACGTCCGTCCAGACACAATTCGTCGCAAGTTGTAACCGTTCTGTCCTCCCTGACTAATGCTTGAATGCAACCTTCATCCACCAGAAATGATCGAACTGACACGCCGCTCTGGTGGAATTCGAAAAGGAGTTGTGTGATGCGTGTCATGTCCAAAAAGTCGGGAATTCTGGTTCTGCTGGCCACCAGTGCGATGACCATGGCGGCCGCCGTTTCGGCCCAATCGCCCGAGGCCGCCAAGGCTGATATCACCGTCAACGGCACCCCCATCCCCGATGCCTCGCAAATGACGCCCGGGCCCGAGATCAAGGGCTTTATCTCGGCGCGCGGGGGCAATCGGGTGCAGGTTACCGGCCCTGATGGCACCAAATCGGTGATCGCCTATAATGAAGCCACCGTCATCAAGGCCAGCAAGGGCCTGTTCGGCAGCAACAAGATGGACGGCGGGGCCTTGCTCAACGGTCTGCCGGTGACGGTGCGCACGATGCAGTTTCCCGGCGGGTTGCTGGCCAGCCAGATCACGCTGCGTCAGGGCGATCTGAAGATGGCGAACATGGTCCGCCACGGCACCGACCAGCGCTTTGCCTCCAACGAGGCGGCCACTGAGGCGTTGCGCGGGCGTATGGCAGACATTGACAATTACAACGTCAAGAGCACGACCAATGTCCATTTCGACACCGGCAAGGCAACTCTCTCGCCGCAGGACAAGGCCGAGCTTTGCAATGCGGCGAGTCAGGCCGAAGGCGTGAGCAATGCGCTTCTGCTGGTGGTAGGCTATACCGATGCGACCGGCAGCGACGATTTCAACCAGACATTGAGCGAGAAGCGCGCCAGCAGCGTGATCAACTATCTCCAGCAGGCGTGCCACTGGAAGCCCTATCGCATGCTGACCCCGACCGGCATGGCCAAGGCCGATCCTCTGGCCAGCAATGACACGCCCGAAGGCAAGGCACAGAACCGCCGCGTTTCGGTCAACGTGCTGGTCAGCAAGGCGGTTGACGGGGTCTAAATACCCGCAGGACAGCGCTGGGGCCCGTCTCCGGCGGAGGATGACGGGCCATGCCTGGGGCCTTGGCGATCGATGGATCGCCGGGGCCCCTTGTCGTTGGGCGGGGCATATCCGTTTGGTGGCGCTGGCGCATAGACCGCATCCGAACAGCGAGCATGAGGAATATGGCGCGGTAAGGATGAAATTGGCCCATCTACCTCTGATGCACAAGGCCGTGGGGTGGCGGCGAAGCAGGAGGTTTGATCCGTGAGAGCTTATGAAGTCGGCGATTTTGCCCAAACGCGGCGGCTTCGTCTGGTTGAACGCCCCGATCCCACCCCCGGCCCCGGCGAGGCGCTGGTGCGCATTCGTTCGACCGGTCCGAACGCGCGCGATTTCCATATCATATCGACCGGGATGATGGAGCGCTCGGCCTCCGCGCCGCAACATATTCCCCTTTGCGACATGGCAGGCGATGTGATCGCGCTGGGCGAGGGCGTGACGCAGGTTCAGATCGGCGACCGGGTGACGATGCCGCATTATCGGCTGTGGCTCGATGGCCCGTGGAACGAGAGCATGAAACTGGTGGACCATGGCCAGACGCTCGACGGCTTTTTGCGTGAACAGGCGGTCGTGCCGGCCGAGGCGCTGATCAAGATCCCCGATGCGCTCAGCCATGAAGACGCGGGCACCTTGCCCAGCGCCGGGCTGACCGCGTGGCAGGCCGTGGTGGCAACCGGCAAGATCGAGCCCGGCGAGACGATGGTGACCATCGGCACCGGCGGCGTTTCGGTGTTTGCCGCGCAATGGGGCAAGATGATGGGCGCGCGGGTCATAATCACCTCGTCCAGCGATGAAAAGATCGCCCGCATGAAGGACATCGGCGCCGATGCGGGCATCAATTACAGGACGCATCCCGATTGGCATGATGCGGTCATGGACCTGACCGACGGCAAGGGCGCCAATCTGGTCGTCAACACGGTGGGCATGGCCGAGTTGGACGGCTGTCTGCAATCCTGCGCCTCAGGCGGGCGGATCATGTCGGTCGGCTCCAGCCCGGTGAACAAGGACCGGGTCTGGGTCAATGCCGCCGCCCCGCGCCGTCTGGGGCTGCTGATCATGCGCGACCTGACGATGAAGGGCATCGTCGTGGGCAGCCGCGCCATGTTCAAGGACATGATGGACAAGATGGTCGAGCACAATGTCCGCCCTGTCATCGACCGCCGTTTCTCCTTCGAGGAAGCCAATGAAGCGCTGGATTATGCCGCCAAAGGTGCCAAGTTGGGCAAGGTGGTCATTCGCGTCTAGGCGTTGATGCCGCGGGCAATGGATCGTCCGCGCCGCAGCGAGAGATCATTGCGGAAAAAGCTCGATATGCACCTCGCCCGTGCGGCCGTAATAGACCACACGGCGGCCAGGGAAGGAAACGAGATAACCCGCACAGCCCGCCGCCGTCACATGGCGGCTGAAGGCCTGATAGCTGTAGGCCGGATCGCCCGACTGGGCCCAGCGGATCTGGGCCTCCATGGTGGCCGCATCAAAAGCCGCCGCCACCGGCCCCGCCTGATCGGGCAGGGGGAAATCGAGCCATTGGCCATCGGGCAGGTAAAAGGTCTGGGCGCCGCGACGGTAATCGACGGCATAGCCTTCAAAACCGGCCTCGATCAGCGTTCCAACAATGGCGGTAAAGCCGAGCGAGCCAGCATGGGTAGCGGCAAGACATTGTTGCGCAACGGCGGCCAGGGCGGCGTCCATTATCGTCCTTTCAGGTCAGTCCACCGGCGCGGCGGTCAATGCATGGCCATCGATCAGCGTCTGAAGCAGCCACTTGAGCGCCTCATGCTCCGCATCCGGCAGTTTGGCGATGCCTGCGGGTGTGAGCGACAAGCTGTGGCCGCGCTTGTCCTCGGGATTGTCGGTCCGGGCGATCAGGCCCTTGTCCAGCAACCGCTCGGCCAGTTTGCTGACAGCGCCCTTGGTCATCCCCATTTGGCGCGCCGGCATGCTGGGGGCAAGCGCATCGCGGCCATAAAGCGCGCGCAGCATCACCCATTCGGCCACGGTCACATCTTCACGGGCCAGCTTGCGCGCAAACTCCTTCGACACCACGCTCGAAACCATGCGCATCAGAAAGCCCGCGTGGGCGGAAAGATCGGAGATGGGGGCCTCCCGTTCAACCGCTGCCGGTTGCAATATAGCGCGACACATTCTGGGCCAGCACGTCGAGCGGAACATTCCCCCCATCCACCACCGTCTGGTTGAAATCGCGCAAATCAAACCGCCCGCCCAAAGCCGTGCGGGCGCGCTCGCGCTGGGCGTTGATCTCGATCTGGCCCAGCATATAGCCGCAGGCCTGACCCGGCCAGGCGCAATAGCGCTCCACCTCGCTCACCGCGTTGCTGGACGACAGACCGGTCGCGGCGACAAATTCGGTCAGCGCCCGCTCGCGGCTCCAGCCTTGCGCGTGGATGCCCGTGTCCACCACCAACCGCGCCGCGCGCCATGACAGGCCCATCAGATAGCCCAGCCGCCCAGCCGGATCATCGTCATAGAGGCCCAGTTCGTCCGCCAGTTGCTCGCTGTAGAGCGCCCAGCCTTCGGAATAGGCGTTGAAGGCGAGGATCGAGCGGATCAGCGGCAGCGCCTGCGCATATTCACCCTGCCACACATGGCCAGGGATGCCTTCGTGAAACACAAGATCGGGAATGCTGACCCGGTTGTGGATCGCCGGATCGCCCAGATTGACCCAGATCTTGCCCGGAATCCGCCCGTCAATCGAGCCCGGCCCGCCATAGGCGGCCGGGGCGCCGGGTTCCTCGGCCAGCGGCATGCGGCGGATTTCCAGATTGCCGCGCGCCAGTTTACGAAAGGCGCGGGGCAATTGTTCGCGCATCGCGGTCAGCTTGCCATTCATATAGGCCACGATTTTGGCCCGCGCCGCATCGTCCGTGCCAAAGGTGATGTCGCTCCGCAGTTGCAGCGCCTTCATGCGATCGGCGACCGAACCCTGCGTCAGGCCAAGGCTGCGCAAGATCGTGTCCATCTGCGCGCCCAGTTCCACCAGACGGGCCCGGCCGATGGCGTGGATCTCCTCCGGCGTGCGCCGCGTGGTGGTGCTGGCGCGCAAGCCCCAGGCATACCATTCGTCGCCATGCGGGCGGGCACCCATGCCGGCCGCGCCGGTGGCAATGGCGCGCTGGGCCCGGATTTCGGCCAATTGCCGCTCCAGCGCGGGGATCACGCCTTGGGTGATGATCCGCTGCGCCCGCGCACCCAGCGCCGCAGCATCAAGGCCGGGCACGGTCGCCGCCTTGCGCATCAACGGCCCTGCCAGCGGGCCGTTGATGCGTGCGGCCTCAGCCATGGCGCGGGTCATCCCGGCGATCGTCTTGTCCAGCAGAAAGTCCGGCGGCACCAGCCCGATGCCGCGCGCATGAGCGATCCGCGCCGTTTCCCCGTCCAGCAAGGCGGGCATGGCGGCCAACCTTTGCAGGTAACAGTCCGCATCGGCGGCATCGCGCACCGGTTGATCCCCATCCAGCACCTGAGGCACATCGATCCAGCCGCCCACATTCTGGATCACGCAATAAGGCGTGTTGCGCCATCCGCCGATGGTGGCATCGCCATAGGGCAGGGCCATGCCTTCGCGCGCGGTGCGAAATGCGGTTTGCGTGACCATCAGGCTGGTCAGCGTGCCCGCGTCCAGCCCGCTGCGCTCCACCCGGTCGAGCTGCGTCAGAGCATCCTCAAGGAAGGCGCGGGTGGCGGCCACGCCCTCGGGGGAACGGTCATCCAGCTTGCCGCGCAGACCCGCATGCGCGCCCGTATCCACGCCCAGCGAGGTTGCCCCGGTGGGGGTCCGTTCCAGCAATTCCCACGCCAGCCTGTCCAGCAGCGTTGCTGCGGGGGAGCCTGTACCAATCGGCTCGCCTCCATTCTGCGCCGCAAGGGCGGGAAAAGGGCGAGCCGCGCCAGCCAGCATGGCTGCCGTTCCGATGAGCGCATACCGGCGCGAAAGTGGAAAACTGGTCATGCGGGGCATGATGGCCAGCGAACGGGGCAGCGTCAAATCATAGGGCGCGATTGCTGTGATCAATATGCCGTTTCAACAATCCAGCCCGTCCAATTCGATCGGACAAAGACTGCTGCATGGGCTTGGCGCCTCCTATATTCCGGCGCGGACTGGACAATCCGCGTTCGGGAGAGCATCGCGAATGGCATGAATCGCCTCACAAAATCCGCCTCAGTCCAATCCATGCAGACATTGCGCAAACCAATTCTCGGGCGCCTCGCCACGAAACTGATGCATGGTTTGCTCTTGGGCGCTTTGACGGCAACCGGTGGATGCAAGGATGATCGCCGCGAAGAGCGTCTGCGTGCTGCGGGCGCAAATCCCACGTTGGACGATCTTATGCGCGTTGCCGATGCTGAAATCGGCGCATCGAAATTTCGGCAATGCGCCGCCTGCCATTCCTATATGGATGGAGCCACGGACCGCGGCGGGCCAAATCTCATCGGCGTTTACGGGAAGCCGTTGGGCACGAACAGCGTCAGGTTCGGCTATACGGCGGCCATGCGCGACAAGGGCGGAAAGTGGGATGCGGCAACCCTCGATCGCTGGATCAGCAACCCCAAGAAGATGATTCCGGGCACTTCGATGCAGTTTGACGGGATTGAGGACAGGCTCGATCGGGCGGATATCATTGCCTATTTGCAGCATCTGGGCGAAACGCGGAATTGACCGTCTCGGCGGCCAGTTGCGCCATGGCCGGACGATGGCTGACAAGGACCAGTCCGGTGCCGGTCTGATCCAGCCATTGCTTCAGGCGCTGACACAACAGAGCTTCAGTCTCGCGGTCCAGCCCTTCGCTCGGCTCGTCGAGCAAGAGCCAAGGCCGCCCTGCCAGCAAGGCCCGCGCCAGAGCGACCCGCCGCCTCTGGCCGCCCGACAGCCGCGCCCCGTCCCCGCCCAGCCATTGATCAAGCGGGACAATATCCTGCGCGCAGGCGACCCAGAGCGCCCGCTCCATCGCCGCCCGGTCGATGCCGGGGCGGGCGAGAGCCAGATTGTCGGCCAGACTGCCCGCGATCAGCGGCGCATCCTGTGTCATGACGGCAAAAGTCCCACGCAAACCCGCGAGGCCCAAGGTCCGGGGATCGATCCCATCCACCCGCAAGACCTGCGGCGCGTCCTCGCGCAAACCCGCCAGCGTTTCAAGCAGCCGCGTCTTGCCGATGCCCGAGGGGCCGGAGAGGAGAATGCGCGCGCCGGGGGCGAAATCCCGTCCCGCGATATGTAACGCGGGATTCGAGGTTAGGGCAGGCGGATGAGGCGTCTGCGCGGACTCCATGGCCTGCAACCGCGCCTCGGCCTGACGCACTTGGGGCGCGCGGGCATCATGGGCGGCCAGCCCGGCCCAAATCTCCAGCGCCGCCATCGCCGCCAACAGGCCGAGCGCGAGCATGGGCGCGCCACCTTGCGCGCTCCACGCGATCAGCGCCACAATGACGCTGGCGAGAATGGTCTGTGAGGCGGTGATCACCGCCTCGGCGCGGGCGAGCGCGTGCTCGGCCCGCGCCATATCGCTGCTTTCCAGCGCGGCGGCCAGTTGCGGAGCCAGATCGTAAACCGCAATATCGGCGGCGGGCCCGGCCATATCGGCATAATCGGCCTGCGCGGCGGCATGGGCCTGCGCCACCTGCGCCTGCAAGGCGGGCAGTCTGGCCGCCAGCCAATGGGAGACAAGGCGCATCGCGGCCATGCCCAGCGCCATGACCATAGCCGCGCCCCAGCCCAGCAGGCCGACCATCGCCAGCCCGGCCAATCCCCCAGTCCAGCCGCCGACACGAGCGACTCGCCGGATCGCGGCATCCTCCAGCAGATCGACATCGCGGCCGAACCGGGCGGCCATCGCGCCGCTGCGCCCCGGATCGCGGCCGTTCAGCGCCCCTTGCGCCACGCGGGCGAACAATTGGGCCCGCAGTTCGGCCAGAGCAAAAAGCGCGGCGCGGTGGCCCAGCATACGCTCACCATAGCGGCCCGCAGTGCGGGTGATGGCGGCGGCGCGAATGGCCGCGCTGGGCAGCAGATAGTTGAAGCCCGCGACCGCCAGCGGCCCGGCCAGCCCCGCCACGCCCGCGCCGACCAGAAAACAGCCCGCCACCCCCAGCAGGCCGATCGCCGCCAAGGCCGCGCCGCCCGCGCATACCATGCCCCAGCGCAGCGCGCGTTTCTGTCCGGCCAGCGGGGCGTCAAGCAGGCCGCTCATCGGGCGATCTCCCGGTCGATGGGGCATTGGGTCGCGGCCTGCGCGATGAGGTCGGCGTCATGGGTCGCGGCGATCACCATGCGGCTCTGCGCGATTTCGGCCAGCAGGATGCGGATGGTTTCGGCCGTGGCCGGGTCGAGATCGGCGGTGGGTTCGTCGAGCAGCAGGATCGAGCGGCCCGACAAAATGGCGCGGGCAAGACCGATCCGCCGCCGCTCTCCGCCCGAAAGGCCCGAACCGCGATGGTCGATGACCATATCCAGCCCTCCGCGGGCGGCCAGCATCGCGCCCAGCCCCATCCTGTTCAGGATCGCCAGCATCGCCCCGTCATCGGCTTTTCCCATCGCCAGATTGCCCCGCAGCGTGCCGGGCAGCAGGGCCACCGCCTGACCGGCCCAGCCGATGAAGGGATTGGCCGATCCGGGCAGGAAAGTGCCGTCATCGGCCAAAATCTGCCCCTCGCTCACCGCAACCTGACCGATCAGCGCCAGCAGCAGCGAGGATTTGCCGCTGCCCGTGGGGCCGGTCACCACATGCAGCCCCGGCCCGCGCCAATCCCAGTCGAGCGGGCCGATCCGCGCGCCTTCGCGATGGGTCAGGACCACGCCGCAGCCCGTCCATTGCCGGGGCGGGGCAATCGCGGGAAGCAGCGGGGGCAGGACGCCCAACGCTTCATCCATCGCGGCCAGCGCGGCCTCGCCGGTCTGCTTTTCATGATAGGCGGCGGCAAGGCGGCGCAGGCCCAGATAGAATTCGGGCGCCAGCGCCAGCACAAAGAAAGCCCGCCCCAGATCGAGCCTTTCGGGTGCGGGGAAGGGCAGCAGGCCCAGCAGCGAAAAGCCGCAATAGACCGCCACCAGCGCTACGCTGAGCGCGGCAAAGAATTCCAGGATCGCCCCCGAGGCAAAGGCGACCGCCAGCACCGAGAGTGTCCGCTGCGCCGCATCCCTGGCGCTGATGCCCAAATGGCGGGTCATCCGTTCCTCTGCGCCAAAGGCTAGGATTGTGGGCAGCGCGCGGAGGCGGTCGATGAACAGGCCCGACAGCCGCGCCAGCGCCTGATGCTGGGCCTGCGCCCGCCGGGCGGCGGCGGTCCCGGCCAGCACCATGCCCAGAATGAAGGGCGCCAGCGTCGCCAGCATGATCGCGGCGGCGACATGGCTGGCGGGCCATGCGGCCAGCATCACCAGCAGCGGCGAGACGCCCGAGGCCAGACGCAGCGGCAGATAGCGCGCGACATAACCGCGCGTGGCAACGGGCGCCTCAATGGCCAAATGCATATCCTCACCCACCAGCCTGCCCCGCATCAGCCGTGTGGGCAGCAAGGCGGGCAGTAGAATCGCCTGCCAGCGGGTTTGGGCGCGGATTGCGGCAGCGATGCCGCTGTGATGCGCCTGTGATTGGGCCAGCGCCCGGATGATCCCGCCCGCAAGCAGGACAAAGGGCGCAAAACCTGTTATATGGCCCGCCGTCGCGCCCGCAATCACCCATGCCAGCCCCAGCGCCGCGACTATCGCGCCGACAGTATCCGTGATCCACCAAAGGCTTGAGGCGGGATCAGGGCGGGGCCGGGCGAGGGAAAGGGGGTTGACCATATTACAAAATGCTCATATTAGCATCGCCTGCAATTAGCAAGCGAGTCTGTCTGATACGCCCGCCTGCCATTTGCCTGCCTTGCGCCTGATGCGCTGGTCAATGGCTGCGCCTGTTGCGCGGCCCCAACGGGGACATGTCCGATGGATATGGCGGTTATCGAACTATCGCGGCTGCAATTTGCTTTGACAGCCATGTACCACTTTCTTTTCGTTCCTTTGACACTTGGCCTCTCCTTCATGCTGGTCATTATGGAGAGTGTCTATGTCATAACCAAGCGGCCGATCTGGCGGGTGATCACCCGCTTCTGGGGGCGGCTTTTCGGCATCAACTTCGTGTTGGGCGTGGCCACGGGCCTGACCATGGAGTTCGAATTCGGCACCAACTGGGCCTATTACGCGCATTATGTGGGCGACATTTTCGGCGCCCCGCTGGCGATCGAGGGGCTGATGGCCTTTTTCCTCGAAGCCACGATGGTGGGCGTGATGTTCTTCGGCTGGGATCGGCTCAGCCGGGTTCAGCATCTTTTTGTCACCTTGCTGGTGGCGCTGGGCACCAATCTTTCGGCATTGTGGATCCTGATCGCCAACGGCTGGATGCAAAATCCGGTGGGGGCGGCCTTTAATCCCGAAACCATGCGGATGGAAGTGACCAGCTTTAAAGAGGTGCTGTTCAATCCCGTTGCGCAGGCCAAATTCGTCCATACGGTCAGCGCGGGCTATGTCTGCGCCGCCACATTCGTGATGGGCGTTTCGGCAATCTATCTGCTGCGCGGCAAATGGACCAATGTGGCGCGCCGCTCGATGATGGTGGCCTCGGCCTTTGGTCTGGCCTCGGCGCTCTCGGTGGTCGTGCTGGGCGACGAGAGCGGTTATGCGCTCACCGACAACCAGAAGATGAAGCTGGCCTCCATCGAGGCCATGTGGGAAACCGAACCCGCGCCCGCCGCGATCACGCTGATCGGCCTGCCCGATGTGGCGGGGCGCACCACCCATGGCGCGATCAAGCTGCCCTATGTGATGGGCATCATTGGCACGCGCAGCCTGTCGGGCAAGATCGACGGGATCGAGGAACTGGTGTTGCGCGCCGATGAGCGCATTCACAGCGGGATCATCGCCTATGATGCGGTGGAGAAGCTGAAGCAGGATCGCGGCAATATCGCCGCCCGCGCCGCCTTTGAGGCGCATAAGCGCGACATCGGCTTTGCCTTGCTGCTCAAGCGCTATATGCCCGATCCGCGCCAGGCCAACGACAAGCAGATCCTGAAGGCGGCATGGGACACGGTGCCCAACGTGCCGGTGATGTTCTTCCTGTTTCGCGGGATGGCGGCGCTCGGCTTTGGCTTTATCGCCTTCTTTGCCATGGCCTTTTATTGCGCCTCGGCCTGCCGGTTTTCCAAGCGCTGGTTCCTGAAGATAGCGGTGTTCATGATCCCGCTGCCGTGGCTCGCGATCGAGGCGGGCTGGGTGCTGGCTGAAATCGGGCGGCAACCATGGGCGGTCGATGGCGTGCTGCCGACCTTCCTTGGCGCATCCTCGCTGACCGTGCCGCAGATCTGGGCAACGATCATCGGCTTTACCGCGCTCTACGGCACGCTGGCCGTGATCGAGATCCGCCTGATGATCGCCGCGATCCGCAAAGGGCCGGAGGAACATCACGAACCCATGGCCGCCGCGCAGGGCTTTGCCCCGCTGCCCGCCGAATAAGGGGGAAGATCCATGCATATTCCGCTTGATTATGAAACGCTGCGGGTCATCTGGTGGGCGCTGCTGGGCGTTTTGCTGATCGGCTTTGCTCTCACCGATGGTTACGATCTAGGGGTGGGCGCGCTGCTGCCCTTTGTCGGGCGCAGCGATGAGGAGCGCCGTCTGGTCATCAACGCCATCGCGCCCCATTGGGAGGGCCATCAGGTGTGGTTCATCCTTGGCGGCGGGGCGATCTTTGCCGCATGGCCCTTTGTCTATGCGGTCAGCTTCTCCGGCTTCTACCTTGCCATGTTCCTCGTGCTGGCGGCGCTGATCCTGCGGCCGGTGTCGTTCAAATATCGCTCGAAACATGCCGATGCAGGCTGGCGCAACCGCTGGGACTGGGCGCTGTTCGTGGGCGGGTTTGTGCCTGCGCTGGTGTTTGGCGTGGCGGTGGGCAATGTGCTGATCGGCGCGCCCTTCCGGCTCGATAGCGATCTGCGCATGACCTATGAAGGCTCGCTGCTTGGCCTGTTCACGCCCTTCACCCTGCTGACGGGCCTGCTCTCGGTGGCCATGCTGGCGCTGCATGGCGCGGGATGGCTCGCGGTCAAGATCGAGGAGGGGCCGGTGCTGGTCCGCGCCCGCGCCATAGCCCGGATCGCGGCGGTGGTGACGATCGCACTGTTCCTGGTCGGCGGGCTGATGGTGGCGCACGGGGGCATGGGCATGGCGATCAACGGCGCGGTTGACACGCAAGGTCCGTCCAACCCGCTGCTCTCGGCCAGCGTGGCCGCGCCCGGCGCATGGCTGGGCAATTATCGCGCGCATCCATGGATGGTGCTGGCGCCGGTTCTGGGCCTTGTCGGGCCGCTGGTCGCGCTGGCGGGCATCACGGCGCGGCGGGGCTGGCTCAATCTGGCAGGCACGGCGCTGGCCACGACGGGCATCATCGCCACGGTGGGCTGCTCGATGTTTCCCTTCATCCTGCCGTCCTCGATCGATCCGCGCTCCAGCCTGACGGTGTGGAATGCCTCGTCCAGCCATATGACGCTGTTCATCATGCTGATCGTCACGGTCATCTTCCTGCCGGTGGTGCTGGGCTACACGGCATGGGTGATGAAGATGCTGGGCGGGCGGATCACTCTGGGCGATGTGCGCTCGAACCCTGATTTCTACTAAAAAGGAACACACCATGTGGTATTTTACGTGGGTGCTGGGTCTGGGCCTTGCGGTGGGCTTTGGCATCATCAACGGGCTGTGGCACGAATTCAACTCGCCCATTGATGACGACCCAGCCGTCTGACCCAGCTCTCTGACCCTGCGGTCTGATTTCCCCTGTCAGACCCTGCGAGGCGGCCTCGGCCCTTCCCGCCGGAGCCGCCTTTGCGCTTTATTTCACCAGTCTTGCCGATTGCACCACCATGGCAAACAGCGTGTTGAGCGCGGTCGACACGCTGCCGTCGGTGGAAACGGTCTGGAACAGATAGGTGCCATCGGCATTCTGGCTAGCGCAGGCCTGCAACTGCTGCTGAATATAGGGTACGTTATTGGCGGCCGTGCTGTTGAACGTGGGATGCAGCGTGTAGTTGATCGTGGCGGGCAGGTATTGTGTGTAAAGAATCGCAATGCGCGTGCCGGTCGCCTTGATCGCGTTGCATTGTGAGATGTTGTTGGCGTTGAGCTGGGTTATGCCGTCGCCCGTATTGTCATCCTCCAACCCGTCGGTCACCAGAATCAGCACGTTTTGCGGCGATGCCTGCGTGCCGCTGCCCGATGTGCTGGGCATGGTCGATTGCATCCAGGTGAACATCGAAGTGAAATTGGTGTCGGCGTTGCCGGTATAGGTGCTCAGGTTGGTCCAATAGGAATTGGCCGCCAGCAGGGGAGCCTGCGCGCCCATGTTCGGAAAGGTCAGACCCTGCAGCGTGGCCACATCGGTCATCGTGCCGAACGGCGAGGTGGAGAGCGGCGCCGGATTGCCCACGTTGAAGGTGAAGAACTGCATCTTGTAGATCGGCGGCACGCTGGCGGTCGCATATTGCTGTTCGACGCGATAGGCATATTGGATGACGCTGGCGGCGGCATCGCCTTCGGCATCGGTGCGCAGGGTGATGGCCGACTGGCCGGGATTGACCGTGCTGTAATTGCGCGCCAGCCACCATGTGTCGGGGAAATTGACGCTGACCGTGGTGGTTTTCGAGGCGCCTGTGGGCAGGTAGGTCAGATTGACCGGATTGGCCGCTGGATTATAACCCGAACAATAGGTTGCCGACCCGCTGATCGACCCGCCCGTGCCCAGTTTAGTCCCGTTATTGTCATAGACGGTGCCGTCGCAGGCCACGCGGTAAAAGGTGATGCTGCTGGACGTGTTGTTGTTGAGATAGATCGGGCGCGAGCTGGAATCCACCACATAGGTGCCCGCGTTCCATTGGTGCATATTGTTCGAATGACAGGCAAAGTCGCAGCCATCGACGCGGCCGTAATAATATTGCTCGCCATTCCAGCGCGCGCCCGCCGTCAGATTGGTGATCCCGGTGGTGGTGGTGGGCAGGAGCATTGAGGGCGAAGTATCGAGCGCGATGTAGAAATTGATGCTGGGCGGCTGGGACGCGCTGGCGCTGGCGCTGCCGCCGATGGGCAGGGTGGGGACATGCAGGATGCTGCTGAAAATATTGCTGGAAATGGCCGTATAGGTGATCTTGGCCACCCGCAATGTGCCAAGGCTGCCCGATTGGGTGCTGCTGATGGTGACGGTGCGGCTGATGCTGCTCAGCCCGCTCAGGCCGTTGACCTGCTGATCGAACATGTTCTGTGCGGCCGATTGAGCCGCCGCGTCGGTCTGGTTCAGCATTTGCGGAACCACCGCGGCCAGCACCGCCGCATCGGCCGCCGCGTTCAGCTTGGTCTGCAACCTTTGCGCCCGGCTGTAATCCACGCCAAAGCCGGTGGCAAAGACCAGCGGAATGATGGCCAGCGCCGTCATCGCCATCACATTGCCCCGCCCGTCGCGGCGCAACGGGCCAAGAGTCAGACGCAGGGAACGGGTCAGGGGGGCGAAACGAAGGCTCATGGCGCGCGACCTATGGCAGGCGGGGGATCATATAGTCCTGATCGCTCAGCTTCGTGGTGGCGAGCGTTCCAAGACCGATGGGCGGGGTATAGGTAAAGCTGATCTGGCCCAGAAAGAGATAGCCGCCGGCGGTGCCGACCATCACCTTGTTGGCCCCGCTGGTGGTGTTCTGACAGACATTCGAGCCATCGGGCGAGGTGGGCACCATGGGCGCCGTGACCAGATTGGCCGGAATGGACACCACGGTCCCGGCGGTCAGCGAGGAGTTAACGGTGGCGCCGTTGGTCTGGGCCTGGCTCCACACGACATAGGCATGTGTGGCGTCGCACACGCGCAAATTGGTGATCTGCAGCGTGGTCTGGGCGGCGGGCATCGGCGTCATGACCAATTGGGCCGAGTTCATATAGGTGGTCAGTGTGGCCGAGGTGACGGTGCTGGAGGGCGACACATTGCGCCCCACCAGATCGGAAAGCGCGCGCGTGGCCACCGTGACCTTGCGCGAACAGGCGATCATGTCGGCCACCACATAGCCGCCGATGAACAGGATCAGCAGCACCGGCAGGACAAAGGCAAATTCGATCAGCGCCGCCCCGTCGCGGCTGCGCGCCAGACGGTCTAGCATGAGGTCACCCCCGTGGCGCAGAGATAGCCCTCGACCGTCACCACCGAGGTGGCCACCAGCATCCGGTTGCCATTGGCCTGATTAACGAAATTCAGTCCCAGCGGGGCCGACACCGTGGGCCACAGATAGATGAGCTGAACGATCACCAGCGATTTCTGGGTGCCGCTGATCCCGCCGTTGGTGTTGGTCGTGCCCGCGCAATTGGATTGGCCATAGCCGGTGCCCGTGCTGGCCAGCGTGCCGTTGGCATAGGTGAAGTTGGGCGTCGTGATGGTAGGCGTGGTGCAGGTGGCGGGCACGACCTGAACATTCACATAGAGCCGGTTGCAGGTCAGAAAGGGCGGCAGCGAGGCAGGATAGGTCACTGCCGCGCCGCTCGAATCCTTGCCCGAAATGCCGCTGCATACGGCGGTCTTGAAATCAGCGGCCTTCATGCCCGTATAGGCGCCCGTCCCGCTGCCCAGTTGCAGCGTTTGGGCCGAGCCGGTCAGGATCAGGCGCGAGGAAGCCTCAACCGCCGTTTCCAGCCCTTCCTGCGCCAGATAGATCAACGCGATATGCAGGATGGCCAGCAGCAGGGCGACGACGGCCGGGGCGACAAGGGCGAATTCCATCGTCGGCCCGCCCGAGGCATCGCGGCGCAAGCGTCGGCAAAAGCGACGGGCAGAGCGCCCGCGCACCCATGCCCCGCCCAAGGCGTGACCAGATTCCAATACAACCGTCCTGATGCTTTATGCGACCCTAGGTGTTTGTATGGAATTTTTATTAAAAGAATCTTGCGCCCGCCCCGCACCGCCCCTTGGGCCTAGGTGGCATGGAGCACGCCGCGATACGAAGGGTCCTCCAGCACATGCCCGGCGCCCAGCGCCACGCAATCGAGCGGATTGTCGGCCACCTTGACCGGCAGGCCGGTTTCCGATGCGATCAGACGGTCGAGATTGGCCAGCAGCGCCCCGCCGCCGGTCATGATGATCCCGCCGTCGATGATGTCGGCGGCGATTTCGGGCGGGGTGTTTTCCAGCGCGCTGCGCACCGCCGCCACGATCTGCCCCACCGGTTCGGCCAGCGCCTCGACGATTTCGGCTTGCGAGATCGTGATTTCGAGCGGCACGCCCCTGACCAGATCGCGCCCTTTGACGATGGTTGTGGGCACCGGCCCATCGGAAAGCTGGGCGGCGCCCAGTTGCAGCTTGACGCGCTCGGCCGTCGACTCGCCGATCATCAGATTGTGGCTGCGCCGGACATAGGAGATGATGGCATCGTCCATTCTGTCGCCACCCACGCGCACCGACATCGACATGCTGATGCCGCCCGTGGCGATCACGCCCACCTCGGTCGTGCCGCCGCCGATATCGACCACCATCGAGCCGATCGGATGCGTGACGGGCAGATCGGCGCCGATGGCGGCGGCCATGGTTTCCTCGATCAGCCAGACCTTGCGCGCGCCCGCATTGGAGGCGGCATCGCGGATCGCGCGCCGCTCTACCGAAGTGGAGCCCGAGGGGACACAGACGATGATCTCGGGACTGCCGCGCATCCGGCCCCGCTGTCCCTGCGCCTTGCGGATGAAATGTTTGAGCATCTGTTCGGCCACATCAATATCGGAAATGACCCCGCTGCGCAGCGGGCGGACGGTCCTGATATTCTCGGGCGTGCGGCCCATCATCAGCTTGGCGTCATCGCCCACCGCCAGCACGCTGTGAACCCCCTGGATGGTCTGCAGGGCGACCACCGAAGGCTCGGCGATGACCACGCCCCTGTTGCGCACATAGACCACCGTATTGGCCGTGCCGAGATCGATCGCCAAATCGGATGAGGCATAAGAAATCCGGTCAAATATGGACATGTCACCGCTCAGTTTTCAAAAAAACCGGGAGGAGCCTCCGCCAGATTAGCCGAATATGAACCGCGCAGGGGAATTACGACACAAGCCCGCAGGCGTAAGACCAACGCCCTTTTCGCCGCGCCCGATACCCTTGCGCAGGGCTCTGGCCGCCCCCGCGCAATGGCCAGAGCCAGCCCAACCGGCTCGGCGCGGATTAGCATCATTCCAACAACAATCCTTCACGCAATTGCCGTCTTATCATCGGGCCGCGACAGGCCCATTTGGCGCTCACACCCGCTGCCAACCCCCGATGGTTCAACGGTTTTCCGCAGGATCGGAAGCCGGGCCAAAGGACAATAAGAGACAGCGGGCGCAGGAGGAATATCATGAATTCTGTCATCTATACTGCCGCTGCTGCTTTTGCTCTGGCCGGTGCGGCTGTTGCCACCCCCGCTGCCGCCGCCAATGCTCAGGGTTTCACCGGCCCCTTCGTCGGTGTTCAGGGCGGCTGGGAAGAAAATGACGTGCGCAACCCCGGCACGGCCCTTGGCGTCACCCCTCTGGCCCAGACCAGCGACACCGGCACGCTGGGCGTGTTCATGGGCTATGACCAGGAAGTCTATCCCCGCATCGTGGTGGGCGCGCAGGCCGAAGTGAACTTTCCGATCAGCTCGCGCTTTGGCAACGGGCTGGCCTCGATCTCGCCCAAGCGTTCGGTCGATCTCTCGCTGCGCGCCGGCTATCTGGTGACGCCCAAGACGCTCGCCTATGTCCGCGGCGGCTATTCCAACGCGCTGACCGGTGCGAATATCGGCAACATCCATGGTTCGGATGACCGCGATGGCTGGCTGCTGGGCGGCGGTGTGGAACGCAAGCTGACCGACAAGGTCTCGGCCCGCGTCGAATACCGTTACAGCGATTTCAGCGAAGGCAATGGCCGGTTTGACCGTCACCAGATCTTCGCAGGCGTCGCCTATCGCTTCTAAGGCATAAGTTTCGGCCAAGGGTGTGTATGGCCCGGTTCCCCCCTCCGGGCCATCGCTCCATCCACCCCCCAATGCCCTTGGCCGCCATCACCGCGGACCAGCCCCGTCCGCTGGTCCGCGGGCTTTTTTCGGCCCGACCGTGATATTGGCCATCGCGAAATCAATGAAGCTGCGCACCGAAGGCAGGATGCCGCGCGGGGTGGGATAGACGATAAACAGGCTGTATTCCGGCGTGAACCAATCGGGCAGCACCCGCACCAGATCGCCACCGGCCAAACGCGCATCGACCAGCGGTTCGGGCAGCAGCGCAAGGCCAAGCCCCGAACAGGCCGCCTCGATCTGGATCTGAAGATCGCCCGTCACCAGACGCGGCTGAAAATCCAGCTTGAAGGCCACATCCTCTTCATTGAGCATGGTCCAGCGGGCGCTTTCATCCACCATATCGGTATGGCGCGCGATGATGGGCAGATCGATCAGATCGGCCGGATCGCGCAGGGCCGGGTGCCGCTCAAGAAAGCCCGGCTGTGCGACCAGAATGCGCCGGATCCGCCCGATTTCACGCGCGACAAGGCTGCTGGAATCGGGAAATTGCGCCTGCGCCGAGAGGATCACGTCGAAGCGATCCTCCAGAGGATGGAGCTGCCGGTCGGTGGATTCGATCACGACCGACACTTTGGGATGGGCCTCCAGATAGCGTGGAAGGATGGGGGCGAGGAAATTCTGCGAAATGATGACCGGGCTGCCGATGCGGATGGTGCCCGAAGGCTCGCGCTGAAATTCCAGCACGCTTTCGCAGGCCACCCGCGCCCCGTCGATGACCAGCATGCAGCCTTCATAGAAACTCTTGCCCGCCTGCGTCAGCACAACGCTGCGGGTGGAGCGCTGGAGCAGGCGCACATGCAGCCGCTCCTCCAATGCTGCGACATGGCGGCTAAGGCGGGCCTTGTCGACGCCGGTGGCGCGCGATGCGGCCGAAAAGCCGCCATGTTCGACCACGGCGGCAAAGAAGGCAAAATCGTTGAGATCCATCATGATGCGGGTCGCCCCTTTTAGAGCATCGGTGCAAATCGCCCGGCCGCGTTGAACGCAAAGCCATCATGCCGGACCTGATGACCGGGCCGATAAACCCATTCCATGCGAAGGACCACCCGGCATTCGCACTTTCGTCGCCCATGCCCCGCAGTTCACCGTTTTCTTTGATGCAAAGGCGATGTTAAGACCGTGTTGAAGCAACATAAGATATGGGGCAGGAGCATAAGATGTGAGGCTTTGGCGGCAGATGGCGATTGAAAAATAAATTCTTCATTCTAATATTTCACTTTACCTCTTCGCCTCAGACAGGATGGACCCGTGTCCGATACGCCCACCATCCATGACATCGCCAAATTCGCGGGTGTGTCGCTGGCCACCGTGTCGCGCGTGCTGCGCGAGCCTGAAAAGGTGACGCCCGCCCGGCGCAGTCGGGTGCGCGAAGCGATCGCCCATTTCAACTATGTTCCCAATGCCATGGCCCAGCAATTGCGACGGCCGGGGTTCCGCACCATTCTGGTCATCATCCCGGAAATCTCCAATCTCTTCTTTGCCGAAGCGCTCAAGAATATCGAGAATGTGGCCCATCAACTGGGCTGCCGCGTTCTGATCGGAGAGACACAGCGCAAACAGGAGCGGCTCGACCACTATGTCGAACTGGTCACTTCGCGCGTGGCCGACGGGCTGATCCTGTTCGGCTCGCTTTGGCCCAGCGTGCTGCGCGACAGTTTCGATGCCGGTTCGCCTTTGCCTTTTCCGCTAGTTCTGGCCGAGGGCAGCGTTTACGGACCCAATTGCCCGAGGGTGAAAATCGACAATATCCGCAGCGGGGAAATGGCGGTGCGCCATCTGCTCGCCTCGGGCCGCAAACGGATCGCGATGATTTCGGGGCCGCTGCGCTATACGGTCAGTACGGACCGGCTGGAAGGCTATCAGCGCGCCTTAAGCGAGGCGGGGATGGAGCAGCGGGCCGATTGGGTGGTGGTGGGCAATTTCTCGATGGAATCGGGCTATGAGGCGATGGCAAGTTTGCTCGAACGCCCGGAATGGCCCGACGGGGTGTTTTGCGCCAGCGATGAAATGGCGATCGGTGCGCAGGCCGCCATCCGCGAAAAGGGGCTGCGTATGCCCGATGACATCGCGCTGGTCGGTTTCGACGACATGCGCTTTGCCGCCTACGCCTCGCCGCCTCTCACCACCATCCGCCAGCCTGCCGCGCAATTGGGCGAGGCGGCGGTGCGGATGATGCAGGCGATCTTTCACGGCGAAGCCATCGAGCAGCACACGGTTATTCTGGATCATGAACTGATCATTCGGGAATCGGCCTGAACCGGGGCGCATTCAAGCGCCTTGGCGATGAAGTGCGATGCACTTGAATGAGGAGCGCGACGCACTTGACGATGAAGCGCGAAGCGGTCACCTGTATCGCCGCTTTTGGCAGGATACAGGTCATGGTTTTCAAAGTTTTGCTCGGCTCGCTCGGTCTGGTGTTGGGCGCTTCATCCGCTATGGCCACGCCCTTGCTGATCGGCACCTATACGGGCGGGCAGAGCAAGGGGATCTATCTTTATAATTTCGATGACCGCACCGGCCATATCGACCCGCGCCCGGCGCAGGTAACGGCGGCGGAAAACCCGTCATGGCTGGTGCCTTCGGCCGATCATCGGCTGCTCTATGCGGTGGATGAAAATGGCGAGGGCGGGCGCGATCCGGTGGGCCGCGCATCGGCCTATCGGATGGACCCGGCAAGCGGGCGGCTGACCTTCATCAACCGCATGTCCTCGCTGGGCGCCGAACCCACCTATGCCAGTCTGAGCAAGGATGGGCGCTATCTGTTCGTGGCCAATTACGCGGTCTTGGCCGATCCGGGCGGCACTTTGTCGGTGCTGCCGGTGGGCAAGGGCGGAGCGCTGGGGCCGGTCACGCAGATCAAGACCTATCGCGCCAGCATGGTCAACCTCGACCGTCAGACCTCGCCCCATATCCATTCGGTCGTATCTTCGCCCGATGGCCGCTTTGTTTTTGTGCAGGATCTGGGGGGCGACCGGATCCATGCCTATCGCTATGACCCGGCGCGGCGCGAAACGCCCCTGTCGGCCCTGCGGGACCAGCCTTTTACCGAAATGCCCAAAGGATCGGGGCCGCGCCACCTGATCTTTTCGCCCGATGGCCGACATGCCTATGTCACACTGGAAATGGCCGGGCAGGTGGCGGTGCTCGATCATGCCGAAGGCCGCCTGACGCTGCGCCAGACGATCGCGTTGGCGCCCGAAGGGTTCGCGGGCAAGGTCAGCGCGGCGGCGCTGCATTTCTCGCCCGATGGCCGTTTCCTCTCGATAACCGATCGGGGCAGCGACAATCACCTGCTCAGCTTTAAAGTGTCGTCCAAGGATGGATCGCTGCAACTGGCCGACCGCCGCTCTGTCGAAGGCAATGAGCCGCGCGAGTTCGCCTTTTCGCCTGACGGCCGCTTTGTCCTGATCGCTAATCAGCGCAGCCATGGGATCAAGGTGTTCCGCCGCGATCCCGCCAGCGGCGCGGTCAAGGAAGAGGTCCAGACGCTGAGCATCGATCAGGCATCCGATATCAAATTCCTGACGCGATGATCGGGTGAAATGATGAAATTACCCATTTGCGCGCGTCTTATTCAGGCATAAGTCACAGTGCGGGTCGGATAAGGAGTTAACGGGTGGCCATTCCTGATGGCCTGTCCCGCTTTGGTCATGCCTGCGCCGCCGCACAAGAGAAAAGGGCGCCGACAGGATGATGCCCTGATCACGGAGGCGATCATGATGATGAAAAAGACCCTCTCCCTGCTGCTTCTCGGCCTTGGCGCGCTGCCGCTGGCGGGCTGCGCGGATGATTATGCCTATGGCGGACGGATGGCCTATGGTCCCGGCCCCTATGCCTATAACGGCTGGTATGACGGCTATTACGGCACGATCTATGACGGCTATTGGGGCAATGACGGCTATTTCTATTATCGCCGCGGCATGGGCGACCGGGTCTATATCCGGGGCGACCGGGGCCATTTCATGCGCGAGGCGCCGCGCGGGCCGCATAATTATCAGCCCTTCCATGGCTCCATGACGCCCGGCCCCCGAACCAGCATGCCGCATTTCAACGGCGGAGGAGGCGGGGGCGGCCATCGCCACCGCTAAGGGTTCGGCCTGGGCGTTGCGCCCCCATGGTTAGAGCCTAAACCTCCTCCTCGCGCGCCAGACATCGGGCGATGAACTGGCGCGTGTGGCGCCCGCCCACATCACTGGCAATGTCGATCATCGGCAGATCGGGCATGCCCAATATCCGCGCCTGCTGCAATTCCAGCACTTCCATATCCTCGGCAAAAGTGCGGGCGGTCTGTTCAAACACCTCGTCGGGGATGCCGTCGGTCAGGATATTCGTGGCCATCGACCAGAAGTAATGCGTGGTTGTCTCGGTTTCCGGCGTGATGCCGTGAAAGCCGAACATCGAGAAGCCATGCTCGCGCCGCCCCTCATAGGCCCCGGTGCCCGGATCGCAGGCGCCGGTATGGATGCGGATCATTACCGGTTCGAACTCGATTTCCTGCCAGCGGTCCACCTTGCCGGTAAAGCCAGCGGCCGCGACATAGGTGGGCGGGGGATCGGAATCGGGCATATGGCGCATCACGCGCACGCCGTTGGGCAGCTTTTCCGACTGGGTTTTCGTGCGGAAATGCAATTCCGGGTCGCCGCCGATCGTGTGGGCGTGGATATAGGGCAGGTGCGAGAGATCCATCAGATTATCGACCAGCAATTGCCAATTGCCGCCCACATGAAAATAGGAACTGCGCCAGGCCAGTTTGGGATCCTCATGCACCGGATAATCGGGGATCAGCGCCGGATCAGCCCGCTCCGCATCGCCCATCCAGATCCACAGCAACCCCTGCCGCTCGACCAGAGGATAGGCGCGCACGCGAGCGATGTCGGGGATCTTGTCCTGCGCCGGAATGCGGGTGCAGCGTCCGTCGCCGCCAAATTCCATGCCGTGATAAGGGCAGCGGATCGCCTCGCCCACCACCGGACCGCTCGAAAGCGCCATGGCGCGATGGGCGCAGCGGTCGTCCAGCGCAAAGACCTTGCCCGCTTCGCTGCGCCACAGGACGACGGGGCGGTTCAAAAACGTCCGCGCCACCCGCGCACCGGGCGCCAGATCGGCGGCCCAACCCGCGACATACCAGATGTTGCGAAGAAATGGCTTGGTGGTCATGTGGCTTCTCTCTCCCTGCGGTTGCGGGGAGATTAGAAGCATCTGGCATAATCCGTCAGACTGTTTGATATAATCATCATAATCAGCCAGACGGATTAAGATGCATGGACTATCGCCGCTTTGACCTCAACCTGCTGGTGGTGCTTGACGCCTTGCTGGAGGAGCGCGGCGTCCATGCCACCGCCCGCCGTCTGGGCATGAGCCAGCCCAATGTCAGCTTTGCCCTGAGCAAACTGCGCCGGGCGATGGGTGACCAATTGCTGGTGCGCGATGGGGCGGGGATGCGCCCGACCGCGCTGGGCGAAAGCCTGCGCGACCCGCTGCGCCGCCTGCTGCATGGGGTGGAGCATGATATTCTGGCGGGCCGCCATTTCGACCCGGCCAGCGCGACGCGCCATTTCGTGCTCTCCACTTCGGACATTGGCGAGTTGGTGTTCCTGCCCCGCCTGATGCGGGAACTGGAGCGCGCCGCGCCGCAGGTGACGCTCGAATGTCGGTCGCTGCGTCCGGCCGATCTGGTGCAGGCGATGGGGGAGGGCGCGGTCGATCTGGCGCTCGGCTATTTCCCCGATCTGGGGCAGGGGCCTTTCATGACGCAAAAGCTGTTCGACCATCCCTTCACCTGCATCATGCGCGAAGGGCACCCGGCGCTGGATGCGCCTTGGACGCAGGAAGCCTTTCTGGCGCTGGGCCATATCGTCGTCTCGTCCAGCGGGCGCAGTCAGGAATTGTTCGAGATGCAGCTTGAACACATGGGCCTGCGTCGCCGTGTCGCGCTGCAATCGCCCCATTTCATGAGCGTACCGCTGCTGGTGGCCGGCTCGGATCTGATCAGCACCGTGCCCAAGGCGGTTGGGGCCATTTTTGCCAGTATGGCCCCGCTGCGTCTGATCGATCCGCCCTTTGCCGCGCCGCTGATCGGCATCGCGCAATATTGGCATTTGCGGGTGCAGGACGATCCGGGTGTGGTCTGGCTGCGCTCGCTGATCGCGCGCCTGTTTCTGGGGCGTGATCCCTCGCCGCTTAACCCAGATGGAGCGCGGCAATGACGCCCGCAAACACCAGATAGAGCAGCCCCATCCCCGCCAGCAGCCCGCGCGAGGCCATGCCGCGCCGAAACACAAGGAACATGATGAGGATCGCCGCCATCGTCGCGCCCGCCGCCACCAGCAGCGGGGGCGTCAGCAACCAGGGCGTGAAGAACAGGCACAGCGCGGTCGGGATCGTCGCCTGAATCATCATCGCGCCCGAAATATTGGCCAGCGCCAGCTTGTATTTGCCCTGGCGTACCCAGATTATGGCATTCATCGTTTCGGGCAATTCGGTGGCGATCGGGCTGAACAACAGGGCCAGCAATTGCGGGCGCAGGCCCAGCGCGGGGCCAAGCGCTTCCAATTGCCGCACAAAAATCTGCGAGGCCACAAAGATCACCACCAGCGCCACCAGCACCTGAAAAACAGCCATGGCCGTGGCAGGAACCGCCCGCCCGGGCTGGAATTTCAGCGGCTCGATACCCTCTTCGGCATCATCGCCTTCGCCGCCCAGCTCCTGACGGACATAGAGCGCGTAGGCCGCCAGAAACAGCACGCCGAGCCAAGGTTTCCACGCGAAGGCCAGCAGACCCAGCGTGATCTTGGCCGCAAAGATGGCGAGGAACCAGCCCTGATCCTTGCTGAGATGGCGGAAAGTATGCGCCATATCGCTTGATGCCGCCAACCGCCGCCCCGTCAGCAACAGCACCACGCCCACCGTGGCATAGGCAATGGTCGACAGCGCCAACGGACCGCCCAGCGCCGCCCCCACACCCAGTTCCTTGGCCGCAGCCCCCGTGCCAAAGGCCACCGCCACCAGCGTAACCACGCTTTCGGGCAGGGCCGTGCCGAATGCGGCGAGAATCGTGCCGGTCGCCTTCTGGCCGACGTCCATTTTTTCGCCGACCCATTCAACGCCATTCACGAAATATTCGCAGGCCAGATAGATCACGACTGCCGATCCGAGCAGCAGTGCGATGGTGATCGTCAAAGAAGACATGAACAGATTCCACAGGGCCGGGCATAGGATACATGAACCGGGCACGCGCCCGGCCCCGAGTGCATGCCGATCCATGGTCTCGCCAAACCGTAAAGGCCGCACATGCCATGGCCGAAGCCAAGTTTGTTGACATGCGCTCCGCTGAAAATGCGGATGGCTACTCCCCAGGGGGTGGCCGCCCTTTGGCGCTTCGGGCCCTGCATGTCAACCGAGGCGATGGGCAAGGGGCGACAATATCACGCTTGCCATATCCCCCCAGGGGGGATAGGTGCAGGCGCCATGACCGATCTCACCGCCCTTATCGCCCAGGACGCCGCCCATGGCTGGCTCTTCATCCCCAGCGCCATCCTGCTGGGCGCGCTGCACGGGCTGGAGCCGGGCCATTCCAAGACCATGATGGCCGCCTTCATCATCGCGGTGAAAGGCACAGTGCGTCAGGCGGTGCTGCTGGGGCTGGCGGCCACGCTTTCGCATACACTGGTGGTTTGGCTGGTGGCGATGGGGGGCATGTGGGCCTTTGGCTCATTTCGGGCCGAGGACACCGAACCCTATTTCCAGCTCGCCTCGGGCGCGGTGATCGTGGCCATGGCGATCTGGATGATCCGGCGCGCGCGGGCCGATCTGCACGCGGCCCATGCCCATGAGCATCATCATGGCCACAGCCATCACCATGACCATCACCACCATGGCCATGATCACCACCACGGGCACCACCATCATCACGAACCGACCGAAGAAGAGATCCACGAACTGGAACTGGCCACCGGCGGCTATGTCGATGCCCATGAGGCGGCCCATGCCGAGGACATCCGCCGCCGCTTTGCGGGCCGCTCGGTCACCACGGGCCAGATCGTGGTCTTTGGCCTGACGGGCGGGCTGGTGCCTTGCCCCGGCGCGATCACGGTGCTGATGCTCTGCCTGCAATTGCACAGGGTGGCGCTGGGCGCGGTGCTGGTGACGGGGTTTTCGGTAGGGCTGGCGTTGACGATGGTGGCCTCGGGCGTGCTGGCCGCGCTTTCGCTGCGCCATCTGGAAAAGCGCTGGAGCGGGTTTGGCGATGCGGTGCGCAAGGCGCCGCTGCTCTCAGGCGCGGTGATCCTGATCGTCGGCGCGGTGATTGCGCTTGACGGCGCGCGCCATCTGCTCTGAACCGGCGCGATGAGCCACGCCACCGACAAGGACCTGACCAACCGCCTCAAGCGCGCCAACGGTCACCTCGCCAGCATCATCGCGATGATCGAGGATAACCGCAGCGCGCTTGATGTGGCCCAGCAACTGGCCGCCGTGGTGGCGGCTCTGGACAAGGCCAAGACGCGGCTGGTGGCCCATCATATCGAACATCACCTGACCGATACGCTGGGCGAACTGACGCCGGAGCTGCGCGAGAAACTGGCGCAGCTGTCCGAACTGGGCAAGTATCTCTGAAGTTTACCAACGAGGACGCCAGCCCGGCCCGTCATCGCCATGGGCGGCACTCTCCATCCATTGCCCGATCCGGTCATAGCGCCATCCGATCTCGCGGACCGAGCGGACATCGCCCTCCGCGCATTCGTGGCGCTGGCGGTTTTCAAGGCCGTCGATGGCGGCGTGGATGCGATTGGCGGTGCCGGGGTCGATATCGCCTTCGTCCACCTCGTGATCCAGCCGGTTTTCCAGCCCATGGGCGCGCTGCCCCGAACAGATGAAACTCATCATCCGGTCCGCGCCTTCGTCGCGCCAGCCTGTCGCATAGGGCGGCGCGCCGCTACCGACATAGACGCCCCAGCTCTGCGCCTGCGCGCTCCCCGCCATCATCAGGCCCGCCGCCCCGATGGCCATGGCTCCGATCCAATGCCGCATGTCACTTCTCCCGTAACGGCGATGTGCCGATGGGGCGGTTTTAGCGGAGGCTGACTTCCGACAATCTGAATACAATTGTCGTAAAATATTCATCTTGGGGCCATTGCGGCACGGCTTATCCCAGACGATCTAGCAGATCGGTCAGCATCGGGCGCAAGCGGCGGATTTCCTCGCGATGGGTCGCGCTCAACCCCTCGAGCGCCTCGCGCGCCTTGTCGGTCAGGACCAGCAGGGCCTGACGCCGATCCTGCGGCGAGGGCGCGCGCGTCAGCCAGCCTTGCGTTTCCAGCCGATCAACCAGCCCGCTGGCGCTGTGCGGCTTCAGGATCAGCCTTTCGGCCACATAGCCGACGGTCGCCCCGCTTTCGGGCGCGGCGCGGATCGCCAGCAGCGCCTGATGCTGTTGCGGCGTCAGGCCGAAACCGGCCGCCTTGTCCTCGCTGAACACCAGAAACTGGCGCAGCGTATGCCGGAATTGCGCCAACAGGGCGTAATCGGCGTCCTCCAGTTCAGACATGGCGTTTCCTCTTCTTGATTTATATCGTATTACGATATATCTGCGCCGGGCACAATCCGGAGCCATCTATGTCCGTTGCCCCTTTGCCACCATCCCATTTCGCCCCTGATTTGCCAAATCTGCGCGACCATACCGCCGATCATCGCATGGTCGTGCTGGCCCTTGCCGTGCTGGTGGTGGGCGCAGGGGGCGCGGCGGGGGCGTGGGTGCTGCTGCGGCTGATCGCGCTGGCCACCAATCTGTTCTGGTATGGCCGCCTTTCGGCTGATCCTGCGACCATGGCGGCGGGAGCCAATCCGGCGATGATCGTGCTGATGCCGGTGCTGGGCAGCCTGATCGTCGGGCTGATGGCGCGCTATGGTTCGGAAAAGATCCGCGGCCATGGCATCCCCGAGGCCATCGAAACCATCCTCTATGGCGAGAGCCGATTGTCGCTGAAAGTGGCCATTCTCAAGCCCCTGTCCTCAGCCATTTCCATCGGCAGCGGCGGCCCCTTTGGCGCGGAAGGGCCGATCATCATGACCGGCGGCGCCATCGGCTCGCTCTTTGCCCAACGCTTTCACCTGACCGCTGCCGAGCGCAAGACGCTGCTGGTCTCGGGCGCGGCGGCGGGGATGACGGCGATTTTCGGCACGCCGCTGGCCGCGATCCTGCTGGCGGTCGAGGTTCTGCTGTTCGAATGGAAACCGCGCAGTTTTGTGCCGGTGGTGCTGGCCTGTCTGGTCGCTTATGTGCTGCGCGGGGTTTGGCTTGGCGGCGGGCCGATGTTTCCGGCCAATCTGACTATGCCTGCCGGGTTCTGGGTGCTGGCGGCGGCGCTGGGGCTGGGGCTGCTGCAGGGGGCGTTGGCAGGGGTGCTTTCCAGCGCGCTCTACCGGGTGGAGGATGGATTTCACCGCCTGCCGGTGCATTGGATGTGGTGGCCTGCGATCGGCGGGCTGGTGGTCGGGCTGGGCGCGCTGATCGATCCGCGCGTGCTGGGAGCGGGCTATGCCAATATTCAGGCGCTGCTCGATGGCGCGATGAGCGCACGGGCGATTGCGCTGCTGCTGGCGGTCAAGGCCATGGTCTGGCTGGTGGCGCTGGGATCGGGCACATCGGGCGGGGTGCTCGCGCCCTTGCTGATGCTGGGCGGGGCGTTGGGCGCGCTGGCGGGCCTGTGGCTGCCGGGGGGCGAAGGCGTCTGGGCGATGATCGGCATGGCCGGGATCATGAGCGGGGCGATGCGCGCACCGCTGACGGGCGCCCTGTTCGCCGCCGAACTGACCGGGCATTTCGAGGCGTTGCCCCTAACGATGGCCTGCGCCATCGGCGCCTATGGGGTCAGCGTGCTGGTGATGCGCCGCTCGATCCTGACCGAAAAGATCGCGCGGCGCGGCCGCCATATCCGTCAGGAATACAGCGTCGATCCGCTCGAACTGTTTCAGGTCGAACGGATCATGACCCCCGCACCCCAGACCATGGCCGACACCACGCTGGTCTCCGAGGCCCTGGCCTTCTTTGCCGATGGGGCTTGGCATCGCAGCTATCCGGTGGTCAATGCCGCAGGCGGCCTTGTCGGCATGGTCTCGCGTGAGGATGCGCTGAACTGGCAGAGCGGCGGAATGGAGCTAGACCTGTGCCTGCGCGATGTCCTTTCGGATGCCTCCTCGCCCTATGTCTGGCCGCAGACACCGATTGGCGCGCTGGCCGACCTCATTCTGGAAACGGGCAAGGGGCGCATTCCCGTGCTGTCCCCCGCCGATGGCCGGGTGGTCGGCATGGTCACGCGCCACGATCTGTTAAAAGCGCGCCAAGCCGCCCGCGCCGATGAGGTCGTGCGCGCCTGATCTATTTCGCGGCCGCCGCAAACTGGTCATAGGCCTCCACGGCTTGCGCCGCATACATCAGGCTTGGCCCGGCGCCCATATAGACGGCAAGGCCCATGGCATCCATCACCTCTTCGCGGGTAGCGCCATGTTTGAGCGCGGCCTGCGCATGAAAGGCCACGCAGCCGTCGCAGCGGATCGCCACGGCAATGCCCAGCGCGATCAGCTCCTTGGTCTTGCTGTCCAACGCACCATTGGCGGTGGCGGCGCTGGCCATGGCGGAGAAGTTTTTCATCACATCGGGCGCGCCGATGCGCACTTCCTTGATCGCCCCCGACAGATCCTTGGCCATCTGCGGCCAGTCCTTGTTCATGGTAAACCTCCTTTACGGCGCCAGCGCGCCAGCCAGTGCGTTAAGCTGCCATGCCGCGAGCAGACGTTGCCCCTCGGCTTCAATCCTTCCGGCATCGGCGGCGGTCGCCTCGCGCTCGGCATCCAGCACGGCCAGCGTGGGTTTCGCGCCAACCTTGGCCTCCAGTTGCACACTGCGCAGCGCCTCGGCGGCGGCGGTGGCGCGCAGCGTACTGGCATCGACCATGCGCTGGGCGGTTTTCAGGCCGGTCCATGCCGAAATGATGGCGGTATCGATCTGTTCGCGAGCCTCGCGGGCGCGGGCCTCGCTGGCGTCCAGCCCGGCATCGGCCTCGTGGATCTTGGCAGCCGTGCGCCCGCCCGCCCAAAGGGTCCAACGGCCCCGAACGCCCACCGCCATCGCATCGGCGCGGTAATCGGGAAAGAACTGGTCGCGGGTGCGCGTGGCCTCGGCAAAGGCGCCGATGGTGGGCAGGCTTTCGGCCCGCGCGCCGCGCACACCGGCCCGCGCGATGTCGATGCCCTTTTCCGCCTGCGCCAGGGCCGGATTGGCGCGGTGCGCGCTCTCCATGGCCTCGTCCAGCGTGGGCGGCGTGGCGGGCAGGGGCGGGAGAGGGGCCAGATCGCCCGCCTCATGCCCGGTGGCGCGCGCATATTGCGCCTCGGCGGTGATGCGGCGGCCCTGTGTGGCGGCAAGGCCCGCCTCGCCCTCGGCCCGGCGCGCGGTGGCGGCGGCAAGGTCGGAGGCCGGGATCTCGCCCGCCCGAAAACGCAATTTGGCCTGCCGTTCAACCTCGGCCAGCTCGGCCGACAATTGCTGAAACCGCGCCTCGATCCGGCGGGCCGTGAGCACTTCGGCATAGGCGGCCACCGCGCCCACCACCACGCGCGAACGCGCATCGGCCAGAGCCAGATCGGCCACGGCCTTGCCGCCCTTCGCCTGATCGATGGCGGCGGCCACACGGCCCCCGGCGTAAAGCGGCATTTCCGCCCCCGCCCGCAGCGCCAGAGGCGTCACATTGCGCGCGGTAAAGCCGAAGAAACCGCCATTGTCGATGCGTCCGGCGCCAATCTGTCCTTCGACACTGAGCATCGGGTTGCCCTGCGCCCGCGCCCCGTCCAGCCGCGCCTTGGCCTCGGCCTGCCCCGCCTGCGCCTCGGCCAGAGCGGGGGCATGGGCCAGGGCATCAGCGATGGCCGCGTTCAGATCATTGGCCTGCGCCGCATTGGCCCATGCCGGAGCCGCCGCCAGCAGCGGCAGCAGTATGAGTAAGCGGCGCATGCCCGATCCCTCTTACTTGAACGTCGTGCCCGGCTTGACGCCCATGGCCCGGAACAGGACTGCGGCCGGGCAAAATCCGGTCACGCTGGCCTGAAGCATATTGGCCCCGGCAAACATGGTCAGGTAAATCCATGCCGGATGGATGAAATGGGCGGCCAGCGCGCTGGCCAGAACGACCGTGCCGGCAAAACGCATCACAGCAGTATCAAGTGTCATCGCACGCTCTCCTTGGTTGTTTCTTTTAATTTGCTGATCCCCAGCACGTTGAGCGCGAGCTTTTCATAAAGCGGCTCGCTGGTGCCGGAGCGGACTTTGTGGAGAAAGTACTTCTCAAAGCCGACCTTGGCCAGATGGACCCATTTGCCATGCGAGGACCAGTTGACATTGCGCGGCGGGATCTGGGGCTGGGCGACAAAGGCCACGCCGCCGTCGCCGAAATCGGCCAGACAGACCGCGTTCCAGCTTGGCACCTCGTCCGGTTCGCGCCCATCCAGTTCGGACGCGATATTATGGGCCACCGCCGTCACCATGCTTTCAATCATAAAGCCGGTCTTGGGCACGCCCACCGGCACCGGGGTCGGCCCGATCGGCGGGATCGCCACGCAGACGCCCAGCGAATAGATGTTCTTGAAGGTCGGGTTGCGCTGATGCCGGTCGGCCAGAATGAAGCCGCGCGGATTGGTCAGACCCTCTATGCCATGGACCGCCTCGACGCCCCGAAACGCGGGCAGCAGCATCGAATAGCCAAAGGGCAGGTCATGCGCCTTTTTGACCGCGCCGTCCTCGCCCACTTCCTCGACATGCATCATGCCCGGTTCGATGCTGGCGACGCGCGCATTGGTGATCCATTTGATGTGCCGCTCGCGCATCTCGCTTTCCAGCAGGCCCTTCGTGTCGCCCACGCCGTCAAGGCCGAGGTGGCCGATATAGGGCTCGCTGGTGACAAAGGTCATCGGCACGCGGTCGCGGATCTTGCGGCGGCGCAGTTCGGTGTCGAGGATCAGCGCGAATTCATAGGCCGGGCCGAAACAGGATGCCCCCTGCGCCGCGCCCACAACGATGGGCTTGGGATCGGCGCAAAAGGCGTCGAAAGCGTCGGCGGCATGGGCCGCATGATCGGTCCGGCATACCGAAACGGTATAGCCTTGCGGCCCGAAACCCGGAATTTCGTCAAAGGCCAGTTCCGGCCCGGTGGCGATCACCAGCCAGTCATAGGTGATGCTGGTGCCGTCGCGCAGGTCGATGCGCTGATCCTGCGGATGGACGCGCAGCGCGCCCACGCTGGTAAAGCCAATGCCCTTTTTCGCCATCACCGGCGCCAGCGGCACCCGGATCGCCTCAGGCTCGCGCCAGCGCACCGCCACCCATGGGTTGGACGGCACGAACCAGTAGTCCTCGCTGTCGGAAACTACGGTGACTTCGGCGCGTCCCTTGGTCGCGTCGCGGATTTCATAGGCGGCGATCGTGCCACCGAGGCCCGCGCCCAGCACGACGATTCGCGGCAGGGAATTTCCGGGCATGGCGTTTCCGGGCAAGGACATGGTTTGGCTCTCCCAATGCGATACGGACCCAGTGATCTGCGGATGGTTCGGGCGGCTCCTGCATGGCGTCGCTTCCAATCCTGCTTGACTAATATTATATTTGCAGCATATAAGCAAGGCATGTTTTTAACGGGCCATCCCGCCCGAGGCATAAGGATGCAATGTCATGATCTTCGGCTTTGGAAATTCGGCCCGGCACCGCGAAATCAACGCTCATGAGCTGGCCAACATGCTGGCCGCGAATCAGGCGATGGTGGTCGATGTGCGCGAACCGGACGAATTTGCGGGCGGGCATATCCCCGGCTCGATCAACATGCCGCTCTCCGCTTTCCAGCCCAGCCGCCTGCCTGCGGTCGAGGGGCGGCAACTGGTGCTGACCTGTCTGGGCGGCAAGCGTTCGGGCATGGCGCTGGACAAATGCGCCGCCGCGCAGGCCAGCGTCGACACCCATCTGGCGGGCGGCTTTGGCGCCTGGGCCAAGGCCGGCCTGCCGATCGAGCGCTGAAGACAACCAACGAGCAAGGGAGAGGGCGGATGCGTGGATGGCTGGCAATGGCATTGCCGATGGCGGCGGCTCTGGCAGGATGCGGCGGTTCGGATCAGGCGGCGCCCGAGGCGGCCAAGGCTCCGGCCGGGCCGCGCATGACGGTGAAGGCCGCCGATGCGCCCGACTGGCAAAGCGTCTCGGCCGAGGTGACCAGTCAGGATCAGGCGCAGGTGCTGGCGCGCATTCCCGGCGTCCTCTCCACCCTTTCGGTGCGGGCGGGCGACAGCGTGCATAAAGGACAGGTGATCGGCCGCATCACCGACAATCAGCTCTCCTATCAATCCGCCGCCTATGGCGCACAGGCCGCCGCCGCGCAGGCGCAGGCCGTGCAGGCGCGCGCGGAACTGGAAAGGGTGCAGTTTCTGGCCGCCAATGGCGTCTATGCCAAGGCACGGCTGGAACAGGCCGAGGCGGGCGCACAGGCCGCCAGCGCTCAGACCCAGGCCGCCCGCGCCCAGCAGGCCAGCATCCGCGCGATGGCGGGCAATGGCGCCGTGATCGCACCCGCCAATGGCCGCGTGCTGCGCGCCGATGTGCCTGCGGGCGCGCCGGTCGCGCCGGGCATGGTGGTGGCGGTGGTCACGTCCGGCCCGGTTGTCCTGCGACTGGACATGCCCGAGGCGCTGGCGGCCAAGATCCGCCCCGGCGCCAAGGTGCGCGCCGATGGCATGAACGGCACCGTCACGCGCATTTATCCGGCGGTGCAGGCGGGGCAGGTCAGCGCCGATGTGGCGATGCAGGGCCTTGACGCCGCACTGATAGGGCGGCGCGTGGCCGCCCAGGTGGAAGCGGGAACCCATCGCGCGATCATCGTGCCGCGCAGCTTCATTTCCACACGCTACGGGCTGGATTACGCCACCGTGATCGGCGCCAAAGGCGCGCCATCGCAGGTGCCGGTGCAGATCGCGCCCGCCGCCAACGGCATGGTGGAAATTCTATCCGGCGTCCGGGATGGCGATGTGCTGGCCGGCGTCGATCAGGGAGCGGGGCGATGAATCCGGGCCTTTCGGGTCGCATCACGCGGGCCACCATCGCCTCGCCCCTGACCCCGCTGTTCCTGCTGGCCGCAATCCTTGTCGGTCTGATCGCCACGGTGACGATCCCGCGTGAGGAAGAGCCGCAGATCAAGGTGCCGATGGTCGATATTCGAGTCGCCGCGCCGGGGCTCTCGGCGGCGGACGGGGTGGAACTGGCGGGCAAGCCGCTGGAGCAGATCGTCAAGAGCATCGACGGCGTCGAGCATGTCTACACGCAGGCCGAGGATCACGGCGTGATGGTCACGGCCCGCTTCGCCGTGGGGCAGGACCCCGAGGCGGCGGCCACCCGTGTGGATGAAAAGATCAAGGCGAATATCGACAAGATCCCGGCAGGCGTGTTGCCGCCGCAGATCACGGTGCGCGGTATTTCGGACGTACCGATCCTTGTGCTGACCCTGACGCCCAAAGGCGCGGGATGGGATGAGCGCAGCCTCTATACGCTGGCGACCAAGCTGCGGACCGAAGTGGCCAAGGTGGACGATGTCGGCCTGACCTTCATCACCGGGGGGCAGCGTGAGGCGATCCGCGTGATTCCCGATCCGGCGAGGCTCTCGGCGGCGCATGTGCCTTTGTCCTCGGTCATGGAGGCGGTGCGGCAGGGCGGGCGGTCGTTCCCGGCAGGCAATGTGCGCGAGGATGGGGCTGCGCTGGCCGTCACCGCCGGCGCGCCTCTGACCAGCGCCGATGAGCTGCGCCGGTTGACGGTCCGTTCGGCGGGCGGTGCGCCGGTGCTGCTGGGCGATGTCGCGCGGGTCGAGCAGGGAGCGGCGCAGGATCAGGCGCATGGCTGGCGCTGGGCGCGCGAGGGTGCGGACTGGTCGATGGCGCCTGCGGTTTCGATCGCCATTGCCAAGCGCAACGGCGCCAATGCGGTCAATGTCTCGCAGGCCGTGGTCGCGCGGGTCGAGGCGCTGAAAGGCGGGCTGATCCCGGCGGGCGTAAGCGTCCATGTCACCCGCAACTATGGCGAGAGCGCGGATGAAAAGGCCAATGAGCTGATTTTCCATCTGGCGCTGGCCACGGTGTCCATCGTTATCCTGATCGGCTTTGCCATTGGCTGGCGTGAGGCAGGGGTGACGGCGATTGTCATTCCCACCACGATCATGCTGACCATGTTTGCCTCGCGCATCATGGGTTTTTCGATCAACCGGGTTTCACTCTTCGCACTGATCTTTTCCATCGGCATTCTGGTCGATGACGCGATTGTGATGATCGAGAATATCGCGCGCCATTGGGGGATGGACGATGGCCGGTCGCGCCAACAGGCCGCCATTGACGCCGTGGCCGAGGTGGGCAATCCCACGATCATCGCCACGCTGACGGTGGTGGCCGCGCTGTTGCCGATGCTGTTCGTTTCGGGGCTGATGGGGCCTTATATGGCGCCCATTCCGATCAATGCCAGCGCGGCGATGGTGTTCTCCTTCTTTGTCGCCGTGGTGATCGCGCCATGGCTGATGATCCGCTTTGCGCGCGGGGCGCTGGCCCACGGACATGAGCACGAGAGCGGCGGCCGTCTGGGGGCGATCTATGCCCGCTATGCCACGCGCGTCATCGCCACACGGGGCAGCGCCAAGCGCTTTCTGTGGGGTGTCGGCGTGGCCACGCTGGTGGCCTGCTCGATGTTCTATTTCAAGGCGGTGACGGTCAAGCTGCTGCCCTTTGACAATAAGAGCGAGGTGCAGATGGTCCTCGACCTGCCCGAAGGCACATCGCTGGAAGCCACCGGGCGCATCGCCGAACAGGCCGCCGCCGTCGCCCGCCAGATCCCCGAGGTTTCCGCCATGGAAGTCTATGCCGGGACAGCCGCGCCTTTCAATTTCAACGGATTGGTGCGCCATTATTTCCTGCGCGCGCGGCCCGAAATGGGCGATGTGATGGTCACTCTGGCCCCCAAGGGCGAGCGCAGCCGGTCGAGCCATGCCATTGCCGTGGACCTGCGCGAGCGGCTGCGCGCGGTGGCCCTGCCCAGGGGCGGCGTCATCAAGGTGGTCGAAACGCCGCCCGGACCGCCGGTGCTGGCTACCTTGCTGGCCGAGGTTTACGGGCCGGATGAAGCCACGCGGCAAAAGACAGCGATGGTGCTGGAACAGATCTTCCGCTCGGTGCCCTTCATCGTCGATACGGACAACAGCTTTGGCGAGGCGCGGCCCACCTTGCGGCTGGTGCCCGACCGCGACCGGATCGACCATTACGGGGTGTCCAGCGGTCAGGTGCTGGATTCCATCGGCGCGCTGATGGGCGGACAGACATTGGCCTATGTGCCGCGCGGGGCGGACCGCGATCCCTTGCCGGTGGAAATCGGGCTGGATCAGGCCCAGCGCCAATGGTCTGGCATGCTGGCGGCAACGCCGGTGGCCGCAACGCCATCGGGACAATTGCTCAGCCTTGGCGAGGTGGTCGATGCGCGGCGCGAAACCGGCGGGCAGGCGATCTTCCGCCGCGATGGCCGGGGCGCGACGATGGTGATGGCCGATCTGGCGGGACGCTATGAAGCGCCGATCTATGGCCTGCTCGCGGTGGACCGGGCGGTGGAGGCTTATGACTGGGCCGGGCACGGCATGGCCAAACCCGCCATCCTGATGCATGGCCAGCCCGAGGATGAAAGCCGCCCCTCGATCCTGTGGGACGGCGAATGGGAGATCACCTGGGTGACGTTCCGCGATATGGGCGGAGCCTTTATGGTGGCGCTGCTGGCGATCTATGTGCTGGTGGTGGGTCAGTTCGGCAGCTTCAAACTGCCGCTGGTGATCCTTACGCCCGTGCCGCTGACGCTGATCGGGATCGTGGCGGGGCACATGCTGTTTGGCGCGCCCTTTACGGCCACCTCGATGATCGGCTTTATCGCGCTGGCCGGGATCATCGTGCGCAATTCGATCCTGCTGGTCGATTTCATCCGCCATACCGCCACGCCCGGCAAGAGCCTGCGCCAGGTGCTTATCGAGGCCGGGCGCATCCGCGTCAAACCCATCGCGCTGACGGCGGCCGCGGCGATGATCGGGGCCAGCGTGATCCTGACCGATCCGATCTTTCAGGGGCTGGCGATCTCGCTGCTGTTTGGTCTGGCATCCTCGACACTGCTGACGCTGCTGGTGATCCCGGCGATCTATGTGGTCTTGCGCGATGATGGCGTCTCTCTTTCCGAGGAGACGGTATGAAACCATCGGACCTTTCGGAACTTAAACTCCATGCCGCGCATATGGCCGGGCGTCTCAAGGTGATGAGCCATCCTGAACGCCTGCTCATGCTGTGCCGGATGGATGAGGGCGAGGTGAGCGTCAACGAACTGGTGGCGATCACCGGCCTGTCGCAATCGGGGGTGTCGCAGCATCTGGCCATGCTGCGCGCCGAGGATGTCGTTCATGTCCGCATCGAAGCGCAGACGCGCTGGTATCGGCTGAAGGACCCGGTGATCTCGGGCGTCATCCATGCGATGTGCGTGCTGTGCGAGGGCGGCGCGCTGGGTTCCTGTATGCCGCCCGGTTGATGTGCCGGTCGAGATGATTGCCTTGCCGGACCGGGCCGGTATAGGGGGGCAAACCAGTTGGAAGCAGACATGGCCCGCAAACATTCGAAACGTGACCCCTATGGCGATATACATCAGGAAGAGGAGGCCCCCGCTCCGGCCGTCCCTTGCTGGCTTTGCGGGCGGCCCACCGGATCGACGATAGTCTGGCACCATCCCGTGCCCAAGAGCCGGGGCGGGCGCGATGTCGTGCCCATGCACGGCATTTGCCAGCAGATGCTGATCACCAATTTCACCAATTCGGAATTGCAGCGCTACGGCATGGATGTCGAAGGCTTGCTGGCCAATCCGGCGGTGCGCAAATTCGTCGATTGGGTGGCCAACAAGGATCCCGATTTCACCGCAGCCATTGCGAAAAAGCCTCGCTGATATGGGCGTTGGCATGGGCGGGGCGCGCGCCATCGGGATCGATTTCGGCACCACCAATTCGGTCATCGCCCGCGCCTCGGATTGGGCCCATGCCGAAATGATCGAATATGCCGCCCCCGATGGCCCCACCTCGGTGTTCCGCTCGGCCCTGTGTTTCTGGCAGGACGAGGCGTTTCGCGGGGGGCTGGCGCATGAGGCGGGGCCTTGGGCGATTGCCGAATATCTCGATTTTCCCCAGGGCAGCCGGTTTCTCCAATCCTTCAAATCGGTGGCGGCCAGCGCTTCCTTCGAACATGCCAATCTGTTTGAAAAGCGGCTGAAGTTTGAGGAGCTGGGGCAGATTTTCCTGACCCATCTGATGCAGCATGGCGGCGATCCGATGAAGGATGGGCCCGAATGCGTCGTGGTGGGGCGGCCGGTGCGCTATGTGGGGTCGCGGCCCGATGTGGCGCTGGCGCGCAGGCGCTATGACGCGATGTTCGCCATGCTGGGGCGGCCGGTCCATTATGTCTATGAACCGCTGGGCGCGGCCTACAGCTTTGCCTCGCGGCTCAGCGATCCCGCAACCTTGCTGGTGGCCGATTTCGGCGGGGGCACCAGCGACTTTTCGCTTGTCCGGGTCGAGGCGCCGGGGGCCGCGAGGCGCTGCGTTCCGCTGGCTTCGGCGGGTATCGGCATTGCGGGCGACCGGTTCGACTATCGCATCATGGATCATCTGGTGCTGCCGCTGCTGGGCAAGGGCGGCACCTATCGTTCGTTTGACAAGGTGCTGGAGATCCCCGCCGGCCATTTCACCGATTTTGGCGACTGGTCGCGTCTGGCGCTGATGCGCAACCGGCGCACGCTGGAGCAATTGGCGCGGTTGAAGCGCAGCGCCAGTGATCCGGCCGCCATCGGGCGCATGATCACCATTGTCGAGCAGGAATTGGGCTATGCCCTCTATGAAGCGGTGGGCCAGCTCAAGCGGGCGCTTTCCACCCAGACCCATGCCAATTTCCGCTTTGCCGATGCGGATCTGACCATCGAGGCCGATGTTTCGCGCGCGGAATTCGAGGCGTGGATCGAGCCGGACCTGCAGCGGATCGGGGAGACGGTCGATACGGTGCTGGCGCGCGCGGGGCTGGGCGTGGATCAGGTCGATCATGTCTTCCTGACGGGCGGCTCCTCGCTGATCCCGGCGGTGCGGCGCTTGTTCGAACGCCGTTTTGGCGATGGGCGCCTTGCCAGCGGCAATGAGCTGACCTCGATCGCCCATGGTCTGGCTCTCATCGGCAATGCTCCCGATCTGCACGACTGGGTGGTGGGCGAAGAGGATCAGGACTGAGCGGGACATTATCCGCAAGACAGGGGCCGATCATCGACATATAGCTGATGCGAAAGGAGGGCTTTACCTCGTGACGCAGCCCCGGTTCGACGCCGATTTCGCGCAGAAATTCGACACGCTGCTGCGCTGGCGGCGCGATGTGCGCCATTTCGCGCCCGATCCTTTGGCCGAAGGGGATATGGCCGAATTGCTCGAACAGGCCGCGCTCTCGCCCTCGGTCGGCCATTCCCAGCCCTGGCGTTTCGTGCGCCTGCGCTCGCCGCAACTGCGCGACACGCTGGCCCACCATGTTGACGAGGAAAACCTGCGCGCGGCCCAGCGCTATGCGGGCGAGGCGCGCCATGACGACTATCTCGCGCTCAAGCTCCACGGCATCCGCGAGGCGCCTGAATTGCTCGCCGTGTTCTGTGATGAACAAGCCAGCGCGGGCCATGGGCTGGGCATTGCCACCATGCCCGAAATGCTGCGCTATTCCTGCGTCGGGGCAATCCAGACCTTGTGGCTGGCGGCGCGGATACGCGGGATCGGGCTGGGCTGGGTCTCCATCCTCGATCCCCATGCGGTGGGCGCGATGCTTGATGTGCCCGATCACTGGTCGCTGATCGCGCTTTTGTGCATCGGCTACCCGCTGGAGCCTTCCGAAACGCCCGAGTTGGAGCAGAAAGGCTGGCAGGCGCGCGAACCGCTGGCCGACCGCCTGTTTGAGCGGTAGTTCAGGAACAGACGCCTGCCCCTATCGACGCGTGCAAATAAAAATATCGGCCCGGACGCAAGGGCCACTTCGGGAAGAGACATGAACATCCAACGCCGCGATTTTTCCAAAGGGCTGGCTGCCGCCGCTCTGACCGGCAGGCCCGCCTTCGCGGCCACCCCGCGCCGGGCCAACACGCTCTACGCCGCAACGGGCAGCGTCATGGCATGGCGTAACCTCGACACGATGACCGGCGCCAGCGGCGAGGTCAGCGCGATCACCCTGCCTTCGCCGATCCAATATGCTTGGCCAGGCCCGGATGGGCGGTTTCTCTATGTCGCGACATCGGACGCGCCGGGCGGATCGGTGGGCGGCGGATCGATCCACCGACTGGTGGCATTGAAAATCGGGCGGGGCGGGGCGCTTTCGTTTCATGGCGAACCGGTGGTGCTGCGCCAGCGCCCGGTGCATATGAGCGTGGACCCCAGCGGCCGTTATGCGCTCTGCGCCTATAATGCGCCCGCCAATCTGTCGGTCCACATGATACGGCCCGATGGCGCGGTGGGCGAGATGATGGTGCAGGGTGAGACGCTCGACCTTGGCATTTATGCGCATCAGATCCGCATGATGCCGGGGGGCCGATCGGTGGTGCTGGTGACGCGGGGCAACGATGCCTCGGCCAAGAAGCCCGAAGACCCGGGCGCGCTTAAGGTGTTCGATTTCAACCGCGGCCATCTGCGCAACGCGCAAAGCATCGCTGTCGGGGGCCGGGGCGGGCTGGGCTATGGCCCGCGCCATGTCGATTTCCACCCGCATCTGCCGCTCGCCTATGTCGCCGTCGAGCGGCAGAACCAGTTGCATACCCATCGCATCCTGGGCGCGCATCTGGCGCCCGAGCCGGAACGTATCCTGTCGACCACCGACCAGCCGCCCCAGGATGCCAAGGGCGCCACAACCCTTGTCGGCGCGATCCATGTCCATCCGCGCGGCCATGCGCTCTATGTGTCCAACCGCGCCAGTTCGACGGTCGAGGTGGACGGGCGCAAGGTCTTTGCCGGGGGCGACAATTCCATTGCGGTCTTTGCGCTCCACCCGCGCACCGGCCTGCCCACGCTGGTCCAGCGTATTGATCCGCGCGGCTTTCATATCCGCAGCTTTGCCATTTCGCCCGACGGACGGATGCTGGCGGCGGCCAGCATGGTTGATATGCCGCTGCGCGAGGGCGGGATGACCCCGGCAGGTTTCAGCCTGTTCCGCATCCTGCCCGACGGCACATTGGTCTTCCTGCGCAAGATCGACACGCCGGTCGGTCAGGAAGCGCAATTTTGGACAGCGATCCTGCCTGTCCCGGCCTGAAACCGGGCCTATGCCTCGTGATGGTCGGTCCGTGCGCTGGCAATCAGGCTGGCGCGCAGCCATTGATGCGCCGGGTCGCGGTGGCTGCGTTCATGCCACACGGCCAGTTTGGTAAAGCCCGGCACCGCCAGCGGCAGCGGCCGCCGTATCAGTCCGGCCACGCCATCGAGCAGGCGCGTCGGCACTGTCGCCACCAGATCGGAACGCGCCAGAACCTGCACCAGCACGAGAAAGCAACTGGCCGAGAAACTGACGCGCCGCTCGCGCCCATTGGCGGCCAGCGCACGGTCCACCACGCCCATGAACGCCTCGCCGCGCAGGGACACCAGCCCATGATCTAGCGCGCAGAAATCATCGAGCGTGATGTCGCGTTCCGCCGCCGGATGCCCCTCGCGCAGGGCCAGCGAGTAAGTTTCCTCATAGAGCCGCACGGCATGGAGATCAGGCAGCGCAGCCTCGGGCGTGACCAGAGCCAGATCGACCTGCCCCTGTTCAAAGCCCGCCATCAGCCGCGCATCATCGAGGGAATGAATGGCGATGCGGATGCCCGGCGCCTCGCGCCGCAGCCCTTCCAGCCACGGCACCAGCACGGCCAGTTGCGCATAATCATTGGCCGCGATGGAGAAACTGGCCGTGCTGCTCGCCGGATCGAATTGCGGGCGGGTGAGCATGCATTCCACCTCGCTCATCATCCGCCGCAACGGCTGCGCCAATGCCAGCGCGCGCGGCGTGGGCACGATGCCATGGCTGGAGCGCACGAACAGCGGATCATCCAGCGCCACGCGCAGCCGCCCCAGCATCCCGCTCACCGCCGGCTGGGTCAGGCTGAGCCGATGGGCCGCGCGGGTGACGCTGCGTTCGACCAGCAACGCATCGAAAGCCTTGAGAAGATTGAAGTCGAGCTGTCTGATATCATTCATGCTGATGGGCCGTATTTCAAACCGCGATTTGCCTTATAAGGGCATAGGCCTCACATCGCGCCCTGTCCACTTCTGAACAGGGCAAACCCTTTCGAATGCAGAATTCCGTCTCTTGGCCTTCAGGCTATGCCACTGATTTTGAAGACAATTTCGCTGCAAACGCAATGATCCCCGCCGGGCAGATCCCCGCCCGCCAAAACCGCGATATCCCCGCATAAGGAACCCCTCCATGTCTGCACTTTTCACCTCCTTCAGCCTGAAGGATGTTACCCTGCGCAACCGCATCGCGGTGCCGCCCATGTGCCAATACAGCGCGAAAGACGGCTTCGTGTCTGATTGGCATCTTGCCCATTACACCGGCCTTGCGCGCGGCGGCGCGGGTCTGGTGATTGTCGAGGCCACCGGTGTTTCGCCCGATGGCCGCATCAGCCCCGATTGCCTTGGCCTGTGGAGCGACGATCACATCGCGGGCCTTGCCCGGATCGCCGCCGCCATCAAGGCCGCAGGCGCCGTGCCCGGCATCCAGATCGCCCATGCCGGGCGCAAGGCCAATGCCAACCGCCCATGGGATGGCGATGATCATATCGCGCCCGAAGATCCGCGCTATTGGGAAACCATCTCGCCCTCGGCCATCGCCTTTGGCGGGGTGCTGCCCCGCGTGCCGCGTGAAATGACGCAGGCCGATATTGCCCGTGTTCAGGGTGATTTCGCCGCCGCTGCCCGCCGCGCCCGCGCCGCCGGTTTCGAATGGCTCGAATTGCATTTCGCCCATGGCTATTTGGCGCAAAGCTTCTTCTCGCGCCATGCCAACCAACGCAAGGATGCCTATGGCGGCGATGCGGCGGGGCGGGGACGCTTCATGCTGGAAACGTTGGCGGCGGTGCGGGCCGTCTGGCCGGAAAACCTGCCGCTGACGGCGCGTTTCGGCGTGGTGGAATATGACGGCCATGACGAGGAAACGCTGGCGCAGGCCATCGACCTGTCGGCAAAAATGCGCGATGGCGGTCTGGATTTCCTTAATGTTTCCATGGGCTTTTCTACGATCGAGGCCAAGGTTCCATGGGGCCCGGCCTTCTTTGTCCCCGTGGTCGAGCAGGTACGTTCCGCCTTGGCCATGCCGGTGGGTTCGGCATGGTGCATCGATGCGCCCCATGATGCCGAACGGGCCGTGGCCAAGGGGCAGATGGATGTGGTGATGATGGGCCGGGCGCTGCTGGCCAATCCGCACTATCCCTATGAACTAGCCATCGCACTGGGTGAGGAAAAACCTGCCTCGCTGCTGCCCGATCCCTATGGCTATTGGCTGCAACGCTATCGCGGCGCGGGCAAGGGCGCGGCGCAGTAAAAGGGAAGGGCAGGCGGCCAGCCATCAAGGCCGCCTGCCCCCTATCGCGTCAAGGCGCGATAATTCCTGCCTTTTTCAGATCGCCCGGCGCAGAGGACGCCCCGATCCATACCGTGAAGTCGCCCTTGGGGATGACCCAGCCATGGGCCTTTTCATCCCAGACGCCCATCGGATGGTGGCTGGCCGCCGGGTCGATGGTGATCGACACCTGCTTCGTCTCGCCCGGCGCCAGAGTGACACGCTGATAGCCGATCATGCGGCGCGGCGGTTGCTTCGCCCCCACCTTGTCGGCGCTGGCGGGCAGGCCCAGATAGACCTGAAGCACCTGCGCGCCATCGCGCTTGCCGGTGTTGGTGACGCTGGCCGTGGCCCGCCATGCGCCGCCTGTGCGGGTCAATTCCGGCTTGCCCACGGCAAAGCTGGTATAGGACAGGCCATGGCCGAAGGGGAAAGCAAGGCAGGTGTTGGCCCCGTTACTGACCGGACAGGCTCCGCCGATATTGGCGTCATACCAGCGATAGCCGATCGCCAATTGCTCGCTGTAGGTCACGGTCTGCAGCTTGCCATCGGCCGACATCGTACCGGGGAACTGCGTGGCATTGACGTGATCGAGGAAGCCCTTGCCGGTGAAAGGCAGGCTGACCGGCAATTTGCCCGAGGGATTGATCCGCCCGAACAGGACATCGGCCACGATATTGCCGTCCTCCTGCCCCGGGAACCAAGCCTCGACAATCGCAGGCCCCTTGGCCCCGACCAGCGAGGCGGGCAGGGCAACGCCCGCATTGTCTTTCAGCACCAGCACCGATTTGGCCGCGACCTTGGGATTGGCAACCAGCGCCTCGATCATCGCCACGGTGCCGCTGTTCTTCGCGCGGTTCTCGCCATCGCGGGTGGCGATCTTGTTCGAGCGGCCCGTATACCAGTCTAGGCTGCTGCCTGCGGCAGCCGAGGCGGCGAGTTGATGGCCCGTCTGGTCGGTGAAGGTGGCGCGGTCGGCGCCTTCCTCCGAAATCGTGCCCGCCATCATCACCACGGCATCGGCGGTGGCGGCTTCGGCCTGAACCTGCGCGAAAGTGGCGCTCTGGCCGTCGATGGTGGCCGAAGTGTTGGCGTCATCTACAAGGATCAGCCGGACCGAGGCCCCCGCATTGCCCAGATCCGCCAGCGCCGCGCGCAGGCCCGCCAGCGGGGTGACTGTATATTCGGGCACAACGTCCGAACTGCCCCCGCCCGCGCCCATCGGTTCGCCCACCACGGCGCCGCCTGCCACGGCCTGCTGGGCATAGACCTGACTGGCCTTGCCGATCAGCACCAGTTTGCGCAGATCCTTGCGCAGCGGCAGCGCGCCATTGTTTTGCAGCAGCACGGTGGCACGGCCGCCGATCTCGCGTGCCTTTTTGCCGCCTGCGGCAAAGTCAATCGGGCGACGCTCCAGCTTGCGGTCGAAAATGCCCAATTTGAAGGTCTGGGTATAGCGGCGCTCCAGCGCCTCATCGATCCGCGCCTGCGTCAATTCGCCCTTGTCCAGCGCCGCGCGGATCTTGGCGGGGGCCCAGTGCAGCGGCAGCGGCATTTCATGATCGGCGCCATTGAGCAGCGTGGCGACCGTGCTCTTCATCGCGAAAAAGTCGGATTGGACATAGCCGGTAAAGCCCCAATCCTTGCGCAGCACATCGTCGAGCATCGTGCGATTTTCGCAGGAGGACTGGCCGTTGACGTAATTATAGGCGCACATCACCGCCGCAACCTTGCCATCCTTGACCGCCATTTCGAAGGGCAACAGATACAGCTCGCGCAGGGCCTGTCTGTCCACTGTCTCCTGAATGGTCTGACGATTGGTTTCCTGCTCATTGGCGGCGAAATGCTTGACCATAGCGATCAACCCGCGCGACTGGATTGCCTTGGCTTCGGCCACGGCCATCGAGCCGCTCAAATAGGGGTCCTCGCCGAAATATTCCATGTTGCGGCCAAGGATCGGCAGGCGGGCAAGGTTGACGCCGGGCGCCTCAAACACATGCAGCCCCAGATCGAGCATTTCAGCAGCGATCACCTCGCCATACATGCCCGCCACGGCCGGATCGAAGGAGGCCGCCGCGCCAATGGCCGAAGGCAAGGCAGTTGCCTTGGCCGAGCTGGGATGTCCATAGGCGGCGGAAATATCCCCAAAACCGGGCATATGCAGCACGGTCTTGGCCACCTCGGGCGAGACGCAGTCGTTCTGACCCAAACCGACCGGGCCGTTGGTGACGCGGAAGGTGGGGATGTCCAGCGAGGCAATGCCGGTAACATGGCGCCCGCCGAGGCAGGCGGGCAGATCAGGCAAAATTTCGGGCTTGGCCCCGGTCAATTGCTGCAATTTCTGATCCAGCGTCATCGCCGAAATCAGCAGTTTCGCGCGCCGCCGCGCCACCGCTTCACGGGCTGCGTCATCTGGCGCGCTCTTCTGCTCGGCCACAATGGTTGCCGTCATCCAGGGGTTTGCGGTCTGCGCCTGCGCCGATTGTGCGCCCGATGCCCCCGCCGCTGCGATCACCATCAGCGCCGCGCCATAGGCCCATCGGCTGTTCCATTTCCGTGCCATGCCTGTCCACTCCCACTATGTTTTCTCTGTCGGGCGGAATCATTGGTAGGGCCAATTTCAACAAAAAGCCAGATCAATAATGAAAATTGGATATGGCATTCTCTCGGGCGGTCACAGCCCCCGCTCGCAATTCACATTCAACACACCGCCCTTGGCCAGATCGGCATGGGGCAGCACCGTCCCCAACGCCCGCGACAATTCACCCCTGCCGGTCCAGCGGGCCGTTGAATGCGCGCCCAATTCCCGCCGAATATCCGCCCAGCCGCCGACCACCCGCACTTGCATACGGTCAAAGGCCGGGCAGATCACCACATAATCCGGGCGCCCCGGCACCAGCGGATAGAGGCCCAGCGAGGCCCAGACATGCCAACTCGTCATGCCGCCCGCATCATCATCCATCCCATCGGCAAACCCCTGCGGCGCCAGAGCGAAGCTGAGCCCGCGCCATGGGGTGGGGCGCTTGCCTGCATTGGTGTAGGGGTGATTGACCGGCTGCGTGAGCAGGCGATGGACGAGCGTGTCGCTTTGCGTCCGATGCCCGCGCCAGGCGAAGAGAAAGGGCGTCTGAATGTCGGGCTGGTTGGTCATGTTGTAGAGATCGTCAGCAAAGAAACGCGCCAGTTCAGCGTCGAAACGCGCCGCCCCCAATTGCCCGACCAGCCAGGGCAGATCGAACACCGGCGCCCAGCGATATTGCCAGAGCGTCCCCTGATAGAGCCCCCGTGCCTTGACCACATCGGCATCCGCGCCAAGGTTCTGAAACACATCGAGCCACATCGCGCGATAGGCCAGCGCCTTTTCGCCATAGTGCTCAGCCATCGCGCCATCGCCCAGATCCTGTGCCAGTTGCCCGGTTGCCCAGTCATCATAGGCCGCCTCAATCTGTTCATCGGGCGTGGCGCGGGCGAGGGTGGTGCTTTCCGCCGCCATGCCGGTCAGCGCGGCTTTGGCGTCAAATGTGATCCCCTTGCGATAGAAATCGAGCAGCGCGACCCCGCTATGCTCGGTCCGCACGGTCAGGAAAGGCTCCTGCCGGGTGGCCCAGCGCTGTTTGCCCGCCTGATAGAGTTCAACCAGTGAGGCGGCAATATCCTGCGCCTGTTGCGGGTAGGACAGCGCGAGCAAGGGCATCAAGGTGCGGTAATTGTCCCACATCGCCCAACTGGCATAGCGCTGATGCCCGGTGGGCGCATGGCGGATCGCCCCGTCCGCGCCGCGATAGCGGCCATCGCTGTCGGCAATCGCCACCGGCGTTTGCAGCGCGCGAAACAGGGAAGTGGCAAACAGGGCTCGGCGCGGCGTTGGCCCGCTGGGCCGCCAATGGTCCAGCAAGGACTGCCAGCGCCGCCTGGTCTGCGCCTGCAGCATGGCAAAGCGGCGCGCGCCCAGCTCTATATCACGTACAAGGGCGGCGCCATCGCCATCGACCGAGGAGAGGCCCGTGCGCCATTCGATCACATCGCCCCGGCGCACATTCAGCTCCACAAAAGCGCGCCGGTCCGGGCCGATCTCTATCGGCATGGCCAATCGCCGCCCGTTGCGCCACAGGGCAGAGGCCGTGAACAGGCGATAACGCCCCGCATTGCACACCGTCCCCGCCACCAGTTCGGCGCGCAGATCCTGTGTTGTATTGGTCAGCCACGTCGCGCTGATCCGCTTGGCATAGGCATGGTCCGGATCGAGGCGCAGCCGCACCCGCCCGGCGCGCGGCAGGGTAAAGCGCGCAACACCGCCCCCGCGCGTCGCCACCAGATCGGCCACAATCCCGCCGCCATAGCGCAAATGGTAAAAGCCCGGCGCGGCGCGCTCGCTGGCTTTATCCATTCGCGCCAGTTCGGGTGCCCCGACATAATCCAGCCCGACCAACAGATCGCCACCCGCCCCTGCGCAGCCCACGCCCACCGCTCTGGTATGGGAAAATCCGCGCAAGGTTCGAGCGGCGTAATCATAGCCATTATGGTTGGCGGGCGCGGTGTCCGGCCCCAATTGCACCATGCCGAACGGAGCCACGGCGGCCGGGGTCAATTGCCCGTAATCCTCCAGCGTGCCCACGAAAGGATTGACCAGATCGACCAAGGGTTTCGGCTCCGCCGCCCGCAAGGGGGCTGCGGTCATAAGACACGCGACAAGGGCGAGGCGGAACCTGTTCATGGGTCCATCGGGTCCTGAGGATCGACATGAAAGGAATGGGCGTCCGGCACAAAGCGCAGCGAAAGAACATCCGGCCCCGCCGTCACGCGCCCCGGTTCATAGCCCAGTTCGGCGCGGTTGCGTGCGGCAAAGCCTTCGCCGCCGATATAGGCATGGGTCGCCGGATCTGTGACGAGCAGAGCCGGTTTGCCTTGCGCGAAAGGCGCGGCCAGCAGCAGGCGGGCGCAATTGCGCATGTTCGTCGTGGTGTGGCGGGCATGGGGCTCAATCACGATTTGCGCGGGCAAGACGCCATAGAGCGAGATCAGTTCCTGCCGCATCTCGACCGCTTCATTATAGGCGGTACGGTTGGGATGGACCCGCCCGCCCGACAGGATGATGACCGGCGCCGCGCCCTTGGCCAGTTGCGCAGCGGCAAGGCGCAGCCGCAAATGGCCCAGCACGCCGGTGTGCGAGACGGGATCTTCCGGTCCATGACCGAACACCAGCACCGCCGAATAGGGATAGGCGGTCTGCTTCGTCGCACGAAGGGCGGCGAAGGCGGGCGCATTAAGGCCTGAGGGAAGCGGCAGATATTCGATCGCATTGGCGCGCTCATTGGCCGCCAGCAGGCCCATCGCATAGCGCAACGCGGGATCAAAAACCGTATCATCCCCGCGCCCCTCGGCCAGAGTGACAGCGGCATGGGATTTGAGCAGGGCAGGGTAGGCAGCATCGCGTATATCGAAAATCATGCTGTCGATCACCGGAAAGCGCGGCTTTTCGTCCAGAGCATAAACAGCGATAATATGGTTCAGCCCGGCAGCCGCCTCGCGCCATGCCGCATCGAGCAGCGCGGCATCGCCCAATTCCGCATGGCGCGCATAAAGCCGCGAGGGGCGCATCCGCCCTCCGACGAGAGCCGTCAACCGCGCCCGGTCCGCGCCAATCCGGCCCAACGCCGCCGATACACGGTCACGATCCGTCTCGCTCCACAGCCATGCTTGCGCCAGACAGGCCGGTTGCGGCGTACATTCCCCGGCTGCTGTCACCCGCGCCGCGCGCTCGGCGGCCAGCGCCTGCATATCGGCATCGCGGCGCAAGGCTGCGCGCCACCCCGGCGCCTGCGCCAGATCATGCATCAGCGGCACGATGCGCCGCGCCAGAGGCTGGTCGGCCGCAGGCAGGACGACGGGCGCCACAGGGCTGCTCGCGGCCAGCGCGACATGCGGCGCCCACATCAGGGCAGCGCAAAGCAACACGAGGCAGCGCATCGGATTTTTACCCATCATATCCTTATCACTTCCACTTGGCCGGAAAGCCCCAAGGCCCCGCCGCGACCGGCGCGGCGAGGCCCGATGGGCGCCTTTCAGGCGAGGATTACCACGACAGGCCGACGATCAGGCGCACATTGCGCCCGAACAGCGGGCGACCGTAAATGGCATCGCTCGCGCCTTGCCCGGCCAACTGGTCGGTGCGGGGATTGCCCTCGGTCAGGCCCTTGGCATTGGTCAGATTGTCGCCGACCACCTGCACCCGCCATGCGCCCCAGTTGAGCGTGGCGCCCGCGCCGAAGGTTTCATAAGCGGGCAGAGCGGTCAGGTTGAACAGGTCGACATAGCGGCGGCCCACCCATTCATAGCGCCCGTAAAGCTCCAGATCGCCCTTGCCGAGTTTGAGGTTCACCGTGGGGCGGATGTTGCCAAAGAATTTGGGCTCGCGAATGATCTGCTTGCCGTTGACCGCGCTGGGATCGGCGCCCGCGCTGTTGGCCAGATTGCGATATTGCGGATCGGCCAGCGTCATCGAGCCATTGAGGGCAAACCACGAGACGGGCACGACGCGACCGTCCATTTCGATCCCCTTGGCCACAGCCTCGCCGATGAAGGGCACCGATTGATCGTTGCGGCCCGTGGTGGGATTATAGGCGACGAAAGAGGCGTTGAACGGGTTAAACTTGGTGTAAAAGCCTGTCACATAAAGGTAGTTCTGGCCGAAGCTGGCCTTTATGCCCAATTCGTACTGGCGCGCCTTGGTCTGGACGATGGTCGGGTTGATGCTGGCCACGACATTGGCCTGCGGCGGCACTTCCAGATTGGACACGCGGGCATAGGCGCCCAGATGGCGGGTAAAGTCATAATTGACGCCCACGGTCCAGTTGGTCGCCGAAGGGTTCAGCCGCTGGTTGACGGCGGTGGCGTTGAGCGCGCGCACCGCATTGTCGGCCAGCGTGGTGGGATCGCCCAAATCGGCGGCGGTCGTGTTGGTGGCAAAGCCGGTGTAGCCATACCATTCGCGCCGGATGCCCGCATCCACCCGCAGACCATCGGTGATGTCCCAGGTGTCATTGGCGTAAAGGGCGATCATGCGCGCATCGGCCTTGGCATTGGCCAGCGTAGTGCCATAGCGCAGCACACCATTTTGCGTAACATAGCCCAGCACCGCGCCGCCTGCCGAATAGGCGACCAGATCGAGCGTGCGCGGCTGACCGGCGACTTCGATCAGCATGTCCTGATAGACGGTGAAATTGGTGTTGCCGTAGAACGAGCTGTAGAGCCCGGCGCGCAGGTCATGGCTGCCCAGAGGGGTGTCGAATTTGCGCGTGACGCTCAGGTCGCCCTGAACCGAGTAGAATTTCGATTCCACCGCGCGATACTGGCCCGACATGACAAGGCCGGAGGCGGCGGCGGGGTTATAGACACTTTGGCCATTGGTGCCCGCAATCGCATAGCCCATGCGGGTGACCGCGCCAAAGGCGGTCTGCGCGGCGGTCAGATAGCTGTTGGCAAAGGTGGTGGCGTCGGCCGGGTTGGTGGTGGAGTAAAAGGCATCAAAGCTGCTCTTACCCTGCGTCGCGCCGAATTTGGCCGAGATCAGCCAGCCCCCGAAATCGCCCTGATAATCAAGCCCGGCATTGAAAAAGCGCATATGGCGGCCATTGGCCAGATCGCGCGTCAGGCTCTGCGTCTGGCCCACGCCATCGCGATATTTGATCACCACATTGCGCAGCGAGGGCGAGTTCATCGTGCCGCTGAAATAGTTGATATAGGGGTCAAGCGAGACGGCCGGATTGCGCGGATCGGCCACCGGAATCGGCAGATAGAACAGGTTATGGTCATTCACATACATGACCGAGGCCTTGATATAGCCATTGTCGAGGTCATGCTTGATATTGGCGCGGATCTGGCCGCCGCGATCGCTGGGAAAGCCGCTGTCGCGATAGCCGTCATGCTGGCGCAGAAAGCCGCCGATGGCGTAATAGGTCCGATCTCCCAGCGGGCCGGACTGCATCGCATCAAGGCGATAGAGGCCGGTGTCGCCCAGCGTGACCTGCGCCTTGCCTGCCGATTGCGCCTTGCCGGTGACGGTGATCGTGTTGGCGATGGCGGCGGCGGTGCTGGCATAGATCGGCGCGGGGCCGCCGCGCACGATTTCCACGCGCTCGCTCATCAGGTCATAGCGGTTCATGCCCTCGCCCGAGTTGAAGAACACGCCGTCAATTTCGTGATAGAGCGGCAGGCCATCCTGTTGAAAGATCAGATAGCCGCGATCAGTGGGAATGCCGCGCACGCGGGTGATGTTCTGAACCTCGCCGCCGGTGGCCTCGACATGGATACCGGGCACGGTGCCGAGCAGGTCGGCGAAATTCTTGGGCGCGATTTTGGCAATGTCGTTCTGGCCCAGCGAGTTGATCGCATAGGACACGTCAAAACGGCGTTCAGCGCGGGCGGCACCGGTCACGATGATATCGGTGGGCGCGTCCTGCGCCTGAGCGGGCGCAGCGGGTGCATCCTCGGCCCGCGCCTGTGTGGAAAGGCCCAGCATCAGCCCCATGGCAAGCATGGAAACCCGATCGGAAATACGCATCTGATATCGCCCCTTTTAATACGCCAATTTAATTAAATAAATGAGCGGCAGCCCCGTGCTGTTGCAGGGGGCGACTAGAGCGATTCCGGGAAACTTTGATGACAGCGGCCGAGAGGCGTTCCCCATGACGGATCAGGAGAAGGCAGTTAAAGATTGCGTTCTATCTACCTGTTATAAAGGTTATTTTATGCATTTCAGTGCAAGTAGAGAGATGGCCTCCCGCTCGGTTTATGACAGATTGCAGACCTGCAATTCCGGCCCGAAGCGGTGGACAATCCCCCGCAACGGCCGGTTTCCGCCCGCGTCAAACGCCGCTTATACAGAACCGTATAGACGCTCTGAGAATGGGTTTGCCCCCGGCCCGCCGCCTTCTATTTCGCGGCCGACGCCGACAGCGCCGTGAGATAACCGGTGATCGCACCAACCTGATCTTCCGCGATGGGCGCCTTATAGACATCGATCATCTTGCGCACTTCCTTGTGCCATTCTTCCGCCGAGAGGGGAGGCTGGGACAGCACCATCGAAGGCGAATGACAGGCACGGCAATTGGCATTGACCGCATCGGCCCCGGCACCCGCCGGATATTCCACGTCGAAATCCTGCGGCAGGCTCACCCGGACGTTGCGAAAGGCAAAGGGCGTTGCGGGTTTCGCGGCGGCTTTGCGCGGGGCTTGCCTGGCCGGTGTCGCCCCTACCGTGACAGACCAGACCGAGGCGGCCAGAGCCAGCCCCATCATCAGCTTGCCCTTCATGCCTTTTCTCCCGCCACCAGCGTCAGCGTCTCGACGCCCGCGCGCATGTAACCGCCCGGATTCCAATTCATCGCCAGAGGCTGGCTGACACCCTTGGTGTTGGTGCAGCGACAGGCCAGCGTGAAGCGCCCTGCGGGCATGGTGATGCGGTGAGTGAACCGACGCAGACTATATGGCCCCAGATCCTCGCCCAGTGCGGCGGTCTGCCATGTGGCACCGCCATCGGTGGAGATCTCGACCTTGGCCACGCCGCAATCGCCGCCCATCGCAATGCCCGAAATCGCCAACGGGGCACCCGCCTTCACCACCTGTCCCTCGGCCAGATTGGTAATGAGCGAGCGCGGCACCATCCGGCTGATCGGCTCCTTGGGAAAATCGGCGGTGCCGGGCGGAACATGGCCGAAAGGCGTCTTGGGCACCTGATAGGCCTTGGCCATCCAGAAATTGTCGTCCTTTTGCGGCAGGACTTCGATGTCGGAGAGCATCTTGACCCAATAGGTCGAATACCAGCCCGGCACGATCAGCCGCAAAGGATAGCCGTTGAGCAGCGGCAAAGGCTCGCCATTCATCGCATAGGCGATCATCACCTCGCCATCGCGCGCATGATCGATGGCCAGCGACTTGAGGAACTTTGGCCCCTCGCTCACCAACGCCTCGTCCAGCCCGCCGAAACGGACATCGACCGCACCCGCTTTCACGCCCGCCCGGTCCAGCACATCGCGCAGCCGCACCCCGGTCCAGCGCGCATTGCCCATCGCGCCATGGCCCCATTCAGCCCCCGCCACCGATGGCGAGAACAGCCCGCGCGAATTGCCCGAACATTGGTTGACGGCAACATATTCGATCCGTTCAAAACCATGCAGCAGATCGTCGAGCCGCAATTCCACCTTGCGTTCGACATGGCCCCGCACCGTCAGGCGAAAGGCCTTGGCATCCACGCTTTCGGGAATATTGGCCCAATGCCAGCGCACATAGAACTGGTCATTGGGGGTCAAAATATGCTGGTCAAACACCTGCATCGGCGTTTCCAGCAGGGGCGGGCGGACCCTTTGCAGGATCATCTCGCCCTTTTGCGGAAAGGCCTTGGTCAGCGGACGTTTGGACGGTTTGTCGGGCAGGTGCAGATCGACCATGTCCTGCGCCCCCGTTTGCGCCCAAAGCGGCTGAGTGACCATGCCAAGGCCGCTCATCGCCACACCGCTCAGCAGATTTCGGCGCGAAAGAGTCGGATTGAAAAGTGTCATCCCAAGAAGCGCTCCTTACGCGTGCTTCGCCAATTCGGTGGCCAACAGGTCATGCCATTGCGCCAGACGCGCGGCGCGCGCGCCTTCAGCCATGGCGGGGGTGAAGGTCTTGGCTCCCTTGCGCATAACCGCCGCTTCCTCCAGCCCGTCATAGAAACCGCATCCCACCCCGGCCAGCATCGCCGCGCCCAGCGCCGTTGTCTCGACGCCCGCCGGACGTTCGACACGCAGGTCGAGCATATCGGCCAGGTCCTGCGCAATCCAGTCATTAGCACTCATGCCGCCGTCAATGCGCAGATCATGCCACGGCGCGCCGTCGGCGGCAAAGGCGGTTTGCAGGTCATGCATCTGATGGGCAATGGTTTCGAGCGCCGCGCGCACGATATGCGCCCGGCCCGTGCTGTGCGACAGGCCCGCAATATGGCCGCGCACCTCGGCCCGCCAATGCGGCGCGCCAAGGCCCGACAGCGCGGGCAGGATGCAGACGCCGCCATTGTCCGCCACGCTGCGCGCCAGCGTCTCGGTCTCGGCGGCGGCCACCACCATGCACAATTGATCGCGCAGCCATTTGACCAAAGAGCCCGCGACAAACACCGAACCTTCGAGCGCATAGGTCCGCCGACCACCCATCTGCGCCAGAACCGTGCCCAGCAGGCGATGGCTTGAGCGCGGGATCACCGTGCCGGTGCTGGCCAGCACAAAGGCGCCGGTGCCCAGCGTCGCCTTGACCTGCCCAGCGCGCAGACATTGCTGGCCGATGGTGGCGGCCTGCTGATCCCCGGCAAGGCCGCAGATCGGGATGGGCGCGCCAAACAGATCGGGCGAGGTATGGCCAAACACACCCGCCGTATCGACAATCTCGGGCAGCGCCGAGCGGGCAAGCCCATGCAGCGCCAGCAGATCGTCATCCCAATCCGGCCCGTCCAGCGCCATCAGCATGGTCCGGCTCGCATTGCTGGCATCGGTGATATGCAGCCCACCGGTCAGTTTCCAGACCAGCCAGCTTTCCACCGTGCCAAAGGCCAGAGCATCGCCCGCCGCCGTCACGGCCGGCCAATGGTCGAGCATCCAGCGCATCTTGGTGGCCGAGAAATAGGGATCGAGCAGGAGGCCCGTCTTGTCGCGCACCATAGCCTCATGCCCCGCCGCGCGCAGGGCTTCGCAGATTTCGGCTGTCCGGCGGTCCTGCCAGACGATGGCGCGGCCCAGAGGCTGCCCGCTGCGCCGGTCCCAGGCCAGAACCGTTTCGCGCTGGTTGGTGATGCCGATGGCGGCAATGCGCGATGGCCCGCCCGCCTGTTCCACCATCATCCGCGCACAGGCGAGAGTCTGGGTCCAGATTTCACCGGCATCGTGTTCGATAAGGCCCGGCGCGGGATAATGCTGGGTCAGCTCGCGCTGGGCTACGCCGATAATCGTGCCGTCGGGCGCATAGAGAATGGCGCGGGTCGAGGTGGTCCCCTCATCCAGCACCAGCAGGAAATCGCTCGCATTCTCGCTGCGCATGGGTTTCTCTCTCCGCATGGAGGTGGGGGCGATCCATGCCGCCCCCTCTTGTCGGTTTCAGATATTCAGCGGACCATGCTTGATATGCGGCAGGACATGGCGGGCGAACAGGTCGGCTTCCTGCGCATGGGGATAGCCGGACAGGATGAAGGCCTCGATCCCCTCGGCCTGATAGGCGCGCAGTTTGGAGAGCACCTGATCCGGCGTACCGATAATCGCCGCGCCGCAGCCCGAGCGCGCGCGCCCAATGCCGGTCCACAGATGATCTTCGACATAGCCGTCATTGCCCGCCGCCTGCCGCAATTCGGCTTGACGCTGGACCCCGAAATTCTTGGCGTCGAGCGATTGTTCGCGGATGGCGCGGCCTGCCTCGTCGTCCAGCTTGGACAAAAGGCGGGTGGCATAGGCGCGGGCCTCATCCTCGGTTTCGCGCACTATGACATGGGCGCGATAGCCGAATTTCAGGCTGCGGCCGAAGCGGGCAGCGCGGGCTTTCATGTCGGCGATGGTTTCGCGCACCTTGTCCATCGTGTCGGGCCACATCAGATAGACATCGCAGCCCTCGGCCGCGCATTCGCGGGCCTCATGGCTCAGACCGCCGAAGTAGAAGGCAGGGGCCTTGCCCGAAATCGTGGTGATGCGCGGTGGGTCGAGCTTGAGCTTGTAGAACTCGCCCTCATGATCGAGCGATTGCCCGTTGAGCAGCGTACGCACGATCTTCATCACTTCGGTCGCGCGGGCATAGCGAGGGCCAGAGGCCATCTGTTCACCCGGCATGTCCGAGGAAATGATGTTCACATTGAGCCGCCCGCCGGTGCCGTCGGCATTGGGGCCAAGGATGCGATCAAGCGTGGCGATGCGGCGCGCCAGTTGCGGCGGCCAGTCCTCGCCAATGCGCGTGGCCCAGAGCAGCTTGATCCGGCGCACCTGCGTCGCCACGGCGGCGGCAAAGGCGGTGGTGTCCAGCCCCAGGCTGTAGCCCGAGGGGAGCAGGATATTGTCGAACCCGCCCTCTTCGGCGCGCATCACGATGTTGCGGCAATGCTCCCAACTGGATTTCAGATAGGGGTCATGCACGCCCAGAAATTCATAGTCATCGTCACACAGGGCCGAAAACCATGCGATTTCGCACTGTTGACCCTTGGGTTGTTCTTCGCTCATGGCAGCCTCTCTCCTCGTGCGGCGACCAGCACGCCGTACCATTCTTCCCGGCTCCACTGGACCGAGAGGGCGGCGGCCCCTTCGGCGATACGGGCTGGGTTTTGTGAACCGATGATGGGGATAATCCCGGCGGGGTGGGCCATCAGCCAACTGTAGGCCGCCACGGTGCGCGACACGCCCCGGTTCGCCGCAACATCATCAAGCGCCGCGGCCACGGCCAGATCGCGCGCGGTTTCGGGCGTGGCCAGACGGCCCCCACCCAGGGGCGACCACGCCAGCGGCGTCAGGCCCAGCATCATCGCCTGATCCATCTCGCCGTTTTCAAGGGCGGTGATGCGCAACGGGCTGATTTCGGGCTGAGTGACCACCAGCTTGTTGGTCAGGAAATGGTTGAGCGTGGCGACCTGCGCCTGCGTGAAATTGGACACGCCGATGCTACGGATCTTGCCGGCCACCACGGCGTCGTCCAGCACGCGGGCAACTTCGGCAGGATGGGCCAGAATGTCGGGGCGGTGGACCTGATAGAGGTCGATGGTCTCGACCTTGAGCCGCCGCAGCGAGGCATCAATGGCCGCCGAGAGATAGGCGGGCGACTGGTCATAGGGCAGGGGGGGCATGATGCCGCCCTTGGTGGCCAGCACAAAGCGATTATGCAGCCCCGGATCGGCGGCGATCACCTCGCCCAGCAGGCTTTCCGCATCGCCAAAACCGCCCTTGCCGTCAAAACCATAGATATCGGCAGTGTCGAGCAGGTTGATCCCGGCGTCCAGCGCAGCATGGACCAGCCGCCCCGCATCAGCCGCCGTGCGCCCGCCTTCGGCAAGGCGCCACATGCCCCACGCGATGGGAGCGACATTCAAACCGGACGCCCCCAGAGGGCGCTCAGCGGGGGGGAGGGGCAAAAGGCTCATGGGTTCTTCCTGAAAGGCGCCGCAACCGAGGCGCGTTCGACAAGGGTATGGGGCAGGCGGCGATGGGTGATATCGCCCCCGGCGATGAGGATTTCGGTGGCCGTGCGGGCCAGTTCGACCATCGGCTGATGAATGGTGGTCAAGGCAGGCCAGACGGTGCGCGCCAGGGTGGTATCGTCAAACCCGACCACGGAAAGCTGTTCGGGCAGCGCCATCCCTCGCCCATGCGCCATGGCCAGAACGCCTGCGGCCATATCATCATTGGCGGCAAAGATCGCGGTGGGCGGAAGGGCCATGTCCAGCAACATGCCGCCCGCCGCAAATCCGCTTTCAAAATCAAATTCGCCCGGCATCACCAGTTGCGGCTCAAAGGCGATGCCCGCCCGGTCGAGAGCGCGGCGATAACCGAACAGGCGATCATCGCTCGACATATGGTTGGGGTGGCCCTTGATGAAACCGATCCGCCGATGGCCCATGTTGATGAGATGCGTGGTCATGTCATCGGCGGCCTGCGCATCGTCCATGAACACCGAGGATGTCAGCGCATGATTGGTGCCGGGCGAAATGCGGACAAAGGGCACGTCCAGCGCGTCCAACGCCTGAAGCACGCCCACGCAATCGGTGACCGGCGAGGAGAGGATGATCCCGTCCACATGCGTTTCGCTTACCAGCCCGCGCACAGAATCGTCCACATCGGGATCAGCCACATCGACCGGCTGGGCGATCAGGCGGATGCCGTGGGCCTTGCAATAATCCCAGCATCCGCTCTGGATCTGAAACATGTAATAGGGGCTGTGGTTGTCATAGATCAGCGCGATCTGGTTCGATTTCGATCCGGTCAGGATGCGCGCGGCAATGGAGGGCCGGAATTCCAGCTCCTTCATCGCCTTCTCCACCTTTTCGCGCATGGCGGCGCTGACATAGGGATGGCCGTTCAGCACCCGGCTGACCGTTTTGACCGCCACCCCCGCCAATGCGGCCACATCGCGAATATTGGACCTCTCGCTCATTGCGTCACGATTCCCCCCATCTGGGCGAACAGATCGGCAAAAGAGCTCTCTGTCCGATAGAATACAGGAGGATGGCCGATGGGCGCGGCAATGTCATGTGTTCCCGGCGCATAATCCACGCCGGACCACACATGACGCCATGTTTGCCCGCCCGGCAGCGTCACGCGGCGACGGGTCGCGCCCTCTTCGACCACTGGGGCGACCAGCAGGTCGGCGCCATAGAGGAACTGGTCCTGAAGGGTGTAGAGCGATGCATCCTGCGGGTAATGGAGGAACAGCGGGCGCTGGGCGGGCAGGCCGGTGGCCACCGCCTCGTCGCACAGATGGCGGACATAAGGGGCCAGATGGGCATGGACCCTGCTCCACATCGCGAAATTGGCCAGCAGTTCCGGGCTTGAATCATATTGCAGATTGTCATCGGGGCGGTTGCCCTCATGGCTGCGCATGACTGGGGCAAAGGCCGCCAGTTCGCACCAGCGCTGCATCAATTCGACGCTGCGGATATTGCCATGCAGCGAGGTATAGCCGCCGCAATCGGAATGGCTGTAAGCATTGCCGACCAGCCCTGCGGACAGCGCCGCTGTGATGACCGTGCCGATGCCGTCATGGCGGGTGAAATCGACCGACTGATCCCCGGCCCAGAGCAGCGGGCAATGGCCCGAAACGCCGCTGAACCCGGCGCGCATGAAGAAGACCGCATCGCCTTGCCGGCCCCGCATGGCCAGCGCCCGGTCATTGACCTGCGCCCAAAGCACTGGCCAGAGATTATGCGCCTCCATCGCGTCCATGCCGCCCGCCAGACGCACATCGGTGGGCAGATATTCGCCGAAGTCGGCCATCCAGCCATCAATGCCAATGTCCAGCATTTCACGGCACAGGATACGCTCGGCAAACCAGGCGCAACTTTCCTCGCGGGTGAAATCGAGGACGCCGCAGTCAAATTCGCCGAAATCGACCAGATAGGGCTCGTCGCTGTCCAGCCTGCGGCAAAGATGGCCGCCGCTCAGCGCCTCCTGATAGAGCGCGCCATCCACGGCCAGATAGGGGTTGGCATAGGCGAGGAAACGGATGCCGCGCTCATTCAGCGCCTTAATCCGCGCGGGCAGATCGGGATAGCGCTTCTCGCTGCGCTGCCAGTCCCAGAACAGGCGGCGACCAAAGCTGGTCTCGCGGATGCCCGCCCAATCCTCGCACCACAGGCCGGAGACGGCGGCGCCTGCATCGATGAAGGCTTCGAGCCGCTCAAAGCTCTTTTCGCCCTGCTTCAGCCCGACAATCGCCCCGCCAATCGCCCAGTCCGGCAAGGCACGGGGGCGTCCGAAGCGAAGGGAAAGCTGGCCAACAAGTTCCTGTGGTCCATCGGCGGCGAAGAGTTCGAAACGCGCCTGATCGGCCCAGACCTCAAAGGCGGTTCGCCCCGGAACACTGGCGTCGATCACGCTGTAAACGCTGGCGTCGAGATGGAGAGCCAGCCAGCGCGAAGTGAGGATAGTCGGCTGGGGATAGTTGGTGTTCCAGTAATCACCGCCCGCCATCCCGGTCTCATCCATGACCCAGGTCAGCTCGGTGCTCTTGTCGCGGCCCACGCCGGGCTCGCTGCTCCACATGGGGAAACGGCGGCCATTGAGCGCAAGGTAGCTCATCTGCTCGCCGCCGCCCCAGATGGTTTCGCCCGGTTCGGCATGGAAATGCACCCAGAGGCGGTCGAAAGCGGGGTCGAGCGCCTGAAAAGTCAGCGCGGCCTGATCCAGATCGATGCGGACGACCGGCGCGCCATCGTGCAGCAGCAGGACCGCGCCATCATCGATCCGCCAGTCGGTCGGGGTGATGGTGTCGCAAGGCGCATCCTCGATACGGAAATTGCCACGATACATCTCAACCGACGGATTGCCACGCGCTATGACCAGCGCAGGACATTGCGAGTCGTGGCGAAGCACAGTCCGCCCGGCGAAATCCAGCTGAAAACCGTCTTTGAACGGAGAAAATTGCACCTGCATCGCTCATCCAAACGTTGGTTTTGGTCGTGGCAATCCGTCATTGGATCGATGTGACACCGCTTGACATATCGCCACGCGGCAGGCAAATCAACCACCAATCGCAGTGTCAAAAAATGCGAGAGGGAAGCCATCGCGGGAAGAGGCAAGATTGCCCAAGCCCCCGCAATTGGGGAGGATTTTATCATGAAATCAAAACTATCATCCTTGCTATGCCTGCCGCTTCTGGCCGTGGGCAGCGCGCCCGCTCTGGCGCAGCAGGCAGCAGATTCAGCTTCTGCCGGAGAAATCGTCGTCACCGCGCAGAAGCGCTCAGAGTCGCTGCACAGCGTACCGGTAGCCGTTTCGGTCCTGACCGGCGCGGCTCTGGCCGCCGCGGCCCGCCCGAGCATTGAAAGCGCGACCCAGCTTGTCCCGGCGCTCAACTTCCAGAAATCGGGCACCACGCTCAACCAGACGATCTATCTGCGCGGCGTCGGCACGGCCACTTTCTCGATCGCGGGCGAGCCTTCGGTGTCGACCGTGGTGGACGGCGTGGTCTATGCCCGCTCGGGCGAGGCGTTCAGCGATCTGGTCGACATCGCCCAGATGGAAGTGCTGCGCGGCCCGCAGGGAACGCTGTTCGGCAAAAATGCCAGCGCGGGCGTGATCAACATCACCAGCCAAATGCCCAAGAACGAATTTTCCGGCAGCATCGAGGCCAATTATTTCGAAGGCAACGAATGGCGCGTCAAGGGCGCGCTCAACGTTCCTCTGGGCAAGGATCTGGCCGCGCGTTTCACCGGCTTTGCCAGTGGTTATGACGGCAATATTCGCAATCTGGCCACCCAGTCGATGGTCAACGGCTATGACCATGTCGGCGGCCGGGCACAGTTCCTTTACAATCCCGGCACCGGGGTGAAGATCTATGTGGCGGCCGATTATCACCGCAACAATGACAATTGCTGCGCCGACATCATTGCCACCGGAGCGCTGACGGGTGCGGGCGCGCCAACGACCAGCCTCGCCTTCAATGTGTTGCCCACGCCGCTGGGCGCCAAAACCCGCTTTATCAATCAAAACCTTGTGACCAGCACCAAGGAGGACGGCTGGGGCATTTCGGGGCAGGCCGACATTGACATCGGCACCCACACGCTGACCAGCATCACCGCCTATCGCGAATGGAACAACACCGAGATCCGCGACGGCGACTGGCTGGACCGCGCCTATGTCGGGTTTAACCAGTTGCACGACACCGGTCCGCAAAAGTCCAATACTTTCAGTCAAGAACTGCGCCTGACCTCGCCTGCGGGCAACCGGCTGTCCTATGTCTTGGGCGCCTATTATTCGCGCGCGTTTTCCGAGCGCATCTTCACCCGCAATGATGAAGTCTGCACCGCCACGGCAACCGCGCCCACGGGCGTGCTGATCCCCTGCGGCAGCGCGAATGCCAATGCCTCGACCTTCCCCAGCGCGACGGCCGATTTCGGCTCGACCTTCAACAACGTGGCGGTCTTTGGTCAGGCAACGTTCAAGCTGGCCGACCATGTCCGGTTGATCGGCGGGCTGCGCTATACGCATGATAAGCTGGATGTATTCCACATCCGCCGCACCACGCTGGCCGGGCCGGGCATCAACGGCAATTTCGATCAGGGCGTCTATGACACGGGCGTGTCCAACGGCGTGCCCTTCCGCACCGGCACCTCGAAGGACAATCTCTCGGGCAAGGCGGTGGTTCAGGCCGATCTCAGCCGCGATGTGATGGCCTATGCCAGCTATGCGCGCGGCTATAAGGGCCCGGCCTATAACATCTTCTTCAACCTGACGCCCTCGGGCACCAATGTGATTGCGCCCGAAACGTCCGATGCCTTTGAAGTGGGTCTCAAGAACACGCTGTTTGGCGGGAAGCTGACGCTGAACCTCGCCGGCTTCTATGCCAAGTATCACAATTTCCAGGCGAATAACCCGGATCTGGTGGCAGGCGTGGTCGTCACCCGCTTTACCAATGCGGGCGAGGTTTCGACCAAGGGCATCGAGGCCGACATGTCCTGGCGCCTTGGCCCGGATACGACGCTGAGCGGCGGTCTGGCCTATACGGATGCGCATGTGGTGAACTTCTATGCGGCGCCCGGCGCGGCCGCCACGTCGATCATCCAGCCCGGCACACCGCTGGCCTATGCGCCCAAGTGGAAAGGTTCGCTCAGCCTCGACCATCGCGTGCGCACCGAAGGCTGGGCCGATCTGGTGTTTGGCGCATCGGGCAATTTCCAGTCGAGCCAGTTGTCGCTCTTCACGCCCAATGATGTGCAGCGCCAGTTCGGCACGATCCCGGCCTATGGTCTGGTCAATATTCAGGCCGGTCTGGCTTCGCCCACCGACAAGTGGCGGATCGTGGCGCAGGTGCGCAACCTGTTCGACCAGGCCTATGCCGCCTCGATCATCAACGGCGGGCCGGGGGGCAGCTATCGCTATCAGATCCCCCGCGACGCGATGCGCTATTTCGGAATCAGCGCCCGCTATAACTTCTGATTGAAAATCAAGGCACAAAGAGAGGGGGCGCTCCAGACCGGAGCGCCCCCTTTTTGTTGTGGGCGGGAATGGCTCAGTCGGCTTCCAACCGCGGCATCACCAGATGGATCCAGCCCAGCGCCAACAGATAGGCCCCGCCGCACAGAATAAACATCGGCGTATAGCCAAAGCCGCTGGAAAGCGACCAGCCCGCCAGTTCGATCACCCCCATGCCCGCCAGATTGCCCGCCACAGCGCCCAGCGCGATCACACTGGCCACGCGCTGGGCTGGGACAATATCGGTGCTCATGCCAAAGATATTGGTCGAAAAACCCTGATGCGCGAACAGGCCCAGCCCGATCAACAGCGCCGCCAGCCACACGTTATGCGTCAGCAAGGCCATCGGCATGGCCAGCACCACCAGCGCAAAGAACAGCATCGAACGCTTGCGCGCCGCATTGACGCTGTGCCCATTGCGGCGCAGGCGCGGAAACAGGCCGCCCGCCGTCAACGCACCCGCCGCCGCCAAAGAAAAGATGATGGCCACCGGCAGGCCCAACCGTGCCTGACTCATCCCGAAAACCCGGTTGAAGAAGTCCGGCATCCAGAACAGCACGAACCACCACACCCCGTCGGTCAGGAATTTGGCGCCGATGACCACCCAACTGCTGCGGGCGCCCAGCAATTCGCGCCAGTTCACGGGCGCACGTTCGGCCACCTCGGTCACAGGTTCGAGCGAACGCGTGCCCCACCACCATGCCGCCAACCAGACCAGACCCAGCCCACCGGTCACGAAAAAGGCGGCTTTCCAGCCAAAGGCCATGGCAAAAGGCGGTATGATCAACGGTGTCAGAATGGCGCCGATGTTGGGAGCCGTATTGATGATGCCCAACGCCTGATTTCGGCGGTCTGGCGTCAGATAAAGTGTGGCCGATTTGACGCCTGCAGGGGTGCTGACCGTCTCGCCGATGGCCAGCACGACTCGGGCGGTAACGAATTGCTGAACGTTGGCGGCAAGGGCATGGGCCATCCCCGCCAGGCTCCAGACGGTGACCGCCGCACCATAGGCGACCCGCACGCCGAGACGGTCGATAAACCAGCCCACGAATACCAGCGCACCGGCCGCAGCAAATTGAAAAGCCGAACCCAGATGCGCAAAATCGCCGTCATTCCAATGGAATGTGGCCTGAAGCGTGGGTTTGAGCAGGGCCACCACCTGCCTGTCGACATAATTGAGCGCATTGCCCGCAAACAGCAGCGCGACCAATGCCATGGTCGCGCCGGAAGAAGCCCGCTTGGCGGCAGGTTGCATGGTCCATCTCTCCCCTAATCCGAGCGCATTCGTGGCGCTTTGCTCTTGCACAGTAGCGCTTTTGGAGGATAAGGAAAGCGCGTTGTGACACCGTGGGACAGATTCTCGGTCGAGGCAGCATAAGCACAAAACATTTGGGGAAGATGCAATCTATGCCGGCACCCTCCGATGCCAAGGATAACACCCCGCTATGGGCAGGGGATCTGTTTGGCGAAACCCATTTGGCCCCCGCGCCGCCCGCTCCTCCGGCCAAATGGCGCCAGCTCATGCCCGGCGTCGCCATCAGCGCGATTGTCAGCGCGGCGGGCGCGTGGTTTTCCGACCATTATGGTATGCCGATCATCCTGATGGGGTTAATCCTCGGGCTGGCGATGCAATTTGTTTCGGCCGATCCGCGCACTTCGCCGGGGCTGGAATTCGTGGGGCGCACCTGTTTGCGCTGGGGTATCGTGCTGCTGGGTTTTCAGGTCACGCTTTCGGAAATCGGAGCGCTGGGGCTGGTGCCCTTTGTCGCGCTGCTGGTGGTGATGACGGCGGCGATCGTGGCTGCGCTGCTGGGCGCGCGGATGGCAGGGCAGGGGCTGGCGATCGGCATTCTGGCCGGGGGCGCCACGGCCATTTGCGGGGCCTCGGCGGCGCTGGCGCTTTATGGCGTGGTCGGGCGCGAAAGGGTCAGCCAGGCGCAATTTACCCTGACGCTGGTGGTCGTCTCGATTGCCAGCGCGCTGGCCATGACGATCTATCCCGAACTGGCCCGCGTGGCCCATTTCGACGCGCGTCAGGCCGGTTTCCTGACCGGCGCGGCCATTCATGATGTCGCGCAGTCGATTGGCGGCGGCTATGCCGTGTCCAATGCCGCAGGCGCGGCGGCCACGGTGGTCAAGCTCACCCGCGTCGCCCTGCTGGGGCCGCTGGTGGCGCTGGCCGCAGTGGTCATTCAGCGTTTCGATGCGCGCGGCGATGATGTTTCTCCATGGAAGGCGCTGGCACTGCCGCCCTTCATTCTGGCCTTTCTGGCGCTGGTGGTCGGCCATTCGCTGGTGGCCGTTCCCGCACTGATTTCGGCCAATGCGCTTTTGCTGTCCAAAGGGTTGCTGCTGCTGGCGGTGACGGCCACGGCGATGCGGACCCGGACGGACCTCATTCTCCAACTGGGATGGAACTCGGTGCTGCCGGTGCTGGCGGCGACGGCCACCTCGTTCCTTGTCGCTTTCGGCTTTGCCTTCTGGGTTATTCAATGAAGGGGGTGATCCCATGAAACCGGACTATGATCTGGCCATCATCGGCGGGGGCATCAACGGGGCGGGGATCGCCCGCGATGCCGCCGGGCGCGGCGCGCGCGTCCTGTTGCTCGAACAGGGCGATCTGGCGCAGGGCACGTCCTCGGCCAGCACCAAGCTGATCCATGGCGGGCTGCGCTATCTGGAACATTACGAATTCGCGCTGGTGCGTGAGGCTTTGAGCGAGCGCGAGGTTTTGTGGAGCATCGCGCCCCATATAATCTGGCCGCTGCGTTTTGTCCTGCCGCATCGGTCGGGGCTGCGTCCGCGCTGGCTGCTGCGGCTTGGCCTGTTTCTCTATGACCATATCGGCGGGCGGCGAGCGCTGCCCGCCACACAGACCATCGACCTGACCCGCAACCCCGAGGGGCAGGTGCTGAAACCCTCTTATACCAAGGGCTTCGTCTATTCCGACGGCTGGGTGGATGATGCCAGACTGGTCGTGCTCAATGCGCGCGATGCGGAGATGCGCGGCGCGGATATCCGCACGCGCTGCAAGGTCGAAGGGCTGCGCCGGGATGAGGGGTTTTGGCATATAGAAACATCGCAGGGCTCCTTCACCGCCGGAGCCGTGGTTAATGCCGCCGGTCCGGCCGTGCTGGATCTGCTGGGCCAGGCGGGGCAGGCGACGCAGCAGCAAATGCGGCTGGTGCGCGGATCGCATATCGTCGTCCCACGCCTGTTCGACCACGAGAAAGCCTATTTCTTCCAGCTTGCCGATGGCCGCATCTTTTTCGCCATCCCCTATGAAGAGGATTTCACCCTGATCGGCACGACCGACCGCGATCACACCGGGCCGCTGTCCGATGTGCGCGCCAGCGAGGAGGAGATCGCCTATCTCTGCGCCGGGGTGAATGAATATTTCCAGCGCCAGATCACACCGGATGACGTGGTCTGGACCTATTCCGGGGTCCGCCCGCTGGTTTCCGATGGTTCCGGGCGGCCGGAGGCGGCCACGCGCGGCTATCGCTTCGAGGTGGACGGGGGCGCCGATGGTGAGGGAAGTGATGCGCCTCTGCTCTCGGTTTTCGGAGGCAAGATCACCACTTACCGCCATCTGGCAGCGAGCGCGGTCGATCGTCTGGCGCCGCTGGTTCCGGCGATCACCGGCGCGCCCTGGACGCATGAGGCGGCCTTGCCGGGCGGCGATTTTCCCAAGGAAGGGCAGCAGGATCTCATCGCCGCCCTGCGCGCGCGGCGCCCCGATTTGCCGGAGCGGACGATCCGACGACTGGTGCGGTGTCATGGAACCTATGTGCTGGCGCAGGATGGGCCGGTGGGGGCCTCCGCCGCGCAGGATGGCGAGGATTTCGGCCACAGCCTTTGCGCCCGCGAGGTGGATTGGATGATGCGCGAGGAATGGGCGGTAGAAGCCGCCGACATCCTGTGGCGGCGCACCAAACTGGGGCTGCGCTTTGACGGGCACCAGACCGCGCGGCTGGAAAAATATATGGCGGAGAGGAGAGCGTGACCATGAAAGTAGTTTGCATTGGCGGCACTGTCACAAACGGCAGCACCACGGAAAGCGCCCTGTTGCTGGCCGGAAAGGCCGCACGGGAGGCGGGCGCGGATGTCAGCCATTTCGGCGGGGCCTATCTCAGTGTCCTGCCCCATTATCGCGGAGCAGGGCATCAGGCCGGGGTGGGCGCCGAACTGGTCGAAGCCGTTCGACAGGCCGACGGCATCATCATCGCCGCGCCCGGCTATCATGGAACCGTCTCAGGTTTGGTCAAGAATGCGTTGGATTATCTGGAAGATCTGGCCCGGGACGCGCGGCCCTATCTGGACGGCCGCGCCGTTGGCCTGATCGCCACGGCCTATGGCGATCAGGCGACAATGAGCACCATGATGACACTGCGTGCGATCACCCATGCGCTGCGTGGCTGGCCCACGCCGCTGGGCGCGACGGTGCGCACATCGCAAGGTTTGTTCGATGCGCAGGGGGCCTGCACCGACGCAAGGATCGCGACGCAACTGGCCACGGTGGGCGGTCAGGTCGTGATGGGCGCGCGCAGCCTTGCTGGAGCGGCGGCATGAGCGGGCTGGAACCGGCGCTGGCGGCTTTGGCCCGTGGAGAGATCATCCTGTTGACCGGGGACCGATTGCGCGGGGGCGATGTCGATCTGGTCGCGGCGGCCAGTCTGGTGCGACCCGAAACGATCAACTTTATGGCGCGTTATGCGCGGGGCCTGATCTGTCTGGCCATTACGCCGGACCGGGCGGTGCGCCTTGGGCTGACACTGCTGGATACCGGAACATTGGCGCGCACCGGGCGGCCTTTTGCGCCCTCCATCGAAGCGCGGGAAGGCATTACCACGGGCATTTCCGCCGCTGATCGGGCCATGACGATCCAGGTGGCCACGTCGGCCACAGCCAGCGCGCAGGACATTGTCTCGCCGGGCCACGTCTTTCCGCTTATCGCCAGCAGCGGCGGGGTTGCCGCGCGTCCGTCGGCAACCGAAGCGGCGGTGGAATTGTGCCGGATGGCCGGTGTCGGCGATGCGGCGGTGATTTGCGCCGTGATGAAGGATGACGGAAACACCGCACGCGCCGGGGATCTGGGACCATTTCTGATCGAGCATGGGATGGAAAGCGCCGATATTGGCGAATTGATCGATGCGAAGGATCGTGATCGCCAAAAGAGTTGAGCGGAGGTATTGCCGGGTCTGATGGGGCTTGGCCCTCGCCGGGACCCTGCGGTTCAAATTACCGATATTCTATATTATGTAAAAAGAGATCCGTATGCCCGTCGTCGAAACATCTGGCTGTTGAGTAGCGCCGAGAATTGACCCATGCTTTCCTCGCCTCCGGCTGACAGTCGGGAGGCATCGGAGTGATCGACATGGACCCACTCAGTGTGATCCGCCGCTGGCATTTATGCTGCGCATAGCCTTCGGCCCGCCAAGGCACCCCCATTCGCGAGATCAAGCGGCGCACCGGCTTGTCGCGCAACACGATCCGCAAATATCGTCGGGCCGACGCGGTTGAACCGGCGTTCAAGGTACCCGCCCGGCCAAGCAAGCTGGCCCCTTTTGCCGAGAAACTGACGGGTTGGCTGCGGGTTGAGGCAGGCAAGTCGCGCAAACAGAAGCGGACGGCCAAGCAGCTTTACGCTGATCTCGTCGTGCTGGGGTATGATGGATCTTACTGTCGCGTGGCGGCCTTTGCGCGGGACTGGAAGCGTGAGCGCCAGTATGAGCAGCAGACCAGCGGGCGCAGAACATTCGTGCCGCTGGCCTTCCAGACCGGTGAAGCCTTCCAGTTCGATTGGAGCGAGGATTACGCCGTTCTGGGCGGCAAGCCGGTCAAGTTGCAGGTAGCCCACACCAAGCTTTCGCATAGCCGCGCTTTCATCGTGCGGGCCTACCTGCTGCAGACGCACGAGATGTTGTTTGACGCCCTGACGCAGGCATACCGGGTACTGGGCGGTGTGTCGCAACGCGGGATCTTTGATAATATGAAAACAGCGGTCGACAAGATCGGCCGTGGTAAGGCACGCCAAGTCAACGCCCGGTTTGCTGCGCTGGCCAGCCATTATCTGTTCGAGACGGATTTCTGTAATCCAGCCTCGGGTTGGGAGAAGGGACAAGTCGAGAAGAACGTTCAGGATGCCCGCCGCCGCCTGTGGCAACCCATGCCCAGCTTCCCAGACCTCGCCGCCCTCAATGACTGGCTTGAGGAGCAGTGCATCGCGCAGTGGGCCGACATTCAGCACGGCGTACTACCCGGCACCATCGCCGATGTGCACGCCGAAGAGGTGGCCAGCCTAATGCCTATCGGGCGGCCCTTCGACGGCTTTGTCGAGCAGACCACGCGCGTGTCCCCCACCTGCCTGATCGCCTTCGAGCGCAACCGCTGCCAATCGGCCCGTCAGTCTGCGCGTTTACCCCGAGCGGCTTGTCATCGTCGCGGAAGGACAAGTCCTGTGCGAGCACGCGCGGATCATTGACCGGTCCCACCAAAAACCGGGACACACGATCTATGACTGGCGGCATTATCTGGCAGTCGTTCAGCGCAAACCCGGCGCATTGCGCAACGGTGCTCCCTTCCTCGAGATGCCCGAGGCATTCCGGCGATTGCAGGCCCAACTGCTCAAGCGGCTTGGCGGTGACAAGGAGATGGTCGAGATCCTCTCCCTTGTTTTGCACCATGACGAACAGGCCGTCCTGCGCGCCGTCGAACTGGCGCTTGAGGATGGGGTTGCAACCAAAACCCATGTTCTCAACGTGCTGCATCGCCTCATTGACGGCAAGGCGCCACCAGCGCCACCCATCGATGCACCGCAGGCTCTGCGCCTTGGCCAGAAGCCCAAAGCCGATGTATGTCGCTATGACACGCTGAGGGAGATGCGCCATGCGTCATGATCCCGCCAGCGCTGCCGTGGTCGTGATGCTGCAAGGCGGCCAACAAAGCGGGACAATTGGCCGATCGGCTGCTCAAGCTTGATCTCATCATATTGGATGAGTTGGGATATCTCCCGTTCAGCCCGTCAGGCGGGGCCCTGCTGTTCCACCTGCTCAGCAAACTCTACGAGCGCACCAGCGTGGTGATCACCACCAACCTGAGCTTCAGCGAGTGGGCCAGCATCTTCGGTGAGCCAAGGAATTGGGAATACCCCTGATCTTGATCGACTTATCACTCATGTGACTGTGACGTCGC
>NZ_MKVS01000020.1:0-74716 GCF_001898925.1 Novosphingobium sp. 63-713
ATCCGTCGCGAATATCCGCCCCATTGTACCGGAGGTGCTCTCGCTAAGACAGACTCACAGAGTCTGGATAAGATCAGGGCATTGCTCTCGCTGATCCATAAATGACGACGGTTGCCGCGCAGCCATTGATCCATCAGGATCGAGGCAAGCTGGCGGCCCTTGCCAGCCCCGGTGCCGTCGCCGAGGAAGAAGCCGCAGCGGTAGCTGGCTCCTTCGGCATCAGGCACCAGTTCAAGGCCTCGTTCAGGCACGCGATAGCGGCCGGGGAGATCAGAAGATGTTGCGTCGAGCGCATGAACCAGTGTTTCAAGCTGGGCGCGGCTCAGCATGCGGTCGCGGATCACCTTGGCAGGAAGCTGGGGGACGTAGCTTGGTACTGGCAGCGCCACCGAGGCCATGGCTGCCGATTCCACCAGTTGGGTCGGGTGATCCGCAGCATCGTCAAAGACAAGTCGTTGCGGACGATAGGCGACATAGACGCCGATAGCCTGCTCGGCGTCGGCGATGGTGTCGCGCAGGCGGTAGGCCAGCGGGATGGCGCCTGTGGCATCGCCGCGCGACGCTGCTGCGGCCAGTTTCGGTGCGGCTGAGCGGAATCCGCCCAGCAAGGTGGACGTGGTTTTGGCAGGCGAAACAGGAGGTGTGGCCACGAGCGCCAATTCAGTTACAACCCGACGGCGCGGCGGAACCTTGGACAGGAAAGGCACCAGATCATTAAGCGTGGCCCGGTTTACGACGGTGGTGCTGACGGAGCCAGCACACTTGTCGATCACCAGCAAGCGCACAGCAATCGAGGTGCCCTGTTTGGCAAAGGCACCCTCAAGCCGGGCATGGAAGGCGACGCTCGCGCCTTGCAACGCGCGCTGGAACAGTTCCGCGCGGCGCCCGTGGGGCTGGAAGCTGTCTGGCATGATGGCAACGAGGCGGCCATCGGGTTTAAGAACACCGAAAGCTGCCGCCAGATGGCGCGCTGCCGTAGTGGGATCTTCGAGACCAGCAGCGTTGCGAGCGTAGGGCGGGTTCATCAGGATCACGTTGGGGCGTTGGGTCAGATGGGCGCCAATGCGGGCGGCGTCATGATCGGTCACGTTCGCGCCCGGAAACAGGTGCCGAAGGATTTCCTGACGGACCGGATCGATCTCGTTGAGGTGAAGGCTGCTGGCATGTCTGGCCCAGACAGCCAGCATTCCGGTGCCGGCACTGGGTTCGAGCACCACATCGTCAGGTTGGACATCGGCAAGATGGGCAGCCAGCCAAGCGAGCCCAAGTGGCGTCGAAAAGTGCTGATGTTCAACCTGCTCCTCGCTGCGGACGGTCTGGTTTGGCAGACGGACTTCAAGATCATTCAGAAAAGCGAGTGCCGGCTGGACAAAGGACGGGACAGATTGCTCGACGATACAGCGAAGCACAGCCATTTCCAGCATTTGGAAGCTGTCACGCTGAGACCAGACACCAGAGGCAGAGGTGGAACCTGTTGCTGCCTCCATGGCGGCGTTGAGAATCCTACGAGTGATTTTTTCGTCGGCAGCCAGGTGCGGCGCTAAACGGAACGAAGCTTCCGCGAGAAGGTCTACAAAAACTGGGGGATCCAGTTGACTGGGATACATGGAAAATCCTTTCGGGTTCAGGGAACTCGAAAGCCATTCCTCCCACTTTGACTTTGTCGGCTAGTAAGACCCGATCACCGTCGGCCCACACCAACGAAGTCCTCCGACATTTGCTCGAGATTGCCTTCGCAAAACTGCCTTTAACTGGTCACACGCTGTTTAACCCTGCCTTTTCGACTGGTGTCTCGACTGGGCAATCGCGCTCGACGCGCTCGGAATAGCGGTCGACCAGTTGCTCGGCGTGCGGGCGCAGTAGGACCGTTATCCGCACCAGTTCCTCGCAGACATCAACGATTCGATCATAGTAGGATGAGGGTTTCATGCGGCCCGCCTCGTCAAATTCTTCATAGGCTTTGGCGACGGAGGACTGATTGGGGATGGTGAACATCCGCATCCAGCGGCCAAGAATGCGCAAGGTGTTGACTGAATTGAACGACTGAGACCCCGCGCTGACCTGCATCACCGCCAGCGTGCGCCCTTGTGTGGGGCGCATACCCTTCATGGCGAGCGGCAGATGGTCGATCTGCGTTTTCATGATGCCGGTGATCTGGCCGTGGCGCTCGGGACTGCACCAGACCTGTGCTTCCGACCACAGCGAATGTTCGCGCAGTTCATCAACGGCGGGGTGCTTATCGCCCTCGATCTGATCGGGAAGCGGCAGATCGCGCGGGTCAAATATGCGTGTTTCGCAACCGAAGAACTGCAAGAGGCGCGCAGATTCCTCCACCACCAGACGGGAGTAGGAGCGTTCGCGCAAGGAGCCGTAGAGCAACAGCACCCGAGGCGGAGCATCGAATTCACCAAGTCCCTGTGCCGGTCGACGATAGGCATATTCCGGCTTCAAGGCAGGAAGATGGTCGGCGTCTGAAAGTGCGCGCAGGTAGCTAAAATCGGACATGGTAACTCGAAACTCCGTCAGGCAGAGGATGTGGTTCAGATACGGCGCAGGTACGCCTATTGTGGCACAGTGTCAGCAAACCAGCGTCGACCAAACCAGAAGGCGACATTGACCAACAAGATCAGCACCGGCACTTCAACCAGAGGGCCGATCACTGCGGCAAAAGCCACCGGTGAGGCCAGGCCAAAGGCGGCAATGGCAACAGCAATTGCCAGCTCGAAATTGTTGCCCGCGGCCGTAAAGGCCACCGCCGTCGTGCGCGGATAATCGCTGGCGATCAGCTTGCCCATGAAGAAACTGATCGTGAACTGCACAACGAAGTAGATCGTGAGCGGAATGGCGATACGCAGGGTGTCGCCCGGAAGCGTGAGGATCTCGTTGCCCTTGAGGCTGAACATGGCAACAATGGTGAAGAGCAGCGCGACAAGAGTGATCGGGCCGATCTTGGGCAGGAAAGTGCCTTCGTACCACGCGTTGTCCTTGGCCTTGGCCAACCACTTGCGGGTGAGGAAGCCAGCCAGAAGCGGAACGCCCAGATAGATCAGTACCGCTTGGGCAATGGTCCAGAAGCTGACCTTAATCACGCTGCCTTCGAGACCGAACAGCGGCGGGAGGAATGCCAGGAAAAACCATGCATAGACGCTGAAGAACAGGATCTGGAAGATCGAGTTGAATGCGACCAGCGCGGCGACATACTGGTTGTCACCCTTGGCGAGCTGGTTCCAGACGATCACCATCGCAATGCAGCGCGCAAGGCCGATCAGGATCAGGCCCGTCATATATTCCGGCTTGTCGCTCAGAAAAATGACTGCCAGTGCGAACATCAGCACCGGGCCGATGATCCAGTTCTGGATCAAAGAGATCGCAAGAACCCGCCGATCCTCGAACACGCGCGGCAATTCTTCGTAGCGCACCCGCGCGAGCGGGGGGTACATCATCAGGATCAGGCCGATGGCAATCGGAATGTTGGTTGTTCCGATCGACAGGCTGTTGATGAAGCCCGGCAGACCGGAAAATGCCGATCCCATCCCGACCCCAATCGCCATGGCGAGGAAAATCCACAAGGTGAGATACCGGTCGAGAAACGACAGGCGGGGACGATTGCTCATGCAGCACCTTCCATCTGGCCGAATTCGGCAAGGGCTTGGGTCAACTCGGTGCGATCCATTGTCTCGAACGGCAGGGCCAGAAACGCTTCGGCCCGCATCGAAAGCCAGCGCCAGGTGTCTTCGAAGGCGGCATCTTCGGCCGCTTCGCCGCCCGCTTCATCTGCCGGATCAGGCAGGCCCCAATGCGCGCGCAGAGGCGTGCCCGGAAAAACCGGACAAGCCTCGCCCGCAGCATTGGCGCAAACGGTGATGACAAGGTCGATATGTGGTGCTTGCGGAGCGGAGAATTCCAGCCAGCTTTTGGAACGGAAGGTGCTGGTGCCGATCCCCCGCCGCGCCAGCAGGCGCAGCGCGCCGGGATGTGGCACGCCTTTGGGCTTACTGCCTGCACTAAAGGCCTGAACGCGACCCGGAGCAAGGTGATTGAAAATCGCCTCGCCCAAAATCGAGCGCGCGGAATTGCCAGTGCAGAGCACCAGAATGTTAAATGGGACCATTGTCATCACTATTGCCTCAGCCTGCTACGACGCGCTTGCCATCGGCATCAACGACTTGCTCGCCATCTTCCTTGGCGAATGCACCGCGTTGCTCGGCGGGGATCAGGTCAAGCACTTCCTCGGAAGGACGGCACAGCTTGACGCCGAGCGGCGAGACAACCAGCGGGCGGTTGATGAGGATCGGATGCTCCATCATCGCGTCGATCAGTTGCTCATCAGTGAGATCGGCATTGCCAAGCCCCAATTCGGCAAAAGGCGTGCCCTTTTCGCGCAGCAAAGCGCGGGCGCCGATGCCAGCGCGGACGATCAGGCTTTCCAGCAGTTCGCGCGAAGGAGGCGTCTTGAGATATTCTACCACATGCGGCTCGATTCCGGCATTGCGGATCATTGCCAGCGCATTGCGCGAAGTGCCGCACTCGGGGTTGTGATAGATGATGATGTCAGTGGCCATGATGAAGCGTCCTTAAACAAATATTGGGTCAGTTCAGAGGGAAAAGTCCCCGAACGCGCCACGAGGGAACTTGGTCGCGCAACCGGCCTCTGTCGGCTTGCGGAAGGGGCACTTTTCAGCACCTTCAACCGAAATGATAAGGTCACTTGATGACGTATTCTTGTAGCTACAAGTGGCGTATCGGGGCGCCACCAAGGTCAATTCCGGGCGGCTCGGATCGGCAAATGCGGTGAATTCGCTGCCGCGCGAGGGATTGACCTTGCACCACATCTCCCATTTTCCGGCGCCCTCGCCCTTTACAACCACCGTCTTGCCTTCGGGTGCGGCGGCAACATTCGTGGTGCTGGCCATAACAAGCGCGAGCACAGCAATCGTTTTGGTGAACATGATTTTCTCCCTAAAATAGCTTGTTGCGTAAATACATTTCCAGAAATATCGAAATATAAGGTGCAAATCGGCAGGTACAGGGCATTAGCTTCGCGCCAGATCAGTTGAGGGTCGCCCCCTCAATTTGACCGATCTCTAAAAGCTTGCGCTCCATGGCCATGGCATCAAGGCTATCGAGTGGCAGCGCCGTGAACAGTTCAATGCGGCGGCGCAGATATCGAATGGCATCCATAAACGCCTGACGCTGATCTTCGCCTGCCACGGCGGCCGGATCTTCAATGCCCCAATGGGCGGTCATCGGATGACCGATCCACACAGGGCAAGCTTCGCCAGCGGCATTATCGCAGACCGTAAAAATGAAGTCGAATTGCGGCGCATCTTGGCCCGCAAATTCGCTCCAGCTTTTCGAGCGCAGCCCCGATGTGTCGAAACCCAGATCCCCGAGTGTGGTCAGAGCCATCGGGTGAACCTCGCCCCAGGGGTGGCTGCCCGCACTAAACGCACGGAACCGACCCGCGCCATCATGGTTCACCAGCACTTCACCGATGATCGAGCGCGCCGAATTGCCGGTGCATAGGAACAGGACGTTGTAGATGCGGTCGCTCATGCAACATCCTGTTCGGATGCGGACGCCCCAACCTCGCCCTCCGGCACACAGCACAATTCATGGTCCGTGCAGGCAAGGCCGCCACAGCAATTCTCGGTAAGATAGCCCATCAATCCATTCATCGCCGTATAGTTGGCGGTGTAGATGATAAGGCGGCTCTGACGGCGCTGACTGACCAATCCGGCATTGGCCAATGCGGCCAGATGAAAGCTCATCGAAGAGGAAACGACACCCAGCTTTTCCGCGATTGCCCCAGCAGGCAACCCTTCTTCACCGGCCTGCACGAGCAATCGAAACGCCGCGAGACGATGCTCCTGCGCCAGAGCGCCGAGTGCGCGGATGACTGCCGTTGCGTCCATTTCCATCTCCATGATTCGACGAAAATCGAATTAATGGCGCAGCACAGCTCCGTCAATCCACGTTTCGACTATAATGGAATTATGACGACATCGCGACAATTGACGCCCATCAATGCGCCCATGCGCTTTTGCGCATAACTTGAGGCCATGAACCGGCCAATCGACCACTTACTTGCCGCTCTGGCGGAACCGACCCGGTTACGGGCGCTGCACATTCTTTGGGATGGCGAAGAACACTGCGTCTGCGAATTGATGGATCGGTTGGGCGTCACCCAGTCCCGCATGTCGCGGCACATGGCCAGGTTGAAGGCGGTCGGATTGCTTACCGATCGCCGCGATGCGCAATGGACGCGCTACCGTCGCAGCGCGGATGTACCTGCGGAGTGGGTAGCGATCATTGACGTCGTTGTGGCGACTTTGCCCGCGCTTCCGCTTGAACAAGAAAAGGCCACCTGACATGTCAGCGTTCCAAACCACGATCATGCAGGCCCGCCAGTCGCCAACAACTTGGTTTATCGGCCTCACTTTCGGCATCGCGGCGTGGTTCGCTGTTTATCGGCAATTGCAGCCCGCCTCCCGCTGGCTTGTGGCGCAAACGGGAATCAAGCCGGGGAGCCATCTTGCGGCCTCGGTTGAGTTCTTCTTTTTCGACACCCCCAAGGTACTGATGCTGCTCACTCTCGTGGTGTTCGTGATGGGAGTGGTCCGCAGCTTCTTCTCGCCGGAGCGAACCCGCGCCTTATTGGCAGGAAGGCGCGAAGGGCTGGGCAATATCGCAGCTTCCGCGCTGGGCATTGTCACACCCTTTTGCTCCTGCTCTGCCGTCCCCCTGTTTGTTGGCTTCGTCTCGGCGGGCGTGCCACTGGGCGTGACTTTCTCCTTTCTGATCTCGGCGCCGATGGTCAACGAGGTCGCGTTGGGCCTGCTGTTTGCGCTGGTAGGCTGGAAAATTGCTCTGACCTATCTCGCCTTTGGCCTGTCGATTGCCATCCTGTCGGGGTGGGTCATTGGTCGCTTGCATCTCGAAGCCTGGCTCGAACCTTGGGTGCGTGAAGTCCGCAGCGGACCAGGGCTTGTCGATGACCAGCATCTCGAATGGGTCGACCGCTTCGAGGCGGGTTGGGATGCCGTCAAGGAGATCGTCGGCAAGGTATGGTACTGGATCGTGGCAGGCATTGCGGCGGGCGCCTTCATCCATGGCTATGTTCCGGCCGCCATGCTGGCCGGTATCATGGGGGCGGGTGCATGGTGGTCGGTGCCTGCGGCCGTTTTGGTCGGCGTGCCCATGTATTCCAATGCGGCGGGTATCATTCCTGTGGTCGAGGCTCTCTTGGGCAAGGGCGCGGCGCTTGGTACTGTACTGGCCTTCATGATGTCGGTCACGGCCCTGTCGCTGCCCGAAATGATCATTTTGCGCAAAGTGCTCAGCCTGAAGCTCATCATCGTTTTTGCCAGTGTGGTTGCAATGGGCATTCTGGCCGTCGGCTTTCTCTTCAATGCTCTCTTCACCTGAAAGGTTTGTCCATGAAAGACGTCAAAGTGCTGGGGCCGGGCTGCAAGCGTTGCCAGACTGTGGAGGACATGGTCAAATCCGCGGCCAACGCCCTTGGGATTTCCATCGCGTTAGAAAAGGTGACGGATTATGCTGAGATAGCCCGATTTGGGATCGTCTCGACCCCGGGGATCGTGATCGACGGCAAAGTTGTTCACGCAGGCGGCATTCCGAAAGAACAAGACCTCCTGGACTGGTTGCAAGCCTGAATGATGGAAACGCATGACATCATCATTATCGGTGGTGGCCAGATGGGTCTGGCGCTGGGATATTATCTGCGGCGAGCGGGCGCCCGGTTTCTGATCCTTGATGCGGAAGCGGGGGCTGGCGGCGCGTGGCGGCATGGGTGGGAATCGCTGCGCCTCTTTTCGCCAGCGGGATACAGTTCCCTGCCAGGCTGGTTGATGCCCCCGCCCGCGCATGAGGGCTATCCCACCCGCGATGATGTTCTTGATTATCTGGCCCGATACGAGGAGCGATACCAGTTGCCGATCAGGCGCCCCGTCATCGTCCAATCTCTGAGGCGGGCTGACGAGGGGCTGACCGTCATGACAGATCAGGGCAACCTTGCCGCCCGCTTTGTCGTCAGCGCAACGGGCACATGGTCCAAGCCCTTCATTCCCGATATTGTAGGCAGGGCGCTTTTTGAAGGGCAGCAGATCCATTCAGCGCATTATTTCCGTCCTGAGGATTTTGCTGGGCAGTCCGTCCTGGTGGTTGGCGGCGGCAACAGCGGCGCGCAGATCATGGCCGAACTATCGCAGGTCGCTCATGCCCGCTGGGTGACGACGGAATATCCGCTATTCCTTCCTGACGAAGTCGATGGCCGGGTGCTGTTCGAACGGGCTGTTGCGCGCATGAAAGCCGGGCCGAGCGATGTGCCGGTCGGCGGCATCGGCGATATCGTCATGGTCCCGCCGGTCAGAGCCGCCCGACTGCGCGGCGATCTGACCGCAATTCGCCCTTTCGAGCGTATGACCAGAACGGGTGTTTGCTGGGCCGACGGAACCGAAGAGGCCGTTGACGCCATCATCTGGTGCACCGGCTTCCGCCCTTCTCTGGACCATCTGCGCGAACTGCATGTGATTGAGCAAGATGGTCGCGTGTTGCTGGACGATCAGCGCTCCGTCAAAGAACCTTCGGTATGGCTCGCCGGTTATGGTGACTGGACTGGGGCGGGGTCAGCCACTCTTATGGGCGCTGCGAGGACTGCGCGCGATCTGGCAGCTTCGTTGGTGAAGGAGTTGGCCGCAATGCAAACGTCGACCGTACTCCCCTAATTGAAAAATTAGTGCTGAGAGATGAATGGCAATAATTTCCTCAATTACTCACCCACTGGGCTTTGCCCATATTTGCGCAACACATCGTCGAATGCCTCGGCCATCAGTTCCTGAAGGCTGAGGCCGTACTTACGGGCGCAAACATGCATGGCTAGCGACATCTCGGGGGTGAAGTAAGCTGCGATGGCTTTGCGCCCAACTCGGCTGTTCGATTTGGGCGGTGTGCTGACCGATGTGGTTGCAGCGGCGCCTTCTTCATTGCCGGGCGCGGCAGGCTGGTGTTGCGATTTCGGGCTGGCCTTGGGCTTGTCGGCAAGATTGGCAAATCTGCTCATCTCCTCACGCTCCCTCATGTGCGACAGTCGACATGTTCACATGTGCGATGGTCCACAAGTGAAGCTCCGTGATCTCTGCGGCCGCCTTACCCTCGGGCTCGAATTCGATAACAGAGGCCCCCGCAGCGCTGCCGTGTCGATAAACGGCACGGTCGGGCAGGATATGCGGGCAAGCCTCGATCCCAAAGCCACGAACCAGTTCCACGGCCTCCTCATACATGCGCGGCGCATGGGGCGGACCAGCGGTGAAAACCACATAGGCGGGCTTGTCGAACAGGCGCACGAGGCTGACCGTGGTTTTGATCGCCGCCAGATCAAAGGCACTTGGGCGGCAGGGGATCAGCACCAGATCTGCCACTTCAACCGCCCTGCTGGCCGCACTGTCGGCATGGGGCGGGGTGTCGATCACGATGAAGGTTGCGCCCTGCGCCGCCGCCGCATCGACCTTGGCCTGGATGCGCGGCGGTGCGCTGTCGATGACCTCTGGCGCTTTGTCCGCGCGCCACGCGCCCCATTGGCTGGCTGTGGCCTGTGGGTCGGTGTCAATAATGAGCGCGATGGCGCCTGCGGCCTCGGCGGCGGCGGCGAGGTTCACTGACAGGGTGGTTTTGCCCGAGCCGCCCTTCTGGCTGACGATGGCTATTATGGTCATAATGGTTTCCTTGCCCGTCCACATGTGGACGTGTGGGATGGTGAGAGTGTGGACCTGTGTACAGGTGAGATGTTGGACAGGCTCACCCGTCTGACGTGATGCGCCGCTCCATGCTGGCCATCAGCCTCGTGGTCAGATGGGCCAGTGGGCCAGCCTGTGGCTCGATGGGTGGATCAGGCACTGGGGATTCTGATGACGCCTGCTGGGCGTTGCGCTCCGTGGCCCGAAACAGACCAGCGAGGTTCACCCCTGCCGAGCCTGCCCGCCGCACCATACCGGCCAGACACCTTGCCGGTGAGCCCACCCGATAGCGATGGCCCGGCGGCAATTCGGCATTCCGGTCGATCAGCAGCACGCTGAGTGCTGCACGCTCCCGCCCGAACTGCTGGCAAGCTCGGCCCCAGGTGCTCTGGGCGATGCCAAGCCGGCCGCAACTGCGCCACGACGCCTCGACCAAGTTGGGCCAGGTCGGCCCACCCAGCGAATCGACGATGCCGCGATAGCTCTCGGTGGCCACTACCAGCGCGGTCGAGAGCCGAATGCGATCGAGCGAATTGCGTGCTGGCGCGGTACATCTTCGTGGTGAGTTTTGGTTCTGTATATTAGGTGCGCAATTTTCTTCCGGCGCGTCGGAAGTTTTCAGTGCACGCGGCTCTGGTTCCGGCCCAGATTCCGGATGATATTCGATGACAGCGAGCATGGCGGACAAGGCCTCGCGAATGGCGATCAGGCGGTCGATGTTGGTGATCCGCGCCGTGCGTCCATCGGGCAGGATGGTCTCGGCCCGCTCGCGCAGATCCTCGTCACCAGCCTCGCGGATGCGCTGACCCAGTTGACGGATCTCGGCACGGCATTGCTGGATGGCGCGAGCTTGCAGTTCCAGCGCCTCAGCCTTGGCCTGCATCTCCGCAAAGCGCTCGACCAGCGGGGCGAGGTTGATCCCTGCCGCCCAGACCACGATACCGTCCTGCCGGTCGCCAGCGCGCTCGCCATTGATCCCGGCATTGCGGATGATGAAGCCGGCTTGCTCCAGTTCCCGCTCGGCCGAATTGATCGAGCGCGGCGTCAGGCCCAAGGCCTCGGCAAAGCGACGGGCCTGCGTCCAGACCGCGCAGATGCGGCCTGAGAGGTAGTCGCCGTCCATGGTCTTGAGCACATAGTGCCGGACCAAGGCCACAGCCGTGGATGAAAGACCAAAGCCGGGCCTCGCCACCTGCTCGAACAGGCGCAGCAGATCGAACCGGCCCACGCCCGAAGGCAGGCCCCTATGGGCAAGGGTGGTGCTCATGTTGCCCCTCCCCGGAACTTGAAACTTGCCGCTCGCCAGCAGGGGCGATAATCACCGTATCGCGTCGATGAGATTGCGCCCGAGGCTCACGGAAGGATGGCAGACCTTCCAACACCACAGGGTTCCTTCTCGTTGCGCGTATGGCGTAAACAGCGGGATTTGCGTGCACTGCGCGTCTTGCGCGTTTGGCGTCAAAACAACGGTTTTCAGCATGGCCCAAGGGGCCAAAGGAGGTGTGCCGACTTTTGTGACGGAAGGTGTTGCGCTTCGATGCGCGTCTTGCGCGTTCTGCGTAGGCCCTAACGCCATAAAAACAGGCGATATTCCCGGAAATAGCCGCTTTCGTAGCATTCGGATCGTGAATTGCTAAACCGTCGTGCCCTTAAGGGGGCACCCCGGGTTCGAATCCCGGCGTCTCCGCCACCATGGCCCGATCATCGGGCGCCGGAAATCCGGCCTGGGTGGCGCCGCTTCTCTGACAATCCGATTTTCGATCCTGCGCAGGGCTTGGCCTTGTCCAGCAAAGATGCGTGGAAAGCGTAATCGCTCACAGCGCCTAGCGGATCATGCCCGTTCATTATCCGGGCGTTGAATATGGGGATGCGACAGGCCGGGCTTCCCCGGCCTGTTTCGCTTTACGGCACCAGCACGGTATCTAGCGGCGGCTCGACCGTCTGAGGATAATCCAGCGTATAGTGCAGTCCGCGACTCTCATGCCGCTTCAGGGCCGAGCGCACGATCAGATCCGCGCTCTGCAGCAGGTTGCGCAATTCGATCAGGTCGGTGGTCACGCGGAAGTGGCCGTAATAATCGTCCACCTCGTCAAACAGCAGCTTGATGCGATGGGCCGCGCGTTCCAGCCGCTTGGTGCTGCGCACGATGCCCACATAGTTCCACATGAAGCGGCGGATCTCGGTCCAGTTCTGCTTGATGATGACTTCCTCGTCGGAATCCGAAACCCGGCTTTCATCCCACGGGCGAATCGACGGGGGCGTATCGAATTCGTCCCAGCGCGCCAGAATATCGGACGCCGCCGCATCGCCGAACACCAGGCATTCCAGCAACGAATTGGACGCCAGACGGTTCGCGCCATGCAAACCGCTTTCTGCGCATTCGCCCGCCGCATAGAGGCCCGGCAGATCGGTGCGGCCATCCAGATCGGTGACCACCCCGCCGCAGGTGTAATGCTGGGCCGGAACGACGGGGATCGGCTCCTTCGTCATATCGATGCCCAGCGAGATCAGCTTGTCATGGATATTGGGGAAATGCTCGCGCACAAAATCGGCGGGCTTATGGCTGATGTCCAGATGGACGAAATCGAGGCCGTATTTCTTGATCTCGCTGTCGATGGCGCGGGCCACCACATCGCGCGGGGCCAGTTCGAGCCGCTCATCATAATCGGGCATGAAGCGCTTGCCGGTGCGGGGATTGATCAGCCGCCCGCCCTCGCCGCGCACCGCCTCGGTGATGAGGAAGTTCTTGACCTCGAGATTATAGAGACAGGTGGGGTGGAACTGCATCATCTCCATGTTTGAAACGCGCGCGCCCGCGCGCCATGCCATGGCGATGCCGTCGCCCGTGGCCCCGCGCGGCGCGGTGGAAAACTGATAGACGCGCCCTGCCCCGCCTGTGGCCAGAATGGTCGCGCGGCCGATATGGGCCTCGACCTTGCCGGTCTTTTCATCCAGCGCATAGACACCCCACACCCGGCCCGAGCCGGAATAGCGCATCTCGTGCCGCCCGGTGATCAGGTCGATACAGCTCTGCCCCGGCAGCAGCGTGATATTGGGATGAGCCTCTGCGGCGCGGATCAATGCCTCCTGCACCGCCCAGCCCGTGGCGTCGGCCACATGGGCGATGCGGCGATGCGAATGGCCACCTTCGCGGTGGAGGTGGAGATGATCGCCCTCGGTGTTGAAGGGCACGCCCAGATCGGCCAGTCGTCCGATCGCCAGCGGCGCGCGTTCGACCACATATTCGACCGTATCCAGCCGGTTCAGCCCCGCGCCCGCCACCATCGTGTCGCGGATGTGATCCTCAAACGTATCGCCCGCGTCAAGCACTGCGGCGATCCCGCCCTGCGCCCATGCGGTCGATCCCCCCGTCAGCGTGCCCTTGGCCAGCACCAGCACTTTCAACCGCTGAGCAAGAGAGAGGGCGGCGGTCAAACCGGCGGCGCCCGAACCGATCACGATCACATCAGCATTCATAAGCCATCCCAATCTGGGCCGCTGCTCGACACGCAGACGGCAGGCGATTCGCGGGCTCGCTTTGCGCCCAATAGGCCGATTTGAAAAGCAGGCAACGCAACGAAACCGTCATTTTCGCACCCTGCGGGCGGATATGGTTAAATATTTAGGAGGAAAGAGAAAAATTTTGCAAAATGGGTCAACCAATTGCTTTTCGACCGCCGGATTTCGGTATATGTACATAGTCGGATCGAAGATTACACAATTTTACCTGACGAGGTCAGAAGGCGAATTCACATGAATTCGTCTGCCGCTGGCCTGCGCGTGAATGGGGTCGTTACAATGAAACTCGACTTGCCTTTATGTCTGTTCAATCGTCATGCGCCGCGCCGAAGTCGCGTCAAATGGGATGGACTCAACTTTGTCGGCCATTGCCGGTTCTGCGAAAAACCCATCCGTCGGATGGACAAGGGCCGCTGGGTTCGGGACCAGATAGAAAAGATCAAGTCTTCGGACCTGTAACCGTCCCCCTTATTGGAGGGGGCTACCTGCCCCCGCCTTATGCCGCCTGCGTGGTCAGGCTGACAAAAACATCCTCAAGATCGGCCTCACGTGTGGTGACATCGACAATCGCCATGCCCTGCGCCTGCACGGCGCCCAGGATCTCGCCCGCGTTGGTTTTGTCCTTGTCATAAGTGATCTGGATAACATCGGGCGCCACTGCCGCGCATTTCAGAAAGGCGGGATGGCTGGGCAGCGCGGCGACCGGACGGTCGAGCGTGAGCACCACGATCTTTTCGCGCGCCATATCCACCAGTTCGCGGGTCGGCTTGTTGGCGATCAGTTCGCCATGGTTAATGATCGCGATGCGGTCGCACAACTCCTCGGCCTCTTCCAAGTAATGCGTGGTCAGCACCACTGTAACGCCTTCATCATTGAGCCGCTTGACCAGTTCCCAGAGCTGGCGGCGCAGTTCCACGTCCACGCCCGCCGTCGGCTCGTCCAACACCAGCACCGGGGGTTGATGCACCATGGCCTTAGCCACCAGCAGGCGCCGCTTCATCCCGCCCGAAAGCGTGCGGGCATAGGCTTTGGCCTTGTCGGACAGATGCACATCGGCCAGCAATTGCTCGGACATGCGTTCGGCCTTGGGGATGCCATAGAGGCCTGCAGTGTTCTCCAGCACCTCGTAAGGGGTAAAGAACGGGTCGAATACGATTTCCTGCGGTACGATGCCGATGGCGCGCGATGCGTTGCGGCGATCATGGTCAATGTCAAAACCCCAGATCGACACATCGCCGCTGGTCTTGCGCACCATGCCCGCCAAAATGTTGATCATGGTCGATTTGCCCGCGCCATTGGGGCCGAGCAGACCAAAGATCTGCCCTTGTGGCACATCGAGCGACACACCTTTCAGCGCCAGTTTGCCTTCGCCATTACCGGCGGGCGCATAGCGTTTGACAAGGTTGCGGATCGAGATGGCGGGGGCGTCGGACTGGCTCATGCCCGCTGCTTACCCCCCCGAGGCGGGACGCGCAACAGGACTTAACCCGCCCCCCTTATCCCGCCGAGCGCACCAGTTCGGGCAGGCGATGTTCGGCCCAGCGATAGACCGCCGAGCGCCGCTCCAGCGCGCGCATCATCGCCGCCGGATAGACCTCGTTCACCAATTGGGCAAAGGTCTTGTTCCAGCTGAACCGCTGCACCACATGATTGCGCGCAGCCGCGCCCATCGCGCGATAGTCTCCGCGCCAGAGCGCCTGGACATGATCGGCCATCGCGGCGGCATCATCGACCGGCCCCAGCCGCCCCAGCCCCGCCGGAACGCGCGCGGGCATCGCCCCGCTGGCCACGCCAACCACAGGCAGACCGCTGGCCTGCGCCTCGATCACCGAAATGCCGAAAGTCTCGTCCGCCATGGCCGAGACATAAATGTCCGAAGAGGCCAGCGCGACCGCCAGCGCATCGCGGTCATCGACAAAGCCGGGCAGCGCCACAGCCATCCCGCGCGTCTCGCGAATCAGCCGGTCGCGCAATTTGCCGTCGCCCAGCATGACCATCGCCGCGCCCATTTCAGACGGCAGACGGCGGAACATTTCCACCAGCCGATGCGCGCGCTTCTCATTGTCGATGCGCCCGGCATAGATCAGCAGCGGCCCATCGCCCGCCAGCCCCAGCTTTTCGCGGAAATGGGGATCGCGCCGCGCCGGGCTGAACTGATCGGTATCCACGCCCAGCGAGAGCACATCGACATGACCGATGCCCCACCCTGCCAATTGTTCGCGCACGGGATCATTCAGCGCATAGAGGCGGTCAAATGCGCCATAGGTCTTTTGCGCATAGGCCACGCCGATCGCGCGCAGGCCATCGGCCATGCGGCGGCCAAACAATTGCTCGCCCACGCGGTGGATATGCACATTGGGAAAATCGGTGTGATAACCGGCCACCAGCGCGGTTTCGGGATGGGCGCGGCGATAATTGATCGCGGTCCATGGCAGGACCCAGGGGCAGAGCGATTCGATCACATCGGGCCGGAAATGTTCAAGCACCTCGCGCACCGCGCCGGTGCGCAGGATGAAGCGGTAATTGGGGCTGCCGCGCACCTGTTCGGCGCCGACCTCGACCCAGATATGCCGCCCGCGTTCGACCACGCGATCCTCCGGGCCGGGCACGATCTGGAGCAGCCGATGACCGGTCTGTTCAAGAATATAACGCCGCTTTTCACGGAGATAGGTGCTGACCCCGCCGCCGCCGACGGGTGCATAAGACTGGGTAAGGTCGCAAATCAACATTTCTCGGTGGGCATGACGCATGCTTATTCGACCTCAACCTATTGCGGCTGCCGCCTTCCGTGTCGGACAGACACAGATCAAGGCAACCCAATCAGCGGCGAGAAATGCCCCCAGCATCGGCCTCGCACGCTTATTCACGCAAAAATCGGCCCCGTGCGCCCACCCTTTAACGGGGTTACAGCCATTTGGCAAAGGAGATAAATCGCGCAAAGCCAAGTAACAAATTGTCTCAAGGGCGCTTGCGGCCCAATGCAGGGACAAATGGCGCAGGTGCCTTCCCGATCAACAAACACACCCGCAGGCTCTGGAAATCGCGCGAAACTCCTGCTAGTGGCCTTTACCCATGAGCGACCAGCCCGAAACCGTCACCGTTCACACCACCCGCGTTCACTGCGATGGCGCCGAAGCGATCCGCACCGATGGCACGTTCAAGCCCTCGGCGCTGGGTCATCCGCGCGTCTATCTCGAAATCGACGAGCGTGGCTTCGTGGACTGCCCCTATTGCGACAAGCGCTTTGTGCTGGATCAGGCGCACGCCCACCATTGATCGAACCGGCAGATAACCGCTGCTGCGCCATTGCGCGGCGGCGGCATCGGCCTATATCAACGGCATGACCTTTTCTGCCGATCCCCGCTCGCTGCTCTATCGCCCCGGCCAGCTTGAACCCGATGAGGCCCGCGCTCTGGTGGGCCGCACATTGGCCCAATGCGACGATGGCGAGCTTTACCTGCAATTCATCGCGTCAGAAGCCTTTGGCTTTGACGACGGGCGGCTGAAAACCTGCGATTACAGCCGCGAGGCGGGCTTTGGCCTGCGCGGCGTCTCAGGCGAAATGACCGGCTTTGCCCATGCCAACGAGATTTCCGCCGCCGCGATTGCGCGCGCGGGCGAAACCCTCACCCTGCTAGATCCGGCCAGCGGCCAGCGATCCGCGCCGCCGGTTCGCACCAACCGCCATCTTTACACGGATGCCTCACCGCTCGACGGCGTGGAATTTGCCGCCAAGGTTGCGCTGCTCGAACAGATCGACGCGGCGGCCCGCGCCCGCGATCCGCGCGTGGCGCAGGTGTCTGCCTCGATTTCCGGCTCGTGGTCGGTGGTGGAAATCCTGCGCGCCGACTCTGATGCCGTGACCGACATTCGCCCGCTGGTGCGCTTGAACGTCTCGATCGTGGCCGAACAGAACGGGCGGCGCGAAACGGGCAGCTTCGGGATCGGCGGGCGCTATCTCTATGACGATCTGATGAAGCCGGAAACGTGGAACCGGGCCATTGACGCGGCGCTGGCGCAGGCGCTGGTCAATCTGGAATCGGTGGCCGCGCCTGCGGGCGAGATGACCGTGCTGCTGGCGCCGGGCTGGCCGGGCGTGCTGCTGCATGAGGCGGTGGGCCATGGGCTGGAAGGCGATTTCAACCGCAAGGGCACCAGCGCTTTCTCGGGCCGTCTGGGCGAGCGGGTGGCAGCGCCGGGCGTGACCGTCGTGGACGACGGCAGCATCGCGGGGCGGCGCGGTTCGCTCACGGTGGATGATGAAGGCACGCCGACGCAGGAAAATGTGCTGATCGAGGATGGCATTCTCAAGGGCTATCTTCAGGATCGCCTCAACGCCCGGCTGATGGGCGTGGCCCCCACCGGCAACGGGCGGCGCGAGAATTACGCCCATGCCCCGATGCCACGCATGACCAACACCTTTATGCGCGCGGGCAATGATGACCCCGCCGAATTGCTGAGCCGGGTCAAAAACGGCATTTTCGCCAAGAGCTTTGGCGGCGGGCAGGTGGACATCACCAGCGGCAAATTCGTCTTTTCCTGCACCGAGGCCTATCGCATCGAGAATGGCAAGCTGGGCGCGCCGATCAAGGGCGCAACGCTGATCGGCGATGGCCCGTCCGTGCTGACCCGTGTCACCGGCATCGGCAATGACCTTGCGCTGGACGAAGGCGTGGGCATTTGCGGCAAGGGAGGCCAGTCCGTACCCGCAGGCGTTGGCCAGCCCACCCTGCTGGTCGAGGGGTTGACCGTCGGCGGCACGGGTTGACCCGAATCATGGACGGTGGCCGGGACAGGGCGTAGAATATTCAGTCTGAAGGGGGCGCTTCAGGTCCAAGGAGAAGGTATATGTCGTTTCATTCCATCCTTCGCAGCGCCACACTTGTCGGCGGCGCCATGGCCCTTCTGGGCGCGCCGCTGGCCCAGGCGCGCGAGCGTCTGACGCCCGAACAGCAGCTGGCCAAGATCATCAAAGATCGGGTGCCGGGCAAGCCGGTCAATTGCATCAACCTGACCGAGATCCGCTCGACCACGATCATCGACAAGACCGCCATCGTCTATGACATGGGCAGCACGATTTATGTGAACCGCCCGCCCTATCCGCAATCGCTGGATGATGACGATGTCTTGATCACCAAGACATGGGGATCGCAATTGTGCAGCGTCGATATTGTGCAACTGGCAACGCGCGGCGGTGGGGCCGGCATGTGGTGGCGCGGTTCGGTCGGCCTTGGCGAATTCGTACCCTATACCAAGCCCAAGGCGGCGCCCGCCCCGGCCGCACCGGCCAACCCCGCAGGGTGATTCAGGGCGCGCGATGCGCCCACCAGATCACGCCCGCGACAATGGCCATGGCCAGCGCCATTTTGCCGACGAACAAATAGATCAGCCAGCGAGGGATCCCGCTGGCTGATTTGTTTTCCGGCTGCGGCGGGGTGATGGTCACGCCCCGCTTATTCCCACTCGATCGTGCCGGGCGGCTTCGAGGTATAGTCATAGACCACACGGTTGATGCCCTTGACCTCGTTGATGATACGGGTCGCCACGCGCGACAGGAAAGCCGCGTCGAAGGGATAGATGTCGGCGGTCATGCCATCGGTGCTGGTCACGGCGCGCAGCGCGCAGACGTGGTCATAGGTGCGCCCATCGCCCATCACGCCCACGGTCTTGACCGGCAGCAGCACGGCAAAGGCCTGCCAGATGGCGTCATAAAGACCGGCATTGCGGATTTCTTCGAGATAGACCGCATCGGCCTTGCGCAGGATATCGGCGCGTTCGCGGCTGACCTCGCCGGGGATGCGGATGGCAAGGCCCGGCCCGGGGAACGGATGGCGGCCCACGAAAATGTCGGGCAGGCCCAGTTCGCGCCCCAGATCGCGCACTTCGTCCTTGAAGAGTTCGCGCAGCGGCTCGACCAGCTTCATGTTCATGCGCTCGGGCAGACCGCCGACATTGTGGTGGCTCTTGATCGTGACGCTCGGCCCGCCGGTGAAGCTGACCGATTCGATGACGTCGGGATAGAGCGTGCCTTGCGCGAGGAAGTCGGCGCCGCCGATCTTCTTGGCCTCATCTTCGAACACGTCGATGAAGGTCTTGCCGATGAACTTGCGCTTGGCCTCAGGGTCGGTGACCCCTTCCAGACCCTTCATGAACAGGGTGGAGGCATCGACATGGACCAGCGGAATGTTGAAATGGCCGCGGAACAGGCTGACCACCTGCTCGCTCTCGCCCATGCGCATCAGGCCGTGGTCAACGTAAACGCAGGTGAGCTGCTCGCCGATCGCTTCATGGATCAGCACCGCCGCCACCGCCGAATCGACGCCGCCCGACAGGCCGCAGATCACCCGGCCCGAGCCGACATGCGCGCGGATTTCCTCGATTTTGGTCTTGCGGAATTCGGCCATCGTCCAGTCGCCCTTGAGGCCGCAGACGTGACGCACGAAATTCTTGAGCAGCTTGCCGCCATCGGGCGTGTGGACCACCTCGGGGTGGAACTGCATCGCATAGATGCGCTTTTCGTCATTGGCGATGACCGCAAAGGGCGCGCCCGCCGACGAGGCCACCGGGCGGAAGCCGGGGGCAAGGCTGGTCACCTTGTCGCCATGGCTCATCCACACCTGATGCTTGTCGCCCACCGACCACAGGCCGTTGAACAGCGCGCAAGTGTCGTTGATGTCGATAAAGGCACGGCCGAATTCGCCGGCATCGCCGCCGGTCACTTCGCCGCCCAGCTGATGCATCAGGCTTTGCTGACCATAGCAGATGCCGAGGATCGGCAGGCCGGAATCGAGGATAGCCTGCGGGATGCGCGGGCCATTGGCATCCAGCACACTGGCGGGCGAACCCGACAGGATGATGCCTTTGGGCTGCATCCGCTCAAAGGCGGCCTCGGCCATGCTGAAGGGAGCGATTTCGGAATAGACGCCCGCCTCGCGCACGCGGCGTGCGATCAGCTGGGTCACCTGGCTGCCGAAATCGACGATGAGGATGGAGTCGGAGGGCTGGACAGTCATGGCAGGCCCCTAAGGTTTACGGGGGCAAATGTCCAGATGGGGCCGGGCAAAGGGCCGCAGAAAAGCAGACGTCGGGGTAAAAAGTCGGCGATGCGGGACATGCATGAGGTAGTTGCGCAAAACGCAATTGCGCACGACCTCTTCGCACGTGCAAAATAAAACTTTGGTCGTATATGCGGCCTCACAGACGGCAGTCACTACGCCAAACAGCGTAGGCCGACGCCGCCATAACAACAACCCAGGAGTAATCCCATGTCGCGCAATATCGTGGCTTTTGCCGCCGCCATCAGCGTCAGCGGCCTGTTTTTCGCCGCTGTTCTGGCCTGATCGCCGGCACCAAACTATAGCTTCAATGGTCCTCTCACCCAATGAAGCATCAAAGGGCTGCCCCACTCCGGTGAGGCAGCCCTTCGCATTTGCAGCATAGACTTTGACGCAACCGCTGCGTCAGACCGCGTGAACGGTCAAACCGTCAGTCGCACCGACAGACGAATGTCACGCCCGGCCAGCGGCGCGTAATCCTTCAGGAAACTGGCGGCGCGGCGCGCATCAACGTTGAACAAATTGCGCGCGCCCAGCGTGAAGGACAGCCGCCCGTCCTTGCCGCCCGGTTTGAAGCCGAATTCCGCATTCACCAGCGTATAGGCCGCCGTCGGCGTTTCCTGCGCGGCAATGCGGTTCTGCGCGGTCACATGCTCGACCTCGCCGCGCAGATCCCAGCGCGGATCGCTCAACGTGACACCGCCCAGCACGCGCAGGGGCGGAATGCGCGGAGCCGGACCCACGCCCGAAATCGTCGCCTTCACCGCATCGCCCATCGCATCGGCCTGCAAACGCCACGCCCCGATTTCCGCCAGCGTGACCGCGCCCTGCAATTCGAAGCCGTAATAGCGCGCCGGGGCCTGACGCATCTGATAGACGGGCAAGCCATCCTCAACCGCGCCGGTCGGGTCTTCATAGATGAAATTGCCGAACCAGCTGTGATAGACCGAGGCTTCGATCGAATAGCCCTTGCCGCCGCCGCGCAGGATGGCCTCCACACTGGTCGAGCGTTCGGTCTTCAAATTCACATCGCCGATTTCATAGGCCTGCGTGCCCGCATGCGGCCCATTGGCGAACATTTCCTCGGCCGAGGGCGCGCGTTCGGTGCGTGATGCCGACAGGCCCAGCGTCCAGGCCGGATTGACCCGCCATGTCGCCCCGCCCGAGAAGGAGAAAGTATCGAAACTGCGCTGGCCGCCCCAGAATTGCGTCTGGTCGGGCAAGGGCATCGAACTGAGCTTGGAATGCTCATAGCGCCCGCCCGCCTCGAATTTCACCGCGCCCGCATCATAGCTCTGCAGCGTGAAGAGGCCGAGTTGCTGGGTGCTGTTGCGCGGCAGAAAGGCTTCATCGCCGATCACATTGAAATCGCGGTTGACGAATTGCACCCCGCTGGCCCCCTGCCAGCCACCCAGCTTGGTCTGAGTGACTTCGAGGCGGCCCTCGATCCCGTGGTTGAAGAATCGCGTGCCGACAGCGCCCGTCGGGTCGAGTTCGGCATGTTGATAGGCGGCATAGCCAAAGCGCGCAGCGATCTTGTCGATGGCGCCGCCTGCCGGGCGGATCTCGGCGCGCGCGTCCCAGCGGTCCTGCTGCAACTGAATGCGCGGGCTTTCCTGATCCTGCCCCGGCGCGGTGGCCAGACGGCTGGGGACGCCATAGAGGCTGTCCTTGTGGCTATAGGCGATGCCGATGCTGCCCTGCGCGCCGATATAGGCCAGACCCGCGCCCACATCCCAGCTCTTGGCCGCTGTATTGGCCAGGCGGCCCCTGGCATTGGCATTGGCGGTGTAGTCAATGCCGGGATCGCCCACGCCGCTGGCCGCCGTGGCCAGCGCCTGCGCCCGCAGCGCCGGGGTCAGCACATAGCCGCCGATCTTCATATCATCGGACACCGCGCGGCTGCCGTCGGCATGGGCCACCCAGCCCCCACCCAGCGGCACATCCACCGTGCCCGCCACCGAACGCTCATTGGCCGCCGAGCCATAGGAGGCGAGCGCCCCGATATGAATCGGCTCCTTGGGTACTTCGGTCGGGATGCGGCGGTCGATCACATTGACCACGCCGCCCACCGCCGCCGAACCATAGAGCAGCGCCTGAGGCCCGCGCAGCACCTCGATCCTTTCGGCCAGCAGCGGGTTAACCGCCGGGGCATGGTCGGCGCTGGTGTTCGACACGTCGATCGAGCCGATGCCATCGACCAGCACGCGCACGCGCTCGCCCTGCATCCCGCGCAGCACGGGGCGCGAGGCGGTGGGGCCGAAAGACGTGGCCGTCACGCCCGGCGTATGGGCCAATGTTTCGCCGATGGAGGAGCGCAGAGCCTGATCGAGATGCGCGCCTTTCAGCACGGCCACGCCCGAAAGGATGTCCTGCTGGCTGCGCGGCAGCACGCCGGAGACAACGATTTCGGCCGGGGGCGCGGAGTGGACCGCATCCTGTGCGGCGTCGGCCTCATTGGCGGCCCCATCGGCGGCGAAAGCCGGGGAGGCCAGAGTGGCGGCAATGGCCGCAATTGCGCAGGCGGGGGTGTTGCGCGTCAATTTCATGGGGAAAGTCGGACCCTTATTCATTGTTGCAGCGCAGCCATGCCGCGCCCTCATGCCCGCCTTCCTAACAGCCCCCTTTAGATGATACAATATCACATATCGCAAGATCCGCTCATTCGCTGCCATCCTGCGGCCAACCGAGGATCGGGGGCGGAAAATGCCCGCCCCCGGACCGATACGGATCACTTGTTGGCGTATTCCTTCACCAGTTCGTTGAGGAATTCACGCCCGGTATAAACCGCCTTCACAATCGCGCGTTCGTTAAGCCCATGCGCCCCGCTGCCATCGGGATCGCCGTAAAGGCCGGGAGGACCGTAGGAGGGAATGCCCACCGCCTCCAGATAGATGCCATCGGTGGCCCCCGTCGACATCACCGGCACCAGCGGCACGCCGGGGTAATATTTGGCCACCAGCTTTTCGGCAGGCCCCATAATGAAGGGCGTGAGCGGCGGCGATTTGGCCAGCGGTCCGCGATCATCGACCTGCTTCACCGTCATCTTCGGATCGGCAATCACCTTGGCCAGCGTGGCGCGCACCTCTTCGGCAGGCACGCCGGGGAAGATGCGGCAATTGACATTGGCCCCGGCCCGCTGGGGCAGCGCATTATTCGCATGACCGCCGTCGAGCAGCGTGGCCACGCAAGTGGTGCGCAGCATCGAGTGATAGGAGCGGTCGGTGTTGAGCAGCGCCTCGGCCGCCTTGGATTCCGGGCTGCCGATGGGGGCGGTGGCGATCGTCACCATCGCCTTGCCCATATCGCCGCCGCGCGCGGGGCCGGCCTTGGCGAAAAACGCCTTGGTCGTGTCGTTCAGCATCAGCGAAAAATCGAAGGCGCGCAATTTGACCAGCGCGTCCGACAATTCATAGATCGCATTGTCGGGGATCGGAATCGAAGAATGGCCGCCCGGATTGGTCGCCTCGATGCGATAATTCACGACCGTCTTTTCGCCCACATGCATGTTCTGCACGATGACCTTGCCACCCGGTCCGCTGGTGCGCCCGCCCCCGCCTTCATTGAGTGCGAATTCCGCATCGATCAGATCGCGCTTGTTATTGGCCAGATATTGCGCCCCGTTAAAGGCCCAACTCGTTTCCTCGCCGCAGGTCAGCGCGAGTTTGAGCGTCCGCTTGTTCTTGGCGCCTTCCTTCTTCATCCGCGCCATCATGTCGATCCAGATGGCGTCCATCGCCTTCATGTCCGACGTGCCGCGACCATAGAAATAGCCGCCTTCCTCGATCAGCGTGTAAGGATCGCGGGTCCAGTCCTCACGCTTGGCCACCACCACGTCGAGATGGCCCAGCAGCAGGATGGGCTTCAAGGTCTTGGACGTGCCCGGCAGGATCACCACGATCCCGCCCTCCTTGGGATGATCGGGCACGGCAAAGCGGGTGATGTCAGCGTCGCCATAACCGGCGGCGCGCAGATGCTTTTCCACCTTGTCGGCCAGCAGTGTGCAGGAGCCGGTGGTGATCGAACTGTCGGTTTCGACCAGCTCCTTGTAGAGCGCGCGGAACGCGGTCTGATCGGGGCGCAGGGGCGCCTCCTGGGCCGCAGCGCCGGTGGCCATAAGCCCGCCCGCCATCACCCCCGCCAGAGCCGCAGCTCCGGCCAACAACTGCCTGCCATGTTTCATGGATGCCTCCTGCTTCGCCCATTCGCGAGTTTCGCGGCAATTCAGCAGGAAAACTCTGTGGAAGGAAGGGGTGAAAGCGCCTTTCGGTCCTGCGCCAAAATGCCTATAGGCTTCTCATGAGCACCGAAAATCCGAACAATAGTCAGCCGAGCACCGGGCAGCAGCCCAACACCAACGCCTATGGCGCAGACTCGATCAAGGTCCTCAAGGGACTGGACGCGGTGCGCAAGCGGCCCGGCATGTATATCGGCGACACCGACGATGGCAGCGGCCTGCACCACATGGTGTTCGAAGTGTCGGACAATGCCATCGACGAAGCGCTGGCCGGGCATTGCGATCTGGTGCTGATCGAGCTGAACCCGGACGGTTCGGTTTCGGTCGAGGACAATGGGCGCGGCATCCCCACCGGCCTGCACCCGGAAGAAGGCGTCTCGGCGGCCGAGGTCATCATGACCCAGCTCCACGCGGGCGGCAAGTTCGAGAACACCAGCGACGACAACGCTTACAAGGTGTCGGGCGGTCTGCATGGCGTGGGCGTCTCGGTGGTCAACGCGCTTTCGGAATGGCTGGAGCTGACCATCTGGCGCGAGGGGCAGGAGCATTGGATGCGCTTCCGCCATGGCGACGCGGAAAATCCGCTGATCGTCAAAGGTGATGCGCCGATCTATGAAAGCGGCACCCGCAAAGGCCAGAAGAAGAATGGCACCCGCGTGACCTTCCTGGCCAGCGACGAGACGTTCAAGAACGTCACTGTCTATGATTTCGACAAGCTGGAGCACCGCTACCGCGAGTTGGCTTTCCTGAACTCCGGCGTGCGCATCCTGCTGCGCGATCTGCGCGGCGAAGAGGTGAAGGAACATGACCTCTATTACGAAGGCGGCATCGCAGCTTTCGTGCGCTATCTGGATCGCAACAAGATGGCGCTGATCCCCGAACCTATCGCCATCACGGCGGACAAGGACGGGATCGGCATCGACGTGGCGTTACAGTGGAACGATTCCTATTACGAAAACGTCCTGTGCTTCACCAACAACATCCCCCAGCGCGACGGCGGCACGCATTTGGCCGCCTTCCGCGCCGCGCTGACGCGCACGCTCAACAATTATGCCGAGCGTTCGGGCATGTTGAAGAAGGAAAAGGTCTCGCTTTCGGGCGAGGATATGCGCGAGGGCCTGACCGCCATCGTTTCGGTCAAGCTGCCTGACCCCAAATTCTCGTCGCAGACCAAGGACAAGCTGGTCTCCTCCGAAGTGCGTCAGCCTTTGGAAGCACTGATGGCCGACAAGATGACGCAATGGCTGGAGGAAAACCCGGCCCATGCCAAGTCGATCATCCAGAAGGTGATCGATGCTGCCGCCGCGCGCGAGGCCGCCAAGCGCGCCCGCGAACTGACCCGCCGCAAGGGCGTGATGGACATCGCCAGCCTGCCGGGCAAGCTGGCCGACTGTCAGGAACGCGATCCCAGCAAGTGCGAACTCTTCCTGGTCGAAGGTGACTCGGCAGGCGGATCTGCCAAGCAGGGCCGCGACCGCCATTATCAAGCGATCCTCCCGCTCAAGGGCAAGATTCTGAATGTGGAGCGCGCCCGCTTCGACAGGATCATTTCGTCGAAGGAAGTCGGCACGCTGATTCAGGCGATGGGCACCGGCATCCGTGATGAATTCAATCTTGAGAAGCTGCGCTATCACAAGATCGTCATCATGACCGACGCCGACGTCGACGGCGCGCATATCCGCACCCTGCTGCTGACCTTCTTCCACCGCCAGATGCCTGACATCATCCGCGCGGGCCACCTCTTCATCGCCCAGCCGCCGCTCTACAAGGTGGCCAAGGGTCGGTCCGAGGTGTACCTGAAAGACAATGCCGCGCTCGACCGCTATCTGGTTGAGGCGGGCCTGTCGGGGCGGATGCTGGAAACGGGCACGGGCGCGCGCTCGGGCCGCGATCTGGAGGATCTGGTCGATCATGCGCTGCGCCTGCGCAACCTGATGGCCTTCGTCCCCCGGCGCTATAATCCCGCCGTGATCGAGGCGATGGCGCTGGCCGGCTCGCTCGAACATGGGCTCACCCCCGAAGAGCGCAAAGCGGCGCTCGACAAGGCCGCCGCATGGCTGGGCCGCGCCGACCGCGAGGCCAAGTGGGAAGCGGTGCTGACCGAGGCGGGCCATGTCGAATTCCTGCGCCACTGGCGCGGCGTCACCGACTATCACAAGATCGAGGCCGCCTTCCTGATCTCGGCCGAGGCGCGCAAATTGGCCCGCCTTGCTGGTGAACAGGCCGAGGTTTACGCCACACCCGCCAAGTTCAGCCGCTCCACCGCCGTGGCCGCCGAACCCGAACCGACGGTCGAGGAAACCGAGGGCGAGGACGCCCCCGTCGCTGCCCGCCCGGTCGATCTGGACGGCTCGATCACCCGCCCCTCGCAATTGCTCGAAGCGGTGCTGGCCACCGGGCGCAAGGGCCTGTCGATCCAGCGCTACAAGGGCCTTGGCGAAATGAACGCGGAACAGCTCTGGGAAACCACGCTCGACCCGAACAACCGCGCCCTGCTTCAGGTCAAGGTCGAAGACGCCGACGTGACCGACGAAATCTTTACCCGTCTGATGGGCGATATCGTCGAACCGCGCCGCGAATTCATTCAGGAAAATGCTCTCAACGTGGCCAATCTCGATGTCTGACGAAGAAAACCCCAAGCGCGACTTCACCCACGCGGAGGCCTATATGCCCAGCGAAAGCAACCGTGCCACTGTCGACAATATCCCGTGGGACCAGCCTGCGACGATGATCGACCTCGAAGGCCGCGTGCCGGTGATCGCCCATGTCCGCGAATGCGTGGTGCATTTCACGCTCTACAAGCCCCACGCGCGCGAAAACGCCCGCCTGCTGCTGACCGCGCCGGTGCATCGGGCCGGACGCATCACGCGGACATGGCTGCTGGAACCGGCCGAGTTGGAAGTTTTGGCCGAGAGGTTGAAGCGGGAGACGAATTGATAGGGTGTGCTTGAGGGGTTTTACCTTCGGCGGGCAAAGGGACTCGACCCTTTGCAATCCCCATCCTGTTCTGCGTTGCGTGTAGAGTTCGGCGTTTTGTGTCGGACGCAGGGTTTGATATGGAAAGCCTGCGGCGCTGATCAGCGCAATATGGCGCCGCAGGCTTTATAAATCGACGCACTCCCCGGCCAACATGGCGCCACCCATTAACAGGATTGCAAAGGGCCCCCGCCCTTTGCCCGCCGGAGGCATAAAACCTCCCCAAAAAATCACCCCTTGGTGAAATCAAACCTGATCCGCACCCAAGTCCCGACCTGCGGCTTGCCATCAATGCGCGGCGGCCAGACGAGGAACTGCCACGAGGCGCGGCGCAGCCCCCGCGCAAGGCCCGAGCCGAGCGGATATTCGTCCAGTTCCTGGCAGTTCTCGACATGGAAATGGTCGATGGTCTGACAGGCGATGGTAGCCCATGATCCCGGCGGCGCGTTGGCCCCGGAGAGGAAGGGCCGCAGTTCAGCGTCATTGGGCTCGCGATACCATTGCGCGGCATAGAGGTGGACGCCCTTTGGCCCTTCGCCCGGCCCGGTGGCAGCGGCGCGCGCGGCGGCGGCATTGGCGGCGGCCACGGCCTCGCTGCGGCGGCCAATGGCGCCGATGTCCGAGGCCGCGAAATCATCATGGCTCAGCTTGATATAGTTGGGCGGCGGGAGCGTAGTGGGCGTCGGCTGCGGCGGAGCGGGCACCGGAGTCTTGGGAGGCTCGGCGATTTTGGCCACCTTGGGCGATGACACCTGCTGCTGCTTGGCCTGCGCCTGCTGCTTGCCATCGTCCATCTGGATGGAGACCAGACGCGGCTCGCCCGGCTGCTTGTTCGCCCCGGCCAGTCCAAGGCTGAGCAAGGCAGCGATGAACAGCGCCATGATCGCCGCCGACAGGCCAATAGCCGTCGCACGACTGCGCAACCGCGATTGCTGGGCAAAGGAAGGCAGGGCGGCGATGGTGGGACTTTCGGAGCAGGATTCGGGTCGGGCGCTGTTTCTATGCTTGGGGAAAGCTGTATCCCAGATTTACGAAACCGGCGCAGGGGGCGCAAATCCGGCCCCATCGGGCCATTCGCGCCCGGCCAGCCCCAGCACCTTGAACAAGACGCCCATTTGATCGGGCGCGGTCAGCCGGTGATAGGCCGCTTCGGTCTCATCGGGCGCAACCTTGGCCAGCGCGGCGGCGCGCTCGGCCATACCCAGCGCCATCAGCCACCCGCCCTGCCCGGCGATGCCCATCACGCGCGCGCCTTGCGCCTGCGCCACCTGCGCGGCGGTGACGAAATCGACCAGACAGGTCAGATCCGCCTCGCCGGGCGCTTCAAACGGGTCGACATGGGCATGGGCGCGCAGGGCCTGAAAGGTCGAGCCCATCTGCCTTGGCGCATAGCCATAGTCGATGATCAACGCCGCGCCGCCTTGCGCGGCCAGCCTTGCGCCGATTTCGCCCATCACCGCGCTGGTGGCGGGGCTGGTTTCGACAATCGCGCCTGCCTCGGCCTCGCGCCATGCCTGCGGCACCGCGCTGTCCATCGGCAATCCGCCAGACACGGGCACAAAGCGATCCCCATCCAGCCCGACCATCCGCTCGCGCCAGCCCTGCGGCGTCTTCACCAATTGGCGCACCGGCAGCGCGTCGAGAAATTCATTGGCCACCAGCAGGATCGGCGCATCCTCGGGCAGGGTCGAGAGATCCTCATGCCACACCGCCTGAGGGAAAGCCTCCGCCTGCGCGCGGCGCAATGCGGGCGAGCCTTCGATGAAATGCACCTCAGGCACCAGCCCAAATCGCGCCGCCACGCGCAGGGCATCGCGCGCCAGCGTGCCGCGCCCCGGCCCCGGCTCGGCATAGATCACGCGCGCGGGCGATCCGGCCCGCCGCCACACATCGGCCATCCATACGCCCACCATCTCGCCAAACATCTGGCTTATTTCGGGCGCGGTGATGAAATCGCCGCCCGCGCCCAGCGGGTCGCGCGTCGAATAATAATGGGCATTGGCCTGCGCCATATAGAGCGCGAGCGGGATCGGCCCCTGCATCGCGATCAGGCGACGCAGACTGTCCGACAGATCAGCCATCGGCGCCCGACCGCACCGGCACACGCGCCCCCAGCATCGGCCGCGTCAACGCCCGCACGATCATGAACAGGCCCAAGAGGATCATCGGCACGGTCAGCCATTGCCCCATCGACATATGGGTGCGGGCGGCAAATTCCTGCAATTGCTGATCGGGCTCACGGAAAAACTCGACGATGAAACGCGCCAGACCATAGCCCAGCGAGAACGTGCCCATCAGCATCCCCGGCCGCCAGCGCGCCCGCGTCAGCCAGAACAGCGCGAACAGCACCGCCCCCAGCGTCAGACCCTCAAGGCCCGCTTCATAGAGCTGGCTGGGGTGGCGGGCGAAATTGCCGGCCGCCTCGTCGGGAAAAACCATCGCCCAAGGCACGTCCGGCCCGGCCACCCGGCCCCACAATTCGCCATTGATGAAATTGGCAATGCGCCCGAAAAACAGCCCCACCGGCGCGCAGGGCGCGACATAATCCATCACCCGGATAAACGACAGGCCGCCCGCCCGGCACACGCCCCAGACCGCCACCAGCACGCCGATCAGCCCGCCGTGAAAACTCATGCCGCCCTCCCACAGGCGCAGCATCTTCAACGGCTCGGTATAGAGCGTGTGGTCATAGAACGTGGCATAGCCCAGACGCCCGCCAAGAATAATGCCCAACGTGCACCAGAAGAACAGGTCATCGACATGGCGCTGCGCCAGCGGGCTGCCCGGTTGGCGGATCATCCGCGTCATGTGCCAATAGCCGAACACGATCCCGGCCAGATAGGCCAGCGAATAGAAGCGCAGGGTGAAGAAGCCCAGGCTGATGCCCTTTTTCAGCCCCAGATCGGCCCAGAAGATCGGCTGTTTCACCGCGCTTGCCCCCGCGGACAAAACATCGACGAGAGGCAGCGAGACATGCACAAGGTCGCTCAACATGGGAAACAGGGTCCGTGGCTGGGGCAAAAAGCCCATTTTTTCCTAATCAGCCGCGCGATACAACAAGGCGATGACAGAAGTCACCTTTTTCTGCGTCAAACCTCTGGCGCGGCCATGGCCCCACGGGGTAGAGTGATAAGTGTCGCTTAAGTAGAGATGTTTAGACTTGGCCTGCAAGCCTCCAGTTGAAAGCCGCCGATGAACGCCATTCGCATCCCCAACCAACGCGCGGTGATCGACCGCCGCGCTTTGACCATCGCCATTGCCGATGCGATGGATGCGGCGGGCAACAAGGCCAATGTCGCGCGCCAGCCTATTGTCGAACTGTTGCGGCGGGCGCTGGCCGACGGGCGCGAGGAAATCAACCGCCGGTTGATGGAGCGCCCCGGCGCGGGCCATGATTGTGCCGAGGCGCAGGCTTTCCTGACCGACCAGTTGCTGCGCGTGATCCACGATCATGTGATTTCCGATGTCTATCCTTCGGTCAACCGCAGCACGGGCGAGCGGCTGACGATCATGGCCGTGGGCGGCTATGGCCGGGGCGAGATGGCGCCCCATTCCGATGTCGATGTGGCCTTCATCACGCCGTCCAAGCAGACTCACTGGTGCGAGCAGGTGATCGAGGCCATGCTCTATTTCCTGTGGGATCTGGGGCTGAAAGTCGGCCATTCCAGCCGCAGCCTGGACGATACGGTCCGCATGGCCAAATCGGACATCACGATCTGCACCGCCCTGCTCGAAGGGCGCTATGTCTGGGGCGATCAGGCGCTGTTCGACGAATCGCGCCGCCGCTTCTTCGCCGAGGTGGTCGAGGGCAGCGAGCGCAATTTCGTCACCGAAAAGCTGGCCGAGCGCAATGAGCGGCACAAGAGGCTGGGCGACAGCCGCTATGTGGTCGAACCCAATGTGAAGGAAGGCAAGGGCGGATTGCGCGACCTGCACACGCTCTACTGGATCGGCAAATATCTGCATAAGGTGCGCAGCCCCGCCGAACTGGTCGATGTGGGCCTGCTGACGCAGGATGAATACCGCGCCTTCCGCCGCGCCGAGAGCTTTTTCTGGGCGGTGCGCTGCCATCTCCACACGATCACCAATCGCGCCGAGGACCGGCTGACCTTCGACCTGCAGCGGCAGGTGGCCCAGCGCATGGCCTTTGCCGACCGGCCGGGGAAAAGCGCGGTCGAACGTTTCATGCAATATTTCTTCCTTCAGGCCAAACAGGTCGGCAGCCTGACCGGCGTGTTTCTGGCCCAACTGGAGGAGCAGACCGAGAAGAAGAAGCGCAAGGGCTTCCTTGCCTCGCTGCGCGGGCGGGCGCGCACGATCAAGGGATACAAGGTTTCCCATGGCCGCATCGCCGCGCCATCGGATGACTGGTTCGAGGCCGATCCGGTGCGGCTGCTGGAGATCTTCACGATTGCGGATGCGGAAAGTTTCGAGATCCACCCCGAAACCATGCGCCAGATCGCCCGCGATGCGAAGCTGATCGACGCCGATGTGCGCAAGAATCCGCGCGCCAATGAACTCTTCATGGAATTGCTGACCAGCCGCCATGATCCTGAAACCGTGTTGCGCTGGCTGAACGAGGCGGGCGTGTTCGGTCGCTTCATCCCCGATTTCGGCCGGGTGAACGCCCAGATGCAGTTCGATATGTATCACCACTATACGGTGGACGAACATACGATCCGCGCGATCGGCCTGCTGGCCCGGATCGAGAAGGGCGAACTGGCCGAGGATCACCCGCTGGCCACCGCGATCATCGGCAAGCTGCATCACCGCCGCGCGCTTTATGCCAGCGTGCTGATGCATGACATCGCCAAGGGGCGTGGGGGCGACCATTCGGTGCTGGGCGCGGAAATCGCGCTGCGCCTGTGCCCGCGTCTGGGCATGACCAGCGAGGAGACGGAACTGGTCAGCTGGCTGGTGCGCCAGCATCTGTTGATGAGCGCGACCGCGATGAAGCGCGATCTGGCCGACTGGAAGACGATCACCGATTTCGTGGCCGTGGTCCAGTCGCTAGAACGGCTGCGGCAATTGACGCTGCTCACCATCGTGGACATTCGCGCGGTGGGGCCGGGCGTGTGGAACGGGTGGAAGCGCCAGTTGCTGACCGAACTGTTCTCCAGCGCCGAGGAGCGCCTGCGCCTTGGCCATGTCGAACGCCATCGCGCCGAACGCATCGCGGCCAAGCAAAAGGCCGTGACCGAGCGCATGGGCGCGCTGGGCACGCTGGTGGCGCGCTATGGCAAGCAGTTCACCGATGCCTACTGGATCGCCGAGCCGGACGATGTGATCGCACGCAACCTTGTGCAATTGCACGAGGCCAAAGGCGCCCCCTTGTCGATCACCACCAGCTATGACGAAACCCGCGCGGCCACGCTGGTCATGGTCATCGCCTCGGACCACCCCGGCCTGTTCTATCGCATCGCGGGCGGCATCCATCTGGCCGGCGGCAATATCATCGACGCACGCATCCACACCACGCGCAGCGGCACGGCGGTCGACAATTTCCTCGTGCAGGACCCGCTGGGCCGCCCCTTTTCCGAGGCGGGGCAATTGGAGCGCCTGCAAAAGGCCATCGGCGACGCGCTGGCCAACCGGGTCAAGCTGCTGCCCCAACTCGTCGCCCGCCCCCTGCCCCGCCCGCGTCAGGAAGCCTTTGAGGTGCGCCCCCGCGTCGAATTCGACAATGACGCCTCCAATCGCTTCACCGTGGTCGAAATCTCGGCCCGCGACCGGCCCGCGCTGCTCAACCGACTGGCGCGCGCGCTGTTCGAATCGCGCCTGATCGTCCATTCCGCCCATGTCGCCACCTATGGCGAGCGCGCGGTGGATACGTTCTACGTCACCGACCTGTTCGGCGGAAAGGTCGATGGCGGCGGGCGGCAGAAGTCGATTGAGAAGCGTTTGCTGGAGGCGGCGAGTGAAGAGGTGGCGGAGGTGGCGGCTTAGGGTTGAGCCCAAAGTGGTGCCTCCGGCGGGTTAAGGGCGGGGGCCCTTAACAATCCCGGTACTGTCGGCGTGGCGCTGTGAAGGATGCCTTGTGCGTGATTGCCGCGTTTGAAGGATAAAGCCTGCGGCGCTTTTAGCGTGGGCTCACCGCGCCGCAGGCTTGAAAACGATAGCCTATAACCTCGCGTCGCGAACCCGAGCGCAACCCCATAACGGGATTGCAAAGGGTCCCCGCCCTTTGCCCGCCGGAGGCAAATCTTACCCCTTCAACCGCGCCACAACCTCATCCCGCCCGATCAGCGGCAGGAGAGCGCCCATATCCGGCCCATGCTCCATGCCGGTGATCGCCAGACGCAGGGGCAGGAAAAGCGCCTTGCCCTTGCGTCCGGTGGAGTCCTTGAGTGCCCCGGTCAGCGCGGCCCAAGGCGCACCGGCCCAATCGAGCGAAGCGGCGACCTCGGCGGCTTGGGACAAGAAGGCGCGTGCCTCATCGTCCTGCGCGGGGGCGTGGATCGGCCCCTTGACCACGGCCCACCAATCGGCGGCTTCGGCCACGGTGTTGAGATTGGGACGGATCGCCTCCCATGCTTCCTCGCCCATGCCTTCGGGCAGGCGGTCGGAAACCTTGGCGAAGGGCATACGGTGAATGATCTGGGCATTCAAACGCGCCAGTTCGGCCTCGTCAAAACGGGCGGGTGCGCGGCCAAAGCGCGAGAGGTCGAACGTCTGGCAAAGCTGCTCGACCGAGAGCGAGGCGTCGACCGGATCGCTGGTGCCAAGGCGGGCCAGCAGGCTGATGATCGCTTCCGGCTCAATGCCCTGTTCGCGCAATTCGGCCACGCCCAGCGAACCCAGGCGCTTCGACAGCTTGCCCTCGGACCCGGTCAGCAGCGCGCTGTGGGCAAAGGCGGGCACGGGCGCGCCAAGGGCGGTGAACATCTGCACCTGCGTTGCGGTGTTCGACACATGATCCTCGCCGCGCAGGATTTGCGTCACGCCCATGTCGATATCGTCAATGACCGAGGGCAGCATATAAAGCCACGAACCGTCGGCGCGGCGAATGACGGGATCAGACATGGTGGCCGGGTCGAAATGCTGCGCGCCGCGCACGCCGTCCTCCCAGGCAATCGGCTCGTCGCGGTCCAGCAGGAAACGCCAATGGGGCGCCTCGCCCGCCGCCGCCTTCGCCTCATGATCCGCCTCGGTCAGAGCCAGCGCCGCGCGATCATAAATCGGCGGCAACCCGCGCGAGAGCAGCACCTTGCGCTTGAGATCCAGTTCCTGCGCCGTTTCATAGCAACGATAGACGCGCCCGGCCTCCATCAGCTTGGCAAACTCGCCCTCATACAGGGCGAAACGGGCCGACTGGCGCTCCTCCCCCTCAATATTCAGTCCCAGCCAGGCCAGATCGGCACGAATGCCCTCGACATATTCCTCTCGGCTGCGCGCGCCATCCGTATCATCGATGCGCAGCAGAAACTTGCCTCCGCTCCTTTGCGCCAGCATCCAGTTGTGCAGCGCGGTGCGGATATTGCCGATGTGAAGCATCCCTGTGGGGCTGGGGGCGAAGCGGGTTACGGTGGTCATGGGGGGGCTATAATCGGGATAGGGGGGGGAGGAAAGAGAGAGATGCCTCCGGCGGGCAAAGGGCGGGGGCCCTTTGCAATCCCGATACTTGTCAGCGTTGGGTTATGAATTCAGCCGTAGGTGCCGGATGGAACGTTTGAATTTTAAAGCCTGCGGCGCTTTTGGCGTGCGTTCGCCGCGCCGCAGGTTTGTGAAACCATAGCAGCTAACGCAACGCCTCAATCCCCGCACAACCCCATTAACGGGATTGCAAAGGGCCCCCGCCCTTTGCCCGCCGGAGGCAAACACTTACCCCCTTAAAACAATCAGGCCGTCCGAAACGCCTGCGTAATCGGATAACGCCGATCCCGCCCGAAATTGCGCGAGCCCAGCTTGACCCCCGGAGGCGCCTGCCGCCTTTTGTACTCGGCCAGATGGAGCAGGCGCTCGATCCGGCTGACGGTGGCCCGGTCGAAACCTTCGCTCACCAATTGCTCGACCGACTTTTCATGCTCGACCAGACCGAGCAGGATCGCGTCCAGCACGTCATAGGGCGGCAGCGAGTCCGAATCCTTTTGGTCCGGGCGCAATTCAGCGCTGGGCGGCTTGGCGATGATATTGTCGGGCATCACCGGACCGTCAGGGCCAAGGGCGATGCGCGGGCGGTGCTTGTTGCGCCATTTCGACAGCGCAAACACCGTCATTTTATAGGCGTCTTTCAGCGGGTTATAGCCACCGTTCATATCGCCATAGATCGTGGCGTAACCCACGCTCATCTCGCTCTTGTTGCCGGTGGTCAGCAGCATCGGGCCGAATTTGTTCGACAGCGCCATCAGCGTCACGCCTCGGATGCGGCTCTGGATATTCTCCTCGGCCAGATCGGGCGCGCGGCCCGCAAAGGGGCTGGCGAGCATTTCTTCAAACGCTTTGACGGCCGGGACGATCGGCACCGTGTCATATTTCACGCCAAGCATATGCGCGCATTCGGTCGCGTCGATCAGGCTCTCGGTGCTGGTATAGCGGCTGGGCAGCATCACGCACCACACACGGTCCGCGCCCAGCGCATCGACCGCAATCGCCGCGCACAGCGCCGAATCGATCCCGCCCGACAGACCCAGCACCACGCCGGGAAACTTGTTGCGGTTCACGTAATCGCGCAGCGCCAGCACCATGGCGCAATAGACATCCTCGGGATGCTCAGCCTGCGGCTCGATCTCGCCCCGGTCGCAGCGCCAGCCTTTGGCCGTCTTGGTCCAGCGGGTCAGAACCTCCTGCTCCTCCCAATCCTTCATCTGGACCGCAAGCCCGCCATCGCCATTGACCACGAAACTGGCCCCGTCGAACACCAGCTCGTCCTGCCCGCCCACGCGGTTCAGATAGGCCAGCGGCACCCCCGCCGCCGAGGCGCGACGCTTGGCCACGCCGTCGATGCGCAACGTATCCTTGTCAATTTCATAGGGGCTGCCGTTGGGGCACAGGAAAATCTCGGCCCCGAAATCGGCCAGATGGCGGCAGACATTGGGGTGCCAAATGTCCTCGCAGATCGGCACGCCGATCATGGTGCCGCGAAAAATGATCGGCTCGGGCAAAGGTCCCGGCTGAAACAGGCGCATCTCGTCAAACGTGCCGTAATTAGGCAGCTCATGCTTGAAACGGATCGCCGCCACCTTGCCCTGATCCAGCAAGGCCACACCATTATGCAGCGCCCCATCGGCCACAAACACGCTGCCCACCAGCATCGCCGGACCGCCCGCCGCCGTGGTCTGGGCCATCTTCTGCAACTCGGCCGTCGCCCGCTCGACAAGGCTGGGTTTCAGCACCAGATCCTCGGGCGGATAGCCGACCAACTGCAATTCGGGGAAAGCGATCAAATCCGCCCCCGCCTCTTTCGCACGGTCGCGCGCGGCCAGCATGCCCGCGGCATTGCCGGACAAATCGCCAACGGACTGGTTCAACTGGGCGAGGGTGATTTTCAACGTATCGGGCATGGGCGAAGGTTTAGGAGGGGTTTGCGCGAATGGGAAGGGTGCAAGAGGGTTTTGTTTCATGCCTCCAGCGGGCAAAGGGCGGTGTGATGGATGCCTCCGGCGGGCAAAGGGCGGGGGCCCTTTGCAATCCCGTTACTGTCTTCGTGGCGTTGCGAAGGATGCCTTGTGCGTGATTGCCGCGTTTGGATGATAAAGCCTGCGGCGCTTTTCAGCGTGAGCCCGCCGCGCCGCAGGCTTTACAATCACACCCCAACACACACCCCTCGCCGCCCCACCACACCCCCATAACGGGATTGCAAAGGGCCCCCGCCCTTTGCCCGCCGGAGGCAAAACCCTAGCCCTCCCAAAACAACAAAAAACCCCGCCGGATCGCTCCAGCGGGGCCTTTGTGTTTTCAGCCCGGCAAAGGCGAGAGGATTATTCCTCGCCCTTGTTCAGGTATTCACCGGCATCGGCGTCGAGGCCGTGGGTTTCCCCTTCCATCGGCGCCAGCGGATCGACCAGACCAGCGGCCTCAGGCCCCTGTGCCAGTTCGGCCGCGTGCTCTTCGGCCGCCGTTGCCGGAGCGATCAGGTGCTCCTGCAGCTTGCGATACGAGGCGCGCAGCGCAGCATCGCGGCTGGAGGCGGCCACGCGGATACGGTTCATGCCCGCGCCGGTACCGGCGGGGATGAGACGACCCACGATGACGTTTTCCTTCAGACCGATCAGGCTGTCCCTCTTGCCTTCGACCGCCGCCTGCGTGAGCACGCGGGTGGTTTCCTGGAAGGACGCCGCCGAGATGAACGAACGCGTCTGGAGCGAAGCCTTGGTGATGCCCAGCAGCACCGGCTTGCCTTCGGCGGGACGCTGGCCTTCGGTCAGCTTGCCGTTGGTTTCCAGCATTTCTTCCAGATCGACCTGCTCGCCCGGCAGCAGCGTGGTGTCGCCACCAAACGTGATTTCAACCTTTTGCAGCATCTGGCGAACGATCACCTCGATGTGCTTGTCGTTGATCTTCACGCCCTGCAAGCGATAGACTTCCTGAATTTCCGCGACGAGATATTCGGCCAGAGCCTCGATCCCCATCACTTCCAGAATGTCATGCGGGTTGGGCGAGCCCGAGATCAGGTTGTCGCCCTTCTTGACCCAGTCGCCTTCCTGAACGTCGATCACCTTGCTCTTGGGGATCAGGTATTCGACGGGTTCGCCTTCCTGCGGCACAATGGCAATCTTACGCTTCGCCTTGTAATCGCGGACAAATTCAATGCGGCCGGCGATCTTGGCGATCACCGCATTGTCCTTGGGAATGCGCGCTTCGAACAGTTCGGCCACACGCGGCAGACCGCCGGTGATGTCGCGGGTCTTGGCAGCTTCGCGCGAAGCACGCGCGATAACGTCGCCCGATTCCACGAACTGACCGTCTTCGACCGAAAGCGTCGTGCCCGGCGCCAGCATATAGCGTGCAGCCTCGCCCGAACCTTCGTCCAGCAGGGTCAGACGGGGACGCAGGTCCTCCTTCTTGCCGCGGCTGGTCGAGCGGTTTTCGGTGATGATGCGCTGGGTCATACCCGTCGCTTCGTCCACCTGCTCGGTCAACGTGCGGCCGTCAATCAGGTCCTGATACTTCACGCTGCCCGACTTTTCGGTGATGATCGGCGTGGTGAACGGATCCCATTCGGCCAGACGTTCACCCTGCTTCACGGTCGCGCCGCTCTTGTGGAGCAGATGCGTACCATAAGGCACACGGTGCATGGCGCGCTCGCGGCCATCGGTGTCGATCAGCGCGATTTCGCCATTGCGGGCCAGGCTGAGCAGACGGCCGCGCTTGTCCACGATGGTCGGGATGTCGCGATATTCGACGTGACCGTCGCACAACGCTTCAAGGTTCGACTGTTCGTTCACCTGCGCCGCGCCACCGATGTGGAACGTACGCATGGTCAGCTGCGTGCCGGGCTCACCGATCGACTGGGCGGCGATAACGCCAACCGCTTCACCGATGTTGACCGGCGTACCGCGCGCAAGGTCACGGCCATAGCAGGTGCCGCAAACGCCCTGGGTCGCCTCGCAGACCAGCGGCGAGCGGATGCGCGCCGACTGGATGCCATGCGATTCGATCAGCGCCACCGCCGGTTCGTCCAGCAGCGTGCCCTTGCCCACGATCACCGAGCCATCCTTGGCAAGGATATCGTCGGCCAGAGTACGACCGAGGATACGCTCGCCCAGCGAGGCGATGGTGCTGCCGCCCTGAACGATCGCGCGCATTTCCAGAGCGCGTTCGGTGCCGCAGTCATTGATGATGACCACGCAGTCCTGCGACACGTCGACCAGACGGCGGGTCAGGTAACCCGAGTTCGCCGTCTTGAGCGCGGTGTCCGCCAGACCCTTACGGGCGCCGTGGGTCGAGTTGAAGTATTCAAGAACGGTCAGACCTTCCTTGAAGTTCGAGATGATCGGCGTTTCGATGATCTCGCCCGACGGCTTGGCCATCAGACCGCGCATACCGGCCAGCTGCTTCATCTGGGTCGGCGAACCACGCGCGCCCGAGTGGCTCATCATGTAGATCGCGTTGATCGGCTTCTGACGGCCGGTCTCGGGGTCCATAGGGCTGGACTTCAGCTCTTCCATCATGGCCGCGGCCACCTGATCGCCGCAACGGCTCCAGGCGTCGATGACCTTGTTGTACTTTTCCTGCTGCGTGATCAGACCGTCCTGATACTGCTGCTCGTAATCCGCGACCAGTTCCTTGGTCTCGGCCACCAGCGCATCCTTCGAATCCGGGATGATCATGTCATCCTTGCCGAAGGAGATGCCTGCCTTGAACGCGTGGCGGAAGCCGAGGCTCATGATGGCGTCGGCGAACAGCACCGTGTCCTTCTGGCCGGTGTGACGATAGACCTCGTCGATCACGTCGCCCACGTCCTTCTTGGTCAGCAGGCGGTTGACGACGTCGAAGGGCACCTTGTGGCTCTTGGGCAGGCATTCGCCGATCAGCATACGGCCCGGAGTCGTTTCGAAACGCTTCAGGTACGTTTTGCCGTCTTCGTCGGTCTGCGGAACGCGGGCGATGACCTTCGAGTGCAGCGTGACGGCCTTGGCCTCCAGCGCCTGATGCACTTCGGCCATATCGGCCAGCAGCATACCCTCGCCCGGCTCGCCTGCTCGGTCCATCGAGAGGTAATAGATGCCCAGCACCATGTCCTGCGAAGGCACGATGATCGGCTTGCCGTTCGCGGGCGAGAGGATGTTGTTGGTCGACATCATCAGCACGCGCGCTTCCAACTGGGCCTCAAGGCTCAGCGGAACGTGGACGGCCATCTGGTCACCGTCGAAGTCGGCGTTGAAGGCCGAGCAGACCAGGGGGTGAAGCTGGATCGCCTTGCCCTCGATCAGAACGGGTTCAAACGCCTGAATGCCCAGACGGTGCAGCGTGGGCGCACGGTTGAGCATGACGGGGTGTTCACGGATCACCTCGTCCAGGATGTCCCAGACTTCCTTGCGTTCCTTTTCCACCCACTTCTTGGCCTGCTTCAGGGTCATCGACAGACCCTTGGCATCCAGACGTGCGTAGATGAACGGCTTGAACAGTTCGAGCGCCATCTTCTTGGGCAGGCCGCACTGGTGCAGCTTGAGTTCCGGCCCGGTCACGATGACCGAACGGCCCGAATAGTCGACGCGCTTGCCGAGCAGGTTCTGACGGAAGCGGCCCTGCTTGCCCTTGAGCATGTCGGACAGCGACTTGAGAGGACGCTTGTTGGCACCCGTGATGACGCGGCCACGGCGGCCGTTGTCGAACAGGGCGTCAACGGCTTCCTGCAACATGCGCTTTTCGTTGCGCACGATGATGTCGGGCGCGCGCAGTTCAATGAGGCGCTTCAGACGGTTGTTACGGTTGATGACGCGACGATAGAGGTCGTTCAAGTCCGAGGTCGCAAAGCGGCCACCGTCCAGCGGCACCAGCGGGCGCAGGTCTGGCGGAATGACCGGCACCACGTCGAGGATCATCCATTCGGGGCGGTTGCCCGAATCGATGAAGGATTCCACGACCTTCAGGCGCTTGATGATCTTCTTAGGCTTCAGTTCCGACTTGGTCTCGGCCAGTTCCTTGAGAAGGTCTTCCTTCTCCTGAACCATGTCGAGGCTCATCAGCATGTGCTTGACCGCCTCGGCACCGATGCCGGCGCTGAACGCGTCTTCGCCATACTCGTCCTGATAGTCGAGCAGCTCGTCCTCGGTCAGCAACTGGTACTTTTCAAGCGGGGTCAGGCCCGGCTCGATCACCACATAGGATTCAAAGTACAGGATGCGTTCGAGCTGCTTCAACTGCATGTCGAGCAGCAGACCGATGCGCGAAGGCAGTGACTTGAGGAACCAGATATGCGCGACCGGCGCGGCCAGTTCGATATGGCCCATGCGCTCGCGGCGCACCTTGGTCACGGTCACTTCGACGCCGCACTTTTCGCAGACGACGCCCTTGTACTTCATGCGCTTATACTTACCGCAAAGGCACTCATAGTCCTTAACGGGGCCGAAGATACGCGCGCAGAACAGGCCGTCACGCTCGGGCTTGAACGTGCGATAGTTTATCGTTTCCGGCTTCTTGATCTCGCCGAAGGACCAGCTGCGGATGCGCTCGGGCGAGGCCAGACCGATCTGGATCTGGTCGAAGGTTTCCGGCTTCGCCATCTGATTGGTAAATTTGGTCAGGTCGTTCATATGTCGTCCCTCTAAGGGGTCAAATCTCTGGGGCGATGGGCGGGCGGCCGGTCAAGGCCGCCCGATCCCCTCACTCCGCCGCGTCGGCCAGATCGTCGCCATCCTCGTCGGTCAACGAAGACAGTTCGACATTCAGGCCCAGCGAGCGCATTTCCTTGACGAGCACGTTGAAGCTTTCGGGGATACCGGCCTCGAACGTGTCGTCGCCCTTGACGATGGCTTCATACACCTTGGTGCGGCCCACCACGTCGTCCGACTTGACGGTGAGCATTTCCTGAAGCGTGTAAGCCGCGCCGTAAGCCTGCAGCGCCCACACTTCCATTTCACCAAAGCGCTGACCACCGAACTGCGCCTTACCGCCCAGCGGCTGCTGGGTGACGAGGCTGTAGGGCCCGATCGAACGCGCATGGATCTTGTCGTCAACAAGGTGGTGCAGCTTGAGGACATACTTCATGCCCACGGTCACCTTGCGGTCGAACGCCTCACCCGTGCGGCCGTCGAACAGGGTCACCTGACCCGATTCATCCAGCCCGGCCTTGCGCAGCATCGCGGTCACATCGGCTTCCACCGCGCCGTCGAACACCGGCGAACCCATCGGCACGCCGTTGCGCACGCTTTGGGCCAGCTCGACGATTTCCTGATCGCTGCGCTCCTCCAGCTCGGCGGTGTAGTTGTCGCCATAGATGTCCTTGAGCAATTCGCGCACCGCTTCGGGGGCTTCGCCCGCCTGCGGGTTCGGATTGGCCTCGCGCCATGCGTCCAGAGCAGCACCGATCTTGCGACCCAGACCGCGCGCGGCCCAGCCCAGATGGGTTTCGAAGATCTGACCCACGTTCATGCGCGAAGGCACACCCAGCGGGTTCAGCACGAAGTCCACCGGCGTACCATCTTCCAGGAAGGGCATGTCTTCCTGCGGCAGGATGCGGCTGATGATACCCTTGTTGCCGTGACGGCCGGCCATCTTGTCGCCCGGCTGCAGCTTGCGCTTCACCGCCACGAACACCTTGACCATCTTGAGGACGCCCGGGGCCAGCTCGTCGCCGCGTTCCAGCTTTTCCTTACGATCTTCGAACTTCTCGACGATCGCCTTGATGGCCGTGTCATACTGCGCCTTGGTCGCTTCCAGCTGCTGCTGGCGCGCATCGTCGGCCACGGCGAACTTCCACCATTCGTAGCGCTCGACCTCGGCCAGCACTTCCTCGGTGATCTCGATGCCCTTCTTCAGCCCCTTGGGCGCGGCCGCGGCCACTTGGCCGAGCAGCATGTCCTTGAGACGGTTGAAGGTGGCGCGGTTCAGAATCGCGCGCTCGTCCTCACGGTCCTTGGCGAGGCGTTCGATTTCCTCGTTCTGGATCGCGCGGGTACGGTCGTCGATTTCGATACCGTGACGGTTGAAGACGCGCACGTCGACAATCGTACCGGCAACGCCCGGCGGCAGACGCAGCGAGGTGTCACGCACGTCGCTGGCCTTTTCACCGAAGATCGCGCGCAGCAGCTTTTCTTCCGGCGTCATCGGCGATTCGCCCTTGGGCGTGATCTTGCCGACCAGGATGTCACCGGGGTGTACCTCGGCGCCGATATAGACGATGCCCGCTTCGTCGAGATTGCGCAGCGATTCCTCGCCCACATTCGGGATGTCGCGGGTGATGTCTTCAGGCCCAAGCTTGGTGTCGCGGGCCATGACTTCAAATTCCTCGATGTGGATCGAGGTAAAGACGTCTTCCTTCACGATGCGTTCGCTGATCAGGATGGAGTCTTCGTAATTGTAGCCATTCCAGGGCATGAACGCGACCAGCACGTTGCGGCCCAGCGCCAGCTCGCCCAGCTCGGTCGAGGGACCGTCGGCAATGATATCGCCCTTTTCGACGCTGTCGCCCACCTTCACCAGCGGACGCTGGTTGATGCAGGTCGACTGGTTCGAACGCTCGAACTTCTGCAGCGTGTAGATGTCCACGCCCGACTTGCCCGGCTCGATATCACCCGACACGCGGATCACGATACGGGTGGCATCCACCTGATCGACGATACCGGCGCGCGAGGCGGCGATCGCGGCGCCCGAGTCACGGGCAACCGTTTCTTCCATGCCCGTGCCGACGAAAGGCGCATCGGCCTTCACCAGCGGCACAGCCTGACGCTGCATGTTCGAACCCATGAGCGCGCGGTTGGCGTCGTCATTTTCCAGGAAGGGAATGAGCGAGGCGGCGACCGAAACGAGCTGCTTGGGCGAAACGTCCATCAGCGTGATCGTTTCGCGCGGCGCCATCACGAATTCGCCGTTCTGACGGGCCGAAACCAGTTCTTCGACGAAAGAGCCATCCGCGTTGGTTTCGGCCGAAGCCTGCGCCACCGTGTGCTTCTGCTCTTCCATCGCCGAGAGGTAGACCACGTCCTTGGTCACCTTGCCGTCGATCACCTTGCGGTACGGGGTTTCGATGAAACCGTACTTGTTGACGCGCGCAAAGGTCGAGAGCGAGTTGATCAGACCGATGTTCGGGCCTTCCGGCGTTTCAATCGGGCAGATACGGCCATAGTGGGTCGGGTGAACGTCGCGGACTTCAAAGCCCGCGCGCTCACGCGTCAGACCGCCCGGCCCGAGCGCCGAAACGCGGCGCTTGTGCGTCACTTCCGAGAGCGGGTTGGTCTGGTCCATGAACTGCGAGAGCTGCGAGGAGCCGAAGAACTCACGCACCGCGGCCACGGCGGGCTTGGCGTTGATGAGGTCGTTGGGCATCACGGTCGAGACGTCAACCGAGCTCATGCGCTCCTTGACGGCGCGCTCCATGCGCAGCAGGCCGACGCGATACTGGTTTTCCAGCAGCTCGCCCACCGAACGGACGCGGCGGTTGCCGAGGTTGTCGATGTCATCGACTTCGCCCTTGCCGTCCTTCAGGTTCACCAGCTCCTTGACGACGGCCATGATGTCGTCGGTGCGCAGCGTGGTGATCGTGTCGTCGCATTCCAGGCCAAGACGCATGTTCAGCTTGACGCGGCCCACGGCCGAGAGGTCATAGCGGTCAGCGTCAAAGAACAGGCCGGCAAACAGCGCTTCGGCGGTTTCGCGCGTCGGCGGTTCGCCGGGGCGCATCACGCGATAGATATCGGCCAGAGCGTGATCGCGGTCTTCAGCCTTGTCAGCCTTGAGCGTGTTGCGGATCCACGGACCGGTCGAAACATGGTCGATGTCGAGCAGTTCGAAAGCGTCAATCCCGGCAGCGTCGAGCGCGGCCAGATTTTCCGCCGTCACCTCTTCGCCGGCCTCGATATAGATGCGGCCGGTCGATTCGTTGATGACGTCATTGGCGCTGTAACGGCCAAAGATTTCCTCGGTCGGGATCAGCAGATCCTTGAGGCCGTCCTTTTCCGCCTTGTTGGCAGCACGCGGGCTGATCTTGGTGCCCGCTGCAAAGACCACTTCGCCGCTGGCCGCATCGACGATGTCGAAAGCGGGCTTGGCGCCGCGCCATGCTTCGGCAACATAGGGGATCTTCCAGCCGCCGCTCGCGCGGTTCCAGACGATCGTCTGATAGAAGTAGTGCAGGATCTCTTCGTCGTTCAAACCCAGCGCATGCAGCAGCGCCGTGACGGGCAGCTTGCGCTTGCGGTCGATACGGACGTTGACGATGTCCTTGGCGTCAAATTCAAAGTCCAGCCACGAACCGCGATACGGGATCACGCGGGCGGCGAACAGGAACTTGCCCGAGGAATGCGTCTTGCCGCGGTCATGGTCGAACAGAACGCCCGGCGAACGGTGCATCTGCGACACGATCACGCGCTCGGTGCCGTTGATGACGAAGGTGCCGTTCTCGGTCATGAGCGGCATGTCACCCATGTACACGTCCTGCTCCTTGATATCGAGCACCGACCGGGTCTCGGTCTCGGCGTCGACTTCAAACACGATCAGGCGCAGCGTGACCTTCATCGGAGCGGCATAGGTGATCCCGCGCTGACGACATTCGGTGATGTCGTACTTGGGCTCTTCCAATTCGTAATGCACAAAGTCCAGCTCGCTGGTCCCGGCAAAGTCGCGGATCGGGAACACCGAACGCAGCGTCTTTTCCAGACCCGAGACGTAACCCACAGCGGGGTTCGAGCGCAGGAACTGCTCATAGGATTCGCGCTGAACCTGGATCAGGTTCGGCATCTGCGTCACTTCGTGAATATCACCGAAGATCTTGCGGATCCGGCGCTTGGCCGAAGCGCGGGAGATGGGCTGGGTTGCCATAGGGCTTGACTTTGCCTCTTTCGTTGGTGGCGCAGCGGATCTTTTTCGCGGAAAAAAGAGCCGTTAAGCCGGAAAATAATGCCATGCGCGGGGTAAATGGCGGCACCGACAAACGCACAAAAGGCCGCTGGCGAATCACCCTATATCAAGGATGAAGGCCCGCAGCCTGTGGCGTCAGATGCAAACCATCGCCTCCTTTCGTGGATGACCCCCGCGCTGGGCCGCCCTTGCTCGAAGCGATGGAACCGGCGGGCATTAGGCGTGTGGGGGCGGTTTGTCAATTGTCGGAGGAATAAGGTTTGCCTCCGGCGGGCAAAGGGCGGGGGCCCTTTGCAATCCCGTTATGGGGGGCAAGTTTAGTCTGCGAGGTGGCACCATGCTCCATGATCATAAAACTCACATCAAAAGCGCCGCAGGCTCTAAAATTCCCAACGCCGCGTCCGACACCAAAGGCCGAACCCCTAACGCCACGCCGACAATATCGGGATTGCAAAGGGCCCCCGCCCTTTGCCCGCCGGAGGCAAAAGCCCCTAAAAGCCTACCCCCGCAAATCCTCAATCATCAACCCGGCGGTCGCCTTCGCGCTGCCCACAACGCCGGGGATCCCCGCCCCCGGATGCGTCCCCGCGCCAACCAAATAGAGATTCGGGATCACATCATCGCGATTATGCCCCCGGAACCAGGCGCTCTGCGTCAGGATCGGTTCGAGACTGAAGGCGCTGCCCATATAGGCGGAGAGGTCGGTTTCGAAATCGGTGGGGGCATAGTGGAACTTGGTGGCCACCCGGTCATGGATATCGGGGATCAGGCGACGGCCCACTTCGTCAAGGATGCGCTGTTCGAGGATCGGCCCCACCTGATCCCAATCCACCGCCAGCTTGCCGCGATGGGCGACCGGCACCAGCGCATAGAAGGTCGAACGCCCCTCGGGCGCCATGGAAGGATCGGAAGCGGTGGGATGGTGCAGATAGATCGAGAAATCGCGCGGCAGCACGCCATTGTCGAAAATATCCTCCAGCAGCCCCTTATAGCGCGGCCCGAACAGGATCATGTGATGGGGGATATGGGGGAATTGCCCCTCCAGCCCGAAATGGACGACGAACAGGCTGGGCGACCAGCGCTTGCGCGCCAGCGAGCGGGCATATTCCACCCCGCGCGGCGTATCACCCAACAGGTCACGATAGGTGTGCATCAGGTCGCCATTGCTGGCCACGGCATCGAAGCGTTCGCGCCACCCGCTCTTGGTTTCCACCTCATGCGCGCGATTGCCGATGGTGTGAATCCGAACCGCTCCATCGCCCAGCCGCACCGTCCCGCCCAGCCGTTCAAACAGCGCGACCATGCCCGAAACCAGCCGATTGGTGCCGCCCCGCGCCCACCACACGCCGCCATCCTTTTCCAGCTTGTGGATCAGCGCATAGATGCTGCTGGTAGCCATCGGATTGCCGCCCACCAGCAGCGTATGGAACGAGAGCGCCTCGCGCAGCTTTTCCGACTGCACGAAACCGGCGACGCGCGAATAGACGCTGCGCCACGCCTGATGCTTCATCAGCGCGGGAGCGGCCTTAATCATGCTCTTGAAGTCAAGGAAAGGCACATGGCCCAGCTTGACATAGCCCTCGCGATAGACCTCGCCCGCGAAATCGAGAAATTGCTGATAGCCCGCCAGATCACCCGGCGCCACGCGATTGATCTCGCTGCGCAATTTGGCTTCATCGTTGGAATAGTCGAAATGGCTGCCATCGGTCCATTGCAGGCGATAGAAAGGCATCACCGGCATCAGATCGACATCGCTTGCCATGTCCTGCCCCGTCAGGCCCCACAGTTCGGACAGGCAGGACGGATCGGTGATGACCGTGGGGCCCGCGTCGAACGTATGCCCTTCGCGCTCCCACACATAAGCACGCCCGCCCGGACGCTCGCGCGCCTCGACCAGCGTCGTGGCGATCCCGGCGGATTGCAGGCGGATGGCCAGAGCCAACCCGCCAAATCCCGCGCCAATCACACAGGCCTTTTTCATGCGTCCTCGGTTTCCCCGGCAAAGGCCGGTATCGTTGTATCCTGAGAAAGGCGCCCAGGCGCCCCCAGATCGGCCAGTTCGCGCCCCCGCCCGACCAGACAGGCCAGAGCCGCCATCAAAGACACCGGCGGCCGCCCGACCAGCAGGCGGACGCGATCCGCCCATGTCGATTGCCCGGCATAGAAGCGTTCGATCAGCCTGTCGCCCAGACGATAGAAACGGGCGAACACCCGGTGCCGCTTGTCGGGCCGCGCCGCGCCGAACAGCATCCGCGCCAGCAGGCGATAGAAGCCGCCCGCGCGCCAATGGGCCCGCGCATAATCCTCGACCGCCCCGGCGATCGCATCGCCCGACATATCGGACATGTCGGCAATCATCGTCGCCACGCGCACCGCCGTGGGCAGCGAATAGCCGGTCAGCGGATGAAACAGCCCGCCCGCCACGCCGATCCGCGCCACGCCATGCATACCCTCGATCAGCGCATGGGGCTCGCCCTCGGCCACCACCGGCAACACGCCCTGCTCCTCGTCCAGCACCTCGACAATGGTCCAGCTGCGGCTCTTGGCATAGGCCTCGATGCGCTCGCGCAGGGTGGGGGCGTCGATGTCAGGCGTGTCGGAATAATAGGTGTCCTCGATAAACACCGTGTCATCCGAAAAGGGCAGGACATAGACAAAGCGGAACCCATCATGTTGCGACCGGTTGCCGTCCATGATGATGGGGGCGCTCAGGCCATGGGGGGCGCTGGTGCGCACCATCTGGCCCAGAAATTTCTGCCACCCGCCACGCAGGCCGGGAAAGGCCGCCGCGCCGCGCGCGTCGATCACCGCCCCCGCGCGAAACTGCCGTCCGTCGGCCAGCGTGAAACCGCGCCGGTCAAAGGCTGTCACCGTGGCCCCGGTAAGGATCGAGCCTGCAGGCAAAGCCTCGCGCAGGACCGCATCGAAACGGGCGCTCGAAATCGTGCGATAGGGATTGCCCAGATGGCGGCGGTTGCCGGAAAAACGCACGCTGTGGCTGCCCCATTTGCCCACTACCAGGGGTTTGAGCAACCAGCGCGCGGCCACCGGAATGTCACTGAGGAAGAAGGACCAGAAATGGTGCCCCCCCAGCTTCTCCTCCCGCTCGACCAGCAGGATGCGCAGATCGGGCCGCCGCGCCGCCAGAGCCAGCGCTACCAGCCCGCCTGCCAATCCGCCCCCGAGGATGGCAATATCCGTGTCATTTCCCGCCATGGCCCCAAGTCTATGTTAGCAACCGCTTTCCGGCAACCGACCATAGGGGCAAATCCGTGAGAAATTTCACGGCGGCAAAACCGGCCCTCAGCGCGCTTGCCAAGGCCTTCGCCTTCGCATAACCTGCCATACATATCCCCGGGGAGCCATGTGGCTGAGAGGTGGGCCTAACGCCCCACGACCCGCTGAACCTGAACCCGTTAATCCGGGCGTAGGGAGGGAAGCGTCTGTCGGCCCGGTATGGTGCCCCCCGCTCCTCCTCTCCTGACGCCGCAGAATATGAAGGCGAGATAAAAACGAAAAAACAGGAGAAGGTATGCAAGAAGCTGGAGATCCGACTGCATGGAGCGCCCTCATTCTTGGTCTGGCCGCGCTGGCCGCGGGAGCAGGGGCACTTAGGCAACCGGGAGTTTGGCAAACCATGATCGGCGAGGTGGAAGGCTCGCCCGCCCTGCAATTCCTGTGCGGAATGCTCGAATTGCTGGTGGGCAGCCTGGTCTATCTGGCCAACCCATGGATACCGCATGACCTTCTCACCTGCATCATCAAGGCATTGGGCGGACTGATGATGGCCGAAAGCCTGGCCATCTTGTTCGCCTGTGATCTTTATACCCAGATGTGGCTGAAAACCCTTGGTAATTTTCACAAGGGCTGGGCCGGCATCACCACTTTCATCGGGCTGGCTTTGACCGTGATCGGCATGGCCCGCTTCGGATAAACAGCAGAAAGCACTCCATGGCCGACATCAACTCCCCCCTTGAAATTGGCGTTACCACCGGCGCGATCCGTGGCTCGAAAAAGATCTACGTCCCCTCGCCCAGCCATCCCGAAATCAAGGTTGCCATGCGCGAAATCGCGCTGGAGTCGTCGGCCAACGAACCGGCCGTGCGGGTCTATGACACGTCCGGGCCCTATACCGATCCCAATGCCACGATCGACATTTCGGCGGGCCTTGCCCCGCTGCGCCGCGAATGGATCCTGGCGCGCGGCGATGTCGAGGAATATGACGCCCGCGCGGTCAAGCCCGAGGACAATGGCCTTAAAGGTCCGGATCGCAGCGGCGGCGTGCCCGCCTTCCCGGCGGTCAACCCCCGCCCGCTGCGCGCCAAGGCGGGCGCCAATGTGTCGCAGATGCATTATGCCCGCCGCGGCATCGTCACGCCCGAAATGGAATATGTGGCGCAGCGCGAAAACCTTGGCCGCGCGATCCTGAAGGAAAAGCTGGAGCGCGACGGGCAGAGCTGGGGCGCGGAAATCCCCGATTTCGTCACCGGCGAATTCGTGCGGTCCGAAGTGGCGCGGGGCCGCGCGATCATTCCCAGCAACATCAACCACCCCGAATCCGAGCCCATGGCGATCGGCCGCAATTTTCTGGTAAAGATCAACGCCAATATCGGCAATTCGGCCGTGGCCTCGGACGTGGCCAGCGAAGTGGACAAGATGGTCTGGGCCATCCGCCACGGCGCCGACACGGTGATGGACCTGTCCACGGGCCGCAACATCCATGACACGCGCGAATGGATCCTGCGCAACAGCCCCGTTCCCATCGGCACCGTGCCGATCTATCAGGCGCTGGAAAAGGTGGGCGGCATTGCCGAGGACCTGAACTGGGAAATCTTCCGCGACACGCTGATCGAACAGGCCGAACAGGGCGTCGACTATTTCACCATCCACGCGGGCGTGCGCCTGCCCTATATCCCGCTGACCGCCAAGCGCGTGACGGGGATCGTGTCGCGCGGCGGCTCGATCATGGCCAAGTGGTGTCTGGCCCATCACAAGGAATCGTTCCTTTACGAGCGTTTCGACGAGATCACCGAGATCATGAAGGCCTATGACGTAGCCTATTCGCTGGGCGACGGTCTACGCCCCGGCTCGATTGCCGATGCCAATGACGAGGCGCAGTTTGCCGAACTCTACACCCTTGGCGAGCTGACCAAGCGCGCGTGGGAGCAGGACGTTCAGGTGATGATCGAAGGCCCCGGCCATGTGCCGATGCACAAGATCAAGGAGAACATGGACAAGCAGCTCGCCGCATGCGGTGAAGCTCCGTTCTACACGCTCGGGCCGCTCGTCACCGATATTGCGCCGGGTTATGACCACATCACGTCGGGCATTGGCGCGGCGATGATTGGCTGGTTCGGCACCGCCATGCTCTGCTATGTCACGCCCAAGGAGCACCTTGGCCTGCCCGACCGCGATGACGTCAAGGTTGGTGTCGTCACCTACAAGCTGGCCGCCCACGCGGCCGACCTTGCCAAGGGCCACCCGGCGGCCAAGCTGCGCGACGATGCCCTGTCGCGCGCACGCTTCGAATTCCGCTGGCGCGATCAGTTCAACCTGTCGCTCGACCCGGACACCGCCGAGCAGTATCACGACCAGACTCTGCCCGCAGAAGGGGCCAAGACCGCCCACTTCTGCTCGATGTGCGGACCGAAATTCTGCTCGATGAAGATCACGCAGGAAGTGCGCGACTTTGCCGCCAAGCAGAACGCGCCGATTGAGACGTTTGCCGCCGCCGAGGATGCCGAGGCCGGCATGGCCCAGATGAGCGAGAAGTATAAGGAAGCGGGCGATCTCTACATTCCGGCTGCGGAATAAGGGTTCGTTTGGAATGGATGAAAGGGTCGGGGGCCAGGCGGCTCTCGGCCCTTTTGTTTTGTGTGGCGCGCGTGTTTGTTTTGCCTCCGGCGGGCAAAGGGCGAGGGCCCTTTGCAATCCCGTAACTTTTAGGTTGTGTCATGGGTGCGGCCTTTTTCGTCGAACGCGCCATCGGGAATTTAAAGCCTGCGGCGCTTTTGGCGCTGTGTGGCCGCGCCGCAGGCTTTATGCCCCACTGAGCACGGCGCCACCTCGCCAACCCACCACCACCCCATAACGGGATTGCAAAGGGCCCTCGCCCTTTGCCCGCCGGAGGCAAGCCTGCTTCCGCCCCAAAACGCCCCTTCCCTAAAACCGAAAAATCGCGCAGCGGTAAACACCATGCATAACCCGACCGCCGACCTTGCCATCCGCCTTGCCCGCGCCACCTTCAACCGCGCGCTGGCGCAGAGCGACCTGAATGCCGTCAGCGCCATTCTTGCCCCGCATGTGACGCTGATCACGGGCACGGACAGCGCGCTGCTGAACGGGCGCAAGGCGCAACTGCTGGCATGGAAGCGTGAATTTGCCGCCCCTGCTGCACTGCGCACCACCTATGTGCGAACCACAGAGGCGATTATCACAAGCGAGGTTGAACCAATCGCGATGGAACAGGGCGCCTGGCAGGGCGTCGATGCCGGTGGCAAGGTGCAGGCCTCGGGCACGTATGCGGCGAAATGGCGCAATCTTGCGGCCAATGCCACGCAATCGCGCTGGGTCTTGGAAGCCGAGATTTTCGTGACGCTGAAATGATCGGCCTGCCAGCGCGGCCGGTCAACCAAGCCCGTCATAAAAAATCATAAAATTTGCCAATGTGGCCATTTCATTCATGGATTTGTCAGATGCGGCCTGCCATATCCACCACGCGGCCTGGCTGGCTCTTATAGAAGAGGCTACCAACCCGGCTGGGCCGCAACTCTCTCACAAGCGCACATGCAAAAGGGCGGCCGGAAGTGATCTTCCAGCCGCCCATTGTGCTTTTCCGCACGTATCTCAGCATTCAGAGAGGATCGGCCCGGTGGGGGCCAATCGCTTACTGGCCTTCGACAACGTCCTTGTTGTCGAGGTGCTGGACTTCGTGCATGTCGAAGTTGACCGGAGCGCGGTTGAAGGTGCCCGACACGCCGTTCTTGGTCACCTTCAGTTCAAAAGGCACCTTGCCGTTATAGGCCGAGCCCTTGAGAACCTTGACGCCGTTCTGCACTTCCGAAGTGTAGGTGTAGGTCACGCCCTGATAGGTGAAGCTCTGCTTGGGGGCTTCTTCAGCGAAAGCAACGGTGGGCAGAAGAGCGAAAGCGGCGGCGGCGATAACAGTCTTGATCATGGCAATATCCCCTATTTGGTTAGGAACAATTGCCTCGAAGCACCCTTTATGTTGTTGAAGCCCGTCTAACGTGAATGGTGGGAATGTAGCAATTGCATTCACCAACGATATGATTGCATTTTTCGCAACCATCCCGAACCATACGCTTGGAAAATCTCCACCTATCCCGTTAGAATTCGGCATATTTCCGGGAAATGCTGGCCATTTCGAGGTTGCAGGGTCAGATCACCCCGCATAAACCTTGAATAGGAATGCATACAAATTCGCCCCGCCCGGTCGGGAGGAAAGTGCCAAATTCAATCTGCGCTCGCCCTCGCGAATCGCATCGCGCCCATTTTCTGAAAACCATTATGGAATGACGCGACGCAGCATCGAACCGCTATCCGCCCGGATGCCAGCCGGGCGGCGCCAGTTCAAACCCGTCAAAGGTAAATCCCGGCGCCACCACGCAACTGACCAGCGCCCAGCCATCACCCGCCCGCGCCGATTGCCAATGCCCGGTCGGGATCCCCCCCTGCGGCGTCTCGCCGTTCAGCACATCGCCGCCCAGACGGATCCAGCGCACCGGCCCCGCGCCCCCGGCCGCCACGCCCAGATCCAGTGCCGATCCGCCATGCCACAGCCACACCTCGGCCGCATCGATCCGGTGCCAATGCGATGTCTGCCCCGCCTCCAGCAGGAAATAGATCGTACTAACCCGCCCGCGATCCTCACCCTCGCGCCACAATTCGACATACCAACCGCCTTCGGGATGCGGCTGCATCCCCAATCGCTCGATGATCGCCGCCGCCTGCGGATCACGCATCACCTATCTCCCAAAGCCAGCCACATCTCACGCACCGCCTCCGGGTGGCACAGGTCTGTGCCCGGCGACATCACCGCCGCCGTCCCCGCCGCCATGCCCCAGCGGAACGCGCCCGCCGCATCCTCGCCGCGCAAAAAACCATGGACCATACCGCCCACGAAACTGTCGCCCGCCCCGGTCGCGCTTTTGACCGGCACATCCAGCGCGGGCCGCACGATCACCCCGTCCGCATGGGCCAGCACCGCGCCCTCATGCCCCATGGACACGGCCACATGCGCGGACTTGCCGCTGCGCACCATCTCCATGGCCGCCTCGCCCACGGCCTGCGCATCGGGCAATTTGCAGCCGATCAGCGCCTCGAACTCGCCTTGGCTGGGCTTGACCAGATAGAGCCCGCCCTGATCCAGCGCCGCCGCCAGCGCCGGGCCTGACGTATCGACCACCACCCGCACATCGCGCCGGGCCAGAGCCGCCGCAACCCGCGCATAGAAATCCACCGGCACCCCGCGCGGCAAAGACCCGCTGGCCACCAGCCAGCCGTGTTCGAGCCCGGCCACATGATCGAACGCCGCCTGCCACTCGTCCTCGGCCACCAGCGGGCCATCGGGCACAAAGCGGAACTCCTTGCCGCTCGACCTTTCATAGACCGCCAGCGATTGCCGCGTATGGTCATGGATGGCGATGCGGTGACGATCCAGCCCATGCTGATCCAGCAATTCGTCGAGCAGCGCGCCTGTCGCCCCGCCTGCCAGATAGATCACCTCGACCGCGCCAAGAGATGAAGCATGGCCCATCCGCGCCAGCACGCGCGCCACATTGATCCCGCCGCCACCCGGATCGTACCGCTCATCATGCGTGCGGATCTTGTGGGTGGGAAACACCGCCTCGGCCTCGCAGGACCCATCAATGGCGGGATTCATCGTCAATGTGGCGACGCGCATCGGGCTTTACCTCTTGCGGACGAATTCGGCGCGCAGCACCAGCCCCTTGATCCCGTCATAGCGGCAATCGATCTCCTGCGGATCGCCCGTCAGGCGGATCGACTTGATCAAGGTGCCGCGCTTCAATGTCTGGCCCGCGCCTTTCACTTCCAGATCCTTGATCAGCGTCACCTGATCGCCATCGGCCAGCAGATTGCCCACCGCATCGCGCACCTCGACCGTATCGGCGGCGGCGCGCTTGGCGGCCAGTTCGGAAGCCGACATCCATTCGCCGCTTTCCTCGTCATACACATAATCTTCATCAGCGCTCATCGTCTCATTCCTTTCATCCCGGCCCTTGGCACGCCATGGCGGCCTTGGCCATCGGCCCGTTAATCCCCGGGCCCCTATCCGGTAATAAATTGTCGCGCTTTGCGCTGTGTCAGCCTGCGTTCACGCGGATCATGGCAATTGTTACAACAGAATTTCAGACAGGCCGTTCCCTTCAAGGCCGATCACCGAGGATAGGCATCATGACCCATTCTTTGCAAAAAACCCTGATGGCCGCCAGCGCGATCGCGGTCGGGCTCTCGCCTGTTGCGGCCAGCTATGCCTCGGCCCAGAACGGCGCCCCCTATCCGGCGGGTCAGACCTATTCCAATCAGGGCGGCTATCCCAATCAGGCGCCCTACCCCAATCAGCAGGGCTACCCCAATCAGCAGGGTTATCCCAATCAGGCCCCCTATCCCAACCAGCCATCCTATCCCAATCAGGGGGCCAATGCCCAACAGGGCGGCTATGATTACCGCAATCCTCCGCCCGAGCCGGCCGAACCGCAAGGCTATGACGGCCGCACTCCGCCCCCGCCCCCGCAAGGCTATGTTGCGGGCGGCGAGGATTATGGCGCGGATGCCCGTTATGCCGCCGATGCGGAAAACTGGGCGCGCAACAATTGCATAAAATCGCGCGGCAATACCGGGGCGGGCGCTCTGGTAGGCGGCGTGCTGGGCGCGATCATCGGCGGCGGATTGGCCGGGCGCCATGACACGGGCGTCGGCATGGCCGCGGGCGCGGCGATCGGCGCGGTGGGCGGCGCGGCCGTGGCCAGCAGCAGCGGCGGCGAAACCAGCCCCGGCTGTCCTCCGGGCTATGTGACGCGCGGCGGCGCGCCCGCCTATGTCTATGCCCAGAGCGATTATGTCTATGCCGCCCCGGCGTGGTATCGCCCGTGGGTCTATGTCGACAATGCGTGGGTCTATCGCCCCTATCCCTATCACAGCTGGTACTACCGCACCTATCGCCCGATGCCGCGCGGCTATTATTACGGCGGGCCGGGCCGGGGCTATTACGGCGGGCGCGGCTATTATGGCGGCCGGGGCTATTACGGCCACCATCGCTGATCGTCAGAGGGGGAGGGCCGGGCATCGCGCCCTCCCCCTTTCCCACGTTTTTTCTGATCGTTGCGGCCCGCGCCATGGCTTTGCGGGGCCGCGCATGCATTGCCCTGTCGGCCCAGTTCCTCCTCGACGCGGTCCACCCGCACTGATAGCGCGACGCCCATGACGCAAGCGCCCAGACACCCGCTGCATTACCGCGATTTCCAATTCTACTGGCTGGCCCGGCTGACGGCGATGCTGGGGCATAATGCGATGGTGATGGCGCTGGGCTGGGCAGTCTATGATGTGGCGCGGTCCAGCTATGGGGTGCGCGCCGCCGCGCTGCGGCTGGGGCTGGTGGGGCTGGCGCAGTTTCTGCCCTTTCTGATCTGCAACCCGCTGGCCGGATTGGCGGCCGACCGGCATGACCGACGCAAGGTGGTGCGCGGCGCGCTGATCGGGCAATTATGCTTTCTCGTCCCGCTCTGCCTGCTGGCGGCGCGGGGCGGGCTGTCTCTGATGGTGCTGTATATTGTCGCGGCGGGCTTTGCGGCGGCGCGGGCCTTTTACATGCCGGCGATGAATGCGCTGCTCTCGGCCACGGTGCCGCCCGAGGCTTTGCCCCGCGCGATTGCGCTGGGGGCGATTGCCGGGCGCGAGGAGGGCATACTGGGGCCGGTGCTGGGCGGCTATGCCTATGCGGTATCGCCGGGGGCGGCGTTTGGTTTTGCCGCGGTGCTGGTGGCCCTTTCGCTGGCGGCGCAAATCCTGATCAGCGCGGATGCCGCCCATTCACGCGGATCGCCGGGCGGCCCGCTTGAACTGATGCGTGAAGGTCTGGCCTATGTCCGCTCGAACCGGCTGCTGTTCGGCACGATCACGCTGGATATGTTCGCCACGCTGCTGGGCGGGGTGACGGCGCTGTTGCCGGTCTATGCGCGCGATATCCTTCATGTCGGGCCGGACGGGCTGGGGCTGCTGCGGGCGGCCTCCTCGGTGGGCGCGCTGGGCACGGCGCTGTTCGTGTCATGGCGGCCGGTGGGCGATCATGTCGGGGCCAAGATGCTGGGCTCTGTGGGCATCTATGGCGTCTTTACCGTGGTGTTCGGCCTGTCCACCTCCTTCTGGCTCTCGGCGGGCTGTCTGGCGCTGCTGGGGGCGGCCGATATGGTCTCGGTGCTGATCCGCCAGACCCTGATGCAGCTTTCCACCCCCGATGACATGCGCGGGCGGGTAGGGGCCATCTCGACGCTCTTCGTCTCGGCCTCGAATGAATTGGGCGAGATGGAATCGGGTCTTGCCGCCGCGCTGATGGGGCCGGTGGGGGCTGCGGTGTTTGGCGGGGTCGCCTCCATCGTGATCGCGGCGGGCTGGGCGCGGCTGTTTCCCGTGTTGCTGGGCGCCCATGGATTTGAAAACCGTCCGTTTGAACGCCGCCCGCCGGAAAGCCAGTCGCCGGTTTAGGCGCGCATCCATGCTTGATCGCTCTTGTTCGATGCCGACTTGCAAATCGACACTTGAAGGCGCGGCGGGCAGAAACAATATGGTTTGCAATTTGGGAGCGCTACCATAAACAGCAGCCCCAAGAGTTTTGAGCCAGCCAAGGAGCCACCATGTCCTCTGCCACTTCGGGCGCCTATCTGATCGGCGCCGCGCGCCGCACCGGTACCGCCAGCTTCACCGGAATCGAAGCCGCCACCGGCAAGGCGCTGGACGGCGATTTCGCCATCACCACCGCCGATGACATTGCGCAGGCATGCGCTCTGGCCGGGGCAGCGTTCGACGCCTATCGCGAAACCACGCCCGAGGCGCGCGCCGCTTTCCTCGACGCCATCGCCGCCGCGCTGGAGGCCCGCGCCGAGGCGATTGTCGCGCGCGCCATGCTGGAAAGCGGATTGCCGCAGGGCCGCCTGAACGGCGAGCTGGGCCGCACCACCGGCCAGTTGCGCATGTTTGCCAAGGTCCTGCGCGAAGGCGACTGGGCGGGCGCGATCATTGAACCCGCGCTGCCCGAACGTCAGCCCCTGCCCCGCCCCGATCTGCGCGCGCGCCAGATTGCGGTCGGCCCGGTCGCGGTGTTCGGCGCGTCGAACTTCCCGCTGGCCTTTTCGGTGGCGGGCGGCGACACCGCTTCGGCGCTGGCCGCCGGTTGCCCGGTGGTGGTCAAGGCCCATCCGGCCCATCCCGGCACATCTCTGCTGGCGGGCGAAGCGATTGCCGAAGCGGTGGCCGCCTGCGGCCTGCCCGAGGGCGTGTTCAGCCTGATCCAGGGGCCGGGCAATGACATCGGCACCGCGCTGGTGGCCAATCCGCATATCAAGGCGGTGGGCTTTACCGGATCGCGGGCGGGCGGTCTGGCGCTGATGGCGGTGGCCGCAGCCCGGCCCGAGCCCATTCCGGTCTATGCCGAAATGTCCTCGATCAATCCGGTGCTGCTCTTCCCCGCCGCTCTGGCCGCCCGCGCCGAGGATCTGGGCCGCGCCTATGTCGGCTCGCTCAGCCTGTTTGCGGGTCAGTTCTGCACCAACCCCGGCGTGGTCGTCGCGCTCGACAGTCCCGACCTCGACCGCTTCCTTGGCGCGGCCTCCGAAGCGCTCAAGGGCGTGGCCCCGCAGGTGATGCTGACGGGCGGGATCGCGGCGGCCTATACGCGCGGGATCGAGACGCTGAGCGGGGCCGAGGGCGTTTCCGTGCTGGCCGCCGGGCCGGATGGGGATGCGCAATGCGGCGCGGCGCGCCTGCTGGCGGTCGATGCGGCCGATCTGCTGAGCAATTCGGCGCTGACCCATGAGGTCTTCGGCCCCTCCTCGCTGGTCATCCGGTGTCAGGATGCGGCCCAGATCGTCGCGGTTCTCGAAGGGCTCGAAGGGCAGTTGACCGCCACGCTGCATATCGACGAGGCCGACTATCCGTTGGCTGCCCCGCTGCTACCGATTCTGGAGCGCAAGGTCGGGCGCATCCTCGCCAATGGCTGGCCCACGGGCGTCGAGGTTTCGCGCAGCATGGTGCATGGCGGCCCCTTCCCGGCCACGTCCGATCCGCGCACGACATCGGTGGGGGCGATGGCGATCCACCGTTTCCTTCGCTCGGTCTGCTATCAGGCGCTGCCCGATGCGCTGTTGCCTGATGCGCTCAAGGCCGCCAATCCGCTGGGCCTGCCCCGCCGTCAGTTCGACTGACAGGGAAAACCCCCGCAACGCAAACATGCCCCCCTCTGGAATTCGGCGCGCGCCGCGCCATATGGGGGGCATGACAAGCGAGCCCATAACAAGCGAGATCGTGATCTGTCCGCATTGCGGGGGCGCCAACCGCGTGGCGCGCGAAAGGCTGGCCGATGGGCCGCAATGCGGCAAATGCCACAAGGGTCTGTTCACCGGCCATCCCTTGGCGGTGAACGCCGCCGCTTTTGCCGCCCATGTCCATCGCGGCACGTTGCCGGTGCTGGTCGATTTCTGGGCGCCGTGGTGCGGGCCGTGCCGGTCGATGGCGCCCGCCTATGAACAGGCGACGGCCGCGCTCGAACCCTTTATCCGCGTGGTCAAGGTCGATACCGAGGCCGAGCAGGGTTTGGGCGCGACTTATGGCATCCGCTCGATCCCCACGCTGATGCTGATCCATGGCGGGCGCGAGATCCGGCGGCAGGCAGGCGCGATGGATGCGCGCCGGATCATTGAATGGGCGCGGGGATGAGCCAGACGCCCTATGACGCCTTTGGCGGCGAAGCGACCGTGCGGGCGCTGGTGGCGCGTTTCTATGCGCTGATGGACCGCCTGCCCGAGGCCAAGGCCTGCCGCGATGTGCATCCGCCTTCCCTTGCGCGGGCCGAGGAGAAATTGTTCGAATATCTGACCGGATGGCTGGGCGGGCCGCCGCTCTATACCGACAAATATGGCCATCCGCGCCTGCGTATGCGTCATTTCGTTGCCCCCATCGGCGCGGCGGAGATCGAGGGCTGGCTCCTGTGTTTTCGTCAGGCATGGACCGAAATCGTCCCCCAATCCGCGCTGTCCGACACAATTCTTGAAAAGGTCGAGGCGCTGGGCTGGCATATGGCCAATCAGCCGGAGCAGGCTGCCCAGCAGGGCTAGGGGCGAATTTACGCCTATCTCGCTGCGCGATACGGGATTATTACCGTCGGCCTGCCCATTGCCGGGCGCTGAGAGCTGACCGATGACCGATCTTGCCGCAAGAATCGCCCCTCTGGTGGCGCTGCGCCGCGATATTCATGCCCATCCCGAACTGGGCTTTGCCGAGCATCGCACCGCGGGGCTGCTGGCGCAGCAATTGCGCTCCATCGGACTGGAGGTGCATGAGGGCATCGGCGGGACCGGGGTGGTGGCGACGTTGCGGGTGGGAAATGGCCCCCGCTCGATTGGATTGCGCGCGGATATGGACGCGCTGCCCATCGATGAGAAAACCGGCCTGCCTTACGCCAGCACGATTCCGGGATGTTTTCACGGCTGCGGGCATGATGGGCATATGGCGATGCTGCTGGGCGCGGCGCAGGTTTTGGCGGCCGATCATGGCGGCCTGAACGGCACCGTCCATTTCATTTTCCAGCCCGCCGAGGAAGGCCAAGGCGGCGCCAAGGCAATGATCGAGGACGGTCTGTTCGACCGCTTCCCGTGTGATCGCGTCTATGCGCTGCACAATTGGCCCAGCCTGCCCGCAGGCACAATCGCCACGCGCGCCGGGCCGATCATGGGCGCGGCGGATCGGTTTACCATCCTGCTCAAGGGCAAGGGCGGCCATGCCGCGATCCCGCATGATGCCCATGACGTGGTGCTGGCCGGCGCCGCTCTGGTGCAGCAATTGCACTCCATCGTCGCGCGCAATATCCCGGCCAGCGCGAACGCCGTGCTCTCGATCACCCAGATCCACGGCGGGCAGGCCTTCAACGTCATCCCGCATGAGATGAGCGTGGGCGGCACGGTGCGAACCTTTGACCCGGCGGTTCAGGACCGGATCGAACAGCGCCTGCGCCAGATCGCATCGGGCATTGCGGCCAGTTTCGAGGTGCAGGCGAGCGTGGAATATAGCCGCTATTACCCCGCCACGATCAATGATCCGCAGGCGGCCCAGGATGCGCTGGATGCGGCCGCCACGGTGGGCACCGCTCTGCGCGCGCCTGAACCGGCGGCGACCTCTGAGGATTTCTCCTTTATGCTGCAGGTCCGCCCCGGCGCCTATATCTGGCTGGGCCAAGGGGTGGGCGACAATCCGCCCCCGCTGCACAATCCGCATTATGATTTCAACGATGGGGTGATGGAGACGGGCATTCGGCTGCATCTTGGACTGGTGCGGCATTGGTTGGGGGATGCTGCGTGAGCCAAAAGCAGGGCAGCATCGGCGCGATTGTCGCGGCCTCCAGCGGCAATCTGGTCGAATGGTTCGATTTCTACATCTACGCCTTCTGCTCGATCTATTTCGCCGGGGCCTTTTTTCCCAAGGCCGACCCCACCGGGCAATTGCTCAACACGGCGGGGGTCTTTGCGGCGGGGTTCCTGATGCGGCCCATCGGGGGCTGGTGGTTCGGGCGGTTTGCCGATCGGCATGGACGGCGGCTTGCGCTGGTCATTTCGGTGGTGACGATGGCGGCGGGGTCTTTGGCCATCGCCTGCCTGCCCACCCATGCCAGCATCGGCGTCTGGGCGCCCACGCTGCTGGTGGCGGCGCGGCTGGTGCAGGGTTTCGCGCTGGGCGGCGAATATGGCACGGCGGCCACCTATATGAGCGAGATCGCCACCGAAGGGCGGCGCGGGTTTCTCTCATCCTTTCAATATGTCACGCTGGTGGGTGGGCAATTGCTGGCCGCGCTGCTGGTGGTGATCCTGCAATCACTACTGCCTGAGGCGGAGTTGAAGGCTTGGGGCTGGCGCATTCCCTTTGTGATCGGGGCGCTGGCGGCGCTGGTGGCCTTGGCCGCGCGGTCGCGGCTGGAGGAAAGCGGCAGCGCCGAGGCACGCCAAGCCGAGGAGGCGGGCAGCCTGATCGCCCTGCTGCGCCAATATCCGCGCGCGTTCCTTTCGGTGCTGGGATTTACGGCGGGCGGGTCTTTGGCCTTTTACACCTTCACCACCTATATGCAGAAATATCTGGTCAATTCGGCGGGCCTGCCGATCACCACGGCCAGTCGTGTGATGACGGTCAGCCTGTTTCTGTTCATGATTATGCAGCCGGTGATGGGCGCGCTGTCGGACCGGATCGGGCGGCGGGCCAATATGCTGATTTTCAGCGGGGGGCTGGCGGTGTTGACCGTGCCGCTGATCGCGCTGTTGCAAAGGGCCGGGTCGCCGGCGATGGCGGGGGCTCTGATCTGCATCGCCATGCTCTTGATGAGTTTCTACACCTCCATTTCGGGCATCATCAAGGCCGAGCTGTTCCCCACGCAGGTGCGCGCCTTGGGCGTCGGCTTTTCCTATGCGCTGGCCAATGCGATCTTTGGCGGGACGGCGGAATATGCCGCGCTCTGGGCCAAACAGGCGGGCCATGAGGGCGCGTTCTACTGGTATGTCAGCGCGATGATGGTGATGGTTTTCCTCGTCAGCCTGAGCCTGCCGCGCCGCGCGCCCTATCTGCGTGATTGAGCGCGGCTCATAAGCGTCATCAAAACGCAAAAGATAGCTTTGGGCCGCGATAGAAAAGCCATGGGGCCAATTGCGCCCTGCCGCGTGTAGTAGGCTGCCCAAGCCGTTTGGCGCCTTATTGCAATTCCCGGAGTGAACCCATGTCCCAAGGTTTGGCCCGATCCACGCTCACGCATTTGGAGCGCTTGGAGGCCGAGAGCATTCACATCATCCGCGAGGTGGTGGCCGAGGCGGAGAACCCGGTGATGCTCTATTCGGTGGGCAAGGACAGCGCGGTGATGCTGCATCTGGCGCGCAAGGCGTTTTATCCCGCGCCGCCGCCCTTTCCGCTGCTGCATGTGGACACGACGTGGAAATTCCGCGCGATGTATGACCTGCGCAACAAAATGGCCGAACTGTCGGGGATGGAACTGCTGGTCTATCAGAACCCCGAGGCCAAGGAGCGCGGGATCAACCCGTTCGACCATGGCGCTCTCCACACCGACATGTGGAAGACGGAAGGGTTGAAGCAGGCGCTGGACAAATATGGTTTCGACGCGGCCTTTGGCGGCGCGCGGCGTGACGAGGAAAAGAGCCGCGCCAAGGAGCGCATCTTCTCCTTCCGCACCGCCAGCCACGGCTGGGACCCGAAGAACCAGCGCCCGGAATTGTGGAACCTTTACAACGCCAAGAAGGCCAAGGGCGAATCGATCCGCGTCTTCCCGATCAGCAACTGGACCGAGCTGGACGTGTGGCAATATATCCACCTCAACGACATCCCCATCGTGCCGCTCTACTTCGCCGAGGAACGCCCGACGGTGGAGCGTGACGGGATGCTGCTGATGGTCGATGATGACCGCTTCCCCTTGCAGCCCGGCGAAGTGCCGGTGATGCGTTCGATCCGTTTCCGCACGTTGGGTTGCTATCCGCTGACGGGCGCGGTGGAAAGCAGCGCCAGGACCCTGCCCGAAGTCATTCAGGAAACCTTGCTGACCACCACCAGCGAGCGGCAGGGGCGCGCCATCGACAAGGATGCGGGCGGCGCAGGCATGGAAGTCAAAAAGCAGCAGGGGTATTTCTGATGACCGATACCACCCATCCGGAACCGGTTTACGTCGTCGACTCGCTGATTGCCGAGGACATCGACGCCTATCTCGACACGCATCAGCACAAGACGATGCTGCGCTTCATCACCTGCGGGTCCGTGGACGATGGCAAATCGACGCTGATCGGGCGGTTGCTGTACGATTCGAAGATGATCTTTGAAGATCAGCTCGCAGCCCTTGAGGCCGATTCCAAAAAGGTCGGCACACAGGGTCAGGGCATCGATTTCGCCCTGCTCGTCGATGGTCTGGCCGCAGAGCGCGAACAGGGCATCACGATCGACGTCGCCTATCGCTTCTTCAACACCGAAAAGCGCAAGTTCATCGTCGCCGATACGCCCGGCCATGAACAATATACCCGCAACATGGTGACGGGGGCCTCGACGGCTGACCTCGCCGTGATCCTGATCGACGCGCGCAAGGGTGTGCTGACGCAGACCCGCCGCCACTCGTTCCTCGCCCACCTGATCGGCATCCGCAACATCGTGCTGGCGGTCAACAAGATGGATCTGGTCGATTATTCCCAGACCCGCTTTGACGAGATTGTCGCCGATTACCGCGCCTTTGCCAGCAGCATCGGCATCGAGGACTTCGTGGCCCTGCCCATCTCGGGCTATATGGGCGACAATATCACCACCCTGTCGGACAACACGCCCTGGTATGCCGCCCCGGCCTATTTCGGGCGCAGCCTGGTCGATCATCTCGAAACGGTCGAGGTCGACACCACGCGCGATTTGGCCAAGCCCTTCCGTATGCCGGTGCAATGGGTCAACCGCCCCAACCTCGACTTCCGCGGCTTTGCGGGCCTGATCGCCAGCGGCAGCATTCGCCCGGGCGACGCCATCCGCGTCCTGCCCAGCGGCAAGACCAGCACGGTGGAGCGCATCGTGACGCTGGACGGCGATTTGCTGCAAGCCGTCGCAGGCCAGTCGGTCACGCTGACCTTTGCTGACGAAATCGACTGCTCGCGCGGCGATGTCATTGCCTTGGCCGACAATCCGCCGCAGGTGGCCGATCAGTTCGAGGCCAGCGTGGTGTGGATGGCCGATCATGCGCTGATTCCCGGCCGCGCCTATTGGCTCAAGATCGGCACGCAGATGGTTTCGGCCACGGTGCAGGCGCCCAAATATACGATCAACGTCAACACGATGGAGCATTGCGCGGCGAAAACGCTGGAGCTCAATGCCATCGGCGTGGCCGAGATCACCACCGACCGCCCGATCACGTTTGAACCCTATGCCGACAATCGCGCGCTGGGCGGCTTCATCCTGATCGACAAGATCGGCAACAGCACGGTGGCGGCGGGCATGCTGCACTTCAGCCTGCGCCGCGCCCAGAACGTGCATTGGCAGGCGCTGGACGTGACGCGCGAGGCCCGCGCCGAAATCAAGAACCAGCGCCCCGGCGTGCTGTGGTTCACCGGCCTGTCGGGTTCGGGCAAGAGCACCATCGCCAATCTGGTCGAAAAGAAGCTCCATGCTTTGGGCAAGCACACGTTCCTGCTCGATGGCGACAATGTGCGCCACGGGCTGAACAAGGATCTGGGCTTTACCGAGGCCGACCGCATCGAAAACATCCGCCGCGTGGGCGAGGTGGCGCGTCTGATGACGGATGCGGGCCTGATCGTGCTGACCGCCTTCATCAGCCCCTTCCGCGCCGAACGCGAACTGGCGCGCAGCCTGACGCCGGAGGGCGAATTCTTCGAGGTCTTCATCGACACGCCGCTGGACGTGGCCGAGGCGCGCGATGTGAAGGGCCTGTACAAAAAGGCCCGTTCGGGGGCGCTCAAGAACTTCACCGGGATCGACAGCCCCTATGAAGCGCCGGAAAACCCCGAAATCCGCATCGACACCACTAAGATCAGCCCGGCCGACGCCGCCGAACTGATCGTCGCCAAATTGCTCGGTGACTACTGGATGCCGGAAATCTGAGCCGCTATGGGTTCGGGCATAATAAAGCTGGGAGTGAAGTAGAAGATGTTGCTCTTCAATGGCCATGAATCCCATAGCCGCTCGCTGATCAAGGGTATCAGCTGGCGCGTTCTGGGCAGCATCGACACGTTCATTCTCAGCTGGCTGTTCTCCGGCAATGCCAAGACAGCGGGCGCCATCGCCAGCACCGAGATCATCACCAAGGTGCTGCTCTATTACTTCCATGAACGTGTGTGGAGCTCGATCAACTGGGGCGCGCAGCGCGCCGCCCCCAATGATCCGGCGGCGGAAATCTGATGCCCCAGACTATGAGTGATGCTGATCTGGCCGCTGAACTGGCGCGCGTGGCGGGGCAATTGCTGATCACCGTGCGCGACAGCGGGCTGGTGACAGGCAAGGCGCTGGGCAAGGCGGGCGATGCCACGGCCAACCAGTTCCTCGTCCACGCCCTGCGCGCGGCGCGAGCCGAGGACGGCTTGCTGTCCGAAGAGGAAAAGGACAATTTCGAGCGGCTCGACCAATCGCGCGTGTGGATCGTCGATCCCGTCGACGGCACGCGCGAATATGGTGAGGCGCGGGCCGATTGGGCGGTGCATGTGGGTCTGGCGGTCGATGGCGTGCCGGTGCTGGGCGCCGTGGCGCTGCCGGGCGCGGATGCCGTCTATCGCAGCGATGCCCCCGTGGCCGTGCCCCCCGCGCCCGAGGTCTTGCGCATGGTGGTCAGCCGCACCCGCCCTGCGGCCGAGGCGGTGTTCGTCGCTGGAGAGTTGGGCGCCGAACTCGTCCCGATGGGCAGCGCGGGCGCCAAGGCCATGGCCGTAATTCGCGGCGAGGCCGACATTTACCTGCATTCGGGCGGACAGTTCGAATGGGACAGCTGCGCGCCGGTGGCGGTCGCTCTGGCCCATGGGTTGCATTGCAGCCGGATTGACGGATCGCCGCTGGTCTATAATCAGCGCGACACCTATCTGCCCGACCTGCTGATCTGCCGCCCCGAACATGCGGAGCGGGTTCTGGCCGAAGTGGTGCGCTTTCAGGCAGAAGGCTGAAGCACCACCAGCCGGAAATCGCCGCGTTCAACCTCGGCCAGAGTGTGCTGGGTAAAGCATAGCGCCCCGCGTGAGGGATGCTGGAAGCGGCGCGTGCCGCCCTCGCGCGCCAGCACCTTTTGCTGCGCCCAGGCCTCCCGGAAATCGGCGCTCTGGGCCATCAGGGTCTCCACCATCGCGGCCACGCGCGGATCGCCCAGCACCCGCCCGTAATCGCGCCGAAATTCGGCCAGCACCCGGTGGCATCGCTCGTCCCAGTCGGGCAGCAGCGCGCGGGCCATTGGATGAGTGAAGATATAGCGCAGCAGATTGGCCGGTTCTTCATCGAACAGGCCGACGAACAGGTCCCGCGCGCCCGCATTGGCGCAGCACACGCTCCACGCCGGGTCCAGCCCATAGGCGGGCCAGGGCAGCGCCTCGACCATGGCCGCAATCGCCGCCGGGGCCTGCGTGGCGGGCAGAAACGGATCGCGCGGATCCTCCCGCGCGGCCAGTGTGAAGAGATAGGCCCGCTCCGCCCCGGTCAGACTCAGCCCTTCGGCCAGACGGGCCAGCGTTGACGCCGAGGCGCGCACCTCGCGCGCCTGCTCGATCCATGTCACCCATGTCACGCTGATCCCGGCGCGGTCGGCCAGTTCCTCGCGACGCAGGCCCGGCGTGCGGCGACGGCGGCGTTCAGGCGTATCGGGCGCAATGCTTTCCCGGCGGGCGCGGACAAAGGCGCCCAGCAGATTGCGATGTTCCTCATCCAGCATGGCAAGCCTTATAACAGGATAATTATGTCCATTGTAACAGGTTAAATCCGACGTCATCCCGGCGGCGAAGGAGAAAGCCATGACCACCCGCCACGACATTTTGGTCCAGCACCAGTTCGGCGCCACCGCGCAGGATTACGTTTCCAGCACCACCCACGCGCAGGGCGCAGACCTGATCCATATCGCCGCCATGGCCGCGCAGGTGCGCCCTGTTCACGCGCTCGATCTGGGCTGCGGCGGCGGGCACGTGGCCTATGCCATGGCGCCCCATGCCGCGCGCGTCACCGCCTGTGATCTGTCGGCCGACATGCTGATGGCGGTCGAGGCTGAAGCCGCCCGGCGCGGCATCGCCCATATCACCACCGTGCGCGCCGCCGCCGAGGCTCTGCCCTTTGCCGATGACAGCTTCGATTTCCTCGCCTGCCGCTTTTCCGCGCATCATTGGCGCGATGTAAGGCGCGGTCTGGCCGAAGCGCGCCGCGTGTTGCGTCCGGGCGGGATGGCGGTATTTGCCGATGTGATCGCCCCGCCGCTGGCCGCCGCCGACACCCATCTGCAGGCCATCGAAGTGCTGCGCGACCCCTCGCACGGGCGCAATTACAGCGCGCGCCAATGGGCCGCGATGCTGGCCGAAGCGGGCTTTACAGTGACAGATCAGCAGCAGGGCCGCCTGCGCATGGAATTTGCCGCGTGGACCGCCCGGATGCGCACGCCCGCCCCCGCCATGGCCGCGATTCGCCACATCCAGACCCGCGCCAGTCAGGAAGTGGCCGAGCATTTCGGAATCGAGGAGGATGGGTCCTATACGCTGGACACAATCATGCTGACGGCGGCCTGAGGCCGTTAATTCGTCAGCGATGAGAGGAGAGTTGGATGCCCTGCAAGGATTATAACTCCTGACCAGCCGCAAAAAATGCCGTCTATGTATCACCTTATTTTGCTGGATCTTTGACCCATACCGTCCATTGACGTTCATCCGAAACCAGCCTAGAACTTGGTAACGGATGAGGTAACGAACAATGGGCAAGCTCAACGCGGTAAAGGTCAAGAATGCCAAGCCTGGCAGGGGCGCTGACGGCAAGCCGACGAATGCCCGGCTGTCTGATGGCGAAGGCTTGAGCTTGCTGGTGAAACCGAGCGGCGCAAAGGTGTGGGTGCTGCGCGTTCAGGTAAACAAGCGCAGCCGCGATATTGGCCTTGGAAGTGTCGATCTGGAGCGGATCGACCGCAAGGCATTCGGCGGTGATGATCCTCTGGCTGATGTGTCGCTGATGCTTCGCACTTCACTCACACTGGACGAGGCGCGGGAAAAGGCGCGGGTGCTGCGTAAACTGGCCAAGGCCGGGGCTGATCCCGTTGCCGAGCGGGACAAGGAGCGCCGCGAGGTGCCCACCTTTGCCGAGGCGGTAGAAAAGACCCACGGGGCGCTTGAGCCCGGCTGGAGCGAAAAGACCGCCAAGGCCTTCCTTGCTTCGCTCAAAGAGCACGCGGTGCCCAAGCTGGGGACGTTGAAGGTCGATGTTATCGGCGCGTCCGACATTATTCTGGCGCTGGCACCGATCTGGACTACCAAGCCCGTAATGGCGCGCAAGGTCCGTGCCCGCATTGGTCAGGTGCTTGCGTTCGCCAAGGCGCGCGGCTGGCGCACCGATGCTCTGCCGGATGCCCGCGAGATGCGCTCTGGCCTGTCCAAGCAATCCGGCGGCGGCCATTTCAAGGCTATGCCTTATGCCGACTGCCCCACATTCTTTGCCGACCAATGGGCGAAGGAATTGTCTGCCAGCCGAGCGGCCATGCTGTTTGCCATGTTGACGGGTAATCGGTCCGGGTCGATCCGTGCCGCCGCATGGGAGCAAATTGACCTGGAGGCGAGGGAGTGGCGTTGTCCCGCAACCATTATGAAAGGAAAGAAGGTGGCGCATGATGTTGCGCTGTCTGATGCCGCTATCGCCCTGCTGGAACGCTTCCAGCCGCACAAGGAATTGAGGGCCGGGCTGATCTTCCCCGGTCAGAAGGGTAAGCCGCTGTCCGATATGTCGCTGACCAAAGTGCTGCGGCAGGCTAAACGCAATGAGGCGGTGCATGGTTTCCGCACCTCCTTCCGTTCGTGGGCCGGTGAGAAGATGCCGCACATTCCGTGGAACGTTGCGGAACTGGCCATTGCGCACAAGGTCGGCACCTCAGTCGAAAAGGCATACAACCGCGCCGATTATTTGGCGATGCGCCGCGCACTGTTTGACGGCTGGGGGGCGTATATTGCCCCCTCGCTGACTGGGGCGGCTGGCAACGTCATACCCCTTCAACGAGTTTCGGGAGAATAGCCCGGAAAACAAGCGGGCCAGCCGGGAGCTACTACCTTCCCGACCGGCCCTGACCACAAACCGTCTTATGGAGAGACGATCATGGCTGACAATGCCCCTATCACGCCCGCCGCGCCTGCGGCTACCTTCGACGTTGCCGTTTGGCTGTCCCGTTTTGAATCAGTGGGCGGCAACTATCTGGCCACAAAGAGCCAGACGAGTTTCTGCCTCGCATGCGAAGAACTTGCACCGGGACAGAGTCCCGCACATGCCATGCTGCGCGAATTGACCGATCAGCAGCGCGCCGCAGTGGTTACACATATCCGGACGCGGGCCGGCCTTTCGCCCACTTCACTGGAAAAGACACGGCAACCCGATCTGAACGCTATCCCTTCGGAAAAGGTTAGCGAAACTGCTGGCATTCCCGCTCTGTCGGGTGGGCATTCCCTCGACTTACCAGAGGGATCGCACGACATGGACATGACGCACGCATTCGCACCAGTTCTGGCCACACAGCGCCCAAAGGATTGGGATAGTGCGCTCGCCGAATATGAGGCCGCGCAGGCATGTTCGAACGCCCTTCGCAAAAGCGATCCACTTTCAGATGCGGCTCGGGACGCTTGCTGCGAGGCGTTGGATCACCTTGTAGAAAATGTCCGCGCGCCCTCACTTCAGGCGTTGTCTTATAAAATTGGCTTGTCTCAAAAGCATTGGGAAACATGGGGGCGCCCGGACGAGTGGCTCCAAGCATTCCAGGCGGATCTGGACAGCCTGGCGAAACCCGCATTGTCGGCGGCATCCTGCACAAAGCCGGATTTGGCCGACAACAGCGCAGCGGATGAAACCGAACGGAACGGCTGGGATCAACTCTTCAAGGCTTACCAAACGGCAAAGGCAGCCGAGGATACCTATGATGCCGACGTCTGGAGCCCTACCCAAAAGCGCCAGGACGAATTTGAAGCGATGGTCGGTATCCACGGGTACACGCATGAGACTGGTGAAAAGCGCCGGGCGCTGATGGCGAAATTTCCCAACGAATATGTGCCCCATGATGTGAACAGAGAAATAGAGCGATTGCAGGGGGTGCGAATCGACCTAGAACGCGCACTGATGGACATGCCTGCCCCCGATCTGGATGCCCTTCGATGGAAGCTCAGTTTGCAAAGGCGGCTGAGCGAGGACTTTGTCATCGCGCCTGAGGTTTTTGACATGATCTTGGCGGAACTTGATCGGTTGTTCGGCAAGGCGGCGAGCCCCTGTGCTTATTTCGTCGAGCTCGACGCCGTTGATGCTCTGGCACAGCAAGTCGATACCGAGGGCTTTCCGGCCAGCGAAACCGAACGCTGGGAGCAATGGTCGATGCGCGTATGGCGCGAAATTGAGGCTCTTCCGACAACGCAAGAGAATGCCCCGATCAAGGCCCGGGCGGTTTTGTCGATCATTGGAGGCGATCTTGAAGGCCTCAATGATGGACAGACCACCGCATGTCGCTTGATCCGCCAGATCGTACTTGCATTGGGCAGGCCGCCAGAGAGCGCGGCGATTCGTCCAGATTTACCCCTGCCAAATACAGGTTTTGCCGCCGCTGCCGAGGTAGACCTTACGGCCGCCGAAAAAGCTGCCGATGCAGCTGGAGATGTGTTCTACGCGGCGCTGGAAAAGCTGTTTGCCATTCCGGCTCCCGATTTGTCGCACGTGCTGGAAAAGATGAAACTGGCCCATCAGCACGGCGAGGAATTGAATGCCTTCACTCACGTGATGGGCGATCTGCGTCGTTTGATCGGCGGCATTGCTATCACTGATGAACGCCGAACTGGCGGGCCTGATCTGGATAAGTAGGCACGGTGCACTTACATTGTGGGGCGGGGATAGGACGGCCATCCGACAAGCACGCTTCCCACGTGCTTCCCCGCTCAACTTTTGGGAACCGCTAGGGAGGCGGTATGGACGACAACGGGGATTCCGGCTGGATTAAAGGGCTGCCTGCCGGTTGGATTGACGGGCATCTTGCATTTGGTCGCCTTCGCGGTTTGTTGCTTGAGCGGCACGACGGTTGCGATCCGGCCCCGTGGCATGATCCCGTTAATGCAGATTTTTGGGGGCCGCACTTCGGGCAGTCGCCTGAAGAATACACGCTGGCCGAAAAATTCTCGGAACGATTGATCTCAGCATTTCAGCGCGCGCTCTTGGCTGGTCGGCTGCGCGCATCCCTGTTCAAAAGTGGAGAATTTCGGGAACTGCCCCGATCCGCTTTCGGCGGCAAATCCGTTCTCCGGAATGCGCTGTTTATTGGGCCATTCGATCTGGACCCGCTTTGGCCAGATGATTGGCAAGCGTGGAGTGGTGCTGGCTGGGCAATTCCACAATCGGATTTTGACGGCTGGCTGCAATCGGGTGAGGCTACAAGCATCGAAGGATTGCCCATATCCGATTTACCGGACACGGCCAGCGAGCCGCAGGCTATCACTCAACGCCTGCCATCGACTGGTGCGCACGTCCCGCTTTCAGAGGCCGTCACATGGATAGCTTTTGGCCAGGCGCTGGACGCGGACAGATTCTTGAGAGCCATTCATTGGCATCGGCTTTGCAACGGTGACTTGCAGGCCGCGATGCGAATGGTTGAAAATGCCGCAGCACAATTGCTGAAAGCTGGTGCGGACCAGCACGTTACATTTATTGGTCGGCATGTTGAGTCTTACAGCGACAAGGGCACGCGAACGGAAGTGATCGATGCGCTAGCGTTGCGCGATTATCAGCAAATCATGATCGACGGCCACGACCATCTATATTTCGGCCACGGCCTCAAGCGGCAATATCGGGCTACCAATGACACTCACCTACAGGCGAGCGAGCGCCGCGATCTTTACATGAATGTCGCCGTGGATCGTGCGGCGCTGATGGCTCATTTCCAGCCGAAAGCCAGCATTGCTGTCGCTCACCCCGCGCAAACCGACGATGGCCCGATTGTTTGGGATGATTTTGGGTCCGAGAGTTTGCCGGAATTGCAGCGACTAAGCGAACTGGCCAGCCGGGATGAATGGTGGACGTGGCCCGAGGCAATCGCATGGATTGGGAGCCGCGACACCAACAACATCGCAACGCTGCGATATTGGGCGCGCGAATGGTTTGGGCGCGGCGGCGGCGACCGCGATCCGACCATCATCCTTGGCGCTCAAGCCTTCATGGCAACGCAATTCTGCAAGTCCGGGAGGGATGCCGAGGCTGAGCTATTGAATGCAATTCAGTGCGGCCATGTCGGCACCTCCGGTCGATTGCGCAAAGGCGCGGTGGCAACCGATCTACAGCCTAGCATTTGGCGCGGCGGCACCGTGGTATGGCATGATGGCGAAACCGTACTGGTGGATGCGAAGCAGAAGCTAACGGCTTGGGCTTTCGACGTTGCAATACGGCGCAAGAATTTGGTGGAAGCATTCCAGCCCGAAGGTCCGGGGCACGTCGTCGCGGGGGGGAATGTCCCCGCCAATCGCAAGCTCAATCATGATGATATTATCGGGCAAGCCGCATCCATGCGTGCCGCTCAACCGGGCATCTCAAAAGGATCGGCGGCGGCCTCAATCGTCGCTGATCTGCCCCGCAACCCTAAAACCGGCAAGCCGAGGGATACGCGCCACATCGAACGCATGATCGCGCATCTATGGGAGGGGGGACTCTCACAATCCCCCCGGTAAGCCGCATTCCCCCGGTCCAAGGCCAGCCAAATCCGGCCTAATTGGTCCACCACGAAGCGAAGGCGCATCGCCAACGCAAAGTGGGACCAAAGAAATGAACCACACCCCAAAAGTCGGTTACAGCATCCGGGAGGCGGTGCAGGCGACAAGCCTTTCCAAGAGCACGATCTACAGCCACATCGCAGCCGGGCGTCTGCGGGCCGTCCGCGTTGGCGGCCGAACCATAATTCCCGCCAGTGCCTTGACCGCCCTCATTTCGGGGGAGGCCTGAGTCATGAAAACGAAAACCCCGAACCTTGCGGTCGGGGCTTCGCGGAATAGCTGTGGCGGCATTTCCTGCGATACCTTTACCCTCTCCGCTTTCCGCGCGCAACACCTTGCCAGCCGGTACGCCCTTCCCCTCGAAACCGCCGCCATCGTGGCTGCGCTGGCCTTCGGAGGTGCGCACCATGGGTAATCGCCGCACCCGCACCAGTCGCGCAGCATATGCTGCCATCGACCCCGTAGCGGGTCGCCTGCGCGCCCTTGCTTATCGCCTGATCCACTGCGCAGGGGAACGCGGCATGACCGCGCTGGAAGTCGTCGACGCCTCAGGCCATGACCGATGGGGCATTCAGCCCCGCATCTCGGAACTGGTCAGCGCCCGCGCCGTGGTCGATTCAGGCCGCACACGCGCCAACCCATCCGGCAGGCAGGCCATCGTCTGGGTTCTGCCGGAATATGGCCCCGGGCGGGACGCGATGCCCTTTGGCGTTGCCGCCGAACATGTGATGCAGTCGCTGGCTGCAAAGATGGAAGGGCGCAACAATGAGTGAAGCGCCGTCCCCCATGCTGGGTAATATCGAGGCCGAAGCGGCCTTGCTGGGCACGCTGCTGATGGACAACCGCGCCATCGAGGCCGCCGCTGATCGCCTGACCGGGCCCGACTTCATCGAACCGCTGCATGGTCGGATTTTTGAGGCCATCACCCGCGAAAGTGCGCTTGGCCGGTCGGTGTCGCCCATCACGATCAAACCCCACTTCACTGACGATCCGGCCATGCAGGCG
>NZ_MKVS01000021.1:0-1650 GCF_001898925.1 Novosphingobium sp. 63-713
CCCACCCGTCTGCCGCTGGCCCCGCGTGAGCGCCCCCAGACTGTCGAGCCGCCGCGCAATCGTCGAAATGAAGCGACGCTCGCCGCGGCAATCGGTGGTGACCGGGCGGAAGATCGGCGCGCTGGCCTGATGGGTACGGTTGGTGCGGCCCAGGCCCTGAATGGCGCGATCCGCGCGCCAGCCCGGTTCGAGCAGGAAATGGACGCGGCGCTGCTGGTTCTGGCAATCGAGCGAGGCATGATAGGACCGGCCCGTGCCCCCGGCATCCGAGAAGACCAGCACCCGCTTCTGGCCAGCCATAAAGGCATTGGCATCGGCCATGGCATTGCTCGGGGAACGCGATTCCAGCTTCTGGGTGCCATCGGGCAGAGACAGCAGGCGACGGGTTCGCCCGGTCACCTCGGCCACGGCATCGGCACCAAAGCGCGCAATGATGGCATCGAGCGCCGGAACAATGGGCGGCAGCGCGCCGAGCAATTCGATCAGATCATTCTTGATGCGCAGGGCTTCCTGCGAATGGACGGGATTGCCATTGGCATCCGACAGCGGACGCGAACGCTCATTACCCTCATCGTCCCAGTAGCTTTCCATCGCTCGCGTGGGAAAGGCGCTGTTCAGGTAATCCAGAAGCAGTTCTTTGGGCGACAGGTCCACACTCAGTTCAGCCCGGTCCTCGGCATCGAGTTCGGCCAGGCGCCGTCCCAGCAAAGCTTCCGAGGTTGAGACCAGTTGCACCACAGCGCTTTGGCCTGCCTCCAGCGCACCGGCGATGGCGGGCAGCAGGGTCGGCAGTTTCATCGAGAGCAGCAATTGCCCGAAGAACCGTTGTTTGGAGCTTTCGAAACGCGAGCGCGCCGCGCTCAATGCCTGTCCATTGAGCGTCCGGCCATCGACCGGATCGGTCACGCCCGCAGCGCCCAGCGCTGCCTCCATGTTCTGGTTCACCACGCTCCACGCATCGGCATAGGCGTCGAAATCGGCAATCTGGTCGACCGAGAGCGCGTGTTCGAGAATATCGTATTCGACGCCAGCATAGGACAAGGCGCGGGCGGTATAAACGCCCATTGCCTTGAGCTCCCGCGCGACCAGTTCCATCGCCGCGATACCGCCCTCGCGGATACGGGTAATAAAGGCGGTGCGATCAGGGAAAGCTGTCCCCTCGCCCCAGAGGCCGAGCCGCACGGCATAGGCCAGATTGTTGATGTCGGAGGCGCCGGTGGCCGAGGCATAGATCACGCGGGCACGCGGTAGGCGATTTTGCAGTTCAACCCCGGTGATGCCCTGCTGCGATCCCTTGGTGGCGCCAAATCTCCCTTCCCCGCCTGCAACACCGCCCATTGCATGAGCCTCGTCAAACAGGAGCAGCCCTTCAAAATCCTCGCCGCACCAATCGAGGATTTGCTGCAACCGCGTTTTTGCGCCTGAAGCGCTGCGCAAGGTGGCATAGGAAGCGAAGAGGATGGCGTCCCCTCGCCCGATGGGTCGCTCCGGTTTGATTTTGGCGAGCGGCTGGATGTCGAGCGCCATGCCGCCCAGCGCCTGCCAGTCCCGCCGCGCATCCTCGATCAGATATCTAAACTGTCTAGGGTGTCTCACTTCTTTTATTGCGAGGCTGGACATGGGCGTTTCTCGGGAACGGCAGGACAGCGG
>NZ_MKVS01000022.1:0-1653 GCF_001898925.1 Novosphingobium sp. 63-713
CCCACCCGTCTGCCGCTGGCCCCGCGTGAGCGCCCCCAGACTGTCGAGCCGCCGCGCAATCGTCGAAATGAAGCGACGCTCGCCGCGGCAATCGGTGGTTACGGGGCGGAACACCGGTGCCGAGGCCTGATGCGTGCGATTGGTGCGGCCCAGCCCTTGGATCGCGCGATCCGCCCGCCAGCCTGGTTCCAGCAGGAAGTGCATCCGGCGCTGCTGGTTCTTCGCGTCGAGGCTCGCGTGGTAGGAGCGGCCTGTGCCGCCCGCATCCGAGAAGACAAGGATGCGCTTGGCTCCGCCCATGAAGGCGTTGGCATCGGCCAGCGACTGGTTGGCGGTGCGCGATTCAAGTCGCTGGCCGCCATCGGGCAAGGTCACCAGACGACGGGTGCGGCCGGTGATCTCGGCCACTGCATCGGTGCCAAACCGGGCGATGATCGCATCGAGCGCGGGCACGATCGGCGGCAGAGCGCCCAGCAGTTCCAGCGTCTCAGCCTTGATCCGCAAGGCCTCCTGGGAGTGAACAGGATTGCCCGCCTCATCGACCATCGGGCGCGAGCGTTCATTACCGTCCTCGTTCCAGTAGCTTTCCATGGCGCGCGTCGGGAAGGCATTGTCGAGATAGTCGGCTACGATTTCGCGGGGCGAAAGGTCGAGCTGGATCTCGGCCCGATCCTCGGCAGAAAGATCGGCAAGGCGCCGGTCGAGCAAGGCCTCTGCCGTCGAGACCAATTGGATGACGACGCTGTGATCGGTAGCCAGCGCATCCTCGATGGCGGGCAGCAGCGAGGGCAGTTTCATCGACAGCAGAAGCTGGCCGAAAAAGCGTTGCTTCGAACTTTCAAAGCGTGAACGCGCCGCCGACAGCGCCTGACCATTGAGGGTCTTGCCTTCAAGCGGATCAGTGACGCCCGATGCACCCAGCGCCGCCTCAAGATTGCGGTGGATGATCGCCCAGGCATCGGCGTAGGCGTCGAAATCGGCTATCTGGCGCGGGGTCAGCGCGTGTTCGAGGATGTCATACTCGACACCGGCATAGGACAGCGCACGCGCCGTATAGACGCCCATCGCTTTCAATTCGCGGGCGACCAGTTCCATCGCCGCGATACCGCCTTCACGGATACGGGCGATGAAGGAGGTGCGATCGGGAAAGGCCGTGCCTTCACCCCAGAGGCCAAGCCGCGTGGCATAAGCCAGATTGTTCACGTCGGACGCACCCGTGGCCGAGGCATAGATCACCCGAGCGCGCGGCAGGCGGTTCTGCAATTCGACGCCGACGATGCCTTGCTGCGAGCCTTTGGTGGCGCCGAACCGACCTTCACCGCCGGCAACACCGCCCATCGCGTGCGCTTCGTCGAACAGTATCACCCCGTCGAAATCCGGCGTCAGCCATTCCAGCAATTGCTGAAGGCGGGTCTTCTCACCAGTGCCGCTGCGAAGCGTGGCATAGGATGCAAACAGGATGCCGTCGGCCTGTCGGATCTTTGCTTCAGGCTTGATCTTGGCGAGCGGTTGGATGTCGAGCGCGATGCCCCCAAGCGCCTGCCAGTCGCGGCGGGCGTCCTCGATCAGATATCTAAACTGTCTAGGGTGTCTCACTTCTTTTATTGCGAGGCTGGACATGGGCGTTTCTCGGGAACGGCAGGACAGCGGCGC
>NZ_MKVS01000023.1:0-92576 GCF_001898925.1 Novosphingobium sp. 63-713
GAGCCGGATGCACAACGAAAGGTGCACGTCCGGTTCGGAGAGAAGGCGTGGGAAACGGGCGGTGGAGACACCGCGCCGCGCCCACGTCTTACTCTACTGTGAGATTTTCGATGAAGAAACATTGCCTTATTGGAGGCTTGGCTTTGCTCAGCGCATGTGGTGCGCTCGCTGCACAAACCTTGCCCGATCTCGATCTCAGTCACATTGCGCGGCAGGCCGAGGCAGTCGATGGCGCGACCCAGGCTTTTGTGCATCAACTGCTCGAGAAGATCCCCAAGGGTTATGGGCAGGCGCAAGAGGTCGCGAACGGAGCGCAGGCCCATCAGGTGGGCGCGCCGCTTGCCAGGCTCGCTGCCGGGCTGGACGAGGATCTCGCCGAAGCGATGCAGGCGCCGCTTTCGCCTAGCGTTAAGGCGGGCGGCGCCACCAACGAAACCGGCCTGCTCGCCTTTGCCAGCACCTCCATGCCCGCCGACGCGCTCGAGCGGCTGATCGGTGATGTCACGAAGTCAGGCGGCACGGTGGTGTTTCGCGGCTTTGCGGCCGAGGGGAGTCGGGGTTTCCTTGATGCCCTGCGCAAGGCGGTGCCCGAGGGCAGCGCGGCGCGGGTGGTCATCGATCCGCGGCTGTTCCGCAGCTTCGGGGTCGACGAGGTGCCGACCTATGTCGCCGTCTCGGCGCCGTTCCCGCTTTGCGATCAGCTTGATTGCACGACGACGCCCACGCCCCATGACCGGATCGCGGGCAATGTGACGACCCGTTATGCGCTCGAAACCTTTGTTGAGGGCAAGGGACCGGGCGCCACGCTGGCGGCCCGCGCGCTTCATCACCTGACGGAGCAGCCATGAGTCGGGCGCGCCGCACCATCGCTCTGGCCGCGCTGCTGGCCTGGGTCAGCGCGCAGGGCCAGGCTCTGGGCCAGATACAAGGTCAACCGCAAAGCCAGGCGCAGAATGTCAGTGCGGCCAAAGAGGTCGCGAGCGCGCTCGGACAAAATCTGCAAGGCGCGATCACCTCGGGCGTCACCAATGGTGACGCGCCAAATTCCGTGCCTACCTATCAGGGCAGCGATCTGCCCCAGACGAGCTATTATGACGCGCCCGACCAGCTGGCGAGCGCCGGGGCCACCGCCTCGCTCACCAGTGTCGGCGTGGCGCTCACCACCAACCCCAATCGGCCGAGCTTTGATAGCTCGACCATCGATCTCACCAATGCCAAAGCCATCGAGGCCGCGCCCGCCAATTATGCCGGCGGCACAGGCGCCGGGGGCACCGCAGGGAAATGCGAACCGCTGCCCGCCACCAGCGGGACGAGCAGCACGTATTATGATTCCTGCCAGATCGGTCAGGCCGAGAGCGATGTCACTTTCACCTGCCATGTCGGCTGGAAGCCGCAGCTCGCCACCAGCTATGAGTATCAGTGCCACACCAAATGGCTGACCTTGAACACCATGCCATTCGCCCAGGCGAGCGATTGCGGCGATTTTCCTGTCACCGCGACCTGCACCAGGATCGCCACGCAGGATAATGCGCTCGGCAATGCCGGCGGGGCGAGCGGCTGGGGTCTCAACTGGACGGTGCGCCAGAGCGATGACACCTATCGCTGCTCGGCCCCGGGCAATCTGGGCAGCGGCGCCTCCAACATGTTTGCCATCAACAACACCAGCTATCAGATGGAAAGCCCGCTTGGCGTCACCGGGGTTTCGGGCGCCCTGCTGCTCGGCACAAGCCAGACCGAGAGCGGCAGCGCGCTCGACACCAGCGATTGCGACAGCAAGATCGGCAGCGCCTTTTGCCCGGACGGTTCGACGCTGAGTGATGGGAGCTGCGTGGTCTCCACTCCGGCGGTCACCCGTCTGACCTGTCCGACGGGCTGGACCCTGGTCGGCGAGACCTGCCAGATCACCAAAGGGAGCGATGCTGCCATTGCCGCTTACGCTTGCGAGGGCGATGCCACGCTTGTCGGCAGCGAATGCCTTGCATCATCCCCTGCTCATATAGTGGGCTATGCCTGCCCTGATGGCTATGATCTTCATGGCACGACCTGCACGCGGGTGATCACGGCGGCGTCCAGCCTTGGTGGCTACAGTTGTCCGGCTGGTCAGACGCTCTCGGGGAGCAACTGCCTCTATGCCGCCTCTTCAGCGCCTGCCACCAGCTACAGCTGTCCCTCGGGCTGGAATCTCGACGGCACGCTCTGCACCCAGGCCTCCTCCTATGGTGCGAGCCTTGTCTATAGCTGCCCGAATGGCGGGACACTCGATGGGAGCAGCTGCGTAAGCCAGGCGGCGAGCCCGGCGACCAGCACCCAGGATTGCGGGACCACCTCCCTGCAGATGGTGGGTGGTTTCTGCGTCGGCAGCGTCGCGAGCTTTTCGAACTGCTCGGCGATTGCGGGTAATCTGACCCTCGACCACAAAGAGTTTGTCACCTCGCTCACAGGCTACACGGTCAATCTGTGGTTCTGCTATTTCAGGCCGCATGTGACCTATAGCTGCAGCGCCGGGAGCCTCTCGGGTGACCAGTGCCTGACCCCCGCCGCCAGCGCGGCCAGCAGCGCCTATGCCTGCCCCTCGGGCGGCACGCTTGTCGGCAGCAGCTGCAACAGCACCGCCACTCAGAACGCCGCACTGATCCAGACCTGCCCCGACGGTACCAACCTTGATGGCGGTCTTTGTTGGCAGACCTTGAGCGAACCGGCTGCGATCAGCTGGACCTGTCCGGCAGGCTACGCGCTCACCGGGTCCCTCTGCAGCGTCACCGAAACGATCGCCGCCACGCCGACCTATGCCTGCGATGCTGGCGCGACGCTGATGGACAACCAGTGCCATACCACCAGCGCGGCGCTGCCCGCTGCCTATGCCTGTCCGGAGGGCGCGAAGCTCGCGGGCAATATCTGCCTGCAGGGTGGCAGCACCATGCCTGCCGTCACCTATCTTTGTGCGGCGGGGCAAATCCTTTCCGGCTCCAACTGCCTCACCTATACAGCCCCGCTCACCACGCAGGGTATGAGCTGCACCGAGCCGGTCGAAACCTGCGTCGATGCTTCGCCGACCACGCGCGAGGTCGGCGGGGTTCCCGTCACCCGCTCGTGCTGGGCCTGGGAGCGGAGCTATCAATGCGCCAAGCTGACCAGCGCCAATGACTGCGGCGAGCTCGAGGCCAAGCCCAATTGCCATCTCGATCATGAGATCTGCCTCGATGAGGCTTGCCAGACCAAAAGCCGGGTTTTTCAATGCACCACGCCGGCGGGGCCTGCGAGTGGTGAGACCTATGCCTGCAGCGGCGACATCTATTGTCTCAATGGCGACTGCACCCAGGTCAAACGCGAGGCCTCGCCCGATTTTGCCCAGGCGCTGACCGCGATCCATGCGATGGGCGATGCCACCGGTCAGTTCGATGAGAACAGCCTCGAGCTCTTCGGCGGCACGGCCGAGGGCTGTCACAAGCCGCTCTTTGGCCTCATCAATTGCTGCGCGGGCAAAAGCACCGGGCTGATTGCGGCGGCCAGCGGCGCGGCGGCGCTGGCCGCGGGTCCGGGCTCGGCGCTCTTTGCCGGTCTGGTGACGCCGCTCCTCACCCAGTTCCTTTGTTCGAGCGAGGAGAAGCTCCTCGATGTGAAAGACCGGATGGGTCAGTGTCACTATATCGGGGAATATTGCTCGCAAAAGCTGCTCTTCGTCTGCGGTTCGATCCGCAAAAATTATTGCTGCTATGAGAGCAAGCTTGCCCGGCTGATCCAGGAGCAGGGCCGCGTCCAGCTCGGCAAGGGCTGGGGCAGCGCCAAATCGCCCTCCTGCAGCGGCTTTACGGTCGAGGAGTTCTCCCGGCTTGATCTCTCCAAAATGGATTTCTCGGAAATCTACGCCGATTTTACCAGCGCGGTCTCCGTCCCCGCCTCGATCTCCAATTCACTTCAGATCCAAAGCCGGATCGAGGCCTTTTACCAGGCCCATCAGGGAAGCTAGGCCCATGATCATTTCAACCCCCATCACCCGCGCTTCATTGGCCTTTGTGCTGCTCCTTCAGGCCGCCGCCCCTGTGGTGGCGCAGGAGGGCACAGGCGCGCCGCCTCCGGTATTGGCGGAAACCGACACAATCGCGCCGCAGGACGCTCCGCCGCCCACCGGGCAGGATCCCTTCTATTGCGCCGAGCGCAAGCTGGGCACCTGGTTCTATTGTGAAAGCCCGAAACCAAAGTCCCCGGCCAAAGCGGCCGAGGCCGTCTCAGCCCCCGCGAAAGCCATCGACCGCCTCGCGCTCATCACCAAGGCGCTTGATGAACTGCGGGCCAGGGCGATCCTCGAACCCAGCACCGAGAATGTTGCAGCCTATATCCGTTATCAGCGCGAGCAGCTCGATCGGGCCTCAACCTTTGCCGACGTTTGGCAGCGCGCGATCTGGCAGGATCCCTCGCTCGATTACACGCTCCAGCGCCCGGTCAACACGCTGGGCAAAAATGCCTGGCTCGAGGCTCGCAAGAATGATCAGGCCGCGACCATGGCCGCGCTCTCGCGGCGTTATGGGCTGTTCTTCTTCTATTCCTCCAGCTGCGGGGCCTGCGAGGCCTTCTCGCCGGTGCTGAAGGGTCTGTCCGAGCAATATGCCCTCTCGGTTCTGCCCATCTCGATGGATGGCGGGCCCAATGCCACCTTCCGCAATTACGTCGTCGATCACGGCCAGTATCAGCGCATGGGGCTTCAGGGCGGGCAGGTGCCTGCGCTTGTCCTGTTCGATACCGTGACCAAGAAGCCGATCCCGGTTGGTTACGGCGTGATGGCCGCCGATGAGGTCATGCAGCGCATCTTCACCCTCACCAGCGTCAAGGTCGGGAGCGACTATTGATGCTGCGTGCGCTTTGGCAAGGTTGGAAGCGTCGCCGCCAGCGTGAGGTGCGGGAGCGGGCGGGATCGCGAACACGGGCGCGGTTGCGGGCAGGGAAGGGTCCGCGTTTTGGCGCCGTGCTGGCGTTGCTCGCCGCCTTCAATCTCGTCTGGATCGATGTCGCGCAGGCTGACGTCAATTCCGAGCTCAATGGCTTTTTCAACGGGCTGGGGGGAGCCGCCAATGTCAGCGGTCCGGCGGCCTATAATGGGCAATTGGGCGGCTATTACACCGGCGGCCATATCTGGGCGCGCGTGCCGCAAACCGAATTGACCCTCGGCTCGCTGCAGCTCCCCAGCGTCAAGGCCGGCTGCGGGGGGATTGATCTGTTCACCGGGGGCTTTTCTTTCATCAATTCCGACCAGCTGGTGGCCGCCGGCAAGGCGGTCGCCAATGGCGCGCTGATGTTTGTCTTCCAGCTGGCACTCAAATCGATCAGTTCGCTGATTGATTCCACCCTGATGGACAATCTCCAGAAGCTTCAGCAGATGATCCAGCAGAGCAAGAGCTCGTGTGAACTGGGCGCCACGGCGGCGGCCGGGCTGATGGGCAGCGTCGGCATCCGCAATTCGCAGATGTGCAAGATGATCGGCAATGCCCAGGGCTTCTTTGCCGACTGGGCCAAGGGCGAGCAGGATTGCGGCAATGGCGGGCAGACCGCCGGCACCCTGCGGCGTAATAGCGACGTGAGCATCCCGTCCAAAAGCTACAATTACACCTGGGCGAGCCTGAGCCAGAGCTACCCCAATTTTGATGCGGGCTTTAAGCAATATCTGATGTCGCTGGTCGGCACCGTCATCTACACCGCGCCTGCCAGTGACACCTCGACCGGCAGCTTTGCCTTTCTGGGTGGGGGTGATGATGCCCTTATCACCGCGCTGCTCGACGGTGGTTCGGGGGCAAAAGTCTATAGCTGCGGTGGGGACGCGGATTGCCTGAGCCCCAGCCTGCAGAGCGTGACCATATCGAATTCTGTCGCGCTCAAGCCCCGGGTTTACGCGCTGGTGAGCGATATTCGCGCCCGGATGATGGCCGAGCAGAGCCTGACCAGCGAGGAAATCGGTCTGCTCGGCGCGACCTCGATCCCGCTCTACAAGATCCTGATCGTCGATGCCGCCGCCAGCTATGGCAATCTCATGCAGGCCGATCTCTATGCGCTCTCCGAAGCCGTGGCGACCGATCTGCTCGAGACGGTGACACGCAAATTCATCCAGCAGGTGGTGGCAGCCCAGGGCAGCTTCCAGAATGCTGACGACAAGTCGATGGCGCAGTGGCGCGCCCAGCTCGACAGTGTGGCCCGCGCCATCGAGACGCAGGCCCAGGCCAATGGCGCGCGGGTCCAGCGCGCCCAGATCCTTGTCGAGCGCGCGCAAAAGATCGAGGCGACCCTGCGCAACCAGATGGCCCCGCAAATGTCGGCCGCCCTCCAGTTCGACCGTTCGCTGCGCACCTCGATGAGCCGTTAGGAAAGTCCAACACCATGCTGGAAATCGTGACGCTCGGCGGCGGGCAGCATATCGTCAATGTGCTCAATGCGGTCGCCGCCTGGTGCGGGGGCGGGGGCTTTCGCTCGATGCTGCAGGTCGTGATGGTGATGGGGCTGACCTATGCCCTGCTGATCATGGCTCTCGCGCTCAACTGGAAAGCGGCCTTCAACTGGTTCATCACCGCGACGGCCATGTATATGTGCCTGATCGTGCCGACGACCAATGTGGTGGTCATTGACCGGGTCAATCCGGTCGCAGGCAATGGCAGCGTATCCCATGTGCCGATTGGCCTTGCCGCCATGGCGAGCTTTTCCAGTCAGGTGAGCGACTGGCTCACCCGTACCGCTGAAGCGGTCTTTGTTGAGCCCGGCGCGCTGACATTGAGCCAATATGGCATGCTTTATCCCACGCGGGTCAATGAGCTCTCGCGCCAGTTCGTGATCACCAATCCGATCCTGAAGCAAAACGTCGAAGCCTATATCACCCAGTGCTACCTTTACGGCGTGATGATCCATTCAAGCGCGGCGACCAGTCTCCAGCAACTGGCCGCCTCGCCCGATCTGCTCACCGCACTGGGGCCGGGATCCTCGGCGCGCATGGTGCAATTTGTAAGCGAGGGCGGCGGTGAAGTGATCCTGTGCTCGGATGCCTATGCCCGGATCAAGGCCGCTTACGGGCAATTGGCAAGCGAGAGTTTTGCCCAGATCGCGCCGTCCTTTTATCCCTATCTCACTCCTGCGCAGATGGTGTGGACGGCGCTCCAAGAGGGAATTGAGTCGCGCTACGCGACACCTCACGGTGTGATTGTCAAAGATCCACCAAAGCGGAGCACCATCCATGAACAAGCTATCACGCGATTTATCGGCAGTCACGGTCGTTGGGCTTGATTTGGCCAAGCATGTTTTTCAGGTTTGCTGTGTTGATGGGCAAGGCCGCATTGTTGTCAACCGCGCTCTTAAACGTCGAGAGGTTTTGAGTTTTTTTCGTGGCCTTCCAGCCTGCCTTGTGGGGATTGAGGCTTGCGGCTCTGCGCATCACTGGGCCCGCATGCTTATTGGTGTCGGACATGAGGTGAAGTTGATGCCGCCTGCCTACGTGAAGGCTTATGTGCGCCGTCAGAAGAATGACGCCATGGATGCTGCTGCGATTGCCGAGGCGGTTACCCGTCCCACAATGCGCTTTGTCCCGGTGCGTTCTATCGACAATCAGGCCCATCTCATGCATCACCGGGTGCGCGAGATGCTCGTCCAGCAACGTACGCAGATCTTCAATGCCTTGCGCTCGCATCTTGGCGAGGTTGGGGTGATTGCTGCACAAGGTGCCCGCAATGTCCGAGCTTTGGCCAATCTGCTTTCCAGTGGGCACGAGGATATTCCGGTGCCAGTCGCTCAGGCATTACAGCCTCTGGTCAGGCAAATCGAAAAGCTTGATGAGGAGATTGCCGGGCTCGACAAGATACTGGCCCTTGCCGCCAAAGCGGATGCCGATGCATGCCGTCTGATGACCATCCCCGGGATAGGAGCGCACACCGCCCATGCCGTAACAGCCACGCTAGGCTCGGACGGGATTGCCCAATTCTGCGGCCCGCGCGAGTTCGCAGCCTTTCTCGGGCTGACGCCAAGGCAGAACTCCAGCGGAGGCAAGACGCGACTGGGCAAGATCAGCAAGATGGGCAACCAGTATATTCGCAAGCTGCTCGTGGTGGGCGCCCATGCGGTGTTGTGCCATCGCGACAAACATGATGACGCTTTACGCATCTGGGTCCGGCGCTTGATCGCAAACAAGCCCTTCAAACTGGTCGCGGTGGCCCTGGCCAACAAAATGGCACGCCTGATCTATGCCCTCCTGAAAGGTCAGGGCCACTATATCAAGGTCATGCAACCGGCCTGATCTATCGTTACAAAGATCGCTCAAGGGACCCATGAAGTGATGTGATTAACGGACACCAGCGATAGTCAAGCCCGCTCACTGCCTTGGCCGATAAAGGTCGTGCCGCAGATCGGGGCAAGCTATCGCAAGCGGACATTCATCAGGGCCAGCGGACTTTAAACCCGCAAAAACAGGCCGAAGACAAGACCGCTCCCGATTAACTCAAAACTTCTCACAACCCCTTGACGAGGAGCGCCGTCCAGACAAGGCAGTGAGCAAATTGCAGTCTGATCTGCCCCAGATCACCCAAGGCCTTTATGGCAGCGCGATGAGCGCGCAGCAGGTCTTCCAGCAGCGCTCGCTGGTCGAGGCCTTTATGGAGGCGCGGGCCAATCTTGGTGCCGGCGACGGCGATACCTTCGCCACCATGCATGCCCAGCTTCAGACGCAGAATGTGATGATTGCCTCGGCCCGGCAGGCGATGACCTGGGTACCGGTGCTCAATCTGGTGCTGACGATTGTTTTCTACGCGATGTTTCCGGTGATCTTTCCGTTGTTTCTGTTGCCGCAGAGCGGGATCCCGGCGCTCAAGGCCTATCTTGCCGGGTTCTTTTACCTGTCCTCTTGGGGGCCGCTTTCTGCGGTCCTGCATATGTTCGTGACCGCCGAAGCCGCCGCGCAATTAACAGCAGCGGCGAGCGGCAATGGCATGACCATGGCTGCCATGCCGATGATCGATGCGATCAATCAGAACAGCGCGGTGCTCGCCGGATTCCTGCTGATGTCCGTGCCGGTTCTGGCAGGCGGGATGGCGAGGGGGGCGATGTCGCTGGCCCATAGTGCGGGCGCGATGTTGGCGCCGGTCCAGCAAGGAGCCGATGCCGCAGCGGTGGAGCGCACCACGGGCAATTATTCCTATGGCAATGTGACGGGCAATCAGTGGAATACGGCGGCCACCCACCGCGATGGGGCGGGGATCTCGAGTTTTGTGGCGGCCAATGGGACCGAGTTCGCGCGGTCGGCCGATGGTTCGGTCATTTACAACAATACGCCTGGGATCAGCCGGTTGGGCTTTACGCCGAGCGAAGTTGAGGGCGCGATGCGCAATGTTTCCGATAGCGCGGCCAAGTATCACAATCAGGCGACCTCTTACAGGCAGGCGGCGAGCGAGACCTATTCTGTGGGGCTCTCGCGTGTGCATGGGTTGACGCGCGGGTTTGGGACGCATGAGGGTGGCGACATCACCAGCGGGACGCGGACCAGTGGGCAGCATCAGAGCTCGCAGACGGATTCCCTGCAGAGTGGGGATACGGTGAATTCCGGGTATGATGTGAGCCAGCGGGTTGGGGTGTCGCGGACGGCAAGTGACAGGACGGCCAAAAGTGTGAGCTCTACCGGAATGGGGTCACTTGGAATTGCGGGTGGCCGTGGTGGGAGCCCAGCTGGTGGTAGTCTAACAGCCAGTGTTGGTATTGACCGTAACTGGGCTCGAACTGACCAGCGGGATCAGGGCGCGCAAACCTCTTCACGTAGTGGCGAAAGCACTTCTGACACTGTGTATTCCGCAAACGGTGAGGCCGTCACATTCTCGCAGGAAGGCTTTACCTCCAACGGTCGCTATTACCGTTACGATGCGTTTGGCGAGACGCGGGATTCCATAGAGAAAAGGTTCAGCGAGGCGCAATCGCTCGAGAAGCAGGCCGCCCGAAGCGAAGAGCAAGGCAATCGCCTCGATCATGTGGTGTCCGACGCCCAGCATCGGGGCTGGCAGATTTCTGACGATATGAGCCAGGTGGTCGCCAGTCGTTACAATGCGATGGCCAATTCTCGCTACGCAGGGTTGGGGGCGCCTACGCTCAATCAGGTCGATCTGACAGCCCGCCAGCGCGAATTGCGCAACACGATCGTGGCCGATGTCTTGCAAGAATATAGCAGTTTGGCTGGCATGGAGGCGCCGCAAAAAGGCGGGGCCATGGGCAGCTTTGTCGAACCGCCAAAGTCGTTTAGTGAGGCTGATCTTCGTAAATCCGTTCCGGCGCGTTCAATGGGGCCGATGCGGCGCTCGGCCACCGGTGAGCGGCCAAAGGAAATTGCTCAGGCTGAAAGTGGGGTTGATGAAGGCAAGGCCAAGCTGGCTGAGCAGCATCAGAATGCGCGCGAAAATTTACGCCAAGCCAATCATTTGGTGATTGAGGAGGTCAAACCGCGCTAGAGATTTGGCGGCTTTCGGTTTTTAGAATGGTTTGAAAAAAAGGAACAATAGGGCGGCAAGTGCGATCGTACCGATGATCGCGATCGCGATGCGCTGGGCCGCCGAATAATGTTCGATGGTGCCTTCGTCAGAGTCATGATCCTCGTCGAATGCGCCAAGGGCTGCTGCTTTCGTCAGCCAAGAACAATCGGCTGGATCACCAGTATCCGTAAATGGGGCCAATGCCAAATTTCGAGCGCGAATGTCCATCACAAATTCCTTTTCTTACATATGGCTGAAGGAAAGGAATTTGTGAAGGGCTCGAGGTGTTTGGGCACGAGATTGCGGAGTTGAGCCGAGCCCCACGAGCAGGGCGACATGCGCAGCCGAAAGGGGCAAACAACATCTCCTGACGGACTCGGTACCGGATACGCCAGCATTTTGTCGCCGACGCTTTTCGTAGTGGCTGATAAAGAGGGCTTTGGCGGACACTCCGGAAGGGCAGCTCTGGTTTTGGAAGCGCTCCGAATTGCCTTTCGTTCAGCTGGGTAGCGCATCTGCTTTGGGAGCAGAGGGTCGTGGCTGCAACGGCGGACAGTCCGGTAAGTCTCCTTTGGTCCTCTCCTCCTCCATTCCTGCAACATCATAACGCAGGTCGATGAGGGGCGGGCTACGATCAGTCATGCCCCTCTGTGCTGGAAGGGCAAGAATGCGGCAAGAGCCGTTGACGAGGCGTGGGTGCTTCTAGCTGTTTTTGATGGATTTTATCCGCGCTAGACCGCTCAGAGTGAACTTTCCCAGCGCCTTCACTTGCTGCCTGATCGCCTTACTTTCAAGTTCATCAGCCGATCGATCAGCATAGGCCAAGAAATTGCACAGGCCAACGTGAGTTAATCGCCCCCGCAACTTGCTAGTGTAGATCTTATCTTTCTGCCCAGACTTGGCGAGCCTTTCCGCTTTCCGTTCGGAGCGGCGAATAGCCCGCTTGGCCGACCGCCATTGCCGCGACAGGGAACCGGGCCGGATCAGTGCAGACCCAAGGCCAAGCTGGTAGCCAAGGTACTGGAAATTGTCCCGCTCATCGCCAGTGAAACGGAGACGGACCGTTTTCTCCGCGTGAAGGTCGAGGGCCTCCTGCTTGAGCGCCGCTTCCACGGCTGCGGCAAGGCTGTCGGCCTTTTCGGGTTCGCAGACGATAAGGATATCATCAGAATATCGTTGGTAAAGTGCCCCGTGCTGATCGGCCAGCGCCTTCATCGCCATATCGAAATCGACTAGAAAGAGATTGGACAGGCTTGCGCTGATTGGCGTGCCTTGCGGGACGCCGATGCCTGTCCCGTTGCAAATGATGGGGATGCCTGCCGCCTTCAACTCCTTGACGGTCGCCAATGGACGATCCGCGCCTCGCTGCTTCAACCGTTGACCGAAAACCGGATGGACTTTCAAATCTGATTTGCGGACATGGCTATGGCGGGTGACGGCCCGCAACACGCGATGCCAGTCATCGGGAAGCTCATTGACGCCAAGCAGCCATTTCAAGCGACGCTTGAGGCGTTTGTGGTCAATGTTGTCGAAAAATCCGGTCACGTCGAAGCACATGGCCTCGACCGATTGATGGTCCCGCACATAGGCCTGAGCCGTCGCGGCGAAGTGGTAGTTTGATTTACCTAGCGAACGATATGCGATGACGGCCTCGGCCAGCCCATTCGCTGCGTACCATGCGTCCAGCTTACCGGTCAGGTCGTGCGAATATTTGGACATGATGCAAGCGTCGCGATGCGAAGGGTGCATGATGTCACGCGCCTTTACCTTCAACTCCATCACGTTTTGATCGTTCAGTCGGTAGCGCGGCGTTTCCTTGATCCAGTGGAGAAGGGGCGACCAAGAATGAGCTGCAACCTGATCAGAGGACAGCTCAGTCGCCCACTCTCGGCCAATCGGTACGTCGAAGTGCTTGTATTGTCGCGGCTTAAACCAAGGCGGCTTTGTCATCCCCCCTCATTTCTAGCAGTCTCTGGGGGGCAGTTCTGGCTCTGAACCCGGTTTTAACCGCGAGACCCCCCAGAGGCACGCCACCATCCGTGGTTGCCTTCTCGAAAATGCAACCACGCGAGCCTGTTAACGCTAGGTGGTATTGTGTGGTCTGGGAGGTCCGAACGATGAAGATCGAAGTCCCGCCGCTGCAACTCGCCGAGTGGCTGATCCACGGCATCGCCGTAATCATCGCGCTCATGCAGGTTGACAGTGTAAACGACCGCACCCTTTGGCCAATTCCAAGGGCACAGCCATTGTGGGAACGGATCAGAAACATTCAAGGGGGGGCGCGATTTTTTTTGGCGGCTGATGCACCGATGATGCCCCGCCGGAGGAGGGGGGCTAGGATGACTGTCATCGATAATCTTGCAAGTGCCAATGGATTATCTCGCGCGAGTCCCAATCCGGTTCACATGATGACGGCAGTTCGAACGCAAAGCGCTATTCAATGGCTCTCCCAAAGTGGACCGCACCGGCTCCAACAAAGCCGTCTTTGACGCCCGCCGCATCCACCACATCATTGCCAACTCGTCCAACCGGGCATGCGACAATGCCCAGCGCCGTTGCAACTAGGCACATCGTCGCGACCAGCGCTCCAGCATCTCGCCACAGAATGCTGCTCGCATTGCGGTAGCAGGCATCGAGCAAATCCCGATCGGCAGCGAACTGGACAGTTGTTCCGTGACCATGGCCCAAGATTGTGGAGATGCTCTCACGATTAACCGCTAAGGCAGCCGCCCCAACAGGCATAAGTCCATGCTGCTGGTCATCATAGAAACCGGCAGTGCCATCCTCCAAGGGCAGGACGAGCAATCTGATGGGGTGAAGCCCACCCCCCGATGGCGAATTTCTGCTCTCGGCCGGTACCCCAAACCGCCCCGGCGTCCGGCTGCGCAAAGCGGTCGCATGCCAAAGGAGAGCAGAGAGGTCGTCGATGCCCAACGGGCCGCCGATGCCAGACCGACGGGCCCCTAACACCTCGAAGAAGCCGATATCTGGCGTCCGCACGTCGCGGGGCAGGAGTTTAACCGGTCCGGACTTAATCAACCGTCGGCTGGGATTCCCGTCAAAGCGGGGTGCCGGTTCCAGATCAGTATGGCTCGCCATACAGGTCTCTCATAACCTCGTAGTGCTTTACACACCCACGACAGCCGCCACACGCCAAGGGTCCGGTGTGGCAGGAATGTGCCCAACCGATGACCTCGCGCGGTGCACCAGAAAGCTGCACCAACTCGACCGTCGACATTCCTAGCGCGGGCGCCGTCACACGAATAGCACCTTCCTGCATCGCCATGAGAGAGTCAACCTGAGCGTAGAACTCAGGTCTTCCGTCGGCATGAAACCCATCCGAAGCCACTGATCCAAGCATCAGCTCGTCAACGCCAATGGCCGTCGCTCGCATTCCTGCCAGCGTCAGCAGCAACTGATTCCGAAACGGCCACCATTCCGGAACCGGTGCATGGACCGATGCAGGTTGAGCGGCCATGTCGCCAGAACCCAGCGAACTGCAATCAACGCGGATGATCTCATGCTTGACACCAAGCAACCCCGCGACATGAGCAGCGGTGGCGAGCTCAGTCTCGGCCGCACGCTGACCGTAGTCGATGGTGATCGCATATTCAGGCCGCTGCCAGTGCGTCAACGCAATCGAATCCACACCGCCCGAAAGCAGTACCGCTCTCACCGCAGCGCCCATACGGCGTGGTAGATCGCGGAAACCAAGTCACCGACGATCCGGCATCCGCTGCCAGCTGGCATCTTTACATCCTCCGGCCGCATGTTCTGTGCCAAGCCTACCACAGGAATATCACGTGCGACCGCGTAGCCAATCTCGAAGATCGTGCCAGCGTCCGCCCCGTTGAGGATAGCCAATACAGCTTGGCACTCATCGAGCCCCTGCAAATCCAAGGGAGCCACAACTTCCCCGGGGCCTTCCCCAACGTCGTGCAGCGGCGAAAACACCGGAACATTCATGGCGAGCAACTGGTCGCGGACCTCTTCGACCACCCAGCGCTCCGCGAGGTTGAAGAACGGCGCAGCAATGTAGATTTTGCCGGACCCCGGTATGACCGGTTCTGCCACCATCATCATCAGGGCCTCTGCCGACGGGATGGGCAACCCATGCGTGTTCACATAATGGCTTGTTGCGCGCGAAGCCAAATCGGCAGCCTCCGCAGGCGAACGCTTTTCCAGCGCCCAGAACTGCGTGAAAGCTGCCGAAAACACGTCTCCCGAGCCAATCTTGAACACGGTCTCGCTACGGTAGGCTGGCACCTGCCACTGACCATCGCGCGTGGCGACAAGCGCGCCATGGCCGCCCATCTTGAGAACCACGACGTCCGCTTCGTTCCGATCAAGTAAAGCGACTGCACCCTCATAAGGGTCATCCTTGCCGGAGAACTGGCGGGCCTCCTGGCGGTTCAGAATGACGGCGAGCTTGTCTGCGCGTGATCCATTCTCCGCAAATGGGCGGGGATCGAACGCTGACTGCGGATCGTAGACTGCAACCTTGGCTGATACCTTCGCGTCGCCTTCCAACATACCGAAACGCAGTACCACATCTCCGCTTACCTCGAAGGTCGGATGGCGCGGGATGGCGTCCGGTCTCGGCGTGATCTTAGGTGTGGCCAACGAATGGAAGTAGTCGAAAGCGATCTCTCGATCCGCCATCGGTCCATCGACAAGGATGCCGTAAGCCGACTTCAAGCTGGCTTCTGCATCTTCTAGGCTGGTGTTGCGATAGGTGTGAAGCTTAATGCCCGGAACCGCGCCGCTCAGGGCAGCCGCCGCTCGTCCGCCAGATCCATAGGCGTCATCCCATCGCGGCTCGATGCACCGCTCAACGTAAAGCCCGCCGGCGACTGTGATCACGCAGGCTCAATCCGAACCTCAACAGCGCCGCCCCGGATGGACAGTACCACAGCCACATACTCGCGGCCCTGATCGATGCACCCAATGATGCGCACGTGCCCGCGATGTGTAAGCGCGCCGACCCTTTGCCCCCCCAGTCCCAAGACCTCCACGACTGGGTTCGGACCTGAGCGGTTAAGGTTGACCGTCAGGATGTCGCCTACCTTAAGCGCTCCGACCGCGCCGGGCTGAAGGCTATTCAGTGCTGCTGTCTCAACAAGATCGCAGGGGTCCGGATCGCCGCCTGCACCACCGCCGTCACCGCCCATCCCTGGCTTGCTCGGCATCACCCGTGCAGGGGTTGCTGGATACCCATCGTCACGCGAACCGCCACTTCCTGTCACGAGATCTCCAATCCAACATGCGCGTCCGATTGGAGTTATATCAATACAGACTGCCGAATGTCGACCGCTTTTGATGTCTTATTTTTCTGAATACGTGCATCTTTTTGATTCAGATTCGCAACGATATCTTGCGGAAGCTGCCGCATTGTCATCCAAATAACGGAATCCAATATCGATGCACGTGCGCCGACAGCCTTTGCGAATGCAAGATAGGCTGCCTCCATCTGCGCATAATGGCGCTCCACCCGCCATGCAGAATCGAACAGTCCAAGCGAATGACATGCGCGGATGATGTGGATGTCGAGTATCGACACTTCATCGCTGTCGCGCCAATTGCGTACAATCCATGATGCTGTCTTGGGGCCTATGCCTGATAAGCCGACCAACGCATCACGCAGATCGCGATCACCAGCGTCCGTATCGATGTCTGCCAAGCCCGCCACACATAGCGCAACATGGTGCGCCTTCTGACGCGCGAAGCGATAGCGCACAGGGCGCCCCTTAACTTCCAGCGGAGTGGTCAGCATCTCTAGGACGGAATGCTCGTCCTCCAAGGCATCTGCCGGCGCAGCCCGCAGGCGATCATAAGCGGCCAAGCCAACTTCTGCCGGAATCCCATAGCCACCAAGCAGGCAGGCGAGCATTTCTTCGCGAAGGGTGCGACCCAACCGATAGTGATCGGGATCTTCGGCTTCCCACATCCATGCCTGCGCTGTCCAATAGGCTGGAGTGCCGATCTCCTCGGCCCGCCCCCATCGCAGCTGATGTCCGAAGACGCGCGTGGTAGCCGCAGGAAGCGTCAGTTCGATCAACTCCCCATCGCGATACGAGAGAACCTGCTGCCTTGACGAGCGTTTTAATGAATGCATATATGCATTATATGATGCATTTTATTCCTGCACAATGGCTGAAGTGATCCACGAGATCGAACGGATCCGGCTTGCTGCACGGATTTCGCAGGCTGAAGTCGGCTTAGCGCTCGGCGTGACCCAGGGGCACTACAGCAAGGTAATAAACGGAAAAGCTGAGCTTTCATTGAAGCTGCAGGAGCGAATGCGGGAGTGGATCAACTCGCAGGCCGACACTGGGCACGAAACTGCGACCGCCCGCCGCATGAAACAGCTTGCTGTCTCGATCCGTCAGCAATGCATGGAGCTTATGCATTTGGCTGGGCTACCAGGAGAGATGATCGACGGATCCCATAATGCTTAAGATGCTGGACTGAGCTTGCCAGTCCGACTCCCCCTAGCGCTTACCACGAGTGACGATACGCATCAGGAGCAGGTCTAGCTGCGATTCTTTAATGTTGGCCCGATTTCTGTCGTCCTGCGCCACTAATCGGGCGGTCATTACCCCCGGTATTTTTCAGCCCAGCAGTTCGCGTGTCAGCATGTCCTCGCTCGGCAATGCTTCGCGCGCGAGGCAGGCCGACAAGCACAGTATCAGGAGATCCCATGCGTCGACCCAGTCGCGATGGTCGAGCTTGCCGCCGCTGCCATGCGCCGCCCGCGAACGTCGCCCATAACTGCGCTTCGCTTCCTCGTAGGTTTTGAGGCGGTCGCTCCGCACCGGCGCGCAAAGCTGACTCACGAGCAGACCGAGCCGGAATGACACTTCGGTTGAGACATTGGGGAACAGCGCTTCGATGCCCTGCCAGATATGCAGCAGCGAAGAGGACAAATCCGGAATGGCGGGCGCCGTCTGCAAGGCGAGACGCGCGGCCTTGAGCGGCTGATGCGCCGCCTCCAGGGCCGCCCAACGTTCCGCGTTCACGACTGCGTCGGTGAACGCCTGCGTCGAAACGGTCCGCTCTGCTCCAACCGTGATCGACTTAAAGGTAGGCTCATGCAGCCAGCCCTCGATCTTGCCGTCTGCCGACACGAAGCCGCTCTGGAGTTCGACCGGCAGCTTGGAGCGCATCGTTGCGGAATCGCGATAGTTGAGTCCACTATAGTCGCGCAGCGTATGCGTCATGCCGACCGGCATGATGAACGGCGACACCCACTTCAGGTACAGCATCACCTGCAAGATCCGGACGCGCTCCTGTGCTTGCGTGAAGTCCCGCGCGCCCCTGATTTCGATTTCGAGGTGGCAAGCGTTGAGAAATACGTCGAGCAGATGCCAAGAGAATTGCAGCTTGTGCGAGGCACCGAGCGTCGCAAAGTCGAAGGTAGTGGTTTCCCATTCGCGTCGGCGCAGCACTGCCTGCGCAGTCTTTACGATCGGCGGCAAATCGCCGGGCACCAGCGCCAGACACGGGAAGAAATAGCTCGGCATCAGCAGCGATCGCTAGCGGCCCTGCTACTTCCGTCAAGGTGGTAGCACGCAGGAGCCGAAAACAAGGCAGTGCAATCGACAGCTGCGTGCCCAGAAGGGCCACCTTCTTTGAAGCTCGAGCCAAGGCGCCCATTTTCCTTTGAGCACTTGTAGTCAGAGGCGCACAATGAACGTAGGTCAGGTTCTGACGGTGCGGTAAGGACCTCTGAACGTCGCCTTAGGCGGCGATTTCCCCTACCAGTGTCGATCCATGCCGATTGCTTGCTCAGGCAACAGCCTTCAAGTCGGCCAAGGAGATCATCAGCGTCATATCGCTTGTCGGCGATTGGAGGAAACCACAGCGAAGGTAGAACAGCTTTGCTTCTTCGCTGATCGCATGGACAATCATGCCCCGGATGCCGATCAGATCGGCGGCGGCGATGACCCTGCGGCCTGCATCTCGAACCAGCGCTCGTCCAAAGCCTTGACCTTGCAGTGATTGATCAATGGCCAGACGGGCCAAAGCGATGACGGGAATGGGATCGGGCATATTCCGACGAAAGCGTCCCACCGCGTCGGCGCAGGTGATCGAACTGGAGGCAAGGGCGTAATAGGCGACGACCTTGCCATCCTTGCACAGCACGAAAGTTCTGCTGGCACCGTTGTTCTGATTGGCCAGCGCGCGGCGTATCAGCCAGTCATCCAATGATGGGGTGCCGGATACAAACTCGTCGAACTGATGGCTGTCATCGAGCGGGACAGGACCGGTAAAGCTCACTGCGACTCCCAAGGAGCAGGCGTCTGCATCGTCTTGCGCAGCAGTTCGTTTGCCTGGGCCGGTCGATCGAGGATCGCCAGAAACGCATGATAGGCTTCGGTAGAAACCGCGATGACCCGCTGGTCGAGGATGGCGTCCTCCGCCGCTTTTCGCGATGCTTCAATCATGAAATCCGAGCGCGAGCGCCCAAGCATGCTGGCGGCCCGATCAATCAGGGACTGTGTGTCGGTGCGAACCCGCAGATTGACCGCCTGCAGCGGGGTAGATGAGGAGGCGGTGGTACGGGGCATGGTGCTCTGATCCTCTGCTGTAAGGCAGTCGCCATGATACACGTTGTGTATCTCATCTTCAAGAACGGATTGCTCATGCTCACCCGCCACAGACAGGGCGCAGGCCGTACCCGGCGATCCGCTGCAAAGCCTGCATGCGAAAGCAGCGCAAAGACGCTCCATGCCCGAAGAATGTCAGCATGGGCCAATTCATGATGCGCAGGATTTGCATGCCGTGCCGAGCATACCGTGGAGATCTGGCGCTTGCAAATCACCCATTCTGGAATATCATCATGGGGCCGTATCACTGGCATGCAGCCCGCCGCCGCGAAGTCGTTGACGACAGTGAATTCGCAGATGGATCCTTTCCGGGTTTTCCAATGGTCCCGGAGGTGTTTGGCGGGCAACACTTCCATAGACCGGGAGAACACCGATGGGTACGTCGCCAATTGTCCCGACCACAATTGCAGGCATAAAAAGACTCGCCAAATCCTACCGCAAGCGCTTGGGGCTTCCCCATCATGAAGCGCTTGATCTGGCGGCAAGGGACGCCGGCTTTGCTTCTTATGCCATCGCCTTGCGGGCGCTGCTGCGGCCTGCCAACAATAATGAGGCGGAAGCACCGCCGCGCAAGATTGGGCGCAAAACCCTCCTGACCCAGGCCCGAGAAGCATTTGAGGCCGGTGATAATCCGTCGGCCAATGCGCTTGCGCGGCGCGTTCAGAAGAACAATTCGCGCGAGTTGGCCGCTTATGCGATCATTGCCCGCACGCAAGCCGATGATTTCGAACGGCGATGGATCCTGCTTAAAGCCGAGCGTGCGGCACAAAAATTGATAACATGTGTGCCGATTACCGAGCCTGGCTTCATGGATCCTCAGCAATTTGAGCATTTTGCGACCAACCGGGCCCTGCTGGCCCGCGATTACTGGCGCGAAGGTCCCCGTCAGAACAAGCATCTGGCAATCGATTTGTGCAAAGAAGTGCTGTGGCGCGATGTTGAAGATCCCAATGGCCTGCGCTTTGATTATTATGAATGGTGTATGGAGATGCGGGCTCATACGGCGGCGGCGGGCATGCTCGACCTGCGCGGACCTCGCGACCTTCCATTGCCGGAGCTTGTAAAGATGATCTCTCTCGTGCAGGCCCGCGGCGACCACATGAACGCAGAGCGGTTGGTCGCCCTTGCCGCCGAGCTTGCCTGACGCCACCTGCTCCTTCACGTTCCACGCCGCAAGGAACGGTGATGTTCAGGCCATCATGACCTTGACCCGCAAAATCCGGCTCGCAAAGATGGATCATGGCTTCAGACAAGACCCTCAATAGCAAGAACCTCGCCGGTCTCGGCGCTGAGCGGCTTGCCGAACTATTGCTCGAACTGACAGCGGGCGACGCGGCCGCCAAGCGCCGTCTGCGCCTCGAGCTTGCAAGCCGCAGTGGCGGCGCGGATGTTGCCCTGGAAGTTCGCAAGCGATTGGCTACCATCGGCAAGTCGCGATCCTTTGTCGACTGGCAGAAGGTTCGCGTGCTCGCGGCGGATCTCGATATGCAGCGCGAGGCCATCCTCAAGCATATCGCGCCGACACGCCCAGCCGAAGCCTTTGAACTGCTCTGGCGCCTGCTGGAGCTTGCGCCATCAATCTATGAGCGCTGCGATGACAGCAGCGGGACGATCGGTGGCATCATGACAGAGGCCCTGAATGACGCGGGAACTATCGCCATGGAGGCGAAACCGGATCCAAGCCACTTGGCGGACCGGGTTCTCAGTGCCGTTAACACCAATGATTATGGTCAATTTGATGGTGTGATCGGCCTGATGGCAGGGGCGCTGGGGGCTGAGGGATTGGCGTTGCTCAAGGCCAGGTTCGAGGAGATGGCGGCGGCACCTGTAAAACTCAGGGCTCCGGATCAGCGGGTGATCAGCATCAGTACCCGAGGACCGGTGCTTCAGGATGATTTTGAGGCTCGCTACAAGGCCCGGCGGGTGCAGTCGGCGCTGACTGAAATTGCCGATGCGCTGGGCGATGTTGATGGTTATGCGGCCCGTTTTTCGGCAGAGGAGCGCACCAATCCAAAAATCGCAGCCGATATTGCGGAACGGTTGCTTGGGAGCCACCGACCCGCCGACGCCATGGCGGCGCTCAGTCTGGCCGCTAGTAACGCAGAAAACGGGCGTCATTGGCCAGATTGGAAACGAGTGCGGATCGATGTGCTCGATGCCTTGGGGCAATCGGGCGAAGCTCAAAGCGCGAGATGGGCGATGTTTGAGCAAAATCTGAGCGCAGACTATTTGCGTGCCCATCTCAAGCATCTGCCGGACTTTGACGATGAGGAAGCTGAAAATCGCGCGCTGGATTATGTCCGTGGGCATTCCGATTTTTATCGGGCCCTTGGCTTCCTGATGGAATGGCCCGCGCATGGGCTCGCTGCAGAACTGGTGCTGCAGCGGCATGCGGAATTGAATGGCGACCATTATTGGCTGTTGACGTCGGCGGCAGAAACGCTGGAGCAGCGCGAGCCTTTGGCGGCCACGCTGATGCTACGATCGATGATTGATTTCTCCCTCGATCGGGCCAAATACAAGCGTTATGGACACGCCGCCCGGCATCTCCAGACCTGCGGCTATCTGGCAAAACGGATCGAGAATTTTGGGGAGCACCTCGATCATGACGCCTATGTGGCAGGTCTGAAAGCTCGCCATGGGCGCAAGAGCGGCTTCTGGAACGCGTTGGACTGAAGGTAGCTGCCAGGTTGCACCCAGTCGGGAAGATCAGGGGTACTGGCGCCTTCGTGGGCCTAGCATGAAGGTGCCGGCGCCGCCGCAAAAGATGCGCCGTGCCGTGTGAGGGGCAGGCTGGAGGCCAGACTATAATTGGCGTCAGTTATTGCGGCAATGCGCTCACATGTTCTGGTCCCGTCACAGCCCCAGCTCGATGGACTTCTCAGGCAAGGGTAGCTGCGGCCCGACATGTTTATCCGGTTCCGCCCGGAACGATTTTTCCGACAGACCCTGTTTCGGAGTGCTGGGCGTAACTTTGAGATCCTTCTCCCCAATCACCTCCAGCGCGCTGCTCTTGTCCCCGGCATTGCGAGCGATAGCCCCGGTAAGCGCCGCCACATCATTGGTAAAAAGCTGAAACCCCTCCCGCACGCGCGTCGCCATCACATGGAAAAGGCGGGCATTGGAGAGATGCTTCTCGGACGAATGCATCGCGCCAATGGCATGATCCTGCGTCATCCCCTGCGCCTGATGCATGTTGATCGCATAGCCCAGCCCAAGGCGTTCGAGCATCCGGTCACCCGGCGACAGCAGCAAGGTGGACTTGTCGGCCAGTTCCACCTCAACACCGGCATCGGACACCGCCATCACCCGCGCGCCATCAGAATTGAAGATACCCCGCTCCTTGTCCGAGGCCGTCCAGCGGATGCGGTCCCCGGCCTGAAGCGCCACACTTTCACGGGTGGCCAATTGGATCAACTCGCGCCGATCATGGGGATCGATGGTGCCCGGCTTGAAGGTGACGATCTTGCCGTTCTCCTGACGCAGGCGGACACTATCGCCCTTGCCATGCCCGACCACAGCATAGGTCCCGCGTGCCAGACCTGACACCGCATTGTGACGGCTCACCGTGAGGATCTGCCCGGCCTGATAGGTCTGGGGATAGCGTAACTCCTCCCGCGTGGCATGCACCGTAGCGTTCACCTGAAGACTGATCGCTGGCCCGGTCAGCCGCCCCTCGGCGCGCAGCCCGTCCTGAACCAGCCTATTGAGGGTCGCGCGCGACAGACGCCCCGAGGTGTAAATATCGGTCCGCTCGCGCTGGTGGGGAGACAGGGCCAGCCATGCTGCCGCAGCCTGCTCGAGATAGTCGTCCTTGTGTTCATGGAGGGCCTCCTGGGTTTTCAAAACTTCCATTGCTTTGCCCACTTCCCCGCGCCGCGTGAGATTGGCCACCTCTTTCATCGCCTCACTGCGTTGGCGCAGACTGGTGGGCATCTGGGCCATGCTGGGGGCATGGCTTTGCAGCAGCACGAAGGCCTTGCCCGCATCGATCGGCAAAAGCTGATGCCGGTCGCCCACCATCACCAGCTTATCAACCGCAAAGGCATTGGCGATGGTGGTGAGATGGACCATCGCCTCATTGGCCACCAACGATGCCTCATCGAGCAACAGGAACTTGCCCGCAAGCGCGGTACGCGAAGCTTCAAAGCCCGGCCCCTGTCCGCGCCGGGCATTGGCCAGATGCGCATGGATAAAGGAGGAAACGGTCTGCGCCCTGATCCCGGCATCATCACGCAACTGGTTCACCATCTTGTTGGCAAAGGCCAGCCCGAGGACCTCGCGGCCCTCGCTCTCTGCGACACGGGCGATCCGGTCGATCATGGTCGATTTGCCGGCCCCGGCGACACCCTGCACCAGAACCATACGGTCCGATGAGGAAAGGGCCAGCGTTGCCGCCCGCATCTGTTCATCGGTGAGCGCTGCCGGGTTCTGCAATCGCGCTGGTTCCACCGAAGCCAGCTTGAGCGAGGATTCCTGCGGACCAAACAACGCATGGCCCTGCTCGCGTCCGGCATCGATGGCGGCCAGCAACTGACGCTCCTGCTGCAAATGCTCGGGCGTCGTCACCTGCGTCACCACACCATCGAGCCTTTCACTCTTGCCGGGGACCAACTGCCCAAGTTTGAGCAATTGGCGCACACGGCTTTCGGCTCGCACGACGGTGACATTGGCCAGCCCCAGATCGAGCGCGGTCTTGGTGATCTCCTGCAAGCCAAAGGCGGCCTCCCGCTGCCCCAGAATGCGGATGGCCGAGGCCACAGCCATCTCGGTGCGGATTTCGCTCGGGCTGAGTGTCAGACGCCGCAATCCGTTGGTGGTGAGCGGGTCTGCGGCACGAAGCCAGAGACCGGCCGTCGAACGGATCCGCTCGATAATCCCTTCAGCCACGGCAGGATCCCGCACAGGCTGGCTGAGCGAGACATCTGGTCCGGCCCGCGCCACTGCCTGCTCGACCATGGCCTTGGCGTCAAAGCCGAGCTCAGCGGCACGGTCCCTCCATGCCTGATAGAGCGTGTCCTTGTCCTCGACATGGGTCTTGTTGTCGCGGGTGCCCAGCACGACGGCATCCTGCCCCCGAGGGGTGGCAATACCGAGCGCCGCGACCCGCTCGAGGATTTCCTCGCGGCGCTGGCTGAAGGCACGGGTGACTTCCCTGGGCACATCGCTGATCTCGAACTGGCCATGCTTGCCCGATAGCTCGGTGCCATAGCCCAGAGCCTCGACCTTCTCGCGGAACTGGGCGTGATAGACGCTGCCGATGGTGGCATTGGCGCTCCAGATCGCCCCGTTGAAGAGGGCGCGCCAATCGCCATGGACGGCCTGACTGATCGCGGCGACCACGACATGGATATGCGATTGGGGATCGAGCTTGCGGCTGGTGTCATGCTCGAACATGGCCCAGACGAGATTGCCCGACCGCACCGGCTCACCATTGCGGCTGCGCTCATAGGAACGAACTTCAGCATGGGTCTTCTCGACCCAGCGCATGGTCTCGCGGACCGCCTCGCGATGGGCTTCAAGCAGGCGGGCGTCACCGCCCACCAGCGCCAGCACGCTCGCCGATTTGGGCATGGAGAAGGTGAGATCGAGCCCCATGCGCCGCCCCTCGACCTGATTGACGAGACTGCCGTCGGGCAATTGGCCTTGCAGCAGATCCTGAAACGGTTGTTTCCCGACTTCCCCGGCAAGGCCGAGCACCTCGGCCCCCTTGCCGCCCCAGGCACTGAACTCGGCGGTGCCCTCGCCGGTGTAATAATCGTCCTTGGCAAAATAGGTGGCCGCACCGCCCGCGCTGCGCACAGAAGAGATTGAGTGCATTGCCTTACATCCCCATGCCGCTGTCATCGCCAAGCGATGGCCCGCTTTGGTGCGGTCCGTGGCCGTGCCCATGGTCATGGCCATGGGCATGATGATGATCGTGGTGCCGATCCTGCTCATCGACCACGCCAATGCCGGTACGCTGGTCGATCAGCGCTTGCTGTTCGCGCTGGGTGGGCCGCTGGTCCCTGGGGCTGTCCGGTGAGCCTGGCAGCGGGGCTTGCTTGTCCTGCCCATCACGCTCGCGACGCTCGGCGGGCGGACCGCCCAGTCTGAGCGGTTGTTCGACAAAGGCCGCTCCGGGTGCGGGGCGGGCACCGCTTGCCTCGTCAGCGGGTTTGGGCGGCGCGCCCTTGCTGCGCGTATCGGCCTGCATATCGGCAGAGGTGATCTCGCGGGCATCGACACGGTTCTGATCGGGCGCTGCACCCGCACCTACTTCTTCCTTCCGTTCGGCTTCGGGCAGCATGTCGGCCCGCTCGGCGGGACGCGAGGGGGCAGCGTTCTCCCGGCCACCATCGCCCGCCCCCTCATCGTCATTGGCGGGTTTGAATTCGGAGAAGCGGATCTCCTTCTTCTCGGCAAAGGGCTCAGCGATGATCGGATAGGCACGCCACTCAAGATGGATGCGCGCGGCAGGGAAGCCTTCGGGGAATTTGATGATCCCATAGAGCGAGGGAAAGTTCATGATGTCATCGGGCAGGATGAGCGGTTTGACCTCGGTGCGCGGGGTGATGGTGGCGGCATCGCGCGACATGGCCGCGCCAATCGAATAGGCCTCATCGACTTCACGCACTTCGCGGTTGCCGACGATGCCCGAGCAGAAATCCGCTGTGGCGCGATCAGCCGCCGTCAGCATCAATTTGGTGCGGGCAAGGGCGGCCAGATTGGTCGCGCCTTCGCGACCATAGGTCTCGCACAGACGCTCGAAACTATGGATGCCAAGGAGGAACGCGCCGCCGTAAGCACGCGCGGTTTGCAATCCATGTTCTAGCGCGGGCAGGCGGTGCAAGGCATGCACCTCGTCGAACAGGAACCACGTTTTGAGGCCGACATTACGCTCAGTTTCAAGCTGGGCGTTGACTGCCAGATCCATCCACAAGGTCATCAATGAACGCGTCACATGGAGATGCGTATGGGTTGAAGTGATGAAGAGAATGGAGCCGGGATTGGCCTCCTCCTTGATCCAGCGGCGGATGGAAAAGCGCGCCGGATCTTTGGCGCCGACATCGGGCAGATAGCGCAGCACCTGCGCATTGGTGTTGAAGACCGCGCGGATGGATTCTGCCATGCGCGAGGCCTGCTCCGAGGTCAGCGGATCGGCCACCGTGTTGCGCAACTGGGCATGGATATCCTTGAGGCTGGCATACATCAGCCGGTGGGCGATGGCGGCATTGGTGGTCTCGCCGCGCTCCTGCAATTTGATGCACATCTCGACGAAGAGCGTGCGCGCGGCCATCACCCAGAAGGGTTCCGAATTGGCGCCATCCGACGGGATGAGCGCGGCGGCAGCGGCGGTAAAATCGACATGGGATCGGCAATCGGAGAAGATCGTCCAGGACGGACAGCGCGTGTCGAGCGGGTTGATGATATGATCGAGACCTGCGCGGTAGAAGTGCTGCACGAAGACGCCGGTGAGATCGAAAATCACACAGCGATGACCGCGTGTCCGCGCCTGCGCGATGAGGTCGAGCAGGACCGTGGTCTTGCCCGTGCCGGTGGTGCCGATCAGCATGCCATGGGTACGTTCGAGATCCCAAGGGTAAGGGATGCCGGCAATCGCATAGGGGACATGCAGGCCCAACTTCTGACGGCGGGCAGGTGGCGCGAAAGCGACCTTGTCGGGATCAAGATCGGGATACCTGTCGGCCACCGCCTGCGTCAGCTTGTGATGATTATAGGTGGTGATTTCGGAGAGCAGAACATCGCGCTCGACCAGCATCGCGCCGCGTTCATGACGCTCCTTCATGATGTCCGAACCGCGCTCGCGGGCAAGGCTGAAGAACCAGATGGTGAGCGGGATCGAGAAGAAGGCAGCGCCGAGGCAAGAGGCCCAAAAACACCGCCATGCCTTGTGCCAGGCAAGCATCACATGCGGGTTATAAGGCACCGCTCCCATCGGCAGATGGACGATGCGACCATCGGGCAGAGTGAGGTTGATCAGATGCCTCGGATTGAAATCCACCCAGTCCCACAGACCCGAATAGATCCGCATCTCGACGAGCTGCACCTCATGCTCATCCATGCGGATAGAGAGGAAGGCGCAGAGCAAGATGAGGAAGCAGGCGAGGGCAATCAGCAGGGGCACTTTGATGCCCTGCCACGCCATCATATATTGCAGACGGACCAATTGCGTGCCGCGGGTGAAGCTGCCGACATTGCGCACCACATTGCCGCGCGCCGAAGCATGGGCAATGCGGGCAGGGCGCTTCCGGTCGAACCGGATGTCCTCGCGCTCAGGCCTGATAGCCATGATGCACCGCCATGCGTTTGATCACGAGGCCGGGAAGCTGCTCGGCTTCCTCGGGGAAATTGCGGGTCATCTGAAAGTCGATGGCGGCCTGAATATATTCCAGATTGGCGGCCAGACGGACAAGGTCGCATTGGGGCAGGAAGGTGGCAAAGGGCAGGGCGACCTGCACCAGTTCGCGCAGAACATGGCTGACATTGGCGCCGCGCTTTTCTGCCAGATCGCGGATCTGATCGGCGCTGGCCAGCGGCAAGCAGACCGAGAGGGTTTTGGTTCTTTGTGTCACAAACCAGCCTTTCGAAAAGGCATGGTCTGGGTATCGCACAGACACTCTAGCCGAGGCGGATCGCTGCGTCCAACCGGGAATGGGGATTTAGGATGCTAAATCCTATATAGGGTAGGTATATCAATGTCTTGGTAGATAATGAGCCTAACATTTAGCATGCTAAATGCCGATTTAGTATCTTATATCCCGCTCAAAATCTAAAAAAATACGCTTATCCAATGGTTTAATCTTACGGATAGCCGTGTAGGGTGTGCTGAGAACTGGAGGAACTGGCCCCGCGTTCGCCTGTGGGTTGTGACCCGCAGAAATCTGCGAAAGCTTGGCCGTTCCGGTTGGTGCATGTAGCCCTCCGGGCGCCTGAAGTCCACCCCATTGGAGGCCTTGGGCTACCCAACAGCCATTCAGAGGGGGCAAATTGCCGGTACATTTTTGGGAGGAAAATCGCGGGTAAGCGGCGGGAAAGTGCTGGCTCGAAAGGCGGCTTTACATCGACCTTGAACCGGCCGTCGGGCGTATCAAATTGCTACCGAATTGGGCTTCGCTTGGCTTGGATTCGCCTCGTTGAAATCGGCCGCAGGGATGCAGAAAACTTATACCCGTTTGAGAGGAGAGCCTGACGCGACAAGGCCTCTCACATGGTCCGCAATTTGGCGAAGCGTTGCGTCGCGCGTGCGCGTCGTTGATCCTGAAATACGGCGGCTCGCCGCACGAAATGCGATCAGTAGATTGGCCCGTCTGTGCTGGCCGCATCACGAACCTAGCTAGCCTTCAAGCGTATTGAACCCGTGAACGATAGCGTCCTGTTCGCTCGCTCAAGCTATACGCTCCAAATCAATCTTGCTACCACCCGCTGCGAGCCAACCACGGGGTTGGTTGATCAAAGCGGTTTCACGAAAAGCAGAGCCGCTGCAATTGCAGGAGCAATCGAGCCGTGCTTGATCTGCCTCTCAGATGATCGGATTAACTCGTTGCTTTTCTTCTTGGGATAATAGGATGGCTGGTGAAGCTGATGAAGGTTGCCCATTAAAGAAATTCCTTTGATTTCTAACGGACCGCCGGTCGATTTGGTGGCGATGGCGCTAGACTGTTTTCCCCCGGTGCAAGGGAAACATTGGCACCGGGGGAATACGCGAGACTCAGGCGCGGCCTTCGGCCAAGTCACGGGCGCGCGCATCTGGCGACCGCTGTTCAGGACGGCCATACCCGCCCGCGCCGGGCGTGATGATGCTGATGGTGTCGCCCTTGCGTAGGACGCCGCTGCCACCTTCAAAGCTGTCCGATGCGCCAGAGAAGTCGAAGCTGCCCGACGCGCCCGGTTGACCACCAGCCAGACCCCAAGGTTGACTGATCTGGCGGGAACCGTCCACGGACATACGACACTCGTTCTCTGCACGATAAACACGGCGCAGGCCCATACCGCCGCGGAACTGACCATCGCCGCCTGAACCGTCCACCATCTCGTAACGCAGCAGGGTGAGGGGGTATTCGGTTTCCAGCGCCTCGGCGGGCAGGTTGGAGGTGTTGGTCATATGGACATGGACACCGCTCAGGCCATCCTTGTTGTAACGAGCGCCCGCGCCGCCGCCGATGGTTTCGAGATAGACCCACAGGCCGCCATCGGGTTTCGTGCCGACGAAGGTTGCAGACGAGCAGGAGCCATTGCCTGCGGCTGTGACCTGATGAGGCACAGCCTGCCCAAGTGCGCCGAACACGATGTCGGCTACTCGTTGGCACGGTGCAATGCGGCCGTTGACCGCTGCAGGCCAGACGCAGTTCAGGATCGAGCCCTGTCGCGCGGAGACGTGCAACGGTCGTGCCAGGCCAGCATTCGGCAGGATGCTGGGGTCAACCACGGATTTTACTGCGTAATAGACCGTTGCGAGCAGTGCGGTCATCACCATGTTGATGCCGGCGCGCACCTGATCGGGCCCGTCGAAGGTCAGATTCATCTCGTCGCCCTTGACCTCGATGGTACAGCTGAAGGTCATTTCGCCCTCTATAGAGGGATTGTCGAAGCGGTCGGTGAAGGAATAGGTCCCGTCGGGAATGGTGGCGATGCCAGCACGCATCTTGCGCTCGGCATAGTCCATCAGCTCCTCGCCTGCCGAGGTCACTACGGCGCGGCCATAGCGAGCGCATAGCGCCTGCATCCGCTCCACGCCGAGCCGGTTGGCGGCGAACTGGGCGCGAAAGTCAGAGATGCGCTCCTTGGGAACCTGGCAGTTGAGCAAGATCAGCTTTTGCAGATCCTCCTGTAACACGCCGCGCCGTACCATCTTGAGCGGCGGAATGCGGATGCCTTCCTGATAGATATGGGCATGGCCTCGATCCTCGAAATCGGCGTGATGCGCGGTGTTGACGGCCCAGCAAATCAGCGTGTCGTCGACGAAGACGGGCTCTGCCACCACGATGTCAGGGAGGTGGGTGGCGCCGCCCTCATAGGCATCGTTGGCGACGAAGATGTCGCCCGGATGGATCTCGCTGGCCGGATAGGCCTTCAGGATATGCGGGATGATTCCAAGGAAGCTGCCGAGGTGCATCGGGATGTGATCGGCCTGACACAAAGCACGTCCATGGCTGTCGAACAGTGCCGTCGAACAGTCGCGGCGCTCCTTGATATTGGCTGAGTGGCTGGCTCGCACCAGCGCTTCACCCATTTCTTCCACAATCGACATCATTGCGCTGCCGATGACTTCGATTGTGATCGGATCGACAGCGATGCGAGTGGTGGCGTCCGAGGTCGGGGTCATGCCAGGAACTCCAGAATGAGGTTGAGATGCGGTTCAACTGTGACCATCATATCAGGCAGGACGATGGTCGTCGTATCCATTTGCTCGATGATGGCCGGGCCCGCGATGCGGTTGCCGGGTTTGAGCTTGGCGCGATCATAGATCGTGCAGGGCGTGAAGCCGCCCGCCTCGGGCATCCATACGTCGCGCTGGCCAATTTGGGCAGCCGACGCGTCAGGGCCGGCGTCCGGGTGGCGACGGAAGGCGGCCTTGGCGACCAGACCCGTTGCGCCCACGCGGAAGGTCACGAGTTGAATGGGATCGTGCTCGGCAACGAAGCCGTAAAGCCGCCGGTGCTCCTCCTCGAAGCGAGCACGGATGCTGGCGATCGTCGCTTCATTGACCGGGCCCGCAGGCACCTCCACCGAGATCTCATAATTCTGACCTGCATAGCGGACATCGACGGTGCGCTGTACCACGCGGTCATCCTGAGGAATGGCTTCGGTGGTGAACCATTCCTGTGCGCGAGCTTCGAGCCCTTCATAGGCGGTTGCCAAAGTGACTTGCGATGCCGCGCTCAGCAGGGTCATGCTGGTGGTGGCGAAATCTGCGCGCAGGTCGGTCTGAAGCAGGCCGGTCGCGCACATGATGCCGGGAGTCAGCGGCACTAGAATACGGCGCATATCCAATTCGCGAGCAAGGCGCGCGGCATGGAGCGGCCCCGCACCACCGAAAGCTGTCAGGGTGTAATCGCGGGGATCGTGGCCGCGCTGCACTGAAATTAGGCGAATGGCACGGGCCATGTTGGCGACAACCACCGAAATGATCCCCTGTGCGGTGTCCATGACATCCATGCCTAGCATGTCGGCAAGACGACCGATGGCGGCCTTGGCCTTGCCCTGGTTGATCTCCATTCGCCCGCCCAGCAGATGCGTGGGATTGAGGGTCTGGAGCACGACATTGGCGTCGGTAACCGTCGGTTCTTCATTACCTTTACCGTAGCAGACGGGGCCAGGGAAGGCGCCAGCGCTGCGCGGGCCAACTTTGAGTAGTCCGCCGCTATCGACTGCCGCAATCGAACCGCCGCCTGCGCCTACCGTGTGGATATCGAGCATTGGGGCTTTGATCGGATAACCATGAACGACTGACTCGCCGACCAGTTTGCATTTACCACCCGAAAGGAGAGCAACGTCGCTGCTGGTCCCGCCGACATCGAAGGTGATGAGTTCGGTGATCCCGGTCTGGCGTGCGAGGTCCTGTGCGGCTACTACGCCGGTGCTAGGGCCGGATAGTACAGTGCGGGTCGGGAAACGCGAAGCCGCTTCGATGCCGATCACGCCGCCGTTAGACTGGGTGAGGCGCGGCGCGACCTTGAGGCCAAGCTCACTCACGCGGGTGGCAAGGCGGTTAATGTAGCCCTGCATCACCGGACCGAGATAGGCGTTCACAGCTACAGTGGACATACGCTCATATTCGCGGAATTCTGGTGCGACTTCATGAGAGGTGCTGACGAAGGCCTCGGGGAACTCTTCCTCGATGATCCGGCGCGCGGTTTCCTCGTGCTCGGGGCGCACGAAGCTATAGAGGAAGCAGACGGCGACGGCCTGAGCGCCGCCCTCCCGCAGCGCACGCGCCGCTTCACGCACGGCGGTCTCGTCCAAGACGGTCTCGACCCGGCCATCGTGATGCACGCGCTCGGGCACTTCAAGTCGTAGGTCACGGGCGACCAGCACCGGCTCCTTGTCGGCCTGAAGGTCATACAGATCTGGGCGCTTTTGGCGACCGATCTCCAGAAGATCGCGAAAGCCGTCCGACGTGATGAGGCCCGTTTTCACGCCACGATGCTGGATCAGCGCGTTCGTGCCAACCGTGGTGCCATGACCGAAATAACCGACATCTTCTGCTGTGATCCCGACACGCTCCATGCCCTCGGTAATGCCCTGCGCGATGGCGCGCGACGGGTCGTCGGGGGTAGAGGAGACTTTCCAGATCTGCACCTGGCCGTCCTCCTCATTGAACAGGCACACGTCGGTGAAAGTACCACCGGAATCGATCCCGATACGCCAGACCATTTTTTGCCTTCCTTGTCTTGATTATCGTGATGCGGCCGCGCGCGCCGCTTGAGCATCGCCAACCCATGGCGCGCCATGGCCGAAACCGCCCTGCCAACGGCAGACCTCAGCGGCAAAACTTGCACCCTGCGTCATGGCTTCCTTGAGCGTACCCCCGGAGAGCATGCAGGTGAGAAAACCGGAGATAAAACCATCGCCCGCTCCCAACGTATCGACGACAGTGGTCGGAAGCGCGGGTTGAATAATCGTTCCGTCAGCATCCATGCCCAACGCTCCGTCACCGCCGCGTGTCAGCACCACCGCTTGCGGGCCGAAGGCCAGGCATTGTGTGGCAAGGCCCAGCGCCTCCCGTTCCGTCAGTTCTGAAGCCGAAAGGAAGGCGAAGCGTACATGGGGGAGTACCCGCTGGAGATACTCGACGGTCCACCGGTTCGAGCCATCCAGCGACAGGGAAGGCGTACTGGCAGCGAGGCGCGGAAGCACGTCTTCCAGCTCGCTGTAGATGCTGGTGTGAACATGGTCGAATCCTCCCATGTACGTGAAATCGGCATCTTCCCAGCGGTAGTCGGCCCGCACGCCGGGGATGCTGCTGATGAACTGGCGATCGCCATCAACATGGCCGATGAAGGCACGGGCGTTGGCTCCTGTGCGGGTACGGACCCGCGAAATATCAACGCCTTCTGCAGCAAGGGCGGCGCAAAGCAATTTACCGCCGTCGTCGTCGCCGACACAGCCCAGATAAGCTGTGAAGGCGCCGAGCTTGGCGGCCATCGCCGCCACATTCACCGCGTTGCCGCCGGGGTATTGCACCCCGGCATCGACGTAGGTGTCGATCGTGTTGTCACCCAGGCCGAGAATACGGGTCATGGCAGCGTTCTCCCTAATCGCCAATCAGTATTCCATCTTCCACATATAGCGTCGGGTCGACAGCGGTTGTCCGCGCAGATCCGAAAGATGTTCGGAGAAGCGCTTTAGGGCCGTCTGGATGATGTGCGGTGCCAGCATAGGACGGATCTCGGGATCGATGCCGGGCATGTCGAAATCGCGCGAGTCGAAGGTCATGATCCTGCGACCGTGCTTTTCACAGAAACGCATGACACGCTCCATAAGCGGACGGCTTGGATCCTCACCGACGATTAGGATGAAGGGCGTCTTCTCGTCCAGAATCTCGAAGGGACCATGGAAGAACTCTGCGGCCTCGATCGGATAGCTGTGTAGCCAAAGCATTTCCATCAGGATGCAGACGCCGAAGTTGTAGGCGGACATGAAGCCCGGACCCGACGCGACATGATAGATCTTGTCATCCTGATAATACTCCTTGGCTAGTGCCAAGCCGCGCGCATCGCTTGATTCCGCAACGGCACCGACGACCGCTGGCAGAGCGGCGAGCGAGGAGAGCAACTTCTCGCCCAGCGCCCAACCGTCGCGGCCCTTCATGACGCCGCCGACCAGAGCCTGCATCACCATGAAAAGCGAGATCAACGATTCCGAGTTGTCGCCGACGATGAATGTCTTGGGCGAAGCCTTGGCCAGCGGGCTCTCTTCCCTCATCGTGAAGGAAACCACCTTGCAGGGCTTGTCCTTCAGGAACTCGGCCGCGGCATTGGTTTCAGGCGTGGTGCCCGACTTGGACGACAGCATCACCAGAGTGCGCTCGTCTATGCGGGGTGGGTTCATGGCCATGAACTCGGACGGGAAGTAGCGACGCACTTCGATCGAGGGGCTGTAATGCTCAATCCAATAGCCGATGGCCTGCATCGCGCGGTTGCCCGAACCATGGGCGACGAAATAAATGCGGTCGATTTCGCTTGCGAGCGATTCCCCGAAAGCAAAGGCTTCCGGCAGCAAGGATACGGCTTGATCCAGGGTATCGGCCACTTGATCACGCGTCACGACGGAAGCCATGCATATTCTCCAGAATGTCGGTAGTGTGTGGTTGCTGAATTGGACTATACCAATGTCATTTTCGGTGTCCACCAGTTTTGTGACGGTGGTATGAATAATTGTTGTCACGGCTGCGTCCAGATTTGTGGCATGATGCAAACCAAGTTTTGTGAAGGAGAAATCCCGTGAGTCCCCCAAAGCAACCAGATGAGCCGCATGGTTCGGCCGGTCCGGCCTACAAGCAGATCCAGACCTATATTCAGGAACTTCTGGACAGCGCTGATTATAATCCTGGAGACCGAATCCCTTCGGAGCGCGCCTTGGCTGAGCAACTCGGTCGGAATCGGATGACCGTGCGCAAAGCGATTGAAGGCTTAATTACGATGGGCCTGCTGGAGCGGAACAGTACCAGCGGCACGCGCATTCCAGTGCCACGCGTAACACGTCCGATCGATTCGTCGTTTGGTTCCCAAGGTATTCGCCGAATCATTCAAGCGGGTGGCGGAACGGCAGGCAATAAGCTTCTTCACTTTGAGCAAGCCAAAGCCTCTTCAAAGGTCGCAGACCGCCTGAAACTGGAGGTTGGGGCGGATATTGTGATGTTCCGGCGTCTGTGGACTGCCAATGATATCCCAGTTTGTATCGAAACCAGCCACCTTCCGCTCGCGTTGGTGCCTGATCTGGCGGCGCAGGACTTGATGGGTGGTGAGTCGTTCTACAGCCTGCTTCACAGCAGGTACGGCATTGGCGCCATGCGCGGAGATCGTGAGATTGGTGTTACAACCTGCAACGAGATGGAGGCGCGGTTATTGGATCTGGGCGTAGGTACAGCCTGTCTTTCTCTGCAATTACAGGTGCATGACGAGGCGGGGCGGCCAATCGAATATATGCGCTCGGTCAATCATCCCAAGCTAGTGGTCTTCAAGACCGGTCAGATCGACCTGTCTACACCAGATCACTCAGAAAATGCGGCGAATCGGGAGGCCATTTCCGAATTTGGTTTATCTACCTTGGTTTAAGTCAATGCGTATACCAACGGCCACCCAAATTTCACGAAACTGAAAAATTGTCTTGCCATTGGTATATTCCAATATCATAGTAACCCCCGTCAGATCCGCCATGTTGAGGCAGCGCTCTGGTACGATTAGGCCAACCGACACTGCGGTTTATGCCGTTTGTCACCTTCTTCGTCCCCGATCGCCGGATGGCGGAATTGAGAATTCAAGGGAGGGTTTCGATGAGCTTGGGAATTCGCACTCAATTGATGACCGCCACCGCGCTTGCCGCAGTCGGTCTTTTTGCTTCCCAGTCCGCAATGGCGCAAAGTGCGCCTGCGGCGGAGGGGGCTGCTTCGGACAAGTCAAAGTCCAGCGCTCCTGTGGCTGCAGAAGACATTCTGAAAGATATTGTTGTCTCTGGCAGGCAGCGGGCGATTGCTGGTGGCCTAATGATCGTCCAGCGACAGCCTGAAACCACAAACAGCATCAGCGCTGAAGCGATCAAGCAGAAGATGGGCATCGCTGGCCCGTACCAGTTGGTCGCTACGCTGCCCGGCGTTAACACCGGGCAGTCCGATCCCTATCAGATGAGCATTCGCTATGCCTTGCAGCTGCGAGGTTTGCCGATGAACAAGATCGGTTGGGTGGTCGATGGCGTAAACGCAATGGACCGCGCATATCTTCAGCCTTATTCCGAAACCTATGCCGACAACGAAAATCTGGCAGGCTTGACGATTCTTCCCGGCTCGACGCGCATCACGGACCCGGTCCAAACGGCTGTCGCCGGGGAATTCAGCATGACGATCCGCGATCCCGAGGATAAGCCCGGTGCGCAAGCTTCCTACGGCTATGGTTCATACCAGGGTCAGCGTATCTTTGCGGGCATTGATACTGGCCTGATCGGCCACTCGGGTATCAAGGCCTTCGGTTCGATCTCCTACACGCAGGCAGGTACGTTTGCTTTGCCCAAGGATGCGATCGGCAAGCGCCTCCATGTAGATTTTAAGATTGCCAAGGATTGGGGTGACTTGGGCAAGAGTTCGCTCTTCCTGTCCTATGGCGATTGGAGCGCCGTGCGGTCGCAGGCCTATACCTTGGCGCAATTTCGCGCCGATCAGGCGACCGGGGATTTCACAGCCGGTAATTACCTGTCTTCCTTCAACCCCCAGAGCAACACCAATAACTACTGGAAGTATGCAGTCTATACCCGCCGCAACCTGCTGCTCGCGTGGAACAACGAGTTGCACCCGACCGACAAGATCGATCTGCACATCACGCCGTACTACCAGTGGATCTTCTCGAATAGCCCCGGTGAGTCCGCGCTCAATCCGAACAGTGTCTATGCGGGGAGCCAAAAGCAGGCAGTTGATACAACCGGACTTTTTTTGCTTCCTAACGGCAACATCCCGGTCAAGACGAACGTTCTGCAAAGGCAGTTCGCAACCGGCGTGAACACCTCCGCGAAGGTGAGGCTGACTCCCAGCAATAACATCACCTTCGGCTGGTGGTATGATCATTGGCAAATGACCCAGCTCAACAGCTTCTCGCCCATCGCGGCGGGTGGTGATGCTCCGGACTGGGCCAGCACCATCCTGCGCTCGACCAGCAGTCAGGCGATCTCGGGTGCCAACTACAGTTTCAACACCAACATCAACGCCCTTTCTGTTCAGGATGCGCAGTCGTTCCTCGATGATAAGCTTAAGGTCGAGGTGGGCTTGAAATATTTCATCTATCGTCTCTCCGGGCAGAATCTCCTGCCGGGCACGCAATCAGCGATGAATTTCCGGTATGAGAAGCTGCTCCCGCGAGCGACCGTCTCCTACGACATCAACAGCAAAATGCAAGTCTATGCCAACATCGTGACGGAAACGCGTACCAACGCGCCTATCACGACCTATCCCAACACCTACAATGCCACGACGGGGGCGATTTCCCAGCTAGGTAATCCTTCGGCCAAGCCCGAGCATTCGCTTGGCGAAGAAATTGGCTATCGATACCACGACGGCTTGCTCACCGCCGATGTTGCCCTCTTCAACAAGAAGCTGGACAACAACAGCGTGACCTCGCTCGCTTTCCTGAATGGAGCAGGCGTCAACAGCGCCTATAACGCCGGTGGTCTTATCATGCGCGGCGCCACGTTCGAACTGGCTCTTAAGTCATTCTGGGGCTTCAGCCCTTACGTAAATGGGCAGTATCTGTGGACACGCAATTCCAGTAACTTCCAGGTTGGCAATGATTTCCTTCCGACAGCCGGGAAGGAAGGCGTACAAGCTCCGAAATATACCGCAACTGTTGGTCTGGACTACAAACACGGCCCATTCTTCGGGAACGTTATCTATAAATATACCGCCTCGCAGTATACTACGTTCATGAATGACCAGAAGATGCCCGCGTACGGAACGGTTGACCTGGGCTTCGGCTACCATATCCCCGCTGGCTATGTTGGTAACGAACCGGTTATTCGCGTTTCGGTCACCAATCTGACCAACAAACCGTATCTGGGCGCTTCTTCATCGGTGCAGCCGAACGCTGTGACCACCACGGGGATTAACGGAACCGTCATCGCCGGCGCCGCCCCTAGCTACTGGCTGTCTTCGCCACGGGCGATCATGGGAACCTTCTCGACCAAATTCTGAGGAGCCTCGTATAGGTTCACTCACTTTGAGGCCGCCAGACCGGTGCGTACCGAAATGGCGGCCCATTATTTTCAGGGTGGTATGTTCGTTCCATGTGAGGGTCGTACCGTGCCAACAAGCAGTGTGCTCAATACGATCTGCAATCCGAAATAAGGTCATCGAAGGACAAGAATGCAGATCTGACGCGCGCGCTGCGCGCAATTCCAATAAGTCATCTAGAGTGGTGAAGCCTATCGCGCTTAAGGAGCCGTATCTTGGGATCTCGCGCAATCTCTATTGTCGATCTTGAGGAGAGGGCGCGGTCGCAACGGTGGTTTATGGTGTCCCTGCTCCTGACACTCATCAATGCCCAGATGGTGTTTGACCGCGTTGCGCTCATCGTTACCGAGGTCATTCTGCAAGCGAAGCTACATCTGGCGCTAAGGACCAAACCTCACATTCAGCTCCCGGCCGAAACCATCAGCACCAAAAATTCTAGCGGCCGAGTTGACGATACCACATTGTCGGCTCGACCAGCTTCCTCTGGAGAGGTTTGATTCATGCTTGAGCCATCAGATGTTATCGCCGACGGCGCGCAGATATCTTCGACCTATCGCAAGCCATTGTTTGTTGCGATATTAGGAAATATCATCGAATATTATGACGCTACACTGTATGGACTCCTAGCTGTATTTCTGGCGAAGGCTTTTTTTAATTTTAGAGATGTCAATACTGGACTTTTAGCTACTTACGCGACATTCATAATCGCCTATGCTGTGAGGCCGATCGCGGGAGTGCTATTGGGCCATCTCGCTGATATCCGTGGCCATCGCTTCGTTCTCATGCTGACGATCAATATGATGACTGTCGGCACGATCGGCATCGGGTTGCTTCCGACCTATGCGTCCATTGGAATCTGGGCCCCTATACTGGTAGTAGTATTTCGCACAGTCCAAGGGATAGGTGCGAGCGCGGAGTTTACCGTGGCGACCAGCTATGCCATCGAGCAGGGACCTGCCCGAAAAAGTCAGTATTTGACCGGATGGAGCAATGCGGGAGCGAATATCGGCCCGATGCTCGCGTCCCTCATCGCAATGATCCTAGCGTGGTCTCATGGTGACCCTTTCCTTGAGGCTGGCGGTTGGCGCATTCCTTTCCTGCTGTCAGCTCCCCTTGGCCTCTTTGCTTTCTATCTTAGGCGGCAAATGGTCAGTGACGGGCTACGGTCGAGCCCGGTGCCGACATTGCGAGCGCGTGCACGCGTTTCTCTGTTTGTCGCACTGCGGGGGCATTGGGGCACGGTCGTTACTGTCATCGCGATGGGTGCAGGGCAGCGCGTTGGGACATTTTGTATTCAGGCCTATTTCGTGACCGCCCTCATCAGGTTGGGTTACGGCGGGTCGCTCGCGATGTTTGTTTCCATCCTCCTGTTTGGAATTGGCATTCCTGCGTCGGTTGCAGGGGGTTTGCTAGCCGACAGATTTGGCGGACGCCAAATTCTTATAGGCGCGTTCGCGATCTATACCGTCGTTGCGATGCCCCTTTTTCTCGCAATGGGCGTTTCTGTCCCCCTTACTTTGCTGGGCCTGCTGACCTGTGCGATCATCAACAATTTGGTAGCGGCGCCCCTGAACGCTGCGTACATTTTGTCATTTCCGCAGGTAGTCAGGGGCGCGGCTGCGGCTTTGAACTTCAACGTAGGTTCCGTGCTGATTGGAGCGACAGCACCGTTAATGGCAACGTGGCTGGCCTCGCGGACTGGATCCGAGATCGCCTTTGGCTGGTATTTCGCCGCACTTTGCGCTGTTTCCTGTGCGACAGCAGCATTTGCTTATCCTCGCCAATGGCAGGGCTCGGCGGTCGAGTGAGCGATTAGCAGTCCCCGCTACATGAGCAAGCATGAAAGGCGATCATCGTGACCCGGACAATACCACAACTCTGCGGTTCGATTTCCAGCCGCGTTTCGCCAAGCGGCCTCGGCGTAAAAATGCACGAAGCAGGGTACCAGGCGGCGGGTGTCGATTTCAAATATGTTTCCGCCGAAACCCATGATTTGCGAGCCACCGTGGGCGCGTTTGTTGAGCTGGGCTTCCGCGGCTTCGCCGTGTCGATGCCTTTCAAGCGCGAGGTTCTCTCTTTACTTGCCGAGGTTTCGCCCGACACGCACGCGATTGGAGCTTGCAATACCGTCGTGAACAACGGCGGCTGGCTGACCGGGTACAACACCGATTGGCGCGGAGCGATGGATGCATTGCGGGAGTCGGGCGTTCATGAACCCGGACGCGCCCTCGTGATCGGTGCGGGCGGCGCAGCGAGGGCGTTGATTTTTGGTCTGAAGGAATCGGGCTGGCACGTCGAACTCGCGGCGAGAAACTTGGCTGCAGCAACTGCGGTTGCGACGGACTTCGATCTCCCCCGACCATGGAGCCATGATGCCGAAGTTATACCGGATATCGACCTTCTGGTGAACGCCACACCGAATATCGATATTTCAGAAGGTTTTCTTGCACCTGAGCGATTCCCGGACCTGAAGGCCGTATTCGACGTCGTTTTCAATCCTTCGGCTACACCGCTTTGCAATCAAGCTGCGCGCCTTGGCCTCATTTCAGTACCAGGCTGGCTCATGCTGCTGCACCAGGCCATGCACCAATTCGCCCTGTACACAGGGCTCGAGGCGCCGGCGGCAGCCATGCGTGACGCTCTGCTGAAAAATCTCCGGTGAGCGTCGTGCCGTTAAGCGTTCTAGAGCGAAATCCGTTCCGATTGCATCGGACCGATCGCTCTAGATTCCTGTTGTACCGCGTTTTCCGAGTCACCAGATGTTCCATCTGGTTCGAAAACTCTCTAGCGCTGCTGCGTCTTTTCCAATTAGTCCCGCGCTGTAGCTGATTGAGAGGATAGGCTGCCAAAGGAGATTGGTAACGCGCTTTTACGCGCGCAGCCTATGGCAGCTTCTGGCTCCAGCGCGAAGCGCATTGTCGTCTTTGTCGCCTCGATCATTGCGCTCAACGCGTTCGGTATCGATAACATATTGCCTGCGATGCCGACGATGGGCTACAGGTTCTGCGTCGCGCAGATCAAATGGGGTCCGCTCGCGGACCGATAGTCGCATTAACTCGCTTGCTCGAATTCTGCCTGCGTAGGAATGCATGAACGACCTTCTGGTGGTCCAAGTTTTGATCCGCATCCCCCTAGGGCCAATTCTCGGCGGCAATCAACAGAGAGGCAACCCGAAAAAATCCGACTGCACAGAAATTCTTACAATGTGCAAACACCTGCTGCCTGAAACAACAGGCGTTTTCACATCGATTTTTCGAAACTTACGAGATCTGCTTAGTGAACCGGTTCGTAGAGAAACCGGACAACATAAAAGTAATGACGCCGGGGAGACCACAGCCGGCGTACACCACCGAACCTGTTTAAGGATCTTGTGGCGGCTTGGTCGGCGACAGCCCTACCAATTGCCGGTGTTCGCCATTGACAACCAGGGTTCGGTCGGTTCGAGTTGCCCCTTTTGAACCAGTTCTAGGCTGACACCGTCTGGCGTGCGGATGAAGGCCATCTTGCCGTCGCGCGGAGGGCGGTTGATTGTGACGCCAGCCTCGACCAACGACTGACAAAGAGCGTAAATGTCATCGACTTCATAGGCAAGATGGCCAAAGGCACGGCCTGAACCGTATTCTGTAGTATGATCCCAGTTGAACGTGATTTCAACCTCCAGATCTTCGCGTGGCGGAGCCATGAAGACGAGTGTGTAGCGCGCGTCGGTATTCTCGATCGTGCGGGTCTTCTCGAAACCAAGCAGCGAGAAGAAGTGGATCGTTGCATCGAGGTCAAGCGTGCGGATCATGGCATGGATATAACGCATGGGTTTCCTATTAATGAGAGAGAGGGAAGGGGATCAGGCCGGGCCGCTTTCGACGCGCCCGGTTCCGGGCACCAGAACCGCAAATGCGAGGCAGACGGCAAAACAGGCGGCTGGAACCAGCATCGCTGCGTGCAGACCGCCCCAGTGTTCCGAAATCAGGCCCATGGCCGGGGGGATAAACGCGCCGCCCACAATGGCCATGACCAGCAGCGAGGAACCCATTTCGGTCTCATGCCCCAATCCTTCGACGCCCATGGCAAAGATACTAGGAAACATGATCGACATGAACAGACTACTGAGCCAGAGCGCGGCCACGGCGGGGACCCCGACCAATCCCGTCGCGATCAGGCACAAAACGATATTGGCAGCGGCGCAGGCGCCCAGCATACGGGCCGGTTTGACAAGACGTTGCAGGAAGGCTCCCAGAAAGCGGCCGGTCATCAAGAGCGCGATGCTGGCCGAGAGCCAGAATGCGGCCTGGCGTTCAGGTGTGTGGGGCAGGGCGTCCTTTGTAAAATCGATGAAGAAGCTCCAGATGCCCACCTGTGCGCCGACATAGCAGAACTGCGCGACCACCGCCCAGCGCAACCGGGCGTGACGCAGCACCTGCAGCGCGCCGCCCTGCGGCAGATCCTTCTTCGCGGTTCCCACTTCGGGAAAGCGGGTCATCGCGATCAGCAGGCCAAGCAGTACGATGGCGCTGCCCAGCGTGACATAGGGCATTTGCACGCTTGCCGCTTCTGCGGCGCGATAGGCCGCTCGTGCGGCCGGGGCCATGGCGGCAAGATCGGCGGGGCTGCGTTCGACGCCGGAAATGATGAACAGCCCGCCTACGGCCGGACCGGTGATCGCGCCCAGACCGGCAAAGCCCTGCGCCAGATTGAGCCGCGCCGCGCCGGTGACCGACGGGCCGAGGATGGCGACATAGGGATTGGCGCTGGTTTCCAGAAAGGCCAGACCGAAGGCGATCAGATAAAGCGCGCCAAGAAAGGCCGGAAACGCTTGAAGCGAGGCGGCTGGATAGAACAGGAAGGCGCCCAATGCATAAAGCGTCAGTCCGGCCAATATCCCGGCCTTGTAGCCCAGGCGCCGGATGACCAGCCCGGCCGGTATGGCCGCGCAAAAATAGCCAACGTAGAAGGCGATCTGGATAAAGCTCGATTGCGTGCGTGAAATGTCGAGCGCATGCTGGAAGTGCCGGATCAGCACGTCGTTGAGCGATGCGGCAAATGTCCAGGTGGCGAACAGGCAGGCGATCAGCAAAAAGGGCAGCAGATGCCGCCGTTCCACCAGGATAGGACGGCGCGGAGCCGCCCCGGAATTGTTGAACTGCGCCGTCATGGCATTCTCTCCATGCAGCCTTGGCGGCTGCTTATCGTGTCCAGGCCGCGCGTTCTGCTGCGGTCAGATCGGGCGCCATCGCGCGGCCTTGTGCGGATGAGGCAAAGCCGGCCTCGATGATTGCCATCACCGCGATGGCCTCATGGGGCTGTACGGGGGAGGGTGCGCCATGGTTCACGGCTTGGACCAGCGCGCGATAGAAGCCCCGCTGGTCGCCGGGCCGGGCGGCCTCGCAGCTTTGTGTGCCGTCGATCGTCCAGCGCAGGACATCGTCCGGATCGCGGCCCCATTCCCCGCTTCCGGGCACAACCCCGCGCAGAAGCTGGTTTTCCTGATTATCGAGGCGAGGCTTGACCAGCGTGCCGCGATCACCATGGACGATAAAACGCGGCGATCCGCCCGAGACGATGGTGCTGGCCTGAAGGATGACCCTCAGGCGCGGATAGTTCAGCACCGCATGGGCCCAGTCATCTACCAGCGAGCCGTCGCGCAGATTGGCCAGATTGACCTGCACACTGTCGGGCAGCCCGAAAAGTTGCAGCGCCTGATCGACCAGATGCGGCGCCAGATCGAACCATATGCCCGATCCGGGGGCCTCCTTTTCCCACCAGCGATCCCCGCCAGAGGCCTGGAAGCGGTCGAAATGCGATTCAAACTGCACCACGCGACCCAGCGAACCGTCCTCGATCGCTGCCTTCACGCTCAGGAAATCGCTGTCCCAGCGGCGGTTCTGGAAAACGGTGATCAGGCGTCCTGCCGCCTCGGCCGCCGCCACCAATTCGCGAGCTTCGGCCAAACCGAGGGCAAACGGCTTTTCAACGATCACATGCTTGCCCGCCGCCAGTGCAAGCCTGGCATGGGAAGCATGCGTATCATTGGTGGAGGCAATCAGCACCACGTCCACCGCCGCGCTGGCCACCAGTGCTTCGGGACTGTCAAACACGACGATGCCGGGTTGCTCGGCGCGCACCACTTCGGGCCGCGAGGAGCAAATGGCGCTGACCTCAATGCCCTCGCTCGCACCGATCAAGGGCAGGTGGAAGGTCTTTGTGACGAAGCCATAGCCGATGATGCCAACTCTAACCACTTGCTGTCCTTTTGTGAAATAATGAAGGTTGTTCCGGAGGCGGCCGGTTGAGACAGACGAACGCCGGCGTGAAGCCTGCATTGAAGTGGGCCTGCCGGTGACCGTGAAGCAGGGCTGGATCGGGACAATTGGCCGGTCAGCCCGTTTCCACCAAGCTGCGGCCTGAATCTTGCCGAGGCCTTGCCTGGTAACGTGGAGCCATGGACCGCGGGCTGCATCGAGGCAGCCCGCGGTCGAGTGTATTGCCCGCTCAGAAGGAGAGCTTCACCGTGCCGTAATAATAGCCGCCGTTAATGCCCAATTGCTGCATGCCTGTGTCATACAGGGCGACACCGGCAAAACGGGTGTTTTCGGGCACAATGCTGGGCCTGGCGTCGAAAAGATTGTTGGCCCCCACTGACACGCGGGCAAAGGGCGTCAACTTGTAGCCCACCTCGATATTGGTCTGCCACTTTGGAGCGTTGTACATGTCGTAGAACACGCTGGTGGAATAGGCATCGGGTCCCACGACGTACTGGCGCAAGGTGTTGACCGAGCCATAGCGGATTTCGTGCAGGTCAAGATCGAACGAACCCGACGTCAGATGGCCGCCAAAGATAAACTTGTTGGCCGGGAAATAGGTCGACATGAAAGCCTGTCCCTGCCGGGTCAGCAATATGCGGCCATTGCGGTCAACACCGACGCGCTGAACATCGGTATTGTTGAAATTGGCCGAAATGTTCCAGTCAATGGTGCCCCAGTCGAAGGGCGTGCGATAATTGGCCACAATATCGAGGCCGCGCGTACGGGTGTCTGCGCCGTTCGAGAAATATTGCGCCGAGACCGCAGACGGCAGCACGCTGGGGTCAACCAGAATGCCTTGGGCCGCAAGCGCATTGATGGCTTCCTGACCGTTATAGGCGCCGCCCTTTACGATACGGTCACGGATGCTGATCTGGTAGGCGTCGATGGTGATGTTCATGCGCGGCACAGGGTGCAGCACAATGCCTGCCGACAGATTGGTCGACTTTTCCGGCCGAAGCTGTTGTGCCCCAAGGATACGCGCCGCAATCGAATTGACCGCAAGCACGCCCTGCGCACCATTGGGCGTCACGCCGATGCTGGTATAATATTGCTCCTGCATGCTGGGTGCGCGAAAGCCGTTGCTGATCGTACCACGAATGGCGATAGCCGGGCTGAAATCATAGCGAACCGAGAACTTGCCCGTCAGAGTATCGCCGGCATCGCTGTAATCTTCGTAGCGGCCCGCAAGGCCGATTTGCAGGCCCTTTACCGGTTTGGCCGAGAAATCGACAAAGGCGGCCTTGATGTCGCGATGGGCGCGGACGTAGCTTGAAGGCTGCAGGCCCGATTGCCCCTGGGTGCCCGCGCCGTAATAGGAGGCCGGGTCGCCCGGATTGACGGCATAGGTATCGCGGCGATACTGGCCGCCAAAAGCAACATTGAGCGGTTCGGCCAAGCCGACATCGACAAACCGCCGGAACGTGCCTTCGAGCGTGAGCTGCGAATTGCCGTAGGACATCACGTTGAAACGCGTCGGTGTGCTGCCGGTGTCCCGGAAGAGCAGAAGATTGACGCTGTCGATAAGATTATAGTCGGTATGGTCCTCGCCATAGGTGGCGTTCAGGTCCCAGTCCCAACCAGTCAACGTACCCTTGGCGCCGCCGGTGAGGCTGAAGTCATGTTCCGTCACCTGGCTGAGCGGACTGAAACCGTTGGGATAGACCTGCGGCAGCAGGGTCGGGATGCGGTAATTCTGGAAAGAACCGGCCTTACGATAGGCATAGCTGGCAAAGGAATAGAGCTTAACATCCTCGGAAAGATTGACGCCTGCATTATAGGAGATCGCCGCGCGATCCTGTTCGGCGTTGCCGAAATAGCGATTCACTCTGGCATTTACGCGTGTGTCCGGCCCGCCGCGATTGGTGTGATCCTGATGACGGAATTCGCCGCTGAGGCTGAAAAAGCCCTGGTTTCCAAACCGGGTGCCCCAGTTGGCCGTGGTGCCCGAGGTAAAACCATCGCCTTCATAATAAAGGCCATTCGTGGTCGCAGCGGTAAAACCGTGATTGTTGCTTTTCAGGATGATGTTGACCACGCCCGCAATTGCATCCGAGCCATAGAGCGCGGCGGCCCCGTCGAGCAGCACCTCGATATGGTCAATGGCTGAGGTCGGGATCAGGCCGATATCGACCGGCGCGGTGCCGTCTTCCGGGCCGGTGGCATCGGTGATGACCGAGGTGGTGTGGCGGCGTTTGCCGTTGATGAGGATCAGCGTGTGGTTGGAGGTGAGCGCACGCAGATTGATCTTGTCGACCATGTTGGCATTGCCCGAGGTGACCGTCGAGCGCGAGATCGAGGGCGAGATCTGGGTCAGCGCATCGCGCAGGTCTGGCTGGCCTGTGGCGGCGAGGCGGTCCGCATTGATGACCGTGATAGGGCTGGGCGCCGCGCTGGCCTTCGCGTTGGGATCGCGCGTACCGGTGACGATGATCGTTTCGCCTTCACCGGTTTCAACCGGTTTTACGGCAAGAGAGACCGGGGCGCGTGCCCGGGCCGCGCGCTGCGCCGGGGCAGGGGCCACATAGGCAACCGGGGTCAGCCTGGCCTCGCGACGCTTGATGAGGAAGGCGCCGCGAGGATCATTGCTCCACGTAAGATTGGTGCCCCGCAGGATCTGCGTCAGGGCCTGCGCCACGTCCATGCGCCCGCGAACCGGGCTGGCAAGCATGATGGCGCCGGTGGAAGGCGCCAGAATTTCCACATCGGCCTGACGTGCCAGTTCGGCAATGGCGGTGGAAAGGGGCTGCGGCTGGACATTGATTTCGCGCGTCTGCGCGCAGGCTGGTGTCGCAACAGTGGCCACAATCGCAATGGCCGTGGTACAGAGAAAATCACGATAGGACATGAATATATTTCCCCCATTGATCGGCGCCCGAGATGCTCACGTTTGCGCTCGACATTGGGGAGATGCATGGAGGGACACAAATCCACACATTAAGTGTGACACTTTTTTGCAGAATATTTCATTTTTATTTTTTACTTGAAATTTCAATCCCCTGCGCGGTTCTCTCCACTTTTAGGTCAAGAATGACGGCAATGGCCTGCGCAAATGCCTCCGGGTCGCCCGCCGAATAGCGGCCCGACACGCGCAATTTGCGCACTTCAGGTGTCATCAGAAGCGGTGTTTCATTGTAGCGGTGGAACTCAGCCGCCGCTTCGCCCAGCGTTGTCTCGTCAAAGACGATCTTGTCGTCGAGCCACGCCAGCATCCGGTCCATTTCCGCTCCCGATCGATGCTGGAGAGCAGGCTGTGCGTTGCCCTGGTAGTCGAGAATTTCGGTTTCCGCATTGGCGAACAGAAGGGCCGATGAGGTGCCCGTGTCCATGTGGCGTTCATAGCGGATGCGACCTTCGCGCACCATCACGCCGAGGCCTTCGTTGGTGCGACGGACCGAAAAGGCTGTTCCCACCGCCTGCACAATCCGCCCCGCACTTTGTACAAGAAAGGGACGCGCCGCGTCCTTGGCCACCTGGAAAAAGGCTTCCCCGGCCAAAAGACGGATGATGCGCTGCTCGGGCAGAAACAATACGGCGATCTCGCTGGCCGTATTGAGCATGACGGTGGAACCGTCTTCGAGGGGCACCGAGCGTATTTCGCCGCGTCCGGTCGAGAAGTGCTTTTCCGCAGGCGCGGTGTTTCGCATGAAAATGGCAACGCCGGCGGCCATGGCCGCAACGCTTGCCGCCATCGAAACCATCACCCGGCGTCTCGTCGGGTGGGCCTCGTCCGCATCATTGATCGTGTCGGCAATCGGCGTCTCGTCATGCAGTTTTTCCGCGCGCTCTAGAACAGCTCTTGCCTTGCCATAGGCGCCAAGGTGCCGACTGTCCTCGGCCAGCCAGGCATCGAGCGCCTGTTCCTCGCCCGGGTCCAGCGGGCGCAGGTCCTCGCGCGCCGCCCAGTTGGCCGCGATGCGGTCTATCTCAGCGCTTGTGAGCTTTGCACGCATGTCCATCAGGGCTCATCTTTGGGTCATTGGAATGGGATCGCTCATCGTTGGAATAGAGTAGCATAATGCGTTCCACTCCGCGACCGAGGTGCTTCTCGACGTTGCTTTCACTTATCATCAATCGCTCGGCCACCTGCCGCTGGCTCAATCCTTCGATCTTGCGGAGCCGGTAGACCTCCTGACAGCGCGGTGGAAGGGTGGAAATCGCATTCATCAAGCGATCAAGTTCCTGCTGCCCCTGTACCTGCTGATCGGGCAGCGGCTCATTGGCGGCCTCATCGATGGCGTCTATGTCCGAGGCCAGATCGATCGGCACCACCCGCGCGCGCCGCAGATATTGCAGGATGAGGCTGCGCGCTACCTGCAGGAAATAGGCGCGCGGATTGGTGATATGCTCCACGCTGTCAAGCATGATGAGGCGCGCATAGGCTTCCTGCACGATATCGTCGATTTCGTAGCCCAGCGTGTTGCCGCGTCGCAACTGGCGCCTCACCCAAGGTTCATGGGGCAGCATGGCGTCGGCAAGCCAAACCGCGCGGCGTCTGGCATCTGCCTTCATGCCTGTCCCCCAGACCAGGGGGACAGGCGCATGCCAAGGCAGGATAGGTTTCCGACATGGGGTTTCATGGCTGTTTCATCATGGACATGACAGGATTTGCGGCAATTTCCATGCGTATTTTTTCGGTCCTGACGGGAGCAGGCTCATCCCAATTCGCCGATGGCGCGGGCCGCCATACTGATGGCCAGTTCGGTTGTATCATTCCCCGCGGAATCGGTGTTGGCGATGGTGATCGCCCCGAAAGGTTTGCGGGCAAGCAGATGTGGCGGCGGTGCTCCGGTTTTCAGGAAATCATCAAACAGAGGAGAATACCAGTAGGAATAGCCGTGTCCCCATCGGTTCACCGTAATTCCCTGTATGTCTCGTGCCGGATCGAACCCATGGGCGCCCAGCGCCCGGCCCAGTTGGTCGCGGGTGTTGCGTTCAAACTCTTCGAATGTGGTTGCATACATTTCCGCCCGGCCTAGGCGGAACTGGTCCTTGATGGGCAAGCCGGGCGTTTCATAGCCGCGTAGCATTGACATCACCGCGCTCTGGTCAGGCGAGGGAGAGTGCTGATAGCCGCCCACCGAAACGGGCGGTTCTAGCAGGAGCGAGGCAAAATAGCTGCCCGGCGCATTCATCAGGCATGTGCCCGCCCGATACCAGGCCTGCCAGTCGCGCATCCAGACATTGACCCAGAGATTGGGCGTTTTGATATTATAGGCCAGCGCCGCGCGCTGTTCAGCGGGCAAATCAGGACAAATATAGGGTATAACATAGTTCCAGCAGGCCAGAACACATTGTCTGGCTCTGGTGCGGAGGAATTTTCCATTCAATCCGCCACTGGTATAACTGACGCTGACGCCGCCCTTCTCGTTGGCAACCTTCACCACCGTTGAATTCAGGCGGATGCGGGTGGCATTGCCGGCCTGATCCAGCCTGCTGTAATCCACTCTGGCCAGCATGGAATCGGCCACGCTCTGGCCCGGCAGCGCGCCCGGAATCAACCGGCGCACCAGCAGGCGGGCAACTGTCGCATTGCCTTCGGGAAAGCGATAGGGCTGGGCGCCTTCATGACGGCCCTTGCGCGCGGGGAGAGCCAGCCCGGAAAAGCCGGGCAGGCCAAAGCGTTCATGGGCGGCTAGAGCGGTGGTCGACGAAAGGCCGCGGCCGCTGCCGTAGGTGCGATCGCGCAGATAGGTGGTGACCATGGGATCGCATTGTGCAGGCCCGGAAAGAAAATCGGCGTAGCTGCTGTAGGTCAGCCGCTCGATCTTTTCCGACGTGGAAAGGCCCGGCAAATAGTCGGTATCGACATGGTAGAGCCGATAGAGATCCTTCTTTGCCCCATCGGAGAGCGGAGCGTCCCGCATGAACCTGTCCCAGCGCTTTTCTGCATCCGGCGGCGTGGTTGGCGAATAGAGGAAGGTGAAATCGGTCCAGGGGGCAGGATCGGGCAGGAGAGCGTCACGCCCGAAGGTTTCCTTGTCGAAAAAGACGCTCTGGCCCATGCCCAATCTTGCATAAAAGCCGGTATCCACCGTGTCGCGCGCGAGCTCGGGAACATTGATGCCGAGATCGCGAAACAGGTCGGCTTGCGCCCCGGTGTCATGTTCGCCGCCATAGATATTGAATGTGCCAGCGTTGGAGATCCGCAGCGATTTGCCGGCACCGAATTCATTGCGTTTGGCATGGCCGCCAAAGTCATCGTGATTGTCGAGAATTAGCACTTTTTTGGAAAAATTATACTGTTTCTGATAGAACCACGCGGCGGCCAGACCGCTTATCCCCCCGCCCACCACAATCAGATCATAGGTATCGGCTGTTTCTGACGGATTGCCGTGGGGCCAAAACTGTCCATCGCGAAGGGCATGGCCGGTGGCATTGGCCGTTGGATAGCCGCTGCCGCGCATGCCGGTCAGGGCCGGGGGATAAGGTGATGCCGAATGTGCCGCTTGCGCCAGTCCTGCCGGCGCCATGGCCGCTGCGCCCGAAACCAGCATACCGTTGAGAAAATCCCGGCGCTGGATGGCACGGTCCATACCCAATTCACGGTCAGAAGTCATTAAGATTGCTCCACAAAATCGGTCAGATAAGGCAAGCGGGCGGCATTTCGACGCTTGTCCCTTGGAACCGGCCAATCGAGTAGATGCTCGAAGGCGATGCGATCCACACATTGCGGTAGAAGAAATTTTCACGTATCCGCAGATCGACCGGCAGTTTGGGTAGATGTGGGCGGCACTGAAAGCCATTAGGATCAATGGCGAACTGGTGCTTATCGCCGACCACGGCCCCTCGAAACCGGGCCAGCGTCAAGTGATAGATGGCAAAAAATACTGAGGCTGCGTCTGTGACCGGGCCACGTTTGACGCTACTAAGTTTCTATAGTGCAACAGAGACAGAACAGTGGTGGGCACGTGGCTATTTTAGAGGATCGGGGGATATTCTGGCGGAATGACGAGCCTGTGCCCGCCACGCAGTTCGCCCCGGATGCGTCGGTCGGCGGCAAGCTCACCATCGCAGACGATGGTTCCGTTCAACTGGAACTGGACGACGTCATGCCGAGCGAAAGGCACCCGTTCGAGAACCTTCTCGACGGGGGCAAGCCGGCCGGACGAAACATACAGGGACTGCTCACGGATTCCGGTCATGTTCTGCTCCTTAACGCGTTTCGCAATGGCGCGGCGGTGCGGACCCACAATGTGTCTAAAGAGCGATACTTCGTGCAGCAATGCCTAGTCAGCGACCAGCGGTTCAGGCGCGACGGAAATGCCCCGATCCGGTTTCGTACCGTGGAAGTGGATCTCTCCGGCTTCAAGGACTGGCTATGGCTTCGGTCCATTCAGGTCAAACGGCAGCGAAACAAGCTTGTCGCGGACTACAAAGCCGAAAAGGATCGTCGCTTTACCCTCCCCTTTGGTACCCTCTCGATTGAGTATGACCTTACCGGTCCGCAGTTCGGTAGAAGTCGACACAATGAAATAAGACTGGTCGAGTCAGCTGCAATCGTGATTACGACAAGAAAGGCGATGTCGCTGAGTGACGCTCAGGATTATCATAAAAACGTAGAAGAATTGCTCATCCTCCTGACCTCTTCCAATCATAATTTCGATTGGCCAACGCTGATACCCTGGGGCAGCAAGCACCGCGCCAAGCTGTATTTCTCGCGATATCGTTCTGATGCCGAGCCACCCGCCGCGCACGATTGCCTGATTAATTTTTCGAGAATCGCAGCGTCTTTCGGTGACATCTTCAAAGCCTTTATCGAGGAACGAGAGCGATATGGTCCGGGCATCTACCTGTATCTGGGCACGCGGCGCGGGCTGGAGATGTTCGTTGAACATCGCTTCGTAAACCTCATCTGGGGTCTCGAGGCCCTTGACAGGCATGGGCGCGGCGCCGTGCAGCCGCCCGCGGCCCTCGAAGCCAAAATCAGCCGGATCCTGAGCGCTGTCGCGCCCAAGGATCGACGCTGGCTGCAAGGCAAGCTCAAAAATGCCGCAGAGCCCAACCTTTCAGAGCGACTTTACTCCATTTTTTCCTTTCTGCCGCTGCCGTTCGACCAGGACGCGCTGCAACGCTTCTGCGTCGAATGCCAGGCGCGGCGGAATGACATTTCCCATTTCGGCGGGTTGCGTAGCAAGGACCAACGCTATGGTGACTTCATGCAGGATCTTGATAGAAAATCGAATGCGCTCTCGGCACTCTATCACCTGCATCTTCTGACGATCATCGGCGTCGACAAGGAACAGATCGACCTCGAAAAGAACAACAATCGGCCATTATGGCGGATGAAAAGCGACCTTCGCGCGGTAGGCCTTTTGCTGCCAGAGCCCGGCACTATACTAGGTTAGTCTCGGCGCGCGCCGATCGGGTGCCATGTAAATCACCCAGCACCGCGTGTGTCCGTCATCCCGAATGATCAGCAGTCCAGAAGAGGCCAGTCTGCAACTGGCTAGAGCGGTTTCCTCTCATTCTGGCTCGTAGCCGCAGGAACTGAAGTAGTTGGCGCATTCGCTGGGCTGGAAAATGTCGACGAGCCTGCCGATCAGCCCCCACAGCCCGCTGATGGTTCTCTCGCCCGCCTTGCGCAGCATGGCTTTCAGGCGAGAGAATGCTTTTTCGATGGGATTGAAGTCGGGGCTGTAGGGCGGGAGGAAGCGCAGGGTTGCTCCGGCCGCTTCGATCCGTTCCTTCACGGCGGCCCGCTTGTGGCTCGAGAGGTTGTCCATGATGACGACGTCGCCGGGCCGCAACTCTGGCACCAGAACCTGCGCCACATAGGCTTCGAACCAGTCGCCGTTGATCGGACCGTCGAGCACCATCGGCGCGACCATGCCGGTCATGCGCAGGGCGGCGACCAGCGTGGTGGTTTTGCGATGACCATGCGGAAAGCCCATTCGCAGCCGCTCACCCTTGGCGCAACGGCCATGACTACGCGTCATATTGGTGGCGGTCCAGGTTTCATCAATGAACACAAGGCGTTCTGGTTCGAGGTCGATCTGCCCGTCGAACCAGCGCTGGCGTTGCCTCAGGACGTCGGGGCGGTCCTGCTCGATCGCGTGGCCGGTCTTTTTTTGCGCGTGATCGCGTGACGGACGAAAAAGCGATGCACCGTACCGATCCCGACGCACGCGCCGCGCTCGATCAGTCGAGCCTGCACCTCGACCAGGGTCATGTCGCCCTGCTCGGCGATCAGTTCCCGAATGAAGTCGCCGTGCGCTTCGATCCTGCCCGAATGCCGGTCGCCTCCGCGCGGCCTGGCGACAGCCCGGCCATGTTCCAGCGCAAGTCGGCGCCAGCGGATTGCACTCGACACGCTGACCCCAAAGCGGGCCGCCGCTGCATGGCAACTCAGGCCACCGTCAATCGCGGCAACAACCCTGTCCCGAAGATCCTGTGAAAGCGTGCGTGCCATACAGGCTGGCCTCCTGCCACCAGCAGGAAACGTGAATCACATCAGGCCGCCGATGGGAATCCCAGTCGAGTCAGGTCGTGTGGAAAACGCTCTAACATCGACGGAGCGGTTGGGCGCCTCCAAAGTCGTGTTTGACGGCGGTCCCAGCAACACCCGACCGATTGTGTTGAAAAACTCCGCCTACGGCGCGAGCGCCGGCCGAGCTGGCAGTAAAATTACAGAAATATGCCAACGAGGGCATCACATATCGCGTTTTTCGGCACAGGGTGATCAAATGTTACGTGCCAGAGGGCGCACTTTACTTACCCCGGACTTTTTCAACACAATCGACCAATTTACGCCGGTCCGGTCGGGATGCGTGAATGGCTGTTCACGCCGAAACCAGCCGTTCCCGAGTGTCCCGCGATATAACCGTCATATGCTTCACCTGCTTGTAGAAGATCACACTCCCATCGTTACCGTCGGCGGGGACCCGTCAGGGGACCGGCGCGCTACCCCGGACGCGCATTGAGCGCAGCATCGAAGGCGGACGGGCTTCAATTCCTGGGGAAAGAAAAACCATAAAATCACCAAATAGAAATGTTGCGGACGAAACTTACCTAGGGCAGTTTCATATCGTGAAACATCATTATGTCCCTCAATTTCTTCTGCGGAGGTGGACCACTGAAACAGGCCGATTGCACTGTTTCTCCGTCCGAAACGGGCGTCTCGTCTGTAGCGAGCGTGCGCCCGAATATACGGGATTTGAGAAGGATCTGTACGGAATCCTGGCAAATGCGCTTAGCGTGGGCGAGGATCACTTAGAGAAGCGGCTCTTCGGTCCGATCGACAGCAATGCGGCAAGTGTTCTCGACAAGCTCGAACAGCACGCGGTGCTGACCGAGGATGAGCATATTGCGTGGACGTTTTTCCTGAGTTCGCTTCGGATTCGGCAGCCCGATGTTCTCAGATTCCTGCGGAATGAAGGGATGACGAGGTTGAGGGCGACGTTGGCCGCACACGACAGGGAAACGCTGCCCGAGGGTTGGCCGACGACCGAGGAATGGTTCAATCGCAATCATCCCGGCGCGATGGAGGCGATGACCCTGACAAGCTGGCTCCCGAAGATGATCCTGCACGACGGGGTCATGGACGCGTTCGCCGGTATGCGATGGTGGGTTCGCGAGTTCGATGCGGATCAGCCGACGCTTCTGCTTTCAGATTTGCCGATCCATTGGGAAGGCGGCTTTACCAGCGAAGCTTTTATGATCCAGTTGCCGCTCGGCCCGCGCCGCGCCTTCTTTGGCGCGCGGTCTGCAGCGACGGAGCAAATATTGGATCACATTCCGCCGGCTGAGCTGATCAGACGGGTCAATCTCACGACGATCGCGGCGGCCGCTGACCGAATCTGGGCCAGTGAGCGGGACGGTGCGGCAGCGTTTATCGAGGCCAATCTCTACAAGATCGGTGTGAACGTCGTGGCATTCGACACCCTGGCTCCAGCTTTCGCGGTCGGTCCGTGACGCGGCTATCCAAGAAGGATGAGGAGCGGCGGAACCTCGACGCCTATCTTGCGGCGGCAGTGATCGCGGTCGACGACGGCAAGGTCGACCAGGCCGAGCGGCCTGATTTCCTTCTGCGCCTCGACGGCGTGTCGATCGGCGTTGAGGTGACGGAATATCACGTTGACGGCAATCGCCGTGAGGTCGAGGAACATTGGGCATCGCTCCGGCAGTGGCCAATGCTGCTCAACGATTTCCCCCGGCACCGTCAGGTCGAGTTGAATTTCAGGGCGCTCAAGCTGCCGTCGAGGCGCGAAACGCATGATTTCGTCGCGCAGCTTATCGCAGTCATCGCTGGCGCGGTGGACCTGCCCGCCAACATCGCCATCGACCCCGCACGGTGGCCGACCCTTGGGAAATATGTCAGCCGAGTGGAGGTCGCTGCGTCCACGGTGAGATATCTGGGCTGGAGCTGGAATTTCGACATAGCGTGGATCGGCGTCACCGAGGACGAACTGATGACGATCGTCGATGCGAAGCGGTCATCGACCGTCGTTGCAGCCTCATCCTACTGGCTGATGATCACCGAAGGGGCGACGTTGTCGCGCGTGATGGCCCTCATGGATCATGAGTGGCTTGAGGTGATGTCGCGGCTGACGAAGCAGCTAGAAGACGGTCCGTTTGACCGGCTCATTCTCCTGCAATCCCCGATCATCGAATGGTGCCGGGACGTAGGATGGCGCACTATTGCGGAACAGGGAGGCACCAAAACGGATGACGTTTTTCACGCAGGGGCAACTTGAGGCGATCGCCGGCGCACTCGGCGACACGACCGACGGTCTGACCAACCCGGAGATCGGCTTTCTCTTTCAGGCAGCGAAGATGGTCGATCCGGGGGCGATGGCGAAGCGGATCCGGATCTATAATGCTTTTGCAGACAGCCAGAACACGAAGCGGAATCGCACGCATGTCCTGGAGTTCATAAGGCAGGCAATGAGCCCCGCGCGTTATAGCCGAGAGCCTCACCGCTATGAGCCGATGCGGGCGAACCTCAACCGGGCCTTGTCCTTTGCCGGCCTGGCTGTCGACGAGAGCGGCGTTTTGTCGAACGTGGAGAAAGTCACGACGCTTCCCGAGGCGCAGCGACGCGCGCGCGACCTGCGAAGTGATCTTGAGGGGCGCGGGGTCCATCCCGATGTCCTCGCGTTTTGCCGCGCCGAGCTGCTGGCGGACAATTATTTCCATGCGGTGCAGGAGGCGGTGAAGAGCGTCGCGGACAAGGTACGACGCAAGACAGGGCTGGTTGACGATGGGGGGGGTGCTCGTCGATCGGGCGTTTGGCGGCGAAACGCCGATGATCGCTATCAATCCCCGGAAGACGGTCAGCGAAAAGAGCGAGCAGACCGGCTTTGCGAATCTGGTCAAAGGCGCCTTCGGCATGTTCCGCAACACCACGGCGCACGAAGCAAAGATCAATTGGGACATGACGAAGGAAGATGCCGAGGATCTCCTTACGATCGTATCCCTGATCCACCGTCGGCTAGATGCCAGTCACATGCTGCCCCGGATCTGACTAGAAGCCTAGAATGAGCGATCCGCGCCGCTGGTCCTCAAGTGAAATGACATATTGGACGAGGGCCTGACACTCGTCGATTGACCGCTCGATGAGGTTTCTTAGCGTGTCGAGCGTAGCGCGTTGACGGTCGTTCAGGCCGGATAGTGCGTCGCCGATCTCATCGACGTCGTGATTGGCGGCAAACATGAACATTTTACCGACCAGGCCTGTCAGGGCGTCGGAAACCTGTACCCAGGGCGAGGTCCTGGAGTCGACGAAGGTGAAATTCGTCAGCGGTGCCATACCATCTGCGAGATTCAGGCCAGCCAGATAGTCCTGGATCGTTTTCTCGATGTCTAGGACGTGGGTCGAATGCTTAAACAGGGACAGCCGGTGGAGATAAAAGCTGCCGAAACCGTCGATCAACACATTCGCAGTTTCGTCTTCCAGATAGGGCAGGCTGTCGAGGCCCGCCGCGATCTTCAGTACCCCTTTGAGCATCTGGCAATTGAAATCGGGAAGCCAGTCCCGACGCACTTCGAGCATGTCGCGCAGTTCCGCGATGAAAGCTGCTCGGTTGGCTCGGCCGACATCGGGATAGTTGTAGCGACCGAGAAATTCCGCAGTCTCGTCAGGATCGTCTCGCAGCAGCGTGAAGAGGTCGTTTTTCAGGAGCGGCGCGATCGCCATGAGTTCGGGGCCGCCATGTTCAGCGATGATTGAATCGATGACATCGACGATCGACCAGTAGAGCGGGTCCAGCACTTGATAGTGCACACAGACATTAGCGGCAGACAGCCAGTCGAGGAAGGCGCCGATCTTGGGGGCGTTCAGCAGGCTGAGGAAGTCGCCCTTGCCAAGCTGCTCCAGCTTCAGTTCCAATGATGATTTCTGTAGGTGGAAAGCCTGCCGCAAATCCTCGAAATCGAGGGCGGGCGCGGGACCGAGGTGGGCGACCCCGCCCAACACGAAACATTGCGGAGCCCGGACGTTGAGGCCGTCCGGGGTCAGGTGAAGCCGCCGGATATTGTTGGTCTCATCGTAATGGAGCGTGAAGGCCCGATCGAGGCCGGTAAGCCCGTTCAAAAAGATCGCCGGGTCGCGGATGGCATTGACGTCGAGCATGTTCGCACAGAATCCTTCCTTCTCGTTCGCGCTGGTGCGGGTTAAAGGTCGGTATGTCCTATGGTAATAAAAAGACCCGCGCGAAGGCCAAGCGCCCTGACCCGATGCGAGACCTGGTCGCAAACGCTGTCGATTTTCTGACGCTCGCGACGGTGGAGTTCAAGGAAAAACCGAAGCATTCGATCATCGCATTTCATTCAGCTGTCGAGCTTTTCCTAAAAGCCCGGCTGATGGAGGAGCATTGGAGCCTGGCCGTGAGCAAGGCGCCCGACCTGGTGAGCTTTGAGAACGGCGATTTCGTCTCGGTCTCATTTGAGGAAGCGTGCCAGCGCCTTGCGAAAATCGTGGGCAGCCCAATTCCTGAGCGCGCTCGCCTGACGCTCGACGTCATACGCAAGCACCGTAACAAGATGGTCCACTTCTTTCAGGATATTGATGACCCGACGGTGCGCGAACAGATCGCGATGGAGCAGCTCAACGCGTGGCACGCGCTCGTCGGCCTTATAGGTAGCCAATGGCGGGATGTATTTGACCGCTTCCAGCTCGACATTGGCGCGCTTGATGGTCGGTTCGCCGAGCACCGTCTCTATCTCCAGACACGCTTCGACAGCCTCGCGGAGAAGCTTGCCGGCCTCAAGAGCGAAGGCAAGGTACTGGCGGCATGCGGCCGATGCGGCTTCGAGTCTGCCGAGACGGCGGTCGTCCTGCACGAGCTTCACAGCTCGAAATGCCATGTCTGCCATTTTGCGCCTCATTGGCTCGCGCTGGAATGCACCCATTGTACAGTGGAATTTCGGGCCGATGGCGACGAGACGTCGACCTGCGAAGCCTGCGGCACCGTCTTTGATGCATCAGATATCGCTGAAATCGTCGATGACGATCCGGTCACAACGGACAATTACTATGATCGGGTCACACCGGCCAACTGCACGCGTTGCGACGGGCATCAGACCGTCGTCTCATTCCATGCCCATTATCTCTGCACCGCCTGCCTTGAGCTCACCGATCACATCAGCGCCTGTGGCTGGTGCGGGGAAGGAAGCAACGGCGACATGGAGGGAAGCGAATGGAAGGGCTGCAATTATTGTGATGGCCGTAAGGGCTGGGATCGCGACTAGCCCGCGGCCCTCCTCGCCAAAGCGTAAATCAGTATTGTCGTATAGTTGATTGTCTCGTCGCGGCAGCTTACGTTTCAAAAGCAGACCTTTGCTACTGGGCTTGCCAATGGCAGCAAAGTCCCGATTGTGTTGAAAAGGTCCGGGACAGGTAGAATGTGACCTATGGTGCGTAACAATTGGGCATCTTGCTCCGAAGAATGCGATATATGACAACCCTCGTTAGCGCATTATTGTAACTTTGTTATTGGGTTGGCCGTCGTTTGCGCCGTGGGCTGAGTTTTTCAACACAATCTCCCACTCCTTGCCATTAGCGATGCACTGCTGGCGACGGAGTGTGTGGCAAATTACGATGGGCGCAATTTCACCCTTCCGGCCAAGTCCCGTCGGCCCAATCCCGTGCGGTATGGATCACCCGTAAGATCGAGACCGCTTGATCCCTTTCAGTCAGAGCATAGGCAATGATATAGGGTAGACTGCGCACCGACTTCTCGTATGTCCCCGACACGCGCCCCGGATGACCGGTCGCAAAATCTCCCAAGGCGGCGCCCGTCCTGCCAATGGCATCGAGCACTCTGCGCGCTGCGTGTGGATCTTGCGCGGCAATAAACCCCACTTGCACGCGGAGATCGGCGAGGGCCGATTCCGCCCATTCTACCCGCCTCACTGACTGGAGGACTTGGCGCGTTCGGCAGCATCAATAATGGCATGGAGGTCGGCCATGGCCTTGTCATGGGGAGTGACCTTCCCGGCGGCCACATCGGCCAGACCCTGCTGGATGCCTTCGATGATGGAAAGCTCCCGATCCACATAGGCGCTCAGCGCTTCAGCCGCGAGGTAGGAGCGGCTGCGCTTGGTTCCCTGCGCTAGGCGAGCCAGCTTGTCATGAAGGGCGATCGGCATGCGGATCGTCATGGTCGTGCTGTTCATAAATGGCACCTTGTGATGGAATGTATACATCCTAGCACAAGGCGCCTTCATTGCCATCAGATCTTTAATTCTCTGGGCAGCCCGGTGCCACCACCATTCGCAAAGCCGCGCCAATCGCCTCGCAGGCCTCCATCACCGGAGCATCGTCGAGATGGGCATAGCGTGCCGTCATCTTGATATCGGCATGACCCAGCAGCTTGGCAATCATGGGCAGTGTCTCGGACATGGTAGCCGCGTGGCTGGCAAAATTGTGCCGAAGGTCATGCAGACGAACATGGTCCAGTCCAGCGGCGGCACGCACGCGCCAATAGCAAGCATCCAGTCGTTTGATTGCGAGCCGTCCGCCTTCCGTCCAGAAGACCTCATCGCGCATCGGGTGGCGCTCGATGCGCTTGAGGACAGATTGGGCCTCACGACCCAGCCAGACCGTCCGCGGCCCTGTCTTGGCATCATGCAGCAACAGACGTCGCCCACGGACCTCATCCCATGTCAGATGGCAGATCTCGCTCTTGCGGCAACCTGTGAGGATAATCAGGCGCAAGGCTGCCACCTCTTGCGGGCAGATTTGGGCTTCTTGTTCCAAAGCCTGCCCGAGCCGGGCCAATTCTTCCACTGACAGCAGGCATTCGTGCTTGCGCAGCTTGTTGCGCTTGATGCCCTGACAAGGGTTCGAGCCTGACGGCAATTCCCCCCATTCCTCAGCCTTTCGGAACAGGGACAGCATCAGTTCAAAAGTCCGATTGGCTGCCGCTGGCCCTGCGGTACGGGTCACCTTGGCAAACCAACGGCGGACATCGCCGGGGCTGATCTTGTCGAGATGCCGCCGTGGGAAGGCGGCATCCAGATGGTTGCGGTAATAGCGGTTCCGGTCCAGCGTTGAAGCCTTCCAGCCTGCCACCGCGCTTGCCCAATAGCGGTCGAGGAATTTGGCGAAGATCGGCACAGCCTTGGTCTTCACTCTGGCCTCGGCAGGGTTCTCGCCGGTCTGCACCCGTAGCAGCACGCGCCGAGCAATACCTCGCGCGTTGGCCTCGGTGATCACCCGGCAGTCTGCAATGGTCACGGTCCTTGTCCGCCCGCCCATCGCGGCCTGCACGACATAGGTCTTGTGCCCGCTGGCATAGCAGCGGGTGCCAAACCCCGGCAGTTTGCTGCACCATTGGGTGGTGCGCGCCGGGCGATCCGGCCTCCGATCAAATGGGGCGCCGATGGCGGCCAATTCCTCGGTGACAAGGTCTGTCAGAGTCCGGGCGTTCATGCCGCCACCCCCAATCCCTGAGCAAGGACGCTGCATACACGATCTGCTGCCTCCGAGATCGAGTCATCGGCCAGATGGGCATAGCGCTCGGTCGTCTCGGGTAAGGCGTGGCCCAGCAAGCGGCTGATGATGGTCAGCGAAATGCCGTTGCGGATCGCCAGCGAGGCAAAGCTGTGGCGAAGGTCATGGAGGCGCATATTGCCTAGCCCGGCTCGCTGGCGGATTGCGTGCCAGTCTGACGTGATGTTGATCGGCTTGCTCGGATTATGGGCTGCCGGGAATATCAAACCCTCGCGGCATTCTGTTCGCAGCCCATCCAGCACTGCGCGGGCAGGGGCATTGAGATAGAGCACCTTCGCCCCGGTCTTGCTGTCGGGCAGGAAGACCCGCGCTTCTTTCACCCATTCCCACCGCAAGCCGTTGATCTCGCCCACACGCGCCCCGGTTGCGATCAGCAACCGGAGCAAGGCGACGGCTTGCGGCATTTCGTTCTCAACCTCACGCAGCACAATCCCCAACGCGCGATATTCGGCCATGCTGAGGAAGCGCTCCATCTTCCGCCGCTTGTACCGGGCAATCCCCTTACATGGGTTGGAGGCATGCTTGCGGAAACCGAAAGCCTCGGCTTCCTGCATCACTATTGAGAGCACCGGCACGGCGCGGTTGAATGTGCCTCCCTTCGCCGCGAGGCTGTCGCGCCAGCGGGCGACATCGCTGCGCTGGATCGTCGCTATTGGCATGTCGCCAAAGAAGGGGATCAGCACCCGCCGAACATAGGCGGCATTGGTCGATACGGTGGAAGGTTTCCAACGACGGGCAAGGGAGGGGAGCAGTTCCGCCATGGCAGCGGCAAAGGTAAGCCCCGCCCCCGAAAGCGGCTGCTTTGGACAAGGTAGGCCTACAGTCTGGGTGGCTGCAACAAGCTGCTTGGCCTTAGCTCGCGCATCGCGGACGCTGATGGCCGATGGCTTCCCCAACGTCACAAAGCGGCGCTGCGCCCGATCACTGAATTTGACGATCCAGCTTTTGCTGCCACTGGCACGCAATCTTATACCAAAGCCGGGAACCTCACTGTCCCAGATAATAGTATCGTGGCGAGGAGTCTTGCGGCGGGCGTGGTGACCAGTGATCTTGGCGTGATTCTCAGGAAGGTTTTCAGGTAAAACAGGCCCATCAATTTTGGCTACCTGAGGGCCATTTTCTTGTTGAGACTTGAGCATCATAATCACAAGACCTTTTGAGCAAGAACAGTAACTTACTCAACACTTTCACGGTGCTCCGTGTAGGGTGTGCTAAACTCCTTCTGTAGGGACTGGACCAGCTTCCTCTCGAGGCAGGTCCGGCCTCATCATCTGGCGATGCCGTCCGCGTCCGGCAGGCGCAAGGCTTGCCCCATCCAGTCCAGGCCCTGCAGAAGCACATACGCCACGCGCCGAAGGGGCGTGTCCGCTTGCCCCGGCCGTCGTTTTTCAGGCTGAGGCGGCAGAACAAAAGCCGCCGCTGAAACGACCCGTCAGACGCCAGCCTTGACGCTGGCCGATGGCCATCCCACATCGCGCAGCAGCGCTTCAACGGGGGCGCCGGATAGCGGAGGAGTGAGCCGCGGCCAAGGCTCGGACCGGTATGGTCAGGGATGCGCGCCATGCTCGAGAGCCTCGGTCCTTGAACGTCGATCTGTACGCATCGAACAAGGAGGCGAGCGCCATGGCGCAGCAAAAGAAACTGGAAAATGATCTGGCCGGTATTGCGGCGGAGAAGGCCAAGCTGGAAGCGCAATTGGCCGCTTTGGCCGCGCGGGAAAAGGTCGCCCGTGAGGCCGCACTCGACGCGGGAAGGGGCTTCCTGCTCGCCGCTCTGGAGCGGGTGAAGATTCCGTCGATGGACCGGGTTGAAGCGAAGGCGTTGGCCACGGCTGTCACCAGCCTGGGCGCCAGCGAGGCGTTACGCCGATTGGCAAAGGAAGGGTGAGAAGATGGCAGGCCGAGCACCCGCGAGGCCTGCCTCTTTGCTGGCGCAGCCATGCGGCGGACGCGAGTCCGCCCGCGCGAGAACACGCCCCGACAGGGGCGCAATTTTTTTGCCCGCCAACACACAAGGCCGATGAAAAACTGCTCTCATTTTGCCCTCGGCGCTGCGTCCCCTCCCATCGATCCACAATGACAAATGCCGACCGGCCTGTGCCGGTCGGCAGGCCGCGTTATGCGGCCTTGCTTGCTTCCACTTGGGCAAATTGCGCGGCGCGAAAGATGGTGAGGGGCACGCCCGCCTCGCGGCAACGCTGGGCAAGATTGACCTGCAAGCCCGATCCTTCGCAGATGATTGCTTCGACAGGCGAGAGGGCGACAAGCTGGCGATTGCGATCAAAACCCGCGCTGTTTCCCTTGGCGCGGTTCAGGCGAAAGGCGACAATCGGAACGCCCCGGCTTGCGGCCCATGCGGCGGCGATGGCATCGGTTCCCGAACGCTGGGCCGTGGTGGCCAAGGTCATATGGGGCACGCGCTCACGGATCAGGTCGAGGCGCTGCCAGAGCGGTTCGTGGGCAAGCCATCCAGACCCGCCCGACACCACCACCACCGGCCCGGTCGGGGCGTGGGCCTCGCGGCGCGACTGCGCGCGGGCGGCGAGAAAATCGCGCGCTTCAATCTGCGAGGCGGTGAGCGCGCGCGAGGTGCGGCTCCCGCTGGTGGCCGACCATGGCTTGCCGGTTTCGACGCGATAGATTTCTGCCGCATGGTCGCGCATACACTCGATGGCGGCCAGCGCTTCGCTCAGGGATTGGCAATGGCGCTGCTTCTCCTCGACTTCGAGCGCGTGGATTTCTGAAGGGTCCTGAATGCGGGCCAGTTCGCCAAGGGCGCGGGCTGCATCGTCCTCTTCGCGGGAGATGTGCTGGGCCACCTTGTGAAAGGAATTGACCATGCCCCAGGCGATGCGCGAGGCCAGCGGGGCAAGCCGGGTATCCCCCATCAGCGCGAACAGATCGGCCACCATTTGCTGGGTGCAAAGGCGCGCGGCTTCCGGGTCGGGCATGTCGGCGGTGGTGGGCTCCTCGTGGACCGAAAGCTGGGCGCGCTCGAGTTCACCCGCAAAGGCTCCGGCGAAATTCTCCGCCGTGGTCAGACTGTCGTAATGCTCGTTGAAATCGGCAAAGCCGTCAAACCTCGTCATGGCAATTTCCCTTGAAAGATCCGGCGCTCATGGGGCAGGATAGGGCAGCAACATTGGCAATCTTCTGTTGTCGTGGGGGAGCGCCATCCACGCTTCCCCCACTCCAAAGCGATCAATGCATGACTTGGTTGTCAGCGGTGCTTTCGCCCAGCCCATCATCCACGTTTGCGGGCATGGTGGCTTCTTCACCCTCGCGCCCGCTCGGCAATTCCTGACGGGTGCGGCGGCGGGTCCATGCCACGTTGTAACCGCCTTCCTCATTGCGGAAGAGGGCAACGTCCATCGGCTTGGCCATGCTGGGATCGTCAATCCGGCCCTGATAGAACACCTCGCCGCTGGTGCGCGCCACCTGCTCAAAAACTGCACCGATTTTGATCCAGCTGTTGGCCGCCGAACGGGCCATCATGTCGAATTTGGGCGCGTTGGGGTTGCTGCTCTGGACGGGGCGGAGAGCAATCACATTGGTGAAAGCAAGCGTTTCGATCTTGCCGATGAAAGAACCGCGCTGGTCAGCGTTGAGGAAACCGATGTTGGCCATAATACTATCCTTTACTTGTCAGGCTAAGCCGTTCTTGGCTCCAAGGGGCGTTTCCCTCTTGGTGATTACTTATTACCGCCTGTGGTCAAATCGGTCTATCTCGTTGTTTTCTTGACACTTTACCAGATCGCCTATGGTGAGCCGGAGCACAGACATGCGCGCGGTAGCGCGCCCCGGCATCATGTCATGGCCCCACCGGGCCATTCTTTACTGGTCCCGGAGCGCGATGGTCTGGCCCGCTTGATCATCACCTCCGGAGCCGCCGTCGCAGGTCCCAAGAAGCATGCGAGCGGCCTGCCGGCTCAAAAGGCGTCGCGCTGCCGCCTTTGGAGGAGCTTGCCCGCTTTGCGCCGGCCGTCCGCTGGGCGGACCAAAAGCCGGTCGGCGCGAAGGGGGCTAGCGGAACCTGGCGGGAGGCAGCTTTTGAACTGGCGCCGCCGTATGCGACGCCGGGATCCTGCAAGGACGCGAAGGAGGGGAGGATCAAGCTTGCGCGCGAGGGGACGCATCAGCGGACGGGATCGGCCGGTGATGCTTGGAGGGCTGGCGGAGCGAGGCAATGGTGGAGGCCTAAATTCGGCAGTGCGGGCTAGCACGGTTGCTTTCGGCGTCGCGCTCACTTGGGCGTCCGTGATGATTAAACGGGAAGTTATTCCGTCGATCAGCTTGACCGGCCGCACCTTCCGATCATTAAAATACTTCTCGGCCTCCAGTCTGCGGGTTGGCTTGCAGCGGATAGGGGGCGTCACATAAAACGGGCACAGATATACGCTAAGGCCTGAGAGCGTCGGAAAACACCTGATTTCCGTGCAAGAACGGCCTAAACGCTTGGTAGCCGCTGCAAATGGATAAGCGGATAAGGTCGCCCTTGACCGTCCATTTCTGATCGTCCGGTAGGGATAAATCCAAGGCGGCGATAGAATCCGGCTGCCGCTGAATTCTGTTCATTTACGTCCGTCGAAATGACGGAATATAAGGAACAGGCATGTTCGACTAATGAACGCCCTACGCCTTGCCCTCTACTGGCAGGATCAATGAACAAGGCTTCCATGTGCGAGCCATCCAACAGCATGAATCCTACCGTTCTGCTTGCCTTATCAATTGCGAGCCATAGGGGGGCAGTTGGCAGAAACTGGGACAACTCCTGCTCGATGGCATCACGATCCTTCGGATCAAGGAAGTCATGTGTCGCATCAACCGCTTCTCGCCAAATCTGCATGACGCGAGGTCCATCGCCCACATTTGATTTTCTGATCGTCAACATGGCCCCCTCATTAACTGGAACATGATTTATCCACCAGCAGGAGCCTTACTCTGCCGGAAACCACATGTTTTCCGACAGGGTAGCATCGCAACCAGGCTACGCCTCGACAACCATGGTTGATTTTGCACGACAAACCCTGTCGCTTTGATCTAGTGCGCGACAACATCAATTTCAGGGTTTGTCGCACATGCTCATCGGGTACATGCGTGTCTCATCGGTCGATGACCGTCAGTCGGTTGACCTTCAACGCGATGCCCTCCTCGCCGCAGGTGTCGATGAGCGCCATCTCTATTCCGACAAGGCATCGGGCGCCCGGGATGATCGTCCCGGCCTGAAGGCTTGCCTCGAATTCCTGAAGGCCGGCGACACCTTGGTCGTTTGGAAACTCGACCGTCTCGGGCGATCATTGACCAATCTTCTGGCGATCATAACCGATCTGAAAAATCGAGGTGTGGCCTTCCGATCGCTAACGGAGCAGATGGACACAAGCACGCCCCATGGTGAATTGCTGTTTTCGCTCTTCGGCGCGCTCGCCCAATATGAACGCGCGCTCACGCGTGAGCGGGTGATGGCAGGCTTGGTCGCAGCTCGACGACGGGGCCGGCGCGGGGGCCGGCCGCCCAGCATTGACGCGGAAACGATCGAGCAGATCACGGCAGCCCTCGATGCCGGCGCAAGCAAGGCGTCGGTGTGCCGATCATTCAAGGTGCCGCGATCGACCCTCATCGGCACGCTCGATCGCATTGGCTGGACGGGACCGGTCAAGGCCTGACCCGATGCCCCGCCGCTCTGTTCTGACCGAGGCGCAACACGCCGAGTTGTTCGCCTTGCCGGAGAGCGAGCCAGATCTGGTGCGATACTGGACGCTCAGTTCCGCAGATCTGCGCGTCATCACGAGCCGGAGGCGTCCCCACAACCGCCTCGGTTTTGCGCTGCAGCTCTGCGCCTTGCGATATCCTGGCCGATTGCTGAAACCCGGCGAATTCATCCCTGATGCTCCTCTCAGGTTCGTCGGGGACCAGCTCGGCGTCGAGCCGGACGCGCTTGCCGATTATGCCACGCGTGGTCCCACCCGGTATGAGCAACTCGATACGCTGCGCGAGGTATTCGGTTTCCGGCAATTGAGCCGTCCGATCCATGCAGAACTGCAGGCTTGGCTCTTGCCGATCGCACTGACCATGACCGGTGGAATCGATCTCGCGCGGATCCTGATGGAAGAATTCCGCCGCCGGCAGATAATCGTGCTCGGTATCACGTCCCTGGAACGCATGGTGAGCAAAGCTCTGTTAGATGCCGAGCGGAACGTGGGCAACCTGCTGACGGGAAGTCTGACTTCAGTGCAATGCGGCCTGCTGGACTCGCTGCTGCTGCAGCACAATGCAGGCCGCATCAGCATTCTTGCCTGGATCCGCCAACCACCCGGTAGACCGGGACGACGTGCCTTCGCGGAAATTCTCGAGCGATTGTCCACATTGCGGGCAATCGGCTTGGAGCCTGAAGTTGTAGCCCCAGTCCATCCAGAACGACTGCGGCGCCTTAATCAGGAGGGCGTGCGGCTCACTGCGCAACATCTATCCGTCCTGAACCCGATCCGTCGCCGGGCCATTCTGCCGGGCCATTCTGGCTGCCACCGTTGCCGAAATGCAGATCGCCCTGACTGACGATGCCGTGATGATGTTCGAACGTTTGATCGGACAGATGTTCCGGCGTGCCGAGCGCCGGGAAGAGGCTGCGCTGAAGCGCGACAAACGCACCATCAATGGCAAAATTCGTCTGCTGGCCCGTCTCGGAACTGCGATCATTGATGCAAGGGACAGCGGTGCAGATCCTCTCAGCGCCATTGAAGAGGTTATCGGATGGGACGATCTCGGTTCCGAGATCGAGGAAGCCAAGCGACTTGTCCGTCCCGATCCGCTCGATCCCGTCGAACTCGCGCGATCGAACCTGCCGATCCTGCGACAGATCGGTCCGGCCTTCGTCGCAAGCTTCACCTTCGGTGCGGTGCCTGCCTGTGTGGGTCTTGCTCGAGCCATCGCGACAATGCGCGATCTCGGAAGTGGCCGCCTGCGCAAGCTACCAGCAGATGCCGCGCTTGGTTTCGTCCGACCGGCATGGCGGCGACGGATTGGCCGAGCCGGTCTTGATCGCCGTATTTTCGAGTTCTGTGTCCTCGCCGAGTTGCGGGACCGCTTGCGAGCGGGTGACGTGTGGGTCGAAGGCAGCCGGCGATACAGAGCCGTGGAGCAGCAACTTATCTCCACCCCGGTGTTCACTGCTATGAGGGCCGCTGGTCCATTGCCTGTCCCGGTCGCCGATACGGTCGCAGTCTGGCTCGAGGAGCGCAAGGCGCTCCTTTCCCGAAGGCTGGCCGAGGTGGACGCAAAGGTGGAAGCGGACGCGCTCGAAGATGTGCACTTTTCAGGCGGCAAGCTGCGGATATCGCCACTTCGAGCCATCACACCGGAGGAAGCCGAAAGGGCACTCTCTCCCTTGTATGGCCATTTGCCGGCCATCCGCATTACTGACCTGCTGGCGGAGGTTGATCGTTGGACCGGCTTCTCGAAATGCTTTACCCATCTCACCACGGGCCGCGTACATGATGATCCCCGCACTGTCCTGACAGCGGTTCTTGCCGACGCCACCAATCTCGGCCACGCCCGCATGGCAGAGGCCTGCGATTTGGTGAGCCAGCGCCAACTCGGTTGGCTTGCGGCATGGCATTTACGCGAAGACAGCTACGGCGCCGCCTTGGCGATGTTGGCCGATGCTCAGCATCGCATGACGCTGTCAAATGTGTTCGGCGATGGAAATGTGTCGAGTTCCGATGGCCAGAACTTTCCACTTGATCGCCGCGCGCAGGCGACCGGTTCTGTCAATCCCCACAAGGGCAGTGAACCTTCGGTATCCTTCTATACTCACGTCTCGGATCGCTATGCGCCGTTTCATGCCAAGGTTATTTCCGCCGGTGCGAGCGAGGCAGCCCACGTCCTTGACGGCCTGCTGCATCATGGTGCCGAACTCGCGATTGAACGCCACCATACCGATGGCGGCGGCATTTCCGACCATGTTTTCGCGCTCTGCCATTTGCTGGGGTTCCAGTTCGCACCGCGAATTCCCAATATCGCCGCCCGGCGCCTCCACTTGTTCCGCGATGCGCGGCCAGGGCCGACCATAGCCCCGATGGCCGCGCAAGCCATTGATGAACAGCTCATCGCTAGCCACTGGGAAGACATCGTCCGCCTCGCAACATCTATCCGGACCGGAGTCACGAGTGCCTCCACCATGCTCGAGCGCCTTGGTTCATATCCGCGCGCCAACGGCCTGGCGCTGGCGCTACGCGAGATAGGCCGGGTTGAACGGACGCTTTTCACCCTAGACTGGATCGAAAAGCCGGAAGAACGGCGCCGTGCTACGCGCGAACTGAACAAGGGCGAGGCGCAGAACGCCCTCAAGCGCGCGATCTTCTTTCACCGCACCGGCCGGATACGCGACCATGGGCTACAGGCTCAAGGACACCGAGCGTCCGCGCTCAATCTGGTGGCTGGAGCCATTGTCCTCTGGAACACGACCTACCTCGAGGCGGTGCTTCGCCATATGGAGCAGCAAGGAAAGGAAATCCCGGCCGAATTTCTCCAACATCTGTCACCGCTGGGCTGGCAACACATCAATCTGACCGGCGATTACCTTTGGACGGATCATGACTTAACGACCGGCACGCTACGGCCGCTGCGCCAAAAGATCGGCGCTACCGTGCCCCAAAAGGCTTAGCGTATATCTGTGCCCGTTTTATGTGACGCCCCCTATAAGGTACGGTACAAGCAGCTCAGACCGGGCAGGGGCTTCACGCGTGGAAAAGACGGTTTTCTGGTCATGGCAGAGCGATCTCGACAGCCGGGTCACGCGCGAGGTCGTCCGTTTCGCGCTCGACGCCGCGATCATGATGTTGTCGGCCGACGTCGAAGAGGCCGATCGACCGAGCCTGACCTCGGACACGCAAGGGGTCGCCGGCACGCCCGATATCGTCGCAACCATTCTTCGCAAGATCGACGAGGCGGCGGTCTTCGTCGGGGACGTCACGCCGATCGCCGTGTCCGAGAGCGGCAAAGCCTGCGCGAACCCGAACGTCCTCCTCGAGATGGGCTATGCGAACCGAGCGCTGAGCGAGCACCGCGTCATCCAGGTCTGGAACACCGCGTTCGAGGGCGCCACGCTCGACAAGCTGCCGTTCGACATGCGGGGTAGGCGCGGACCGATCGCGTTTCACCTGCCGGTTGGCGCCGATACGACCGAGCTACGCCGCGTGCGCGGAGAATTGGCAAAGCAGCTCGCGGGCGCGTTGAAGGCCTCATTGGACGAACTTCCCCCGCTGCCGCCAGAAGCCATTCCCTGGCAGTCGCATTTCCCGGGTGATGCCGACGTCTGGTTTGATCGGTCCGAAGTGCAGACGGTGACCAATCCGATGCACGGCACGACGAAGCTGCGGTGGAAGCCGCACTTCGCGGGCTATGCGCGGATCATTCCGTCGAAATGGGCGGCGAAGCCGGGAGCAAAGCAAGCTCTGGCTGGCAGTGAGGGGCATCCGGCGCTGCTGGCACAGCCCAACGCGCTCAATTTCGGAATCAGCAAGGGCGGAGCGATGGTCTACTGGCCAGGCACAGCGGAGGAGGGCGTCGATCCCACGGTCGCCTTGACCCAGTGGTTCGAGAAGACCGGCGAAATCTGGGGCGTGGGCGGGGGGTTCCTGTTTCAGCGAGATGAAGAGCGGCTCACCCTGTCGACCGGCTATTTCTACCAGCGCTGGCTCCATTTTCTGGAGCGGAACTGCGCGCTGGTGCTCGCCCATGGTGGTTCGCTGCCGATCCATGTCCGGCTCGGCGTCACCGACATCAGGGACAGCTGGTGGCCGCGCGGCCCGTTCCAGTTCAATGACGAAGGCCACGCGGCGGTTGAGGACTCCTACGAGTACGATGCAACGCTAACGTCGATCGGGGTAGAGGAACTCCAGCGCGTCGCCGTCGCGGCCTTCAACGGCCTGGCCGCGGCTTACGGCATGGAGCCGTTCACCCACGACCAGATCATCGAACAGTCGAGGCCCTGAGCGTGGAACAACTGCCCGCCATAAGCCCAGTGACGGACCCGCCATCGGGATCGGGGGTCGATCTGGCATGGGAAGTGACGAAGCTTGGGGCCGGCCAGACGATCACCGTCAACAAGGCGCTCATCGATGCCTATCAGGCCGCCTCCTCGCCCCACAGCATCCGCGCCCTCAAATCCGATCTGGAGGCGTTCGATCTTTGGTGTCGGTGCTCGCACAGGGCGTCGCTGCCAGCGACCCCCGAACTCGTGGCTGACTATCTCGACGCAAGGGCGGGGAAGGGGGCCAAACCGGCTTCGCTCGGCCGCTACAAGGCGTCGATCGCGAAGATCCACCAGCTTCTCGATCTGAAGGATCCGACGCAGACCGAGCTGGTCAAGCTGCGGCTCCGGGCGATCCGGCGCGAGAAGGGGACGGCGCAGGTCCAGGCACGGCCGCTGCGCTTCAAGGGGCCGGTCCGTGATGTGGAGCGCGAGGCACCGCGAGGGCTGAACGTGCGGGCGTTGCTCGAGGCCTGCCCCGACGATCTGCCGGGACTGCGCGATCGCGCGCTGCTGTCGGTTGCCTATGATACGGGGCTGCGCGCCTCCGAGTTGGTGGCGATCGCGGTTGAGCACATTGTCGAGGCGCTCGATCCCGAGGCGCGGCTTCTCACGATACAGCGCAGCAAGGGCGACCAGGAAGGGGAGGGGGCGACCGCGTACCTGTCGCCGCGCTCGGTGCGCGCGATTGCGGCCTGGACGCAATCCGCAGGGATATCCTCTGGTCCGCTGTTTCGCCGCGTCCAGGTGCGGCGCTACAAGGCGCGAGCAGCGGTGAAGGGGCGTCGAATCGATAGTATCTCAAGCCGCGAAACCTGGGATCTACGCAAGACGCTCTCTAAGCCGGCGGTGCCGGCCCGGTTGGAGTTTGATGTCGGCAGTGTTGCCCTGCATCCCGGGTCGATCGGACCGATCTACCGGTCGAACATCCAGCGGGCGTTCGATCGCGGGGCTCTGAGCGATCTCACCGCCGACGATCTCGCGCGACTGCTCAAGGGGGTCAGCGCGCATTCGACACGCGTGGGGCTCAACCAGGACCTGTTCGTAAGCGGCGAGGATCTCGCCGGAATCATGGATGCGCTGCGCTGGAAGAGCCCGCGCATGCCGCTTGCCTACAATCGCAATCTTGCTGCCGAGGCGGGCGCAGCCGGGCGTTTGCTCAATAAATTGGCCTGACTGGTAAGCCGACTATCTGTCCAATCGCGAACTCGCCTAGGCGGCTCCGGGGCCTGAGACTGCTCTGGCTATCACCAACGAGATAGGGTAGGGGGGTATGCTATGGGACATTTGACCGAAGGCAGTGATGAGCTCCTGAAGCGCGTGCGACGTATCGCCGGGCAGGTCACGGCGATCGAGAAAGCGCTGACCGCCAACGCCGATTGCACGACGACTCTGCATCTCGTTGCAGCGGCGCGCGGCGCCATGAACGGGCTGATGGACGAGATTATTGAAGAGCATGTCCGAGCCCATGTGGCGGACCCCGACCTCACGGCCGAAGATCGTGCCGCGGGAGCAGACGAATTGATCGCGGTCATACGCCGCTACGCGAAATAAGGCTGAGATCATGACGACGTCCCGCGATATTGACGCCTTTGTGCACGACCATGTGTATCTGGGGGCCTCTCACGACGACAACGCTCGTCGGACGCTGTGGGTGGTGGTGCTGACGGCTGTGATGATGATCGGCGAGATTTTCGCCGGCTATGTCACCGGATCGATGGCGCTGCTGGCCGATGGCTTCCATATGGCAACGCATGCTGGCGCGTTGAGTGTCGCAGCGATTGCTTATGCTTATGCCAAGCAGCATGCATCGAACCGGCGGTTCAGCTTCGGAACAGGCAAGGTCGGCGACTTGGCGGGCTTCGCCTCGGCGCTGGTGCTGGGCCTGATCGCCCTGGGGATCGGGATTGAATCGATCCTTCGGCTGTTCGAGCCCATAAAGGTTGCCTTCGGCGAGGCGACCCTGATTGCCGTCGTTGGGCTTGGCGTGAATATCCTCAGCGCCTTCCTGCTGTCGGGCAGCCACCACCACCATCATGGGCATGACGATCATGCCCACGACCATCATGCCCATGGCGGCGACAACAATCTCCGCTCGGCTTATGTGCATGTCCTCGCCGACGCTCTCACATCGGTATTGGCAATCGCGGCCCTTCTGGCAGGCCGCTACCTTGGCTGGGTGTGGATGGACCCCGTCATGGGGATCGTGGGAGCCGTCGTAATCGCCCGCTGGTCCTGGAGCCTGATGCGAGATACCGCCTCAGTCCTCCTCGACTCGACCGACAGCCATGTTGCCGAGGAAATACAGGATCTCGTTGAAGGGCCAGGCGATGTGCGTATTGCCGATCTGCATGTCTGGCGTGTCGGTCCCGAGGCCCATGCCGCCATCGTCGGAGTGGTCGGCAGTGCGGGGATCAATGCAGGCGTGATCCGCGACCGGCTCGTGCCGGTCCATGAGTTGAAGCACCTAACAGTCGAATGCCACTGACGAGGTTGCTGTTAAGTCGCCGTGCATAGACCTGTGCCGTTTCGATGGCACGACCGGGTGGTGTCGAGGGTGCGGTAGGTCCAAACCCGAATGCCGGGCATGGAAGAAGGCGCAGCCTCAACAGCAACGCAAGATTGCTGCCGATCTTCCGCGCCGGCTCGCGAAACTGGCGGGTCGCGAGTTGCAGAAATGAGCGCGAAGGCCCCGCGCGAAGACTAGATTCAAGATTCCAGATGCGTCAGGATCGGACATTCCGGCCGATTGTTACCGTGACGGCTCCTCGCCAGATCCATCAGCGCTGCTCGCATCGCATTAAGCGCGTCCGCCTTGCGGCCAAGGTCGGCTGCGCGGGACTCTGCCAGTGCCTTGACCTCGGCACTGGCGCGGGCCCGATCGGACCATAGATCAAGCAGCTTTCGGATTTCTTCGATTGGAAAGCCGAGGTCGCGGGCATTGGCTATGAACCGAAGTCGATGCACATCGGCATCCGAGTAGTCGCGATACCCACTATCCCGCCGCGCCGCCGACGGGATCAGGCCGATTTTCTCGTAATGGCGGATCATCCGCTGAGAGACCCCGCTCGCGTCCGATGCCGCGCCGATGTTCACAATTCCACCCGGTTGAGCCGCAATGCGTTCGTCACGACGCTGACGGAGGACAGTGCCATCGCGGCCGCCGCGATGATCGGCGAGAGCAGGATGCCGAAGATCGGGTAGAGCAGCCCCGCAGCGATCGGGACCCCGGCAGCGTTGTAGATGAAAGCGAAGAACAGGTTCTGGCGGATGTTGGACATCGTTGCTTCGCTCAAACGGCGCGCACGAACGATGCCGTTCAAGTCGCCCTTCAGCAGGGTGACGCCGGCGCTTTCGATTGCGACATCGGTGCCCGAGCCCATCGCAATGCCGACATCGGCGACGGCGAGCGCGGGCGCGTCATTAACTCCGTCGCCTGCCATGGCCACGATGCGCCCCTCAGCTTTCAATCGCGAGACCACATCGCTTTTCTGATCCGGCAACACTTCGGCTTCGACATCATCGATTCCAAGTTTCCGCCCGACCGCTTGTGCTGTTGTGCGATTGTCGCCCGTCAGCATGACAACCCGGATGCCCTCCTTGCGAAGCGCCGCGATAGCCTCAGCCGTCGTTTCTTTGATTGCATCGGCAATGGCAAGGATGCCGGCGGCCTGTCCGTCGATCCCGATGAAGATGGCGGTCGCGCCGTCTTGGCGCAGCTCATCCGCCTGCGGCTCAAGGGCGCGAACCTCGATCCCGTTTTCTGACAGGAAGCCGGCATTGCCCAGCGTGATGCGCTTGCCATCGACCGTGCCGATCGCTCCCTTGCCGGTTGGGGAATCAAAGTCGGTGACCTCGGGAAGCGCAATCCCCCTATCCTTGGCGGCGGCGACCACGGCCAGCGCCAGCGGATGTTCCGATGCCCGCTCCACGCCGGCGGCAAGCCGCAGCAGCTCGGTCTCCTCATAGCTTGTCGCGGGAACGATGCGGGTAACCGACGGCCGGCCCTCGGTCAGCGTGCCGGTCTTGTCGACGACCAGTGTGTCGATCTTCTCCATCCGCTCCAGCGCTTCGGCATTCTTGATCAGCACGCCGAGCCCTGCACCCCGGCCGATGCCGACCATGATCGACATCGGCGTCGCCAGCCCCAAGGCGCAGGGGCAGGCGATGATGAGGACAGCGACAGCGGCGATCAGGCCATGGGCCAGACGCGGCTCTGGTCCCCAGATTCCCCACACGCCAAAGGCAATGAGCGCGATCAGCAGGACCGCGGGCACGAACCATCCCGCGACCTGATCGGCCAGGCGCTGGATGGGTGCCCGCGAACGCTGGGCGTCAGCGACCATCTGGACAATACGCGCCAACATCGTGTCGCGTCCGACCTTCTCCGCGCGAATGACGAGGGCGCCGCTTTGGTTGATCGTTCCGCCGATGACCGCATCGCCCAGCGCCTTTGTGACCGGCATCGACTCGCCCGTCACCATCGACTCGTCGAGCGAGGATCGGCCGTCTTCGACCTTGCCATCGACGGGTACTTTTTCGCCGGGCCGCACACGGAGACGATCACCGACGGCCACCTGCTCGAGCGAGACCTCCTCATCATCCCCGTCGGCGCCAATGCGGCGCGCGGTCTTGGGCGCGAGGTTGAGTAGCGCCTTAATTGCGCCCGAAGTCCGCTCGCGGGCGCGCAGCTCGAGCACCTGCCCCAGCAGCACGAGCACGGTAATGACGGCGGCGGCTTCGAAATAGATCGCGACCGTCCCGTCCATCATCCGAAACGCTGCCGGGAATACCGACGGGGCGATGGTTGCCACCACGCTGTAGGCCCAGGCCACGCCCGTGCCCATCGCGATCAGGGTGAACATATTGAGGTTCCGTGTCCGCACGGACGCCCACCCACGTTCAAAGAATGGCCAACCCGCCCAGAGCACGACCGGGGTAGCCAGCGCAAACTGAAGCCAACCAGATAGTTGGGGCGGTACAAGATTGTGCAGCGCCGGGAAGAGGTGGCTGCCCATCTCCAGGACAAACACCGGGATGGTGAGCAGCAAGGCGATCCAGAAACGCCGGGACATATCCAGAAGTTCACCGCTCGGCCCAGTGTCTGCCGTCACAAGTTCCGGCTCAAGGGCCATGCCGCAGGTCGGGCATGGCCCGGGATGATCCTGGCGGACCTCCGGGTGCATGGGGCAGGTCCAGATTGCGCCCGGTTGAGCGGTTGCCGCCTCCTTCTCACCCTCGGACAGGTAGCGCTCCGGGTCAGCGACAAACTTCGTGCGGCAACCCGCGCTGCAGAAATGATAGTCCTCGCCGTCATGCGAGGCATGATGTGACGTTCCCGTCGGATCAACCATCATCCCGCAAACCGGATCTTTGACCGTTTTCACGTCCGTGCCGCCACCGTGCTTGCCGGCGCAGCAGCTATGGGCGCCCGAATTGCTAGCTGGAACAGGATCAGTCACAGGCTCGTCTCCTTATCGACGAAATGCAATCTGGGGTCTGACATCGTGTCAGGGTCAAGCCCGACATGCATATATTTTTGATGGCTGATTCTGCGCTGGCGTCTCAGCCGGGCAACAGATTGTGGATCGCCGTTGCAGCCTTGGCGGCCTGACCGGCCGCAACAGCAATTTGATCCAGCCCTTCGACCATGTCGCCAGCAGCGAACAGGCCGCTGACCGTCGTTTGTTGATGCTCGTCGACGACAATGCACCCTGCCTGGTCCAGTTTCGCACCGGCCATGTGCGCGAGTTCCGAGCGAGGGGAGGTTCCGAGGGCAACATAAAGGGTGTCGAAGCGAAGCGATCGGCCATCGGTCAATTGAGCGATCAGATCCTTTCCATCGATCGACAAATCTCGGACAGGGGCGCGTTCGACCGCGATACCGCCTCGAGCCAGATCTGCCTCTTCGGCCTCCGACAGTTGCGAGCCGTCCTGCGCGAGCAAGGTGACGGTGTCGCTATAGTGCCGCACGAACACAGACTCGGCGGCGCCATGGTCTGAGCACCCCAGCACGGCCACCCGCTTGCCGCGTACCTCATAGCCGTCACAGATCGGGCAATAGCGTATCAGACCTTGCACGAGGCCTCGATCATGCGTTTCCAGCGCCATTCGCGGACGATGATTTCTCACGCCTTGGGCAAGCAATATCGTGCGGGTATTGACGGCCTCGACACCTGTAGTGACCAGGAAGCCCGTCCGGGTCTGTACAATCCCATTGGCTAAACCATCGGAGAGCTTCGCGCCGTAACGCAGGGCATGCCGGCGCATCCGCGACAGCAGATCGTCGCCCGATATGCCGTCTGGAAAACCCATCAGGTTGTGCGTGGCTGGAATGGAGGACGCGCGGCCGTCGCCGGCATCGATGACCAGCGTAGAACGCAGAAACCGGCCCAGATAGGTGGCTGCTGTCAGCCCTGCCGGGCCACCGCCTATGATGACGCAATCGTACATGCGAGCCTTTCGCTGACCTCGGCCGTCACTGATATTACGCGGTACGATGCCTCTTCCCTCGAACAGAGACACGCTCTTCCAAAAAAAGATCGGGTCGTGAGGGGTAAACGCCAGCGCTGCGTAAATTGAGATGAAGCCCATCGCCTGGCAGGATGGACAGCCGAGGTGCCCACGGGTCGCAGCGTGGCGCCGGGGCGAGCGGATGTGGGGAAGACGGATTGGAATCAACCGATCGCGCTCCGTGTCGCTCGCCCCGCAACAAAGGTTGCAGCATCACGGGCAGGGGCGTCAGCATCATAGTCGGGTGGGAGCAATGGAGACCTACAGCCCTTTCTCGGCCTCGATGGGCCAGGCGCTTTGGGTGATCATGATCGTCGCTGGCCCCCCGCTGATAATCATGTTGGTGGTGGGGCTGATTATCTCGATGATCCAGGCTGCTACATCGATCAACGAACAGACCGTGAGCTTCGTCCCCAAGCTCCTGACGTTCATCTTGTTCCTCGCGCTTTACGGGGCAACCGCTGGCGATCTCCTGATCGACTATACCCGTGACCTGCTGACGCATATTCCGGACGATATCAAATAATGAGGACCGATTTTCATTCGGGGCGACCACGCAAAAACTGGTCGAATACGGGACGGAGTGCTAGCGTCGGAGAGGATCGGCGCGAAAGGGGAGCGGGGTTTGGCGGAGTTTGAATTGCTGGCGCGGCAACTGATCCAGCGATGGAAGGAAGACCCGAACGCGACGTACCAGAGCTGGTTTCTATGGGATGAGCGCATCAAGAACTTTCGCTCGATCAGGCGTGGTCTGGCTCAGGTGGTTGCTGAGATCGAAGCCGGTCGGTTTGGCGTGGCCTATCGCGGTTCTTCTCTGGAGACGGTCGTTCATTCAGTCGCCGAGCAGAGGCAGATCTTCAAGGGCGCGGACCATGCGTTTCTCTGGAAGCCCAAATTGCGCATTCCCGACATCTATGAAAACCCGGCGAACCAACGCGCGTTTGGTCGATTGCTGGACCATTGCGCCTGTTGCGACACCGCGGAAGAGATCATCGCAGGTATTCACACGATTGATCGTCTGAACATCAAAGGGCTGGGGCCAGCGGTGGCCAACCTCCTCTATTTCCTGCATCCAACCCTCGTGCCGCCGTTCAACACGGCGATCGTCAACGGCTATAACAAGCTGACCGGCGGCAAGGTGAAGCTCGGAAGCTGGCAGCATTTTCTCGCAATGCGCTCGGGCGTGCTCGACCTGAACGAGCGTTTTCGCGATCTGCTGTCGAACGATCTGGGCGCCATTGGTGGCCTTCTGTTCGACATCGGCTCGGGCCGCTATCCCGCGCCCCCGCGCGACGAGGAAGACCAGACTCTAAGATCCTGGGCCGCGCGCCTCGAGCAAGCCCGGGCCGAAGCTCAAACCCTCAACAAAGCGCTGCAAAAGCAGGGCGAGAGTGACCGCACCCATTCGGAAATCCAGGCGTGGCTGCGCGATATCGGTCTAGCGCTGGGGTATGACATCTGGATCGCATCCAATGACCGGGGACGGCTGCATGACGGGGTGCGCTTGGGGGAGGGGTGCCTCGAGAGCCTGCCAACTTCCATTTCGACATCGACGGGAGCGGATGCGATCCGCCTCATCGATGTTTTGTGGCTGGAGCAAGGCGGCGACCGGGTCGCGGCAGCCTTCGAAGTCGAACATTCGACCTCCATCTATTCGGGTATCGTCCGGATGCTGGACCTTGCGCTGAGCGGCAGCGATCTTCACGCGACAGCCGGATTGTTTCTTGTCGCTCCTGACGCTCGCGAAAGCGAAGTCCGCGCGCAAATCGCAAGGCCCGCGTTCAACCGGATCGCGGACCTCGAAATCGCCTATCTTCCCTATGGCGAGCTCGAACGGCACAAGGAGGCGATTTCCCGGTTTGGCTCGGGTCTAAAGGCGATCAAGGCGATATCGCGCGCGCTGCCTTGATGCCTTTTACATCCCGGAGGCAGGTGGCGCCAACAGCCCCAACCAGGCAACTAAGATAAGAATGGTAACGGCGCAGCCGGTCTCGATTGCGAGGCTGCGGCGGAGCGACCCTATCGCCGAGGAGGTGTTGCCTGTCTCGATCGCCGCCGCGAGCGACGGCGTCAGAAAGTAGCGATTGGCCGCCGCCAGCAACAGCATCAAGCCGAACAGCAGCAGCTTTGCCACCAGCAGCAGGCCATAGAGGCTGGTAAACATGGATCCCAGATTGGAGGGGCCGATCAGTATCCAACTATTGATCAAACCCGACACGATAAGCAGCGCCACGACCACCGATCCGACCTTCGCAAATCCATCCAGCGCGCGGTGCGAGAAGTGAATGTGATCCACCGCCATGCGCGCGGCAGGGCGGAAAACGAGGAGGCAAAGCGCGAACAACGCGCCTACCCAGATGCCAGCTGCCCAGAGATGGATGATATCGGCACCAAGATGGACCCATCCCCGCAAGCCTTCGTCGGCAGCGCCATGCCCCGTCCAGGCCAAGGTCGCCAGAGCGACAGCGGCGGTCGCTGACAGCGACCACAGGGCGAAAGCGGGACGCCGCCAACCGACGATGGAAAAATAGAGCACGAGCAGGAGGGCCGCGACCCGTACCTGCCAGACCGTCCCGATCGCAGTGCCCGATATGAGAAGATTGACCGTGGCGCGGTCTACCTGATCGAGTGGCACGCCCCCCATCGAGGCCGCCAGGACCATCATGCCCAGGATAGATAATACGATACCGGCCAGCGCGATTGTCGCCAACACCGACCGGAAACGCAGGACCGAGCCGGATGCCCGCTCAGTCCCGCGCAACGTGTAGAGGCCGAACATCGGCAACCCGAAGAGGAGCATGAGATCGAGGAAAAGTCCCAGCCTCACTGCGATCGCTATGATGTCCGGCACGGTCTTACTGGACCTTGAAGGTGTAGCTGCCCTGGATGCGATGGGTGTCAGCAGAGACGACGTGATAGTCGACCTTGTAGGTTCCAACCGGCAACGGCTTGGCAAGCGTCGCGACGAGCGTCTTGCCATCGGCGCCCACGGTGGCCTTGACGCCGTTCATCTTCATCGGCGCCATCTTCATGCCTGGCATTTCGGTCATCGTCAGGTCGAGCCCGGAAAATTGTGCGACGAGCGCTTCAGAAAAGACGAGCTGAATTCTGGTCGGGGCGGCGACCACGGCATTTGCGGCAGGGGTGGCGGCATTGAGCTTAGGGTGAGCCTGCGCAGCGGTAGCGGTGAGGACAGACGCCGCCATGGCGACGGCAAAGATTGTTTTACGAAACATCGATTTCTCCATGGGCGGCGAGACTGCCGACACATCGAATTACGCACCACGCGGCGCCACCCCTCATCAGGCGCGCAAGAATTCTGCAAATCAGAACCCCGGCGGGATTTGCGAATGAGATCTGCGCGACAGATGAGGGATCGAAGCTTGCAGTGCGTATGGACAATTGGATGGGTGTGAGAACCACCCGGATCCAAGGGACGCTGCCGCTCGGGAGGAAGCTATGGAGAATGCTAGGACGACTTGGCTGCGCAGGCACTTTCCAAGTGTAGGTTTTATCGCTGCGACAGCGCTGGTCGGCGGCGCGCTAGCGGGGATCGTCGTCTATGTGGGTGCCTATGACATCGGGGCGGATTCGCCGCACACCAAACCGGTCTATTGGCTGATCGAGCAGCTCCGAGATCGTTCCATCGCCGTGCGATCTCGTGATGTGAATGTCCCGGCCAACCTTGGGGACGTGAAGCGGCTGCAGAGCGGGGCGGGGCTCTACACCGAGATGTGCAGCGGCTGCCATCTCGGGCCAGGACTGGAAAAGTCCGAAATCAGCCAGGGACTCTATCCGAGGGCGCCGGAGCTTTCCCGCGAGGAGCAAAGATCGCCAAAGGAGCAATTCTGGATCATCAAGCATGGGGTCAAGCTGACCGCGATGCCAGCTTGGGGTAAGACCCATAGCGACGAACTGATCTGGGATATGGTGGCTTTCGTAAGGCAACTTCCGCGTATGTCACCCGCCCAATATCAGGCGGCAATAGCCAGTGCGCCCGAAGACCATGACGCGATGATGAAGGATATGCCCGGCATGACGAAGACGGCGCCATAGCGTTGCGGCTGCTCCGTCGCTGTTGCTCAGATCTGCCCGCTATGTGCGATGCTTTGACGGACAGGCTGATAGAGGGGAAAGTAAAGAACACGTCCTGGGCCGTTGCCCCGGATTGATTGAGGATTGGACTTTTCGATGGATACCGACCTGGACCGGCTGCTGAGCCGCTTACGCAACGAACCGACGCATCCGGGGCTGATTGGTCTGGAGGATGCTGTGTTCCGACGCATAGCGGCATTGCCGCAGGTTTCGACCGCGTCTCAATTCCGCCTCGGTGCGGTCGCGGCTTTCGGAGCGGTACTGCTGGGTATCGCCAGCAATGGCTTTACGCCGCGTGCCGAGGCGTCGGTCACGCTATCGCCTTTCGGGCCATCAAATCCGCTTGCCCCTTCGACGCTGCTGGTAGGTTCTCAATGAAGCCCAAATTGCTCCTCCTCGTCGCCATCGTCGCCTTTGCATCGGCGGTTGCGGGCGTGTTCCTGGGCCGCTACTTTTTCCCGCAGCCCAAGGCAGCCGGCGTCGAGCTCCACGATGTCTTGCACAGCAAGCTCGATCTGGATGATCGTCAGAAGGCCAAGATCGAGCTGCTAGAGCAGGGTTTCGCCGTGCGTCGGCGCGCGCTGGAGCTTGAACTGCGATCGGACAATGCGCGTCTCGCAGCCGCGATCGAGGTCGAACATGGCGAAGGGCCGCGTGTGACCGCGGCCGTCGATCAGTCGCATCAGGCAATGGGCGAACTGCAAAAGGAAACGCTCGGGCACATCTTCGCCATGCGGCAAATCCTTCGCCCCGATCAGGCCAAGACCTTCGATCAGGCGGTGGTTCATGCGCTCACCGACGATGCACGGTGAGTCTGGATCTCCAGGCGTGTTCGGACGGTGAACTAGCGGCACTGACGCTTGCCGGTCGGCAGTCGGCTTTCGCCGAGATTATGCGTCGGCACCAGACAGCGATATTTCGACTGGTGCGCGGCCTGGTCGGGAATGCCGAGGAAGCACTTGATCTCACGCAGGACTGCTTTGTATCCGCGTTCAGCCATCTGCGGAAATATGATGGTGCGCGTCCGTTGCGCGCCTGGCTATCCCGGATCGCGATTAACAAATGTCGCGATTGGCGCCGCCGCCAGAGGGTGCGGCAGCTCTTCACATTTGGCTCCGCGCCGTCGGATGATGAGATTGAGCAAGTGCCGGATGACGCACCCTCCGCACATGCCAGTGCTGAATCGAAAATAGAGGTGGAGCGACTGTCGGCGGCGATCAGCGCATTGCCTGCCACGTTGCGTGAAGTCCTGATGCTCAGGACCGTCGAAGGGCTCAGTCAATCAGAGGCCGCCAAAGCGCTTTCCGTCAGTAGCAAGGCTGTGGAGACGCGCCTGTATCGCGCGCGCGCGCGCCTCGCAGAAATACTCGCTGAGGAATGAGGGGTGCGCGCTGCTCGCGCGTAAGGATAAAGAGATACCGCGCTTAAGCGTCTTTTCAGACCCAAAGTGCTGCACGTTGAACAAGGAGATATTATGTCCCCCGGATTGAACCGCCGCGACCTTTTCCGCGGCGCTGCGCTGGCCGGCGGTGGCCTCGCATTGTCGGCATGGCTGCCGGCATGGGCTCAACCCATTTCGTCCGGGATTGCCAAGCCACTGCCAACGGTCAGCGGGAACGATATCACGCTCAAGATCGCGCATCAGATGATGATGATCGACGGCCGACAAAGCCATGCCATCGGCATCAATGGCACTGTGCCTGCGCCCCTCATCCGTCTGCGTCAGGGCCAAAACGTCCGCCTGTCGGTGATCAACGATCTCGAGGAAGACAGCTCGATCCACTGGCACGGCCTGCTTTTGCCGTTCCAGTTCGACGGCGTGCCCGGCATCAGCTTCCCCGGCATCAAGCCCAAGTCGACCTTTGTCTATGAGTTCCCCATCGTCCAGGCTGGCACCTATTGGTATCATAGCCATTCGGGGCTGCAGGAGCAGTTAGGTCATTACGGACCGATTGTCATCGACCCGGAAGGCGAGGATCCGATTCAGTCGGATCGAGAGCATGTCATCGTGCTCTCCGACCATAGCCAGATGCATCCGCACGCAATTTTCCGGAAGCTCAAGCAGGTCGGCGGTGGCTATTTCAATTATCAGCGGCAAACGCTGGCCGGTTTGCTGGCCAAGGAAGACCAACCCCTCAAGGACCGACTTGACTGGGGCAATATGCGGATGGATCCGACCGACGTGTCCGATGTCACGGGCTCGACCTATACCTATCTCGTGAATGGGCATGGCCCACGGGACAACTGGACCGCGCTTTTCAAGCCAGGTGAGCGCGTTCGCCTGCGTTTCGTCAATGCCTCCGCGATGACGACGTTCAATGTCCGGATTCCCGGTCTCAAACTTACGGTTGTTCAGGCCGACGGGCTCAATGTCAGGCCGGTCGAGGTCGACGAGTTTCAGATCGCGGTTGCCGAGACCTATGATGTCATCGTTACTCCGACCGATGATCGCGCCTACACGCTGGTCGGTGAATCCGTTGATCGTTCGGGCATGGCACGCGCCACACTGGCTCCGCGTGAAGGCATGACGGCCGAAGTTCCGCCGCTCCGCAAGCGGCCCCTTGCCGATATGAAGGACATGGGCATGGGGGACATGGATATGAGCGGCATGTCCGGCATGGACCACGCAGCAATGGGGCATGACATGTCTGCCGGCGGAGCTGCCGCGGGCGGGATGGCAGGCATGGATATGGGGGCCGGCGCGTCGATGCCAGGCATGCAAAAACCGGCGGATAGTTCCATGGCCAACATGCCCGGAATGGGCAGCGGGTCCGGTGATACAATGGGCGGCATGGCGATGGGCGGAATGGGCGGCATGAACATGCGCGACGCCAGCAAAGCGCCGCAGGTTAAGATGGGACCGGGTGTCCAGACGATCTCGCCCATGCCGATGGATCGCACGGGAGAACCGGGACAGGGTCTCGAAGACGTTGGCCACCGGGTTCTTGTCTATCGCGATCTCATGGCGGTGGAGCGCAACCCCGATGTTCGCGCGCCAGACCGCGCGATGGAAATCCACCTGACCGGGAATATGGAACGCTATATGTGGTCGTTCGATGGGGTGAAGCTCAGTGACAAGCGCGAGCCCATTCCCTTTATCGAAAACGAAAGGGTCCGCGTCACGCTCGTCAATGACACGATGATGTCGCACCCGATCCATCTTCATGGGCATTTCTTCGAGCTGGTGACCGGGCATGGCGAGTATTCGCCGCGCAAACACACCGTCAATGTCGCACCAGGAGGCAAGGTAAGTTTCGACGTCACCGCAGACGCAGTCGGCGACTGGGCGTTTCACTGCCATATGCTCTATCACATGCATGCCGGGATGATGCGCGTCGTCTCTGTCCGTCCCCGGGGAGATGCCGCATGAAGTCGCTTCTCCTTCTGATCGGCGCGGCCCCGCTCGCCTTGGCGACCCCAGTCAGCGCGCAGTCGATGCAGAATATGCCGGGCATGAACATGCCTGCTGCTCAGCCAGCGGCGAAGAAAAAGCCGGTGGCCAAGCCAGCAAGCCAGCCCAGGCGCGCCGCTGCGCCCACGGCTAAGGGCAAGCCTGCCACCCCGAAGCGCCGGGCACCGGCAGCAAAACCCAAGTCGGCGCCGCACGACATGTCGGGCATGGGGGCTATGTCCGGCATGGAGATGCCCGGTGACAAGACGCCTCCAACGGCTGACCCGCATGCCGGCCACGACATGTCCGGCATGCCTGGCATGACCATGCCCGATGGGGCGGGCGGTACGATGAAACACGACATGCCCGGCATGGACATGCAGGCGGCACCCGGCGGTCAGCCGATGCAGCACGATATGTCGTCGATGCCCGGCATGGCGATGGATGGGCCGATGGCAGCCCATGGCGCTGGTGGCACCAGTCTCATGCCCGGCAACGCCCCTGCACCCCAACCTCCTACCGACAACTATGCCGACCGCGTCTACAAAAACGGCGAGATGGCGGCTTCGCGTACCATGCTGCATAAGGAACATGGCGGCTCATCCAGCTCGATGATCCTGTTCAATCTGGCGGAATATCAGGTCCGTAACGGCCGCGACGGCTATCGGTGGGACGGGGAGGCGTGGTTCGGCAAGGATCTCGATCGGCTGGTGGTCAAGACAGAGGGTGAGGGCGTTCTTGCTGGCAGAAGCGGCACCTACATGGAGACCGCAGAAGTTCAGGCGCTCTACAGTCGTGCACTCGACCCTTATTGGAACCTCCAGGCGGGTGTCCGTTACGATTTCAAACCCAACCCATCCCGTACTTATGCGACGATCGGTATCGAGGGGGTGGCGCCTTACTGGTTTGAGACCGAGGCTGCCCTGTTTCTGTCGAACAAAGGCGAGGTGTTGGGGCGGATCGAGGGCTATTATGATCAGCGTATCACGCAACGCCTCATTCTCCAGCCGCGCCTGGAAGTGAACCTTTCAGCACAAAATGTCCCGGAGACGCGGATTGGAGCGGGCATCACGAACGCCGAATTGGGACTGCGTTTGCGTTACGAACTGCGCCGCGAATTTGCCCCCTACATCGGCGTTTCTTACGACCGAAAGTTCGGGCGGACGGCGGACTATGCACGCTCAGACGGAGGGGACGTGAAGGCGGCCAGCTTTGTAATCGGTGTTCGGACCTGGTTCTGAGAAGCGCCAAACTCCGCTTCCACATCGGGGCTAGCCGCGTTCATCGCTGGTTAGCCCTGGTTATCGGCGTCCAGCTGCTGCTTTGGTTTGCGAGCGGTCTTGTCATGAGCCTGTTGCCGATCGAGCGAGTCCGCGGTGAACATCTCGTCGAGCGATCGTCGCCGGCGATATTGGAACAGTCGAGATCGCGCGCGCCGTTGGACCTAGTGTTGCGCGCGGCGACCAGACCCGTGCGTGAAGTCCGATATCGCGCGCTGCTCGGCCGCGAGATTGCGGAGGTCGAGTCTATCGATGGGACGATCTCACTCCACGATGCAGAAACAGGTCGTCGACTTGGTCCCGTGAACGCTGCGATGGCTCGCGCGGTGGCGATACAGGCCTACCGTGGTACGTCGGAGCCGCCGAGCGTGCGCCTGGTTGTGGCGTCGACCCCAGAATTCAAGGGCGTCCTGCCGGCCTGGCGGGTGGACTTCCCTGACCGCGAAGCGACCCGCGTCTATGTTGCCCAGAATAGTGGTCGGATCGTCGCTGTGAGAAATGGAACGTGGCGCCTGTACGATTTCTTCTGGGCGCTCCACATCATGGATTGGAAAAACCACGAAAATTTCAACACGCCGTGGTTGATGGCGTTTGCCGCAGGTGGTCTCGCATTGGCGATCGCGGGTTCGGCACTTTTGTATCTTCGGTGGCCGCGAAAGCGACGCCGCACGGGTTGAATAGTCAAGCAGGATCGGGGCGGGGGCCAAAGGAGACGACCAATGATGAAAAATGCCTATGCGAGCCTCGCCCTGCAGACCTTGGTTGGCGGCGTCATCATGTATCTGGTGATGTTCGTCATGATCGACAGCTTGGGGAGCTTCTACAACAACCTGAATATGCTCTACATGACGCTAATGATGGTGGCGCCCATGGTGGTGCTGATGGTCCTCGCGATGGGCCATATGTTCCCGTCGAAAAAGGCAAACGCGGCCCTTATATTAGGGTCAGTTGCGATATTCGCCGGATCATTTGCCCTCATCCGCACGCAAACAACGATCGGCGATACAGCATTCCTCCGATCGATGATCCCGCATCATTCGGGCGCGATCCTGATGTGCCGCGAGGCCTCCTTGAAGGATCCGGAAATCGTTCGTCTGTGCAGCGGCATCGAGGAATCTCAGCGCCGCGAAATCGATGAAATGAAGGCTATTCTAGCCCGCAAGTAGGCTTCGCGCTCCCGTTCCCGTAAATTTTGTGCCGCCTCACGAGGGAAATGGCGCGCCCATGCGTATTATCAATGCGGGGCGCTGAGGAGAGAATTGTGAAGAAAATAGTCCCCATCATCATCGCTGGATTGGTGGCCGCGCCGGCGATCGCCCAAATGCAGGGCATGGACCATAGCAAGATGGACATGCGCCAGACCATGAACCCCACGCCAGCCAATCCTTACCCGCCTGCAGAAATGGAGATGCATCAGAAGATGATGTCCGCCACGGGCAGCGATGCAACGGAGACCTGGGTGCGCAAGATGATCGAGCATCATCGCGGTGCGATTGCGATGTCACGCATCGTTTTGCGCGACACCAAGGACGCGCAGGTCCGAATGATGGCGAACAAGTCAATCACCGAGCAAACGCGAGAAGTGGGCGAGCTTCAAGGCTTGCTGAGAGCCCACAACAAGCGCGCCCAATAGACCTTTCCTCCCCCGCCCAGGGGCGGGGGAACCAATAAGGGATCGTATGACACTCAAATTTGCCCTCGCTGCGTTCATAGCAGCCTTCTCCGTCGCCAGCGCCGAAGCTGCCCCGATCATCATGCATCGTGACCCTGGTTGCGGTTGCTGCGAACAGTGGGCGGCCCAGGTGCGCAGACAATTTGGACAAAGCGTCAATATCGTCGACGACCAGCAACGCGGCCGCTTTCAACGCGCTCAAGGCGTGCCCGCTGCGCTGGCATCATGCCATACTGCAATTGTCGATGGCATGGTTTTCGAGGGCCACGTTCCCATTGCCGACATGAAGCGCGCGATCGCGAAGCGCCCGAAGGGCGTAAAGGGATTGGCCGTAGCGGGCATGCCGCTGGGTTCTCCGGGGATGGAAGTCCCCGGCCAAAAACCACAACCCTACTCTGTCATCGCCTTCGGATCGGCGGGTCAGACGGTATTTGCCCGACACGGCGGGTGACCATCTCGTTGATCTTTGATGCTACGAGGCGTAATAAATAACGGCTGTGAAACGCGTTTTGCAACTTCTTCTCCTTCTGGGAGCCATGGTTGGCTTGATTGGCCAAGCGGCGGCCTTTGCGTCCGCTCCGCCTGCGATGTCCGCCCCAATGGCCACGTCTGTGCAGGCCGTGGCTGGGATGTCGGAAGACTGCATGAAGATAATGGCACAGCAGCAACAACCTGCTCAGAAGCCTTGCAAGGGCATGACCCTGGAATGCATCGCGGCCATGGGCTGCGTCGTTCCGCTGGCCGTTCGTAATGACGCGCCTATGCTGGAAGCACGCGAAGCCAGTCCAGCTCTGCCCTTCTGGGCAACCATCACTGTCCTGCACGGCAGTGACCTCACTCCCGAACCGGAACCACCGACTCTCCTTGGCTGATCGACACCGGCTGCCAGGCTGACAGGATTCTTGCGTCTATCGCGCATCTGAAAATCCTGTCTGACCCGCGGCTACCACGATATTTTGCCCAAGGATTACAGTCATGAAGAACCGTGTTTTCTATGCCCTGCTGGGCATTGCGCTTGCCGCTCCCGTTGCCGCTTTCGCCGGCGAACCCAACACAAACTCGCAGTCTGGCCATTATGAATGGCGTCAATCGCCAAACTATGGCCCGCGTGCGCCATCTATGAGCCCCCGTCGCGTCTGGGTGCCCGATGCTCCGCAGATGGCGAACTGCAACTGCGACATGATGAAGATGAGCGCGGCGGACTGCATGAAGGAGATGCATAGCATGGCATCGCCTTCGTCGGCTCCCTCGGCCGGCTAGGCACAGCCTCTGGCCGTGTAAGGTCGCATAGACGGCCAGGCCAGCAGTGGCGGCGGGATTGCCCCCATCCCGCCGCCACTGACATGCCTGCCAGAGTGCGCGACGCCGGCCTGATCCTCCGATCAGGAGTTTTCCATGCGATTGTTTGTTTGTCTGCCGCTGCTCGCGGCGATCCCCGGCGTTGCATTCGCTGGTCCCCTCACTTTCGACGCTGCGCTCCAGCGCGCGCGGCAGGAAGCGCCGTCGATCAAGGCCAAGGCGCTCGCCGCCGAGGCCGCTCGTTCCGCTCGTGGCGGCGCCGGATCGCTACCTGATCCGACTCTGGCCGTTGGGCTCGACAGTTTCCCGATCTCGGGGCCATTGGCGTTTGCTCCCGGGCAGGACAATTTGGGGTGACTACACGAAAGTGACGTATCTGCACGCTAAGGGCGAACAAATCCGGTACGATGCCAGCAGATGCTATTCGCAGGCTTTCCTGCCCCTTTTATGGATCACGTCCGTCAATGTGGTGTAAAATCTGGTGTGGCCATTGGGCTGCATTTTCAGGCGGCCTTGGGTGTAATCTGTAGCGGCTGAACCTCCTCGATAATTGGTGTGGCAAGGGCTGCCATGCCCTCGATCTGCATGTAGCGGTGCTGAAGTTGATATTCGTCGTTCTGCTCGAGCAGGACGGCTCCGACGAGGCGGATGATGCTATCCTCGTTGGGAAAGATGCCGACGACATCGGCGCGGCGCTTAACTTCCTTGTTCAGCCGTTCCAGTGGGTTGGTCGAATGCAGCTTGACCCGGTGCTGCTCGGGGAAGGTCATGTAGGCGAGCACATCGTGCTCGGCGGCGTCCATGCAGGCGCCCAGCTTTGGCCAGCGGACACGCAACTGGTCGGCGACCTGGCGCCAGACCTGTGTCGCGGCAGCGTGATCGGGCTGGAGGAAGACCTGACGGATGGCAGCGGCAACCACAGTGTTCTGGCCCTTGGTCACATAGGCCAGCGCATTGCGCATGAAGTGGACGCGGCAGCGCTGCCATGTGGCGCTGAGCACGCGCGTGATCGCCGCCTTGAGGCCCTCGTGGGCATCGGAGATGACCAGCTTCACGCCCGTCAGTCCGCGGCGGGCCAGGTCCTTGAGGAAGTCGGACCAGAAGACCTCAGCCTCGGAAGGGCCGATGTGCAGGCCGACGATCTCGCGCTTGCCCTCGGTGTTGACGGCCACGGCGATTATCGCGGCGACGCTGACGATCCGGCCGCCCTCGCGCACCTTGAGGTAAGTGGGGGCGTTTGCGGGAGGGGGCGAAATCCTACGCTAAGCCCGATCGGGTCTGAGCACGCAAGGCAATGGCCGCCTGTCGAGCTGCGTCAGTAGACGACGCGATTACGTGAGAAAGCGGCTTGAGTTACGGTAAGCAGCGTGTTCGTCACCCGTACACACAGGTTGATTTGGTCTGATGAGCCGAAGGGCTGGGCCAAGCTAACCCTGTAGCAGCCGCTGTCTGCGGCGCCGCCTGTCACAAACAGCCCCGTGCGAGGGTCTATCCGTTCAATGCCTGTGACCTTGGCAACCGTCACGTCGTCTGCAAGGGCGCGTAGATCGGCAGCCGTGCCGCAAGGTTGATGGGAGAAGAAGTCGATCGCACAGGTGACGCGGATAGGGCCACCTCGTCCCATACTATCATGGACCAGCGCCACCGCGATGAGCGCACGTTCGCCATCGAGGGGGCCAAATGTGGGTACGAATTGACGAGTAGTGGGCAGCGCCCGACAACGTTCATCAAACGCTTTGTACTGAGCCGAAATGTCAGCACCAGCGGCCCCGCTGCCGACTTTCTCGCGGGTAAGCGCCCCAAGCCAGCCCACCGTGGTGCGCTGATTCAGGCTGGTGACGGTGCCCTCCTTATCGAAGCTGACATCGACTGCTGTTGCGCGGCAAATACCGAACCAACCGGCCTCGTTAGATGCGGAGGCGCGAGTGTAGAAGGTCAAGGACGTAAGCGGGGGCGGGCCATCGGGATGGGGCTGCGCAGGAGGGCACATCCCGGTACAAACGGGCCAATGTGGCCGCTCGGCATCGACAACGATCGCGCCTGTCGCACCCAAGACGCGGTAAGCCAATTCGGCCAAAGGCAGCGTTTGCGCCTCTTGCGGCAAGAGTGCGGGAGTGGCAGTGAGCAGCAGGGCAGTGATCATTCTCTGGCCTTATCCTTTGTCGGTCCGATAAAAGGCCGTTTAGGGGCATGACTTCGGCGGAAACACCGGCAAGGCACCGGAATTTGATCGCGCGAAGATGACCTGATCGGCCTTCGGCAGTTGTTCCAGGATGGCGATGCTGTTGTCGGGATAGTGCGCCATCGAATCAGCTTGGGCTTGGGCGCGAGCACGCATCGCCAGCACCATTCGATTCTTGTCGAACGGCTCCGCATATGCAGCTTCGGCCAGTTCCTTGTTTGTAGCTCGGATTGCGGCCACGTCAGGCGACACGGTGGTTCTCGCGCGCCGGGTACTATCGATCATGATTTTGATCGCCTTTTCGGAATAACATTGCGTGCGATACTTTTGCGCCATTCTGCCGAGTTCGCTCTCTAGTGCTTCTCCCCCAGTCGGTGGGGGTGGAGGCGCCGGCGGCATCTGATACTGAGCCGCCGCAGCAAAGAGCAGAATAGACATCATGGTCCATAATTCCCGAATAAGAGCCTGAATTCATTCACTGCCATGAAGGATGAATGGAAAAGATGAAGACCTAATTGCCGTCGCTGATCGTTTTATCTTTGGACGCCAACCCCAGGACACGTTTGCCGTAGTCTCTGAGTTCGCCTTTGGGGCCGACATAACGGTAGAGGGTGACACGCTCGATCCCCAGTTCCTTGCACAGATCGGAAACGGACGTGTCGCGCTGGGCCATGGCCGCCTGGGCGAGACGCACCTGCGCCTTGGAAAGGGCGAATTTTCGGCCGCCCTTGCGCCCTCGCGCGCGGGCAGCGGCGAGACCTGGACTTGTAACGGATTTGTGCCGGTCACCTATCTCACTATGCCACCTTGGCCTCGAATGCGAGGGGGCTGATGCCGCCCAGATATGAAT
>NZ_MKVS01000024.1:0-1571 GCF_001898925.1 Novosphingobium sp. 63-713
AGGACGCGGCTTTTATCTGGAGCCCAATGCGCCGAAATCTCCGGCACCCAAGGATTATATCCCAAAATACCCCAGATAAAACCATGCTCTGGATAATGGGCCTTATGCCGAGCTCGGCATAAGGCTCACGCACGGCGCAAGTTTACCGACATTCTGGCCAAGAACCCATCGCCGGTCGCGGCGGAAGCCGTCGTGAGGATCGGCGAGTTGTTCGCGATCGAGCGCGACATCAAAGGAGCGCCACCGGACGAACGACGGCGGGTTCGCCAGCAACTGGCCGCCCCGAAACTGGCTGCCTTACGGCCATGGCTCGAAGCACAGATGCGCGGGCTGTCTTCAGACAGCGCGCTGGCCAAGGCATGCCGCTATCCGCTCAATCGCTGGGCGGCGATGGCCCGCTATTGTGACAATGGCCTGCTCGAGATCAGCAACAACCTTGTTGAGAATGCCCTGCGCGGTGTTGCTCTTGGCCGCCGCAACTGGATGTTCGTCGGCTCGACCAAGGGCGGAGATGCCTCGGCGCTGTTCTATTCCCTCGTCGAAACTTGCCGCCTGAACGGTGTGGAGCCCGAGGCCTGGTTCACCGACGTCATCGCGCGTATCGGCAATCATCCCATCAACCGGATCGACGAATTGCTGCCATGGAACTGGCAGGCGGCAAGAGAGATCCAAAAGTTGGAGCAGGCCGCTTGAGCAACGCCTTCGTCGCAAGGATGACGATCACGCTGGATGACGTGACGCCGGTGGTGAGCCGCGTCATCGAAGTGCCGCTGGGCATCCGCCTCGACCGCCTGCACAGCACCTTCCAGGCAGCGCTGGCGTGGACCGACAGCCACCTGTGGGAATTGACCTTCGGCCACACGGGCTTCGGCATCCCCGATCCCTTCTATGGCTTTGACGGCCCGCTTGATGCGCGCAAAACGACCTTGGCTCAGGCGCTCGAGGGCATGCGGGGCAAAACCTTCCGTTACCTCTATGACTTTGGCGATGCGTGGGAGCACAGCGTCAAGATACAGGGCATCGCCCCTGCCGATCCCAACGAAATCTATCCGCGTTTAATCGCCGCCACCGGTATGCGGCCACCAGAGGATTCAGGCGGTCCCTCGGGCTATGCCGAGAAACTCGAAGCGCTGGCGGATCCTGCCCACGAGTATCACGAGGAGGCTCTCGATGCCCTGGGCGATGACCATGATCCACACGCACCGCCAAACATCGACATGATCAACGACAGCTTCGCCGCCCTCGCAAAGAAATGGGCGCCGCGCTCGCGAAAGGCCAAATAGGGCCTCGTCAACGCCGCATTCCGTCGGCGCTTACGCTTCCCGCCACCTTACGAATCTTGGGGCTCGCTGACATCCAGGATCGAGCGATCTCTCGACAGTGCAGGCAAAGCCTTACATCTCCATTTGGATCGGGCGGAGAAGCGTCGCCAAGACCCAGTGAAGTCGAAAGAGCCGATGCCCTTCCGTCAATACTAGGGTCCGGACCCATTAACGGGATTCCCATCTGCCATTGAGTGTGATTCAACGCGTCCTGCGAGGAGGCGTTGGCAATGGCGGATTTCTTTTGGT
>NZ_MKVS01000025.1:0-5984 GCF_001898925.1 Novosphingobium sp. 63-713
CAGATATCTAAACTGTCTAGGGTGTCTCACTTCTTTTATTGCGAGGCTGGACATGGGCGTTTCTCGGGAACGGCAGGACAGCGGCGCGCGCAGCGCGCTGCTCTTCCTGCCTTTGTTGCAGGGCTCGGGCCTGGATGTGCTGGGCGCGGATATGCATAGCCCGGCGCTCCTCTCTCGCCTTTTCAGGCCCGCCCCTCGGTGGCATACCTCTCGCTCTGGCAGCAGCAATGGCATCACGGCAGGCGGCCACGATGGCGGTAGCGCGGTTTGCCGTTGCCCGGCTCATGCCAGCCTCGCGCGCAAGGTTGGCGACGGTCAGGCGACCATCGGTTCGCGTTGGGCATCCGTCGATGAGGCGCGCAAGCGCCTGACGTAGCGCTTCCTCGGTCGTGCGGCTGACGGGCAGTGTCATTCAGCATCTCCTGATTTCAGAGGCGCGATCAGCTTGCGCTTCCGCTCATTGTCGCGCCTCAACGCTTCGCGCTGAACACACGATAGCCGTTTGCTGCGCAACAACACGTCCGTCTCGGCGATCGAGGCTTCCCATACCGGCAAGTGCCGCATCGTGACGCAGGAGTTGGGGCATCGATCCGGGGCGCATTGCGAGAGCAGCGGGTCTACTCTTTGCCCCATGTTGCGCTTATCGAGGCACAGGGCCGTGGCGGGATCGAAGAAGCAGTCTGTCAGATGGCCAACGTGAAGCGTTCGTGCCAGATGTGCCAGCATCGCCTTGATGCGCCCCTTGTCGACAATACGCCCAGGGAACGGCCCAAGCTCCCGGCCCACGCGATCATATTCCTGCGTAAGGCGTAATGCGGCGGGACCAGCTAGGCGCTTGGAGCGAAGATGCGCTTCATAATGCTCGACGATATCGTCGAGTTGGCCAAGTGCGCGTTCCTGTTCGACCTCCTGTCGGAAGCCGGAAGCCGAAGAGCCCGCATAGCCATCGAACATGGCGACCGACGCATGCTTATACTGGATCTTGCCAGCAACCACTCCGAACGGCCGATTGGCGATATACCAAGCCAGCGTTCGTCGGAACTGCAAGGTCGTAAACGACCAGGGATGCCCCTCCACCAGAGGGAAGACAGGCTCATCTGGCTTGCCATAGCGCTGGTCGATCGTAGCGCGGAGCCGATTGATTTGGGCCACGATGTGCGGGATTCCATGTCCTGACGTTTCATTGTGCCCATTGAGAACAAGCCAGAGTTCATCTTCGCCACGATGACGGCGGTGGTGGGCGGCAAGACGTTCCGCGATAGCAACCGCCCGATCGACCGGAGCGATAGTGATCCATTCCGCAGCCTCGCCCCGTGTACCTCGATCCTTGAAGACCGTGCTGCGGACCGCCAGACGCTCGATCATGCCATCAGCGCTACATGAGCGCGCTACGGCGCCGGGCCGCATCGCCTGTACCTCGCCGTCGCGCATCCCACTCAGATAGGCGCACAGGATGTAGGCTGCCGTTTGAAGGTTTACCTCTTCCTCAACCAGGCTGTGGGCATCGAACCGGCCCCGCCAGGGCCGGCCGGTATCCGGATCTATCGAGATTGGCGTGTCCATGCCGCCACGCTCGACACCCAGTTCGATCGCTGCCTGGCGGATCAGGTCATAGGCTTTGCTGTTTTCCTGAACCGACTGCATATTCACATCGATCTGGAACGTGATGAGGCGAAGGTTGATGACCTCTCCCCGCAGGGGTGTCGCGCGCGACAGCGCTGGCGCAACACCCGTCCTGTTAGGATTTTCCCAGACAGGGACGCCGCGCCCGGATCTCCGCCGCTCATCGAGCCAGGCATTGACGCGTGCCAGCACGTCAGTTCGCGGGCGTAAGTGCGGCCTAGCCGCGCGTTTCGCTTGCAATGTTGTTAATTCGGCACGTGCTGCAAATATATCGACCGAGTAGAGTTCGATATATTTCAGCGACCAGTGGAGCAGTGCGCCTATCACCGGCTCGGGGATCCGCGGCGTCCGGTTCTCTCCAGGTTTTGGACCGTTACACCCGGCGACACGGTAGATGGTCCGCCCGCCCCAAGGCGTGAAGGCAAGACCTCCACAGGTCAGATAGGCTGCGAACCGGCGTAGTTCCACGATCGGTTTCAGGTAGCGTGCGAACGAGCGGCGGCCACCGGACGTCGTCGCGAGCAACATGACGCGATAATCGTCGATCGTCTCCTGATCGATCAGCGCCGTATCGAACCGGCCGTGTCGCTCCCGCACATAGCCCATGAAGCGCTGGAGTTGCTGCAGTGCGTTTCGCGCAGATGACGGGCGAAGCCGACCATATCTCTCGCCAGCGCGAACATTCAGGCTAGCGAAGATATATTCCTTGGCCGTAAGCTGCTCGACTGGACAGCCGATAGTGCTGAAGTCGAGCATATTCATTTTGCAATAAGCGCGCGCCTGGAAGACCCCCGGGTTCATATCCCATAGGTCATCGCCGAACCGCGACAGGCCATCGCGATCTGCGTCGGCCCTTAGCGGTGTGGACGCGAGCACGATATCGTCGAGGTTGCGATAGATCGAGGCCAGGGGCGCAAGCGCAGCGGCGGGCCGTTGTTTCACCATGCCGCAAGCTCGGGAGGCAGATAGAGAAGGTTTGATCCCGCTTCCAAGGCTTTCGCGCGCGCATCCGCCACAAGCTGCGCCGGGAACGCCGGTATGATCTGATCGACGATGCGATGATGAGCGCGGCCGAACCGAGCCGACCATGACGCCTCGTCCATTCCCGCACGCTGCTCGATCATGAACAGATCGAACGCGATCAGCGCAGGCAGCTTGCGCGTCGTGATCACGGCGTTCGCACATTCAAGGCAGCCCCAGAAGGGCGTCGGACAAGCTTCCCCCGATGACGCGAACGGGCTTTCATAATAGCCGCCGCAACTTGCGAGCCATACGTCCTCTTCGCCGCCCAAGAGAGCTGGAACGCGGTCGGCTGCGACCGGGAGTTCGACCGAGCCCGGATCGGCGCGGACGGCCTTTTCCATGGCGGGCGGAACGAGTGTCGGCTTCAACGCGGCATCCAGTGCAGCATGAAGGGCGTCGGCAACCGTGCGTTCGTGAACGTGACTCAATGCCGGGATATCAGCATAGTGGTTTGCTGCAACAGGGATCGAGTGACCGATCGCGAAGTCAGCAAGCTGGCCGTGGGTTTGCAGATAGCGCTCGGCCTTGTGGGTCTTGCGGAGCCGAGACAGCTCGAGCTTGAGTGGGCAGCCCTCATGATCCGTGAGCGCATGATGCGTGACGAAGGCTTCTACGCTTCCGCGGCTGTTTCTTCCCTCGAGCAGCTTATAACCATCCCAGTAGGCCCAGAGCGCATCTGTCCCTAGATATCGGCGCGCCCGCGCCGTCAGGCTGATGGCCTGACGGATGATCGCGCCAGGTGTGGAACTGGCCCCGTCGCGTATCCGCAGATGTTTCCATTCCGCACCGCGCGCGCGACGTTTGCGATATTCGACCTCTACATAGCCGCGTGTCGGATTGCGGAGACAGTCTGCCTTCAGGCTTCTGAGGCATTCGATCTCGATCCCGGTGTCCAGTGACAGCGACACCAGGAACGCGATGAAGTCGAGGCGGGTCAGATAGATTGTACCGTGTAGCGTTGTGCTGCTCAAGGGCGGGCTTCCACTGTTCTGAAGCCCGCTCTTGAGCAGCCGTAATGGCGGAACGCGGGTGCTAAGCTTACCATCGCGCGCAAGGGCAAGCAGAACCTCGGCATAGAAGCCGCTCAGCTTCGGGTTGGCGGCTATGTCCGGCCTTGGCCCGGGCATCGTATCACCGAGTAGGATGCGTGCGGCCGCCTCAGTGATCTGTTTCCTGGCAGCCGAGCGAAGCGCGGCTGCGATGCCGCTGCTATAGGCGTCCCGTGGCCGGGAGTGGATAAATTCGCCGCTTCCAAGCCAGCTCAGCCGATGCTCCATGTCCGGCGGGAAGCGGCCAGGGTACATTTCGACAGCAAGACGCATCAGCGAGATCAGATGGCTGAGCACTCGACGGAGATGCTGTTCGGATTTCCCATTGTGCCTCAGCCAGTTTTCATAGCTGTCGATCAAGTCGGCCGTCATGCCGTCAAGACCATCGATCCTCACCCCTGCGGCATCCAGGAAGCGCCAGAACTGCCGTAGATCGAGCACCTTGCAGTAAATCGACCGACCGACCGGCGCCGGACCCAACTGGCGGATATGCTCTTGCACGAGTGGCGCCATTGCGATCGTGAAGGAAGGGTGCGGCCAGCTTGTCAGGTCAACCAGTCGCTCCCCACCGTCCTGGAGGAGAACGCGAAAGCGCCGGGGATCGTGAGTTTCGGTAATTGTCGCCAGATTGATTCCGTCCAGCGGCGTGTCCGCATCGATGTCCGGGAAGGTTGCCCGGCGGCCCCGCCGCTTCACGCCGCTACGCTCGCGGCGCTGACGTCCAGACCCCATTGCTCGACCGCTGCGTCGATCAACGCCTGGCATTCGTCGAGATGATCGAGGTAGATGTAGGTACTCTCGATCCGGCTGTGGCCCATCAGGCGCTGGAGCTTGAGAAGCGGATCGCCGATCAGACGACGATAGGCGGGACTCATCCGGCCCGCGCGTTCCTCCAGAAGCCACGCCATCTGCTCGCGCAGCAGCAGCGTCAGCATGTGGACGGCGAAGGTGTGGCGCAGCATGTGCGGCGTCACATCGATGTCGAGGCCGAAGCGGCGGCATCGCGCGCTGGCCCGCATAAACACCGCTTCCCATGCCGCCATCGGCATCGGCAGCCCGCCTTCGGTCAGCCACAGCACCAGCGGCTCCCGCGACTGCCGATGGATCAACCGGCCGCGCTCGCCGGGATTAAGGTTGTTGAAGCGGATCGGACTGGATGGCTGATCGTCGAGTCGAAGGGATCGCCGGTCATGACTGGCGACCATCAACGGCGCCTCGATTCGTTCCCATCTCCGGCGAAGCCCGTAGCGGTCCAGCGCGTTTGCGCGCTCCACGTCGGCATAATCACGCAGCCGCCTGAGCAGTCGTAGCGGTAATCGGACCTCACGGCCCTTGTTGCCCTTGGCCGTTGCCGCCGCGATCGGGAACGGGATCGAACGCTGATCGGGATGAGAGTCGAGTGCCGGTAATTCCGCGAGCAGCAGGCTAGAACCTTCCTGCAACCGTAAGCCGGTCGTCACCAGCAGCTCCGCGAAGAGGGCATTGCGTTCGCCGTTGCGGCCACACCAGCCCGGATCTTCGCCACCATCGGGAAGCCGTCCGCGCAGCCCGACATCGCGGAACAGCAGATAGCGGTCCAGCGACAGGAAGCGGGTGTTTCGCTTACGGGAGCCCGCCTCGCGGGCCATATTCGCTGCGATGCCGACGGTGCCCCCATCGGTCGTGCGCCCCCACATCTGGCGATAGGTGAACGGTGCCTTGTCGATCAGCTTTTCCTCGACCGCCCATCGATACAGCTTGTCGAGCGCGGCAATGGAACGATTCCATGACTGGGCTGATATGCGATGCGTCGGGGATGACAGTCGGCGCGCCCTATGGAAGGCTGCGATGTCCTCGCGATCCACCGCCCATAAAGATTTTCCATCGCGCCGCTCCGCGAGGAAGCGCAGCCACACGACGATATCGCGCGCATAGGCGCGCAGGCTGTTCAGCGATCGAACGCCCATGGTCGGAGCGGCACGAAAGAACCTGTTGAGGTCGTGGTCGTAGCTGCCATCCTCTCCGAGGATGAAGGGCATGCCCTCGACAAGGCCGAAGCTTTCCATCGCCGCTATCTCGGCCGTGGTAAGTTGATCGACAACGCCATCGACAACGGCGGGCATTTTCAGGGCGGCGAGATCCGTGAAGAACAGTTGCGGCATGGGCCTCCGGAAACGGCAAATCACAATGCTGACCCGGCTTAAGCCGGGTCAGCATTGTGATGGGGCGCGTGATATCCATCCGTCGCGAATATCCGCCCCATTGTACCGGAGGTGCTCTCGCTAAGACAGACTCACAGAGTCTGGATAA